>JBKDSQ010000049.1:0-78246 GCA_046340895.1 Synechococcaceae cyanobacterium | reverse complement strand
GAGCGGGGAATCGGTGGGGAAGGACGAGCGCGCCTCCCGGCCCGACTTTTCCCCATCGCCGGGAATCGGTGGAAAACCTGAGAATGGCGAGGGGTTCACGGACGGGTTCCCCACCCTCTGGGGTTTGAAAAAGCAAGGCTGGCACAGGATCTGACAACTTTTTCCCGTTTTCCCCCGCCCCTGCTACGACGAGGCTGTTTTCTTTCTCTGAAAAGATTTTTTTTTGACGCAGGGGGGGCGTGGGAAAAGTCGTAGTCGGGCAGGGGCCGGTTCAGATCCCCGGCGCTGGTGGCCGTTGCGCTTTTGCCCGCCGTGTGAAACCGTGGGCCCGCCAGTCCGCTCCGCCGCGTCCCTGAGGTCCGCCCCCCATGAAGCTGGTCTGCTCCCAGGCTGAACTCAATGCCAGCCTCCAGTTGGTGAGCCGCGCCGTGGCGGGTCGGCCCACCCACCCGGTGCTGGCGAATGTGCTGCTCACCGCCGATGCCGCCACCGGTCGCCTGAGCCTGACCGGCTACGACCTCAGCCTCGGCATCCAGACCAGCCTGCCGGCTTCGGTGGAGGGCAGCGGTGCCATCACCCTGCCGGCCCGCCTGTTCGGCGAGATCGTGAGCCGCCTGCCGGCCGACAGCCCGATCACCCTGCGTTGCGACGAGGGCCAGGAGCAGGTGGAGATCAGCAGCCTCTCGGGCAGTTACCAGATGCGCGGCATGCCCGCGGAAGATTTCCCCGACCTGCCCCTGGCCCAGAGCGGCCACCCGATCCGCCTCGACGCCGAAGCGCTCGTGCGCGGCCTGCGGGCCACCCTCTTCGCCAGCAGCGGCGACGAGGCCAAGCAGATCCTCACCGGCGTGCACCTGCAGCTCGAAGGCGAGCGGCTCGAATGCGCCGCCACCGATGGGCACCGCCTGGCGGTGCAGCAGCTCCCCCACGCCGTGGAGGAAGGCGCAGCCGACGCGCCCGGCGAACCGTTCGCGGTCACGGTGCCGGCCCGTTCGCTGCGGGAGCTGGAGCGCCTCCTCTCCGGTCGCCCCTCCCAGGAGCCCCTCAGCCTGTTCTGCGAGCGCGGCCAGGTGGTGGTGCTCTGGGCCGATCAGGTGCTCACCACCCGCAGCCTCGATGGCACCTACCCCAACTACGGCCAGCTGATCCCCCAGGATTTCGGCCGCCGTCTGGTGCTCAACCGCCGCGCGTTCGTCGCAGCGCTCGAGCGGGTGGCGGTGCTGGCCGAACAGCACAACAACGTCGTCAAGGTGAGCAGCGATCCGGTCGCCGGCCAGGTGGTGCTGCGCGCCGACGCCCAGGACGTGGGCAGCGGTTCGGAGGACCTGGCGGCCACCGTGGAGGGCGAGCCGATCGAGATCGCCTTCAACGTGCGTTACCTGCTCGATGGCCTCAAGGCGATGGCGGCCGAGGAGGTGGCCCTGCGCTGCAACGGACCCACCACCCCCGCCGTGTTGGTCCCCGTCGGCGAGGATGGGGCCTTCACCTACCTGGTGATGCCGGTGCAGATCCGCTCCTGAGCGCTTGTCCCTCCCCGAGCAGCTGCTGCTGAGCGATCTGCTGCGCCGGCGCGTCCGCTGCGAGCGCGGCCTCGACCATGGCCCCGGTGTGGCGGGCTGGATGCACCCGCCGGTGCATCGCCTGCTCGGCTGGGTCAGCCGCCCGTCCGCCTTCGCTGGCCGCCGGCTGGTCTGGCGTCTCGATCAGTTGCGCGGCCTCGACGAGCAGGAGGCGTTCGTGGCCGGTGAGCCCGCCGAGACCGATCCGGCCACCCTGCTGCGCCTGCCCACCTTGCTGGAGGCGGAGCTCAGCGGCAGCGGCGGCCGCCCGCTGGCCACCATCGCCGATGCGGCGGTGGAATTGCGCACCGGCCGCATCCGCCACTATCTGGTGTCCCGCAGCGACCCGCGCCTGCCCGGCGGCAGCCGCTGGCGGCTCAGCCCCGAGCGGATCGTCGACCAGCAGCCCGGCCGGGTGATGACCGCCCTGGAGGGCCTCGACGACCTGCCCCTGGCCCGCGCCAGCGTGCGTCAGGAGCTGGTGCGGCGCTCCCGCCGCTGGCGTGACCAGATGGGGGAGGAGACGGCCCGTCTGCGGGAGCAGCTGCAGCAGGCCGGCGGCCGCCTGGAGGACCGTCTCGAGGGCTGGTTGGAGGAGCCCCCCTCGCAGGAGGAGGCCCCTCCCGGCATCCCCGACCCCCTCGACGACTGGGACGACGATTGGCCCCCCCGCGAGCGGGATCCGCGCGAGCGCCCGCGTCCCCGCGATCGCGCGCCCCGGCGCGAAGACGACGACCCCTGGATCTGATACTGGAGGTCGCCGCCGACGCGCCGTGGTCGCCTCCTCCGCCCCCGCCAGCCCCCTGTCCGACGAGGTGCGGCAGGCGCTGCGCAAGGAGGGGCTGAGCGACGCCGACTACGCCGAGATCGTGCGCCGCCTCGGCCGCGAGCCCAACCGGGCCGAGCTCGGCATGTTCGGGGTGATGTGGTCGGAGCACTGCTGCTACCGCAACTCGCGTCCGCTTCTCGCCGGCTTCCCCACCAGCGGACCGCGAATCCTCGTGGGCCCCGGCGAGAACGCAGGCGTGGTCGATCTCGGCGAGGGCCAGCGCCTGGCCTTCAAGATCGAGAGCCACAACCACCCCTCCGCCGTCGAGCCGTTCCAGGGGGCGGCCACCGGCGTCGGCGGCATCCTGCGCGACATCTTCACGATGGGGGCAAGGCCGATCGCCCTGCTCAACGCCCTGCGTTTCGGACCGCTCGAAGAGCCCCGCAACGTGGGCCTGATGGAGGGGGTGGTGGCCGGCATCGCCCACTACGGCAACTGCGTCGGCGTGCCCACCGTGGGCGGTGAGGTGGCCTTCGACCCCAGCTATTCCGGCAACCCTCTGGTGAACGCCATGGCGCTCGGGCTGATGGAGACCGACGACATCGTGCGCGCTGGCGCCAGCGGCATCGGCTACCCGGTGGTGTACGTGGGCAGCACCACCGGCCGCGATGGCATGGGCGGCGCCAGCTTCGCCAGCGCCGAGCTCAGCGAGGCCTCCCTCGACGACCGTCCCGCCGTGCAGGTGGGGGATCCGTTCCTTGAGAAGGGCCTGATCGAGGCCTGTCTGGAGGCCTTCCAGAGCGGCGATGTGGTCGCCGCCCAGGACATGGGCGCCGCCGGCCTCACCTGCAGCTGCGCCGAGATGGCCGCCAAGGGCGGGGTGGGCGTCGAGCTCGACCTCGACCGGGTGCCGGCCCGTGAGAGCGGCATGACCGCCTACGAGTTCCTGCTCAGCGAGTCGCAGGAGCGGATGCTGTTCGTGGTGCGGCCCGGCCGGGAGGAGCCGCTGATGGCCCGGTTCCGGCGTTGGGGGCTGCAGGCGGCGGTGGTGGGCCGGGTGCTGGAGGAGAACGTGGTGCGGGTGCTGCACCGCGGCAGCGTGGCCGCCGAGGTGCCCGCCCGCGCCCTGGCGGAGGACACGCCGATCAACCACCACGAGCTGCTCGCCGAGCCCCCCGCCGCGATCCAGGCCCACTGGCGCTGGACGGAGGCCGAGCTTCCCGCCGCCGACCACCAGGGGGTGGCCCTCGCCGACGGCCACCTTCCCTGGGGGGACGTCCTCCTGCGCCTGCTCGACGACCCCACCATCGCCAGCAAGCGCTGGGTGTGGCGCCAGTACGACCACCAGGTGCAGGCCAACACCGTGGTGCCCCCCGGCGGCGCTGATGCGGCGGTGCTGCGGCTGCGGCCCCAGCAGGGCGAGGCGGCGCTGCGGCCCTGCCGCCGCGGCGTCGCGGCGGTGGTGGATTGCCCCAACCGTTGGGTCGCCCTCGACCCTGAGCGGGGCGGCATGGCGGCGGTGGCGGAGGCCGCCCGCAATCTCAGCTGTGTCGGCGCCGAACCCCTGGCCGTCACCGACAACCTCAATTTCCCCTCCCCGGAAACCCCCACCGGCTACTGGCAGCTGGCGATGGCCTGCCGCGGCCTGGCCGAGGCCTGCCGCGCCCTGGGCACGCCGGTCACCGGCGGCAACGTCTCCCTCTACAACGAGAGCCGCCTCGGCGATGGCTCGCTGCAGCCGATCCATCCCACTCCCGTGGTGGGGATGGTGGGGTTGGTGCCCGATCTCGCGCGCGTCACCGGCCTGGCCTGGCGACAGCCCGGCGACGCCATCTGGCTGCTGGGGGTGCCGCCCGAGGCTGGCGACAGCCCTGCCGACCCGCGCGTGTCCCTGGCCGCCGGCAGCTACCTCGAGGCGATCCACGGCCAGCTCACCGGCCGCCCGCCGCTGGTCGACCTGGACCTGGAAGTCCTCGTGCAGGCCTGTCTGCGCCGCGCCATCGGCGCCGGTGTGGTGGCCTCCGCCCACGACCTCAGCGACGGCGGCCTGGCGGTGGCGGCGGCCGAAGCCTGCCTGGCTGGCGGCCTGGGGGCGCGGTTGGTGCTCAGCGCCGGTGCCGCTCGCCCCGACCGGCTGCTGTTCGCGGAGGGGGGCGCCCGTGTGCTGGTGAGTGTGGCCCCCGAGCAGGAGGCCGCCTGGCAGCAGGTCCTCGCGGACGCCGGCCTGGCTGTCGCCGGCCCCTCCGCCGCTGCCGTGCGGCTCGGCACGGTGGAGGCCTCCCCCACGCTCACGATCCTGGGGGGCGAGGCGGTGCTGCTGCAGTTGGCCGTTCACGACCTCCGCCACAGCTACGAACAGGCGATTCCCCGCCGCCTGCGGGATGCCGGCCCGCCGCCCGAGCATTGAGGCGCCAGCGATGCGTCAGGATGCCCGCTTCCCCTCTTCGCCCCCTGCCGTGCCTCCGGTTCCCCCTGTGACCGCTGACCGGCTGGGAGCGTCGGATTCCCCGGAACGGCCCGACAAGCCGGAGGAGGCCTGCGGTGTCTTCGCCGTGATGGCCCCCGGCCAGGCGGTGGCCAACCTCGCCTACTTCGGCCTCTACGCCCTGCAGCACCGCGGCCAGGAATCGGCCGGCATCGCCGTCTTCCAGGACGCCCAGGTGCGGCTGCACAAGGACATGGGCCTGGTGAGCCAGGTGTTCGATCAGGACGTGCTGGCCCGCATGCCCGGTGAGCTGGCGATCGGCCACAACCGCTACTCCACCACCGGCAGCAGCCGCGTGTGCAACGCCCAGCCGGTGGTGCTGATGACCCGCCGCGGCCCCTTCGCCCTCGCCCACAACGGCAACCTCGTCAACGCCACCGAGCTGCGCGCCGCCCTCGCCCATCTCTCCGGCGAGTTCACCTCCACCACCGATTCCGAGCTGATCGCCTTCGCCCTGCAGGAGGCGGTGGATGCCGGCCAGGGCTGGAGTGAGGCGATCCGCAGCGCCGCCGCCCGCTGCCGCGGCGCCTTCAGTCTGGTGATCGGCACCCCCGAAGGGTTGTTCGCGCTGCGCGATGGCCACGGCATCCGGCCCCTGGTGTTCGGCCACATCGGCGAGCGCGACGAGGCCCAGTGGGTGGTGAGCAGTGAAACCTGCGGCCTCGACATCATCGGTGCCGCCTACGACGACGACGTCGCCCCGGGCGAACTGGTGCACTTCCGCCAGGGCGAGGCCAAGCCGCACCACAGCCGCTGGATCGAGGAGCCGGCAAAGCTGTGCGTCTTCGAGATGATCTACTTCGCCCGCCCCGACAGCCGCTTCTTCGGCGAATCGCTCTACAGCTACCGCGTGCGCATCGGCGAGGTGCTGGCGCGCGAAACCCCCGTGGAGGCCGACATCGTGATTGGCGTGCCCGATTCGGGCATCCCGGCGGCGATCGGCTACTCCGGCGTCAGCGGTATCCCCTTCGGCGACGGCCTGATCAAGAACCGCTACGTGGGCCGCACCTTCATCCAGCCCACCCAGGCGATGCGCGAGGCCGGCATCCGCGTCAAGCTCAACCCCCTGCCCGATGTGCTCGCCGGCAAGCGGGTGGTGGTGATCGATGATTCAATCGTGCGCGGCACCACCAGCCGCAAGCTCGTGCAGGCCCTGCGCGACGCCGGCGCCACCGCGGTGCACATGCGCATCAGCTCGCCGCCGGTCACCCACCCCTGCTTCTACGGCATCGACACCGATACCCAGGACCACCTGATCGCGGCCCGCCTCAGCCTGGCCGAGATCGAAGCGCACCTCGGCGTCGATTCCCTCGCCTATCTCAGCAAGGCTGGCATGGTGGAAGCGGCCCGCACCCACTCCGGCCACTTCTGCACCGCCTGCTTCGACGGCGATTATCCGATCGAGATGGATGAGGCCACCCGCCGCAGCAAGCTGATGCTCGAGCCGGCCGGGATGGCCCGCGGCTAGGCGCCGGTTTGCGGCGCTGTTGCCCCCATTGGCGGCGCCGCCATCAACCGGTAGCAGCGGGTGGTGATCAGCCAGGGGTGGAATACCTCCAGGAAGCGGCTCTGCAGCGTGCGGAAGAACTGCTCCACCAGCAGCGGGTCGTCGAAGTGGAAGGGGTACTCCCCCTGGAATCCCTGGAAGAAGTACCAGTTCAGCAGGGCGTGGCCGTCGGCGGCGAGCCGGTCCGCGAAGATCTCCAGCTGGCCCGCCGGATCGGGCAGGTGTTCCAGCACGTCGAGGCACACCAGCGTGTCGAAGCGCGCTGGTAGTGCGTCGTCGTCGAGATCGCGGTGACAGCGGATGCGATCGGCCAGCCCCAGCTGTTCGGCGCGCCACTGCACGAAGGCCCGGTTGCGCGGGTTCAGGTCCACGAACCACACCTGCTCCACCTGCGGCAGGGCGGCGGCCGCCAGGGCATGGCTGCCGATGCCGCCGCCGAAGTCGAGCACGGGGCCGCCGGCGAACTGCTCCTGCAGCCGCAGCGTGTCGGCGATGTAGTCGGCGCTGCCGAGATGCCAGGCGGCCAGCTCGAGCAGGTGGCCGTCGCCCACCGTTTCCTCGTAGAAGGCGCCTGCCTGCTGCGGATCGAAGGCACCCGGATGCAGGTTGGCCAGGGCGGCGGTTCCCTGCGGCAGGAGCGCATCCAGTTCGTCGGGGCGGATCGCCAGAAAGGCGGCCAACTGGCTGCGCAGGGCGAACCCATCCGCCAGAAAGCGCTGCACCGTGAGGGAGGAGGGGGCGGCGGGCGCGGTCACGCGGGGTCGGCGCACGGAGTCGGCCACCCTAGGCGGCTGCCATGCTGGCTCTGCACAGACGGGGGCGGTGGATGAGGGTGCTGGTGGTGAGCACGCCGGTCGGTCGCCTCGGCAGTGGCCGCGGCGGCGGCGTCGAGCACACCGCCGGCATGATCATCGCCGGCCTGTTGGCCCGTGGCCATGCGGTGACGGTGCTGGCGGCAGAGGGGTCGGAGCTTTCCCCCGCCTGTGCCGGCGCCCGGCTCTGGGAAGAGCGCGGCGCCGACCAGCCCAGCTGGCAGCACTGCCCCCGTGAGGCCCCCATCTCCATCCCCGCCGACGCCCTGCTGCCCCGCCTCTGGAGCCGGGCCCTGGCGCAGCAGGCGGCGTTCGACCGCATCCTCAACCTCGCCTACGACTGGCTGCCGTTCTGGCTCACGCCCCATCTGGCCACACCGCTGTGCCATCTGGTGAGCATGGGCTCGGTGGCGGAGGTGATGGACGCGGCGATTGAGGCGGTCTCGGCCTGGAACCCCGACCGGCTCGCCTTCCACACCGCCGCCCAGGCGGCCGATTTCCGCCTCGCCGCCCCGCCGCATCTGGTGGGCAATGGCTTTGACCTCGACCGCTACCACCCGCCTGCCCCCGAGCAGGTGGAGCCGGTGCTCGGCTGGGCCGGCCGCATCGCTCCGGAGAAGGGTCTGGAGGATGCCGCCCGCGTGGCCGCCCGCCTCGGCCTGCCGTTGCGGGTGTGGGGGCTGCGGGAGAACGAGGACTATGCCGCGGCGGTGGAGAAAGCCGTTCCGGCGGGCACGATCCGCTGGTGCGGCTTCCAGCCCACCGAGCGGCTGCAGGCCGAGCTGGGGCGCTGCAGCGTGTTCCTCAACACTCCCCGCTGGAATGAGGCCTTCGGCAACGTGGTGGTGGAGGCGATGGCCTGCGGCGTGCCGGTGGCCACCTACGCCCGCGGTGGTCCGGGCGAGCTGGTGCGCGAGGGGGTGAACGGGGCCCTGGCCACGCCGGACGACCTTGAGGCCCTGGCGGCCGCCGTGCAGCGGGCCGGTCAGCTCGACCGCGCCGGCTGCCGCGCCTGGGCGGAAACCCACCACAGCCCCGAGGCCTTCACAGCCCGGATCGAGGCGTGGCTGCAGGCCGCAGGCGCACCAGGCCGCGGCTGAGGCCTGAATCGGCATCGCGGGTGCGGATCGCCTGCCACAGCGCCTGTGTCGGCACCCAGACCGAGGGATAGCGGTAGCGGGCCACATCGAGGATCAGCACCTGATCGGTGGCTTCGTCGTAGGCGGCGAGCGGCGCGATGTGGCCACCGCCAGCCTGGCCCAGGCTGGAGCGGTGGTAGTTCACCAGCAGCCGATCCGAGGGGTCGGCCAGGCCCTGGCGCAGCAACCCCCGCAGCTGGGGGAGACTCAGCTGGTCGCCGTGCCAGCGCTGCACCGTCAGGCCGGGTTGGGCCAGCAGGCCGGCCAGCTGGGCCAGGGTCATGCCGCGGCGCCCCACCTGTTCCGGGCCGCCTGTGCCCTGCGCCGCCGCCGTGGTGAACAGGTTGGTCTGGGTCCAGAAGCGGTAGGTGCCGTGGCTGGGGACGGGGGGCGCCGGCAGGGCCAGGCTGTTAAGGGCCATCACGGCGCTGGCCACGCCGCAGTAAGCCAGGTTGGCCTGGGTTTCGAACCACCCCACCAGCGGCAGGAAATCGGCCTGGGCCCGGCTGCGGGCCAGCAGCGCCTGGCCCTGCGCTGCCTGCAGCGGAATCAGGGCTGGCGGGGATGCTGCGGCCGGCCCCGCCAACCCCGGGGCCAGCCATGCCGGCCCAACCAGGACCAACAGCAAGGAGGTGGCCCGTCGAACCCTCATGCCAGCCGTAGCGGCACCAGCTCCAGGAGGCTCTCGCTCGCGGCCAGCGGCAGCTGCAGGCCGGTGCCCGCCCCGTCTTCGGCCGGCAGGTCGCCAGGCCGCAATCGGGCACTGCGGCCCACGCCCCCCTCCAGCCGCAGCCCGAGCAGGGGCGCGTCATCGCCGCACAGGTCGACCAGCGCATCGCCTCGGCTGTGGAAGCGCAGGCCGATCATTCCCAGGTCGCCCCGCTGGCAGAGGCGCAGATCAGCCAGGCGCAGCCGCTTCAGCTGGCCGCCGCGGCTGGCCAGCACCACTCCCCCTACGCCGCCCCCGGCCACGCAGGCCGCCCCCACCACCGCCTCGCCAGGCAGCAGGCGCAACAGCTGCGGACCTTGGGCGGTGCGCCCCATCACCGGCAGGTTGGCCTCGTTCACCGCCAGCCGCAGCAACCGCCCCGTGCTGCTGGCCACCACCAGATCCCGGCCCTCCTGGCAGGGAACCACCCGTCGCAGCTCCACGCCGTCCTTGAGTTTCAGCACGGTGGCCGCCCGCCCGGAGAGCTCCAGGAAGTCTTCGATCGGCAGGCGCTTGAAACGGCCGTCGCTGCTGAGCAGGCCCAGGCTCCCCTGGGGCGTTGCGGGCAGCGGCAGCACCTGCACCACGCGGGCGCCGCTGAGCCCGTCGGGCAAGAACCGCTCCAGGCTCCCCGGCTGCTGCCCGGCGAATTCCCAGCGCAGCAGGGCCACCCGCCCATCGGCGCTGAAGACCAGCAACTGGGGCCGTTCGCCCACCGTCAACAGCAGCCGGGCCGGGGCGGGCTGCTCCCCGAGCTCGGCCGCTTCCTCCAGGTGCAGGCGGCCCAGCACCTGCGGCGTGACGATCCGCAGCGTGCCATCGCACTGCAGCAGCAGGCGGCTGTCGCCGGCGAGAGCCTCGAACGCCTGTTGCCGCTGCAGTTCAGCCGTGGGCCGCATGGCGGCGCCGCGCTGGGCCACCACCTCGTCGCCCCCCTCCACCAGGCGGGTGCGGCGGGGGGTGCCGTAACGCTTCTTCAGCGCCTTGAGCTCCACCACCATCGCCTCCAGCAGGCTGTCCCGGTCGTCGAGCAGGTGGCGCAGGCGCGTGCGCTCGACCCGCAGCTCCTCGGCTTCCTTGTGCAGGCTCTGCTGCTCCAGCCCGGTGAGCCGCCGCAGCGGCATCGCCAGCACCGCCTCGGCCTGGCGCTCGCTCAGGTCGAGATGCACCTGCAGGCTGGCCTTGGCGGCGGCGGCATCGGTGGCGGCGGTGATCATCTCGATCACCTCCCGCAGACGGCCCAGGGCCCGGATCAGGCCTTCCACCACTTCCAGCCGGTCTTCGCAGCGGCTGAGGGCATGGCGCGTGCGCCGGATCAGGGTGAGCTCGCGGTATTCGAGGAACTGCTGCAGCAGCTGCCGCAGGGTGAGCTGCACCGGCTGGCCGTTCACCAACGCCAGCAGGATTGCGCCGAAATTGCTCTGCAGGGCGGTGCGGCGCTGTAGCTCCGCCAGCACGGTGGCGGCGTTGGCGTCGCGGCGCAGCTCCACCACCACCCGCATCCCCTCGCGGTCGCTTTCGTCGCGGATGTCGGCGATGCCGGTGATGCGGCCTTCGTTCACCTGTTCGGCCAGCTTCTCGATCCAGCCCGCCTTGCTGAGCTGGTAGGGAAGTTCCGTCACCACGATGGCGCTGCGCCGGTGGCGGCCCTTGCCCGGCTGCACCTCCTCGAGGTGGGTGATGCCGCGCATCGGAATGCTGCCGCGGCCGCTGAGGTAGGTGTCGCGCAGGCCGGCGCCGGTGAGTACCTCGCCGCCGGTGGGGAAGTCGGGTCCGGGCACCAGCTCCAGCAGCTTCTCGTCGCTGAGGTCGGGGCGGCGAATCAGCGCGATCAGCGCATCCACCACCTCGCCGAGGTTGTGGGGCGGGATGCTGGTGGCCATGCCCACGGCGATGCCGGAGCAGCCGTTGAGCAGAAGGAACGGGAGCTGGGCGGGCAGCACCGTGGGCTCCTGCTGGGAGCCGTCGAAGTTGGGCGCGAAATCGACCGTGTCGTTGCCGATCTCGTCGAGCAGGGCCTCGTTGGCGATCGGCGCCAGGCGGGTTTCGGTGTAGCGCATCGCCGCGGGCGGGTCGTCATCGACCGAGCCGAAGTTTCCGTGCCCATCGAGCAGGGGATGGCGGCTGGCGAAGGTCTGCACCAGCCGCACCAGGGCGTCGTAGACCGCCTGGTCCCCATGGGGGTGGTACTTGCCGAGCACGTCGCCCACCACGCGCGCGCACTTGCGGTAGGGGCGGTCGGGGGTGAGCCCGAGCTCGTGCATCGCAAACAGGATGCGCCGCTGCACTGGTTTGAGCCCGTCGCGCACGTCGGGCAAGGCCCGCCCCACGATCACGCTCATCGCGTATTCGAGATACGAGCGCTGCATCTCCTGGTGCAGCGCGATCGGCTCGATCCGGTCGTCTTCGTTCGGGCTTGCGCGGCGCTCCTCGGCCATCCGGTGCTGGGGTCTGAGGGCGGAAGACGGGGCTCAGCCTACCGATCGCGGCACGCCCGGTCCCCGTTCACTCGCCGGTTCCCTTGTCGTCGCCGGCCGTGGCGTTGGCCATCGCCCGCTCCACCACGAGTTTCAGTTCCGGCTGGCTGAGCAGGCGGCGCGTGTCGCCGCGGAGCTTCTCGCCCCAGAGCTGCTCGCTCTGGTAGCTGTCGAGCACGTAGTTGGGTTCCTCGTTGAGGGCCATCTCCGCCAGGCGCAGGGCTTCGGCGCGCTGCCCTGCCGAATCGCTGGCGAACAGGCCGGCGGCCAGGGCCAGGGAGGTTTCGGGCACATCGGGCTTGATGCGCAACACCTGGCGCCAGCGCTCCAGCGCCGCCGGCCGCCTGCCCAGCTCCCACAACACCAACCCCTGGTTGTTGATCGCCTCCCAGAAATCCCGCCGCAGTTTCGCCGCCTTCTCATACGAACCCAGGGCCCGCTCGCTCTGGCCCAGCAGCAGCTGGGCGTTGCCGAGATCGAAGTGGGCGCCGGCGTTGCGACCCTCGAGCTGCAGGCCGCGGTTGAGCAGCTCGATCGCCTCCTGGGGCTTCTGGTTGCGCAGCGCCAGGGAGCCCTCCGCGAACCAGATGCCCGGGTTCTGCGGGTCGAGCTGCTTGGCCTTGCCCAGGGCCCACAGGGCCTTGTCGATGCGGTCACTGCGCAGCTGGGCCTCCGCCAGCAGCACCCAGCCGCGCGGATCGCCCGGCAGCAGCCGCACGGTGAGCTCCGCCAGCCGGGCCGCCTCCTCCGCCTGCCCCAGCCGCAGCAGCCGCGCCGCCGCCTGGGCGATGCCCAGGCCCGCCGCCTCCAGGTCCCGCTCCGGCGGCACGTAGACGTAGGGCACCATCGCCCGCGCCTCCCCCGCCTGCAGCACGGGCAAGACAGGCACAATGGCAACGCCCAGGGCCAGCAGGGCCCCGACCGGTGAGCCCCCGACCGGCGAGAGGAGTTTCAAGAAAGGGTGCCCCCGGCGCCGGCCCACAGGATCCGCACGAATTCGACCCAGCCTAGGGAGAGCTCCCCCCATTCCCCACGGCAGCTGTGATATTGCGTCGCCACATCCAGGGCTTGAGACGCCGCAGCGCTGAGGCCCGCAGTCGGCCATCCCATTCGGCGTCGCTCCATCTCAGGGCCTGCTCCGGCCGCAGTGCCAGAAGCCAGGGGCGGGGTTGCAGGTCCGCCTCCACGCTGCTGGGCAGCGGCTGCTGGTTCCAGGGGCAGACCTCCTGGCAGATGTCGCAGCCCGCCACCCAGCCGTGCAGCGCCGAGGCGATCGGGGCCGGCAGCTCCGGATCGCGGTTCTCGATCGTGTGATACGCGATGCAGCGCCGCGAATCGACCACGAACGGCTCCGGAATCGCGCCTGTGGGGCAGGCATCAAGGCAGGCCCGGCAGCGTCCGCAGAGGCTCACTGCCGGCTGGTCGGGGGGCAGCGCCACGGTGGTGAGCAGGTGGCCCAGCAGCAGCCACGACCCTCGCTTTCGGTGGATCAGGTTGCCGTTCTTGCCGATCCAGCCCAGGCCCGCCTCCTCGGCCCAGGCCCGGTCCATCAGCGGCGCGCTGTCGACGCAGACCCGCCAGCGGCTGCCGGGCCGCCGCTCCTCCAGCCAGCGGCCGAGGCGCCGAAGCCGGCCCTCGATCAGACGGTGATAATCCCGGCCCCAGCCATAGCGCGCCACCTTCAAGGTGCCGGGCTCCGGCGTGGCGGCCACATGGTGCGGCAGGCCCACGGCCAGCAGCGAGCGCACGCCGGGCAGCAGCTCCGCCACCGCCCGCCGCCGCGGGTCGGCCATCCAGGCCATCTCCGCCTGGTGGCCTGCCGCAAGCCAGCGCTCCAGGGCGGCGCTGCGCAGGGCCAGCCGCGGTCCGCCGGGAACGGCGGCGATCCCCACCGGGTCAAATCCCAGGTCTGCGGCCTCGCGCTTCAAGTCCTGTTTCAGCGCGTCGGGGCTGGCGTCGCCATGGGATGGCCGGTTCACGGGCGGTCGTTAAGGTGGGAAAACCCTGTGCCCACTCGCGTGACAGCTTCTTCCACCACCCGGTTTAGCCCCCTGCTGCGCTGGTTGGGCCTCACCCTGGTGGTGCTCCTGCTGCTGCAGTTGGTCTCGGTGCTGATCCTCTGGGACTGGGGCAGCGAACCCTTCCGCCAGCTCGTGGTGGAGCGGCTTGTGAGCCAGGCGCCGATGGCTCTGATGGGCCTTCTGCTGATGTATCTCTCCTCCCGCCTCGAGGATCCCTCGGGGTCAGAGAGGCGCACGCCGCTGCATTGGGCCATCTGCATCATCAGTGGACTGCTGGCGGTGTTGCTCACGGCGTCGCTGCCGATCGCCTTCGGCGGCGACCAGATCCTTCAGGAGCAGACCGACCAGCAGCTCGCTGCCCAGCGGGGCCAACTGGAAATGGCCCGCCAGCAGAGCAAGGATCCTGCGGTGCTGCAGCAGCTGGTGCGGCAGGCCGAAGCCGCTGGCCAGATCCCTGCCGGAGCCAGCGACGCGCAGAAAACCCAGGCGGCCCGCGCCTTCATCGATCGCCAGCTCGACACGATGGAGAAAAAATTCACCCAGTCCGAGCAGACCGCCAGGGTGGCCAACAGCCAGCGACGCTTCGGCAGCACCGGCGGGGCGATCATCCTGATCTTCGCCTTCACCATTCTCTGCCTCGGCAGCGTTCTCTGAGCCTGGCCGCTCTCCGCGGCACCGCCGCTGGTTAGCGTTGGCTCTCTCCCCACGACCCGGTCCGTGGTTCCCTCCAGCCCCCGCCCCGATCAGCCGCTGGGCAGCCGCCTTCAGCAGGATCTCAAGAACGATCTGATCGCCGGCCTGCTGGTGGTGATCCCGCTGGCCACCACGATCTGGCTGGCCACCACGGTCAGTCGCTTCGTCCTGGCCTTTCTTACCTCGATCCCCAAGCAGTTCAACCCCTTCAACACCCTCAATCCGCTCCTGCAGGAGCTGATCAACCTCGGGGTGGGTCTGCTGGTGCCGTTGCTCGGCATCCTCTTGATCGGCCTGATGGCCCGCAACATCGTCGGCCGCTGGCTGCTGGAGTTCGGCGAGGGAACCCTGCTGCGCATTCCCCTGGCCGGCTCGGTCTACAAGACCCTCAAGCAGCTGCTCGAAACCTTCCTGCGCGACAATTCGCGTCGGTTCCGCCGCGTGGTGCTTGTGGAGTATCCGCGTGAGGGCCTCTACGCGCTGGGCTTCGTCACCGGTGTGCTGGCCAGCTCCATCCAGGCCGATTTCGACCAGACGATGCTGAGCGTGTTCATCCCCACCGCCCCCAACCCCACCACGGGCTGGTACGCGGTTGTGCCGGAGCGTTCCGTCCGCGATGTCGACCTCAGCGTGGAGGATGCCTTCCGCACGATCATCTCCGCGGGCATCGTCAACCCCGACGAAAAGGAGACCCCCTCCAACCGCAGCTTCTCCAGCCTGCTGGCCCAGCTGCGGGCTCCCCAGCTTTCCTGAATGAAGAGCCGTACCCTCGCCCGCGAACTTGCCCTGCTGATGCTCGGCCAGGTCAGTGACCGCGCTGCCGCTGCCCCCGATCTATCGATGGAGGCCCTGCTGCAGCAGGTTCTCGCCAGCCTCGCCCAGCATGTGCGCGAAGCCCTCGACAGCTCCGCCGCTGATCTTCAGCAGGCCGAACAGCAGCTGCTCGACAGCGAGCTTCAGGAAGGGGGCGACACCTCCCTGCCCCGGGTGCGCGATCACCTGCGCGCGGGTCTCTCCCACGCCGAGCGGGCTCTCAACCGGCTCTCGGCCAGCCTGGAGCTGCCCAGGCTGCTGCTGCTCTCCGACCAGGAGGAGGTGCGCCGCGGTGCGATCGAGCGCACCCGTGCGGTTCTGGCGGAGCGCGAGGCGATCGACGCCCGTCTCGATGCGGTGATGGAGGGCTGGCGCCTGGGTCGCCTACCCCGCATCGACCGCGACATCCTGCGGCTGGCCGCCGTCGACCTGGGAACCCTGGGAACCCCGCCGGCGGTGGCCTGCAACGAGGCGGTGGAGTTGGCCAACCGCTACAGCGACGAGCAGGGCCGTCGCATGATCAACGGCGTGCTGCGCCGCTACACCACGGCGAAGGTCTGAGCGGCGATGGTCTTTGACTGGTTCAAGCGCGGCGCCACCTCCCCGCCGGCCGCCCAGCCCCCCGCGGCGGCGCCGCCCCCTTCGGCCGCCGAGCCCGCCGACCAGCCTCCGGCTCCACCGCCCGTGGAGCCCGCTGCCGCCGAGCCCCTCGCCGAACCCGCCGCCGAGCCGCCCAGCGCCACGGCCACCCCGGCGATCGGGGCGGTGGATGAGGACGCCCTCGCCTGGGCCCGGGAGGCCTACGCCCGGCTGCGCGCCCAGCAGGAGGCCGCCCGCCGCGCCCCAGAGGCTCCGGCCACCGATGCGCCCCCGGCCGCGCCTCCGGTGGTTGAAGCCGCTCTTCCGCCTGCTGCGGCTGAGCCCGCCAGCGCCGCCGAGCCCGCTCCTGAGCCGATTCCTGCCGCCGAGCCGGCTCCTGCGCCGCCGCCTGAGTCCCTCTCGCTGCTGGAGCAGGCCGCCGCCCAGCGGCGCGAACGCCTTGAGCAGCTCACCGCCCCGGCTCCGGCCGCCGCCTCCACGGCCCCAGCTCCGGCCGCCCCGGCTCCGGCCCCGCCCCCTGCATCCCCAGCCGCCGCGACCCCCACGCCCACCCCCGAGGATGGCGAGCCCCAGCTCGGCGCCTTCGACGACGACTTCACCTGGTCGGCCGAGGTGCTCGCTGCCCAGGGGCGCAGCGTGGACCAGATCTCGGTGGAGGAGATCGACTGGCTCGGCCGCCTGCGCCGCGGCCTGGAGAAGACGCGCCGCGGCTTCGTCACCCAGCTGCTGGCCAACCTTGGCGACGACCCCCTCACCCCCGAGGTGCTCGACGACCTCGAGACCACGCTGCTGCGCGCCGACGTGGGAGTGCAGGCCACCGACCGGGTGCTTGAAGCCCTGCGCAGCCGCCTCAACGAGGAGGTGGTGGACCCGGCCGAGGGCATCCGCTTCCTCAAGGAGCAGCTGCGCGGTCTGCTCGAGGCGCCGATCGCCGCCAGCGGCGAGCCCCTGCTCGCCCCCCGCCGCGATCGGCTCAACGTCTGGCTGATGGTGGGCGTCAACGGCGTCGGCAAGACCACGACCCTTGGCAAGCTGGCCAACCTTGCGGTGCGCAGCGGCTACAGCTGCCTGATTGCCGCGGCCGACACCTTCCGAGCCGCCGCCGTGCAGCAGGTGAGCGTCTGGGGGGAGCGAAGCGGCGTGCCGGTGGTTGCCAATCCCAGCGCCAATGCCGATCCCGCCGCCGTCGTCTACGACGCCATCGGCGCTGCCCGCTCCCGCGGCACCGAGCTGCTGCTGGTCGACACGGCCGGCCGCCTGCAGACCAAGCACAACCTGATGGAGGAGCTCAGCAAGGTGCGTCGCATCATCGACAAGCTGGCGCCCGATGCGGCGGTGGAATCCCTGCTGGTGCTCGATGCCAGCCAGGGCCAGAACGGCCTGCGCCAGGCGATGGCCTTTGCCAGCGCCGCCGGCCTCACCGGTGTGGTGCTCACCAAACTGGATGGCAGCGCCCGCGGTGGTGTGGCTCTGGCGGTGTCCTCGGAGGCCGGCCTGCCGATTCGGTTTGTCGGTGCCGGCGAAGGCATCCGCGATCTGCGGCCGTTCAACAGCTTCGAGTTCGTCGAAGCGCTGCTCGCCGGCTGAGCGCCGCTGCTACCTTGCGGGTCCTCCGCGGCCGCTCCTTGAGCAGCAAGCCGCCACCGAAGCCTTCCCCTCTCCCGCAGGCTGCCCCCCGCCCCGCCCAGGCGCTGACGGCCGCCGCCTCCCTGCGCCAGCTGCTGGACAGCCTCAGCCGCGAGCAGCGCCGCACCCAGGAGCTGCTCGCCTCGCTGGCCTACGCGCTGCGCAGCTTCACCCATCTGGGCCGCTTTCTGGAGTTGGTGCCGCTGGTGGGCGCCCGGCTGCTGGAGGCCGAAGGCTGCCTGCTGGTGGTGTTCCACCCCGATGGCCGCCTCTGGCGCGAGCAGCTGCAGGCCACCCGCGGTGAACGCTGTGCTGAGGTGCTGCGCCAGCTGGCTTCCCTTCCCGACAGCCAGCTGCAGGCCCTCTCCGGCGACGAGGCGGTGGCGGGGCTGCTCGATCCGCTGATCCGCCGCCTGATCGGTGGCGCGCCCCTGGTCGTCACTTCGGTGGTGGCCCGCAGCCGCCAGCGCGGCAGGCTGTATGTGTTCAGCGGCCGGCGCGGCACCAGCTGGAGCGAGGTGCACCGCCGCCATCTCCAGCTCGTTGCCGATCTCACCGGAGTGGCTCTCGAGAACGAGATGCTGCAGGAGGACATGCGTCGCCACGAGCGTCTCGATCGGCAGTTGAGCATCGGCGCCGAGATCCAGGCCCAGCTGCTGCCCGATCGCTGCCCGCAGATCGAGGGGGTGGAGCTGGCGGCCCGCTGCCGGCCGGCGTTCCAGGTGGGCGGCGACTACATCGACTTCATCCCGGTCTTCCCCCGGCTCAGCGGGCGTCGCCGCGAACAGGCCCCCTGGGCGCTGGTGGTGGGCGACGTGATGGGCAAAGGGGTCCCCGCCGGCCTGCTGATGACGCTGCTGCGGGGCATGCTGCGGGCCGAGGTGCTCAGCGGCCTGGCGCCCGATCGCATCCTGCACGACCTCAACCAGCTGGCCCAGGAGGATCTGGCCCACTCCCACCGCTTCGTCAGTCTTTTCTATTCCGACTACGACCCGCGCAGCCGTCGCCTTCGCTTCGCCAACGCCGCCCACAACCCGCCGCTGCTCTGGCGCCGCCGCTCCAGCGCCGTGGAGCGCCTCGATGCCCCCGGCCTGCTGATCGGCCTGCAGAGCGAGGTGCACTACGGCTGCGCCGAAGTGGTGCTCGAACCCGGCGATGTGCTGCTCTACTACACCGACGGCGTTACCGAGGCCAGTGGCTTCAGCGGCGAGCGCTTCGATGAGGAGCGGCTGGTGCGGGCCTTCCACGGCGCCTGCCGCGAGGGTCTGGCGGCCCAGGCCGTGCTCGAGCGGTTGTTCGCCCGCCTCGACCGGTTCGTCGGCCCCGACCATCACCTCGAAGATGACGCCTCGCTGGTGGTGCTCAAGGTGCGCGATGAGGTGAGCCTTCCCCCCCTGCCCAGCCCTGCCAAGCTGGAGGGCTGAGCAGCCGCTGCCCGATGAGCGATCCCTCCGCCCCTTCCCCCTCCAGCGGCGTCACCGGCGGCGCGGCCGGTGGCTGGAGCGACCGCTTCGAGCAGGGCCTGCACCCGATGATCGAGCGCTTCAACGCCTCGATCGGTTTTGACATCACCCTGCTGCAGGAGGACCTCGACGGTTCGGTGGCCCATGCCCGCATGCTCGGCGCTTGCGGTGTGATCCTGCCGGAGGAGGCCGCGCGGTTGGTGGAGGGGCTGGAGGCGATCCGCGCGGAGGCCGCCGCCGGTCGCTTCACCCCCGGCCTGGAGGCCGAGGACGTGCACTTCGCCGTCGAGCGCCGCCTGATCGAGCTGCTCGGTCCGCTGGGCAAGAAGCTGCACACCGGCCGCAGCCGCAACGACCAGGTGGGCACCGACCTGCGTCTGTGGCTGCGCCGCCGTATCGACGCGATCGACGCCGTCCTGCTGCGCTTCGAGCGGGCGCTGCTGGCCCAGGCGGAGCGCCATGCCGAAGTGCTCATTCCCGGGTACACCCACCTGCAGCGGGCCCAGCCGATCTGCCTGGCCCACCACCTTCTCGCCTACATCGAGATGGCCGAGCGCGACCGTCAGCGCCTGGCCGATGTGCGTCGCCGCGTGAACCTCTGCCCCCTCGGTGCTGCCGCCCTGGCGGGTACGCCCGTGCCGATTGATCGCCGCCAGACCGCCGCCGAGCTGGGCTTCGACGCCCCCTACGCCAACAGTCTCGATGCCGTGAGCGACCGCGACTTCGCGGTGGAGTTCATGGCCGCCGCCAGCCTGGTGATGGTGCACCTCAGCCGCCTCAGCGAGGAGGTGATCCTGTGGGCCAGCGAGGAGTTCGCCTTCGTCTCGCTCACCGACCGCTGCGCCACCGGCAGCAGCCTGATGCCCCAGAAGAAGAACCCCGACGTGCCGGAGCTGGTGCGGGGCAAGAGCGGACGGGTCTTTGGCCATCTGATGGGTTTGCTGACCATGATCAAGGGGTTGCCGCTCGCCTACAACAAAGATTTCCAGGAGGACAAGGAGGCCCTGTTCGATGGGGTGCGCACCTGCCTTGACTGCCTGGAGGCGATGGCGATCCTGTTCGAGGAGGGCCTGGTATTCCGTCCCGAGCGCCTGGAGCAGGCGGTGGGCGCCGATTTCTCCAACGCCACCGATGTGGCCGATTACCTGGTGGCCCGTGGTGTTCCCTTCCGCGAGGCATACCAACTGGTGGGTTCGCTGGTAAAGAATTGTCTGGCGGAGGGGATCCTGCTGGCCCAGTTGCCGCTGGAGCGCTGGCAGGCCCTGCACCCGGCCTTCGAGGCCGACATCCTCACCGCGATCGAGCCGCGGCGCGTGGTGGCCGCCCGACGCAGCGAGGGCGGCACGGGCTTCGCGGGGGTGGCTGAGCGGCTGGCGCTGCACCGCGCCCGCCTGGAGCAAGCCTGAGTGCCCGGACGGGTCTAGTCTTGGCGGGTCCCAGGCGCCATGGCGTTCGTTCAATTCCGGGTCGGTCCGTGAGTATTTTTGTTGGCAATCTTCCCTTCCGTGCCGAGAAGGAAGACGTGATGGAGCTCTTCGCTCCCTACGGCGAGGTCGTCAATTGTTCCCTGCCCCTCGAGCGGGACACCGGCCGCAAGCGCGGTTTCGCCTTCATCGAGATGGCCGATGGGGACACCGAGGACCAGGCGATCGAGGGCCTGCAGGGGGCCGAGCTGATGGGCCGTCCCCTTCGCATCAACAAGGCTGAGCCCCGCAGCGGTGGTGGTGGCGGAGGTGGCGGCCCCCGGGGCGGTGGCTACGGCGGAGGTGGCGGCTACCGCGGTGGCGGTGGCGGCTATGGCGGTGGCGGCGGCTACGGCGGAGGTGGTGGTGGCTACGCCCGTGGCGGAGACGGCGGCGGCTCCGGCGCCCGCGGCTGGGAAGACCGCAGCTACGGCGGTGGCGACAGCTTCGAGGCCGGCCGCGCCCGTCGCCGTCGCAGTGGCAGCGGTGGCGACTACGCCGGCGCCGAGGGCTGAGGCTCAGAGCCCCCTCGCCTCCAGCTGTTCGGCGGCGGCCACCAGCACCTCCGGGCCTGCGTCGGCCGCGCCTGCGGACCTCGTCAGGGCGGCGCGCCAGTGGCGGGCCCCTGGCACCCCCTCCACCAGGTGCACCAGGTGGCGGCCAATGGCCCAGAGCCGGCCGCCTGCTTCACACCAGCCCGCCGCATGGGGAATCAGCCCCCGCACCACCGTGGAGGCGCGGGCCGGCGGGTGGGGGTCCGCAAAGATCTGGCGGTCCACCGCCGCCCAGCGCAGCGGGTGGGCATAGGCGGCCCGGCCCACCATGACCCCGTCGAGCTGCCGCAGCTGCTCGTGGCACAGTTCCAGCGAATCGAGGCCGCCGTTGAGCTCGATGCACAGTTGCGGTCGCTTCTGCTTGAGGCGCTGCACCACATCCCAGCGCAGCGGAGGCACGGTGCGGTTCTGCTTGGGGTCGAGCCCCTCCAGCCAGGCCTTGCGGGCATGGACGGCGAACCGCTGCGCACCCGCGGCCGCCAAGGTGTCGACGAAGGCCAGCAGCAGCTCGAAGCTGTCGAGGTCGTCGATGCCAATCCGGTGCTTCACCGTCACCGGCAGCGGGCTGGCTGCGGCCATCGCCGCCACGCAACGGGCCACTCGCCCCGGATCAGCCATCAGGCACGCTCCGAAGCGGCCCTGCTGCACCTTCTCGCTTGGGCAGCCCACGTTCAGGTTCACCTCGTCGTAGCCCCAGTCGGCCGCCATCCGCACCGCCTCTGCCAGCAGCTCCGGCTCCTCCCCGCCCAGCTGCAGGGCCAGCGGCCGCTCCGCCGGATCGAAATCCAGTAGCCGCCCCAAGCGACGCTGCGCCTCGGCCCGCCGCACCCCGCCCAGCTCCCGCTGCAGATGGTGCAGGGCCCGGGCCACCACCATTTCGCTGTAAAGCAGCCCGTGGCGGGTCACCTGCCGCATCTGCAGGCGGAAGTGGCGATCCGTGCAATCCAGCATCGGCGCCACACTGAAGCGGTAGTGCTCGCGAAGGTCTGCCTTCATGGCTCCCATGCTGCCCAGCCGTGCCGCCGTCGTGGTGGCTGGCGGCGGTCCGGCTGGCTTCCTGGCGGCGATCCGCGCCGCTGAAGCCGGTGTGCGCGACGTGCTCGTGCTCGAAGCCACCCCCGAGCCGCTGCACAAGGTGCGCATCAGCGGCGGCGGCCGCTGCAATGTCACCCATGCCTGCTGGGACCCGCGCGCCCTGGTGGGCCACTACCCCCGCGGCGGCGCCGCCCTGCGCGGCCTGTTCGCCCGCTTCGCCCCGGCGGATGCGGTGGACTGGTTCGCGGCCCATGGCCTGGAGCTGGTGGAGGAGCCCGATGGCCGCCTGTTCCCCCGCGCCAACCGCTCCGCCGCTGTTGTGGCCTGCCTGCAAGAGGCCGCCCGCGCCGCCGGGGTGCGCGTGCTCCCTGGCGCGGCCCTGCAGGCCGCCAGGCCCGATCCGGCCGGTGGCTTCCAGATGCAGTTGCGGTGCGGCGCCACCCTGGCGGCGGAGCGATTGGTGCTGGCCACCGGCAGCCATCCCAGCGGCCACCGCGTGGCGGTTTCTCTCGGCCACAGCCTGGTGCCGCCCTTGCCCTCTCTGTTCACCCTCGCCCTGGCGGCCCCGAGCCTCACTGCCCTGGCGGGGGTGGTGATGGATCCGGTGCTGCTGGAACTCTCCCCCCCCGAGGGCCTGTCCGCTGCTGACCCCGGAGCCGCTTCCGGCCGAGGCCGCGGCCGGTGCGGCGCCCACCGCCAACGCGGCCCGGTGCTGATCACCCATTGGGGGCTGAGCGGTCCGGCCACCCTGCGGCTCACCGCATTTGCCGCCCGCGACCTGCGCGCCTGGCGCTACCGCGGCCAGCTGCGGGTCGACTGGAGCGGCGGCTTGCCAGTGGTGGAGCTGGAAGCGCTGTTCGCGCGTGCCCGCCGGGAGCAGGCCCGCCGCCAGCTCGGCAGCGCCCGCCCCTGGCCCGGCCTGAGCCGCCGCCTCTGGCAGCACCTGCTCGAGAGCGCCGGTCCCGATGGCGTCCCGATCGATCCTTCGCTGCGCTGGGCCGATCTCGACAAGCGCCGCCAGCAGGCCCTGCTCAACGGCCTACGCGACAGCCGGTACCCGATCTCCGGCCGCGGCCCGTTCGGCGAGGAGTTTGTCACCGCCGGCGGCATCCCCCTGGGCGAGGTGGAGGCGGCCACGCTGGCCAGTCGTCGCTGCCCGGGCCTGCACCTGGTGGGCGAGATCCTCGACGTCGACGGCGTCACCGGGGGCTTCAACTTCCAGCATTGCTGGAGCAGCGGCTGGATCGCCGGCAGCGCCCTGGCGGAGGCGCTCAGCGGATCTTCTCAAACACCGTGAACATGGGCAGATACATCGCCAGCAGCACCGAGCCCACGATCACGCCCACCAGCACGATCATCACGGGCTCCAGCATCGAGGTCATCGCCTTCACGGTGGCCGCCACCTCGTCTTCGTAGAAATCGGCCACCTTCGAGAGCATCGCGTCCATCTCGCCGGTTTCTTCGCCGATCGCCAGCATGCTTACCGCCATGTCGGGGAAGACGTTCTTCATCGCCAGGGCGGCGCTGAGGGGAATGCCTTCACTGACTTCGTTCTTGGAGGCCACGATCGCATCGCCGATGACGCTGTTGTTGGTGGTTTCGCGCACGATCTCCAGGGACATCAGGATCGGCACCCCCGCCCGTGACAGCGAGCTCAGAGTGCGGCAGAACTGGGCGGTGGCGGTTTTCTGCATCAGATCGCCGAACAGGGGCACCTTCAGCAGCACCCCATCCACCTGCCGACGACCGGGAGGTGTGGCGTAGAAGCGCATGAACAGATAAGACCCCACGATCAAGGCCCCCACCAGCACGAGCGAGAAGGCGGAGCGCAGCAGCTTGCTCAGATCGAGCATCAGCTGGGTGAACATCGGCAGCTCTGCCCCCAGCTGCTCGAAGATGTTGGCAAACACCGGGATCAGGAAGATCGTCATGCCCAGAAATACGGCGATTGCGATCACCAGCACGGTCACCGGATAGCCGAGGGCTCCACGGATCTGGTTCTGCAGTTTGGCGTTGTCCTCCAGCAGCTTGGCCAACCTCTTGAGGGTTTCATCAAGCACACCGCCGGTCTCGCCGGCTTCCACCATCGCCACCGAGAGGTTGTCAAACACCTGCGGCCAGCGCCGCATCGCGGTGGTGAGACTGTCGCCCTGGTTCACGTCCTGGCACATGGCGGCCAGCGCCCGCCGGAACTGGCTGGAGCGCTGCTGGCTGCGCATCAGATCGAGGCTGCGCAGGATCGGCACGCCCGCATCCACCAGGGCCGAGAGCTTGCTGGCGAACAGGGCCTTGTCGCGGATGGTGATGCCCCCCTCGAACAGCTCCTGCCAGCTGCGTCGGCGCTTAGCGGGCACCTCCTGCGGTGGGGCCTCCGACTCCTGGCGCCGCACCAGGGTGTTGGCGAGGATGCCGCGTTGCCGTAAACGCCGGCGCGCCATGGCCGGGCTGTCGGCCTCCAGCGTCATCTCCCGCTTCTGGCCCGATTTGGTGGTGTAGGTGACGAGAAAGGCGGTCATCAGCGGCGGCGGGCGCGGAGATCAGCTCTGGGCGAGCAGGCGCTCCAGTTCGTCGGGCCGGGTGGTCTTGGTGAGCGCCTCAGCCGCCGAGACCTTACCGCTTCTGACCAGGTTGGCCAGGGCGCGCTCCAGGGTCTGCATGCCCACCTGGACGCCGGTCTGGATCTGGGAGTAGAGCTGGGCCGTCTTGCCTTCGCGGATCAGGTTCGCGATGGCGGGGGTGTTGACCATGATCTCCTGGGCCATGATCCGGCCCAGGGCGCCGCTGCTGGGGTTGGCGCTGCGGCAGAGGGTCTGGGAGAAGACCGCCAGCAGGCTGCCGCTGAGTTGCACCCGGATCTGGGTCTGCTGGCCGGCGGGGAAGACATCCACCATCCGGTCGACTGTCTGGGAGGCGGAGCTGGTGTGCAGGGTGCCGAACACCAGGTGGCCGGTTTCGGCGGCGGTGATCGCCAGCTGGATCGTCTCCAGGTCGCGCAGTTCCCCCACCAGGATCACGTCGGGGTCTTCGCGCAGGGCGGCGCGCAGGGCGTTGGCAAAGCTGCGCGTGTCTTCGCTGACCTCGCGCTGGTGGATCAGGGAGCGGTCGTTCTTGTAGGTGAATTCGATCGGATCCTCGATCGTGAGGATGTGCTCGGCGCGGCTGTGGTTGATGTGGTCGAGCAGGGAGGCCAGGGTGGTGCTCTTGCCGGAGCCGGTGGGGCCGGTGACCAGCACCAGGCCCTTGGGCTTGCGGCTGATCTCCTCCACGATCGGCGGCAGGCCCAGGGTTTCGAGGGAGGGGATCTCGTTGCCGAGGGCCCGCAGGCAGGCTGCGTAGGTGCCGCGCTGGCGGTACACGTTGACCCGGAAGCGAGCCACGTCCTTGAGGCCGTAGGAGCAGTCCAGATCCCAGTTCTGCTCCAGGTGTTTGCGCTGGGCGTTGTTGAGCAGCGAAAAGATCAGGCGGTTGCAGGTCTCCTCGCTCAGCACGCCGTCCTGCACGATGGGACGCAGCTGGCCGTTGAACCGCCCATAGGGGGGTTGGCCGGCAGCCAGGTGCAGATCACTGCCTCCCCCCTTGACCAGCTCGATCATCAGATCTTCGATCAGAAGCTGTTGGTCCATCGCTCAGCCCCAACTATCGGCGCACGCGCAAACAGTAGGGGCATTCCAGCCACTCGTCCTGCAGGCCGGCACCGCAGCCACGGCAGGTCAGTGTGCTCAGCGCCCGCGCCCGCCGCTCCGATTCCAGGCCCGTGTCGGTGAGCAGCATCCGCTCCACCTCCTCCAGGGTGGTGAGCCCCTGGCGCACCAGATCGAGGCCGTAACCCAGCAGGGTTTTCATGCCGGACTCCAGGGCCAGTCGGCGCAGCTCGTCGGTGCTCGCCCGTTTGGCCACGGCCGAGGAGAGCGACTCATTCATGCGCAGGATTTCATACACTCCCACCCGCCCGGCGTAGCCCCGGCCCTGGCAGTGGGTGCAGCAGCCTTCGGTGCCCGCCTGCACGGTGGTGGCGCGGTAGAAGGTGATGCTGCTCTCATCGCTGGCCACCAGGCCGAAGCGGGCCAGCTCCTCGGGGTCGGGCCGGTAGGGGGTGCGGCATTGGTCGCAGAGCCGCCGCACCAACCGCTGCGACACCACCCCCAGCAGCGAGGCGCTCACCAGGAACGGCTCCACCCCCATCTCATCAAGACGGGCGAAGGCGCTGGCGGCATCGTTGCAGTGCAGGGTGGTGAGCACCAGGTGGCCGGTGAGGGCCGCTTCGATCGCGGTGCGGGCGGTTTCCAGGTCGCGGGTCTCCCCCACCAGCAGCACGTCGGGGTCCTGCCGCATGAAGGCGCGCAGCGCGGTGGCGAAGTCGAGCCCCTTCTCGCGGTTCACCTGGGTCTGGGTGATGCCCGTGAGCGTGTATTCGATCGGATCTTCGACCGTGGAGATGTTGATGGAGGGGTCGTTGCGCTCCGAGAGCAGGGCATAGAGGGTGGTGCTCTTGCCGGAGCCGGTGGGGCCTGTGACCAGGATCATGCCGAAGGGCTTGCTCCCCAGCTCCCGCAGCGTTGCCCGGGCCACCGGATCGGTGATCAGGCTGTCAAGGCCCAGCTGGGTGGCGCCGCTGTCGAGCAGACGCAGTACCACCTTCTCGCCGTGGCGGCTGGGCAGCGTGCTGACCCGGAAATCCATCGTGCGGCCACGGAAGTTGCGGCGGATGCGGCCGTCCTGGGGCAGTCGCCGCTCGGCGATGTCCAGATCGGCCATGATCTTCAGGCGCGAGGTGATCGCCGGCGTCAGGGTGCGTGGCAGCTTCTCCACGTTGCGAAGCACCCCGTCCTGGCGGAAGCGGATCAGCAGGCCATCTTCCTGCGGTTCGATGTGGATGTCGCTGGCGGCGTGGCTGAGGGCCTCGATCAGGATCCGGTCCACCAGGCTCATCACCGGCGAGAGGCCGGCGCCCTGGCTGCTGGCCTCCAGATCCTCGGCTTCGATCGGCTGTTCCGGCTGGCCCACTGCCGCCTGGCCCAGATCAAGATCGCCGAACAGGGAGCTGCGGCCGTTGGCGGCAATCCCTTGATTGGCGATGTCGGAATTCATCGGAAGCGGGTGGGAATCCGGGGGCTGGCGGAGCGGTGGTGGGCAGAGGTGCGGGCTTCCGCTCCTTGTGAGAGGGCCCGGCGGACCATCAACATATCGGCAAATGAACTGTGCGACAGGCAGCATGAGCGGCGACACCAGCCCGGTTTCCGAGTTTCCGCACGACCCCTCGGCCGCCTCCACCGCGCCGGTGGATGGCTCTACCACCCAGGCGAACGAGCCCGGCGCCGCCTCCGAGGCGGCGGTTCAGGACGCCGGCGCTGCGGCCGGCGCCGGCGCTGAAGGGGCCTCGGCGGCCGCCGACCCTGCCGATCCAGTCGCCCCAGGCGATTCCGCGGAGCGCGTGCGCCAGCTGGAGGCCGAGCTGGCCGCCCTGCAGGCGGAGCACGAGAGTCTGCGCGGCCAGTACATGCGCATCGCCGCCGATTTCGACAACTTCCGCAAACGCCAGAGCCGCGACAAGGACGACCTGAAGTTGCAGATCACCTGCACCACCGTGGCCGAGATCCTGCCGGTGGTCGACAATTTCGAGCGTGCCCGCCAGCAGCTCAACCCCCAGCACGAGGAGGCCCAGGCCCTGCACGGCAGCTACCTGGCCCTTTACCGCCAGCTGGTGGATGTGCTGAAGCAGCTGGGGGTGGCTCCGATGCGGGTGGAGGGGGAGCCCTTCGACCCGACTCTGCACGAGGCGGTGCTGCGCGAGCCCAGCGAGGAGCACCCCGAGGATGTGGTGATCGCCGAGCTGCAGCGGGGCTACAGCCTGCAGGATCGGGTCTTGCGCCATGCCCTGGTGAAGGTGTCCATGGGACCTGGCCCGGGCGCCGGTGCCGCTGAGGCCACGGGCGGGGAGCCGAACGGCTGATGGCCGACTTCTACGAGCTGCTGGGGGTCGCGCGCGACGCCGACGCCGACACCCTCAAGCGGGCCTATCGCCGCCTGGCGCGTCAGTACCACCCGGATGTGAACAAAGATCCGGGGGCGGAGGATCGCTTCAAGGAGATCGGCCGGGCCTATGAGGTGCTCAGCGATCCCCAGAGCCGCTCCCGCTACGACCAGTTCGGCGAGGCGGGCCTGGGCGGCGCGGCCGGCATGCCCGACATGGGCGACATGGGCGGCTTCGCCGACCTGTTTGAAACCTTCTTCAGCGGCTTCGGCGGCGCCGGTGGCGCCGGCCCGCGCCGGCGCAGCGGCCCGCGCCAGGGCGACGACCTTCGCCTCGACCTCTCGATCGAGTTCAGCGAGGCCGTGTTCGGCATCGAGAAGGAGGTGCAGATCCGTCATCTGGAAACCTGCGGCACCTGCGGCGGCTCCGGCGCCAAGGCGGGCAGCGGGCCCACCACCTGCGGCACCTGCGGCGGCGCCGGCCAGGTGCGCCGCGCCACCCGCACCCCCTTCGGCAGCTTCACCCAGGTGGCCCCCTGTCCCAGCTGCGACGGAAGCGGCCAGGTGATCGCCGACCCGTGCCCCGCCTGTTCGGGCCAGGGTCTGCAGCAGGTCTCCAAGACCCTGCGCATCACCATTCCCGCCGGCGTCGACAGCGGCACCCGCCTGCGCATCGCCAGCGAGGGCAACGCCGGCCAGCGTGGCGGCCCCCCCGGTGATCTCTATGTGTTCCTGGGGGTCCGCCCCCATCCCAGCCTGCGCCGCGACGGCCAGACGATTCACTCCGAGGTCACGCTCAACTACCTGCAGGCGATCCTGGGCGACACGATCGAGGTGGACACCGTTGATGGCCCGGAGTCGCTGGCAATCCCGCCCGGCACCCAGCCCGGCGCCGTGCTCACCCTGCGCAACAAGGGTGTGCCCCGCCTCGGCAACCCCGTGGCGCGCGGCAACCAGCAGGTGAGCGTGAACGTCCAGCTGCCCACCAAGCTCAGCGGCGAGGAGAAGGAGCTGCTCGAGCAGCTCGCCGGCCACCACAGCCGCAAGGGCAAGGGCCATCCGCATAAGAGCGGCCTGTTCGGCGGCCTGTTCGGGTGAGCGCCGCCAGCCCAGCACCGGAGTCCGATCCTGCGCATCCGGCCGCCTGTCTCGACCTGCGCGGCACCCCCTGCCCGCTGAACTTCATCCGCACGCGCCTGGCTCTCGAGAGGATCCCCGTGGGCGCCCTGCTCCAGGTCGATCTCGACACGGGCGATCCCGAGCAGATGGTGAGCGAGGGGGTGCGCGGCGATGGCCACGGGGTGGAGAGCGTCCCCCTCCCCGATGGCGGCGTGCGCCTGCGCATCCGCCGTGGCTGAGGGGCCCCGCGGCCGGGTGCTGGCGCTTCAGGCCAACTTCTGCCTGGTGGGCCTCGACGACCCCGGTCCCGGCGAGGTGTCCCGCCTGCTGTGCACCCGCCGCACCCGTCTCAGCAAGAGCGGTCAGCAGATCTGCGTGGGCGATCGGGTGCGCCTGGAGGGCATCGACTGGGCGGCGGGCCGTGCCGCGGTGGCTGCCGTCGAGGCCCGCACCAGCCTGCTGGCGCGGCCGGCGGTGGCCAATGTGAGCCGGGTGGTGGTGGTGGTGTCCCTGCGGGAGCCGGCCCTCGATCCGCTGCAGCTCACCCGTTTTCTGCTCACCGCCGAGGCCACCGGCCAGGCGGTGGACCTGGTGCTCAGCAAGGCCGACCTGGCCCCGCCGGCGGAGCTGGCGGCCTGGTGCGGGCGGGTGCGCGGCTGGGGCTACCCGGTGCATCCGGTGTCGGTGCACAGCGGCCAGGGCCTCGACGGCCTGCGCGCCGCGCTGGATGCCCCGGGCCTGGTGGTGGTGTGCGGCCCTTCCGGGGTGGGCAAGAGCAGTTTGCTCAACGCCCTGCGGCCGGAGCTGGGGCTGCGTACCGGTGCCGTGTCTGGGCGGCTGCAGCGGGGCCGCCACACCACCCGCCATGTGGAGCTGTTTGCGCTCGGCCAAGCCCTAGTGGCCGATTCCCCCGGCTTCAACCGGCCCGAGCTGCCCGATGATGGCACCGCCCTGGCGGCCCTGTTCCCGGAGCTGCGCCGCAGCCTGGCGGAAACCCCCTGCCGCTTCCGCAACTGCCGCCACCAGGGGGATCCGGGCTGTGCCCTGGAGGCCGGCTGGGACCGGCAGGCCCTCTACGGCCAGTGCCTTGCCGACCTGGAGACCCGCCAGCAGGAGCGGGGTGGCGGCCGCCCTGCTGGCGGTGAGGCGGGGCCGCGCCAGCGCGGTGATCGGCTCGTGCCGCGCCTCGATCCACGCCTGCGCCGCGGTTCACGCCGCACCGGCCGTCAGCGGCTGGTGGAGGAGAGCGAGGGCGACCTCAGCCCCCCAGCCCCGGCAGGTTGAGGTCGAGGCCGCCGGTGAGGGCCTCCATCCGCTCCCGCATCGTGGTGGTGGAGACCTCGTAGGCGTTCCGCAACGCCTCGAGCACCGAAGCCTCGGCGGTTTCAGCACCCTGGCCCAACAGGGCGGGATCGATGTGCACGCGCAGCGGCTGCTGGTTGCCGGAGATCCACACGCTCACATACCCATCGGCGCTCTTGCCCTCGAGCTCCATGGCGTCAAGCTCCTCCTGGAGCTTCTGGGCATCCTGCTGGATCTGCTGGGCTTTGCGAAAGGCTCCGGCGATGTCGCTGAAGTTGGGGAGACCGAAGCCAGCCATGCCGTCGGGGGAAGACTGAAAGCGAACGTATCAGGGCGCGTCGGCGAAGCCCAGGCGCTTCACCTCAGGATGCAGCGCCACGCCGCGCTCACCCAGCACCCGCTCCTGCACCAGTTGGATCAGGGCGTCGATGTCGGCGGCGCTGGCCTCGCCGGTGTTGACGATGAAATTGGCGTGCAGCGTCGACACCTCCGCCCCGCCGATCCGCAGCCCCTTGAGGCCGAGGGCCTCAATCAGCTGCCCCGCCTTCTCGGGTTCGGGGTTGCGGAACACGCTGCCGCAGCTTGGTTGTTGGTAGGGCTGGGTGCTGGTGCGGCTGTGCAGGTTGGCGCTGGTGCGCGCGGCTACCGCAGCCGGATCGTGGCCGGGCTCGAGCTGGAAGCGGGCGGCGAGCACCAGCAGGGGTTCCTGCTGCAGGCGGCTGTGGCGGTAGGCGTACTCGAGCTCGGCGAGGTGGAGCGGGAAGGGTTCGGCGGGGCGGGCTGGATCGATCACCTCGGCGCTGATGAAGCGTTCAGCCAGGCAGCCCCCCTGGGCGCCGGCATTCATCACCACGGCCCCGCCCACGGTGCCGGGGATGCCCACCGACCACTCCAGGCCCGCCAGGCCCAGGCGGGCAGCCTTGCGGGCCAGGGTGGGGATCGGTTCCCCCGCCTCCGCCTCGACCAGCCCCGAGGCGGCATCGAGGCGGCTGCCCTGGAGGCGGCGGTTGCAGAGGGTGAGGCCGGGCAGGCCGGCGTCGGCGATCAGCAGGTTGGAGCCGGCGCCGATGCAGCGGAAGGGCAGGCCCTCGGCCGCGGCCCAGGCGGCCAGGGCAATCAGCTCGGCGCGGCTTCCCGGTTCGGCGAACCATTCGGCCGGGCCGCCCACCTTCCAGGTGGTGAACTCCGCCAGGGGCACCGCGCGGCGCAGGCCGGCAGGGGGGGGCGCGGCGGCCATCTCAGGCGGCGAGCCCGGGGCGGCTGTCGCTGTGGCGACCGAGTCGATCCCAGAGGCTGTTGACATCGCCGGCTCCCATCGCCAGCACAAGATCGCCCCTGCGGCTGGCCTGCGCCAGCTGCTCCACCAGTTGGTCGAGGCTTTCGGCCGCCTGCACGGCGAGATCCGGTGCATGGCGCCGCACCGCCTCCGCCAGGGAGGCGCTGGAGACGCCGGCGATCGGCGCCTCGCCGGCGGCGTAGAGGGGCGCCACCAGCACTGCGTCAGCCCCGGCCAGGGCGGCAGCAAATTCCTCGAGAAACTGGGCGGTGCGGCTGTAGCGGTGGGGCTGGAATACCGCCAGAAGGCGCTGCGGCGCCAGCGGCAGGGGGCTGCGGCCGCTCTCCACCATCAGCCGGGCTGTGGCCAGGGTGGCGGCCACCTCGCTGGGGTGGTGGGCGTAGTCGTCGACGATCACGCGCTCCTGCCAGACGCCGCGGCAGTCGAAGCGGCGGCCGGGGGGTCGCAGGCCGGCCACCGCCTGCTGCAGGGCGGCGAAGGGCACGCCCTCCAGCCGGCACGCGGCGATCGCGGCGGTGGCGTTGCTGAGGTTGTGGCGGCCTGGCAGAGGGAGCTCCAGGCTGCCCACCAGGGTGCCCTGCTCGTAGAAGTCGGCCCGGGTGCCATCACCCCGCTCCTCGCGGGCCAGGGCGGCGAAGTCGACCCCCTCGGCCGTTTCGGTCGACCACCAGCTGTGGGCCTGAAAGTGCTCGTGCAGCACGGGACAGTCGCGGTTGGCCAACAGCCGCTCGCTCCCTGCGGCGAAGCGCTGCAGGGTGTCGATCAGGGCCTGCAGGTTGGGGTAGTGGTCGGTGTGGTCGAGCTCGAGGTTGGTGAGCACGCCGAGCCGGGCGTTGAACTTCACCAGGGAGCCGTCCGACTCGTCGGCCTCCGCCACCAGCAGCCGGCCTTGGCCCTGGCGGCCGTTGCTGCCGAAGGCGGGCACCACGCCGCCGATCACCGCGGTGGGGTCGTTGTCGGTGGCGGCGAGCAGGGTGGCCACCAGGGTGCTGGTGGTGGTTTTGCCGTGGCTGCCGGCCACCGCGATCGAGGGCTGGCCGTTGATCAGCGCCGCCAGGATGTCGGAGCGGTGCAGCACGGGCAGGCCGCGGTGGCGGGCTTCCGCCAGCTCGTGGTTGCTCTCGGGCACGGCGGTGCTGATCACCACCAGAGGCGGGGGTGCGTCGCCCTCGCAGAGGGCGGTGATGGTGGCGGCCTCCTGGCGTGGGAACACGCGCACACCGTGCTGGCGCAGCGCTTCCAGCACTGGCGAGGGGCGCGGATCGGAGCCGCTCACCCTGAACCCCCGGGCGGCCAGAATCCCTGCAAGGGCCGACATGCCGATGCCGCCGACACCGATGAAGTGGAGGGGTTGCTGCCGGTCGAGCGTCAGGGTCAAGGGCACCTCCGGGACCAGCCGAAGATAGGTCCGTCCGGGTCCTGCTTCCTTTACGAGTTGCGTCGGAACTCCGGAATCCTGCGGGCTTGCCGCCCGTGTGCCGCTTGGGTGAAGCCGCTCTCCCCAGGGCGGCCTCTGCGGCGTTTTCCCGGCGCCACGCGGCCGTTGTGGCGGCGCTTCGTCGTCCGCCCAGCCGGCGCCCGCCGGCACGAGGAGGCCCGGCCGGCCCGGCGATTTCTGTATGATCGGCAGCCGAAATCACCCTTGTTAGCGGGTTTCGCCGCCTGATGCCATGACTCTCCGCGTTGCGATCAACGGATTCGGCCGCATCGGTCGCAACTTCATGCGCTGCTGGCTCAGCCGCGGGGCCAACACCGGCATCGAGGTGGTGGGCATCAACGGCTCGGGCGACACCAACACCAACGCCCACCTGCTCAAGTACGACTCGATGCTCGGCCCCCTTCGCAACGCGGAGGTGAGCACCACGGAGAACACGATCGTCATCAACGGCAAGACGATCAAAACCTTCTACGACCGCAACCCCGCCAACCTGCCCTGGAAGGAGTGGGGCGTGGATCTGGTGATCGAATCCACCGGCGTCTTCAACGACGACGTGGGCGCCAGCAAGCATTTCGAGGCCGGCGCCAAGAAGGTGATCCTCACCGCTCCTGGCAAGGGCGCCAAGGTGGGCACCTTTGTGGTGGGCGTGAACGCGGATGAGTACCGCCATGAGGAGTGGGACATCCTCAGCAATGCCAGCTGCACCACCAACTGCATGGCGCCGATCGTGAAGGTGATCGACCAGACCTTCGGCATCGTCAAGGGCACGATGACCACCACCCACAGCTATACGGGTGACCAGCGCATCCTCGATGCCGCCCACCGCGACCTGCGCCGCGCCCGCGCTGCCGCCGTGAACATCGTGCCCACCAGCACCGGCGCCGCCAAGGCGGTGGCCCTGGTGTACCCGCCGGTGAAGGGCAAGCTGAGCGGCATCGCCCTGCGCGTGCCCACCCCTAACGTGTCGGTGTGCGACATGGTGTTCGAAACCAGCCGCGACACCAGCGCTGAAGAGGTGAATGCCGCCCTGCAGGCCGCCTCGCAGAACGGCATGAAGGGCATCATCAAATACTGCGATCTGCCGCTGGTGTCGAGCGACCACGCCGGCACCGATGAGAGCACGATTGTGGACGCTGACCTCACCCTGGTGATGGGCGGCAATATGGTGAAGATCGTCTGCTGGTACGACAACGAGTGGGGCTACAGCCAGCGCGTTGTGGATCTTGCTGAGATCGTGGCCAAGAACTGGAAGTGAGATCAGGACTTCCCTGCCGCTGAGCTGGGCCGCCCTTCGGGGCGGCTTTTTCATGGCGCTGGCAGCCGCAGCCAGTCTTCTTTTCTGCCCCCATCGTTTCGCCGCCATGTCGCCCGACGTCCGCTGGCAGCAGCGCTTCGCGAACTTCTGCCAGGCCCTGGATCAGCTGGAGACCTTCTTCCAGCCCCCTGTGCTCAACGAGCGGGAACGGCAGGGGCTGATCAAGGCCTTTGAGTACTGCTTCGAGCTGGGGTGGAACACCCTGCGCGACCTTTTGCTGGCGGAGGGCAACGCTGGCCTGATCGGTTCGCGCGACACCCTGCGGCTGGCCTTCCGGGTGGGCCTGATCCGCGACGGCGAGGCCTGGCTGGCGATGGTTCAGGACCGCAACCTCACCAGCCACACCTACAACCGCAGCACCGCTGAACAAGTGAGCCAGCAGGTGGAAACCCGCTACTTGCCCTGTTTCCGGGAGCTTTGCCAGGTGCTGAGCCAGCGACTGCAGCGCGATCTCACCGGGGAACAGGTCGATGGCTGAACCCTCTGCCGACTCCGCCCTGATCCCCGGCGTACCGCCGGAGGTTTCGGCCCGCCTGCTGGCCCTGCTCACCGCCGAACCCGCCGTGCAACAGGTGTGGCTTTACGGCTCCCGCGCCATGGGCCGCCACCGCCCCGGCTCCGACATCGACCTCACGCTGGTGGCGCCAGGCCTGCGCCACGAAGACCGCCTGCGGCTGATGGCTGCCCTCGACGATCTGCTGCTCCCCTGGAGCATCGATCTCTCCCTATATCACGAGTTGCCCGATTCCCTGCGCGAGCATGTGGAGCGTGTGGGGCGGCGGATGGCGCCCTGAGAACAGCGGCCCGCGCCTCACGCAGGTTTCATGCTCTGTTGCGGCAACGTGATTGGCCGGCCGCATTGTGGTTTGCGCCTCCCTGCTGGCTGCGTGCCTCCAGGCCGGAGCCGCTTCGGCACGCAGCTTTACCTTTTCTTTTTCGGGAGGTGGATTACCGAACAGCCCGGCAACTGTGACGGGAATCGTGGATGGGCTCGTTGATAACCTTGACAATCAGATTGAGGGCTTGACGCTTGCTATCTCGTCGGCAACTAATGGACCAACAGCCACTCTAATCACATCAGATAATTACGCAGACGGATCGGGCTTTAATGTTGCATCAGCTCAAGTCACTGGGTAAACATTCATTTTCGGGTTAGTGACTATGATCTATGGCTGGGAAATCTAGGGGATTGCGTATCTCAATATTCTGTCGATCTTGCGGATGGTCAGTTCGATGATTATGGCAATTATAATAATACTCTTACTCTTATCTTCACGCCATCGGGGTCCGATCCCGTGCCCGGCCCGCTGCCCATCTTCGCTGCCGCTGCCGCCTTCGCCTGTAGCCGCCGGCTGAGGCGCAGGATCAAAACTTCAGCTTGAAGCGAGGTTTTCTGAAAGCTCCAGCCCCTCCCTCCCTGAGAAGCGATTGTTTGTGGGTTGCTGAGGTCTGTTGATTGCCCTGGCCATCACGCCGCGGACCAGAGCGGCACCACCTGGCTCAGGCGAATGGTTCTGTCGCAGGTGGCCAACGGCAGCACCGTGACCAACTCCGGTGCCGCTACTTGGCGCAGCCAGGGTTCAAAGGGCTGATTCAGTTGCAGGCGCCCCTTTGCCTGCACCGTCTGCGCTTCCCACAGGCTGATGGCTGCCAGGTGGAGCTGGCGTGCCTGCGCTGACCGATCAATGGCCTGGCGTTGCTGGATGGGTAGCTGGGGCGACCCGAGCAACCACCACAACCAGAGATGGGTGTCGAGGAGAACCCTCACAGCAGGGCTATGCCAGCAGCGAACCACTGCCGCGCAGCTGGTCCCAGGGTCGGGGGACCTGTCCGTCTGGGCCCTGGGGTGGAGAAGGTCGGGCGACAGCCTTGCCGTGCCGGCGGATGGTGATCGGCTCGCCACCAGCCTCCATCTGCCGGATCAGCTCCAGGCAATGGGCTCGGAAGACCGTGACGGAAATGTCCATTGGCAAATTTCAGTCGGCGCCTATCAGGAAAGAAGTCCGCTCGGGGTGCTGATCTGAGCACCTCTGAAAGCATACTCCGGGTGGAGCATCACGGGCCGCGAGATCGGCAGATGGCAGTCATCGAGAGCTGGTCAGAAGTAAAGGAATGAGCGGCCGGCCCCCGGGCGTGGGCTGAGGCCTGCCCGCCTCTTGCGGGCGGTCCAACCTCACCCCCCTGGGGCCTGGGTTTCTGATTCTCAGGCGGGTACAGCTTGCTGTGGGCGAGGATGATTCACCCACACGATCTGTGGCTGAGACCAATCCCGTGCTGGCCTGGACCAGCGGCGTGGATGTTGTTGACGAGCCTGCTCATAAGTCCGTTGACGGACCGAGCAGATCGCATCAGCTTCTCCGTAGTGCCGCTGGTTCGGCGTCACGTACTTGATGCCGCTGTGACGATGCTCAGCGTTGTACCAGTCCACAAAGCCATCGACCCAGGCGCGCACTTGGAGAAGATCCCGGAAACGACGCACTGGATAGCTCTGGTGATATTTCATGGTACGGAACCATGATTCAACGTAAGCATTGTCATTGCTCACTCGCGGCCGGGAGAATGACAGGCAAATGCCGAGCTCAGCCATCTTTGCGGCCAAGGTGTAGGAGCGCATGGGCGCTCCATTATCGGCGTGCAGAATCGTGGTCGACCCCGAGCTGATTCCTTCATCACGGCAGACACGATCAAAGAAGTGGTTTGCCCGTTCGCCGCATTCGCAATCGTGCACCTCCACGCCCAGGATGCGCCGGCTCCACACATCCATCACCAGGTAGAGGTAGAAGAACTGACCCTTGACAGGGCCCGGCAACAGGGTGATATCCCAGGCCAGCACTTGGTGGATGCCTGTTGCCTCCAGCATGGGTGGCTCCCTTGGTTCCCGCGGAGGGCGCGAGCGGCCGCGATGATTCAGCAGTCCCTCCTGGCGGAGGAGGCGATAGATCGTCGATTCTGATCCCACATAGAGACCCTCCTCAGCAAGGATCGCTACGATCTGGCTGGGTGTGAGATCAGCAAAGCGTGGATCGTTGACGGTTTGCAGCACGATCTGGCGTTCTTCTCGACTGAACCGGTGGGAGACATGCCTGTGCGCACCCTTGCGTCGATCTGCGCTGAATCCCTCCGATCGAATCATCACGCCCCATCGCCTCAGTGTGCGTGTCGCCAAGCCGAACAGCCCCGCAATGGCCTTGGCCGAGGCGCCACGACTGAGGCCTTCCTGCAGCAGCTCAATCACTGCCGCTCGCTGTTCAGCCTGGATCAAGGCTCCTCGTCCGGCTGAAAGATCTGGTTGAACTTTTTTGAGAGCATTAACAGCGTGGCCGCTTCTGTCAGTGCTTTTTCTTTCTTCTGCAGTTCGCGCTCCAGTTGGCGATTCCGCCGGATCAGTTCCTGATTCTTGCGTTGCAGTTCCCGCTGATCAGCCATGCTCGGTGCGTGGGGGCCATTGGCATCCTCAGCGGCCTGGCGCCAGCGGGCAACCTGTTTGGGGTACAGGCCTCGCTCACGGCAGAAGCTTCCCAGTTCCGTTCCGCTCAGTCCTGCGGCCTGAATCACGGCTGCCAGCTTGTCGGCAGCGCTCCACTGCTCTGGCGGCCGGTTGGTGGCAGGTACCAGCTCGCCCTGCTTCTGCCACTGGCTGCGCCAGTTGTAGATGGTCTGCGCCGTGATCCCGGTGTCGCGGGCGATCTCAGCCACGCTCTCGCGATTCGGAGGGCTCATCCGCAGGCGGACGGCTTCCCGCAGAGCGGCGTCATAGGGCGGTTGCATGGTCGTCGGTTGGGCCCCCAGGTGGACGGGTCAGACCGGGCGGACAACTTTCCTGACACTGGGGGTATTGACAGATTGGGCAGCACAATTAGCGTTGACAGGAGTCTTCACAAGCAAGTGATCATCATCTTTCTGCTTGCCGCCATCATACTGGGGATTTATTTGTACGGAAAGTGGTATATTCACAATGTATCGACAAAGGGATTGCCGTATACTCCGCCCAAGCAATATAGAGACTCAGGGAATGATAAAAGGAAGAGTGCACATTTTCCGGCTCCTCCAGGTCCGCCACCTCCTCCTCCGCCACCTCTACCTTTTTCTTATCAGAAAGATTTGAGTCTTTCAAGAGATGAAGAAGTCAGCCCTCACCCAATATTTCCAGACTACGTAATCTCATACTGTGATCGCAATGGCTTTAATACCGAACGAAGAATCACAATTCAAAGGATAGATGGAGACTTGATCCAGGCCTATTGTCATCTCCGCCATGACAGGAGAAGTTTTTATGTCTCACGTGCATCTCAATGGGTAAACTGCAGTAGCGGGGAAGTGGTTTCAGATATTTTCGAAGATCTGGCGGCAGCGAGAAAGAGCTCAGTCTATGGAGTTATTGATAGAATGTTTGAAGAATTTTATCCAATAATGGGCGTATTGCTATATTTGTGCAAAGGAGACAGGCGTCTGATGATTGACGAAAGAAATATTCTCATCCGAGTCTTCTACAAACTTTGCAATGATACCAGGCTCACTGATGAGGCCATAAACGATGGAATTAATGAGATGAACGTTCCCTCAAGAACAAAATACATGAGCCTGGTGAAGCAATTATCCTCTATGAGTGGCGACATTCAATCGCTAACAGTAGAATCTGCAAAAGAGATATTCGCATCCAGAAAGAAGCTCAATCCCATCGAAGAAGAAGCATTAAAGGAATTAAACAAAAGGCTTGACGGAGGGAAAAGCTAGCTTTTCACGAGAGGCCAAGGGCAGTAACCAGTGACACACTTGTGACACACGCCCAAATGACAGGCCAGATGCCTCTCTACGGGCGGGTTCTAGGCTACGTAGTGTAATCGGCGTTGATGCGCACGTATTGATCCGAGAGGTCGCAGCCCCAGGCGCGGCCGTGGCCCGGACCGTCGCCCAGACGCAGACGGATCAGCACCGTGTCGTCGTGCAGGTAGGCGCCGGCGGCGCGCTCGCGCAGGTAGGCGGAGGCGGCGGGGCGGTCGAAGGGCAGGGGCTGGCCGGCGACCATCAGCTGGTGCGGGCCCAGCCACAGGGCCACCGCCTCCGGATCGAAGGCCACGCCGGCGCGGCCGGCGGCCGCCACGATCCGGCCCCAGTTGGGGTCGCGGCCGTGCACGGCGCACTTCACCAGCGACGAGCCGCAGACGGTGCGGGCGATGGCGCGGGCGCCGGCATCGTCGGCGCTGCCCTCCACCAGCACCTCGATCAGGCAGGTGGCCCCTTCGCCGTCGCGGGCGATGGCGCGGGCCAGGTGCTGCGCCACCGCCGTGACGCCCGCCTCCAGTGCCGGCCAATGCTCCTCGGCCAGCGGCTCGCCGGCGGCGAAGGCCAGGAAGGTGTCGTTGGTGCTGGTGTCGCCGTCGACGGTGATCGCGTTAAAGGAGCGGTCCACCGCCCGCCCCACCAGCGCCTGCCACGCCGGCGCCGGCAGGGCCGCATCGCAACTGAGGTAGCCCAGCATCGTGGCCATGGCGGGGTGGATCATCCCCGAGCCCTTGGCCATGCCGCCCACCCGCACCCGCCGGCCGCCCAGCTCGGCCTCCAGGGCGATCTGCTTGTCCACCAGGTCGGTGGTGAGGATGGCGGTGGCAGCGTCGGCCCCGCCCTCCGGGCCCAGGGCCGCCAGCAGCGGATCCAGGCCCGCCAGCAACGTGCCCATCGGGATCGGCACGCCGATCACGCCGGTGGAGCAGAGCAGCACCTCCTGCTCCTGCAGCCCCAGGCGCTGAGCCAGGGCTGCGGTGGCCGCCAGGCTGTCGGCCAGGCCGCGCTCGCCGGTGCAGGCGTTGGCCTGGCCGGAATTGGTGAGCACCGCCCGGGCATGGCCGCCGCTGGCCCGCAGCCGCTCGGCGCAGAGGTCAACGCAGCCGGCCCGCACGCGCGAGGTGGTGAAGGTGCCGGCGCACACGGCCCCCTCCGGCGCCAGCAGCAGCGACAGATCAGGCCGGCCGGAGGCCTTGAGGCCGGCGGTGACGCCCGCGGCCAGGAAGCCGCGCGGGGCGGTGACGCCGCCGGGGATGGGGTGCCAGGGGTGGGTCACGCCGCCAAAGGAGCTGGTCCCATCCTGACGGGCCGGGGCGCGCGGCCACACTGGTGGCCCCCGCCTCCCGCCCGCCCGATGGCCGCCGCCCCGGATCCCGCCGCCGATCCCGCCCAGGCGCCGCTCGACCCGGAGGCCGCGGCCCTCTGCCACCGCCTGGCGGGGCGGGACTTTCCCTGGGACCTCACCCGCGCCCTCGAGCTGGCCCTGCTCAAGACCTTCTGCGTTCCCTCGATCTCGGGCCTGCTGCAGCGCAGCGGCGAATTCGAGCAGCGGCCGCGCACGCGCTACGACGACACCGGCCTGATGGTGGCCGAACTGCTGCGCCATGGGCCCGACAGCGAGGCGGGGACGGCGGTGATCGGGCGCTTGAACCGCATCCACGCCGGCTACGCGATCGCCAACGACGATTTCCTCTACGTGCTCTCCACCTTCGTGGCCGAGCCGATCCGCTGGCTGGAGCGCTACGGCTGGCGGCCGCTGAACAAGCCGGAGCAGCAGGCGCTGTTCCGCTTCTGGCGCCGGGTGGGCGCTCGCATGGGCCTGCACGGGCTGCCCGAGAGCCTCGAGGCGATGCTGGCGGGCAACGAGCGGGTGGAGCGGGAGGTGTTCCGCCCCGCCGCCAGCAACCGCCGCATCGCCGAGGCGACGCTGGCGATGCTGCTGGACGACTGGCCGGCGCCGCTGCGGCCGGCGCTGGCGGGGCTGGTGCGCGGGCTGTTGGAGCCCGAAGTGGCCCGCAGCCTGCAGTGGCCCGTGGCGCCGGCCTGGCGGCGGGGGCTGGTGCGGGCGGTGCTGCGGGCCCGCAGCCGGCTGGCGAACCGAATCCAGCGGCTACGGCCGCCGCAGGGGGCCCGCTTCTATTCACAGCGGCCCACGCCGAGCTATGGCGCGCGCTTCCGGCTGGAGCAGCTCGGGCCGCCGGCGCTGCTGGCGCGGCTGGGGCGGCCCCGCTGGGCGGGGACGCAGCGGCGCATCGGCCTCACCGGCGGCATCGCCAGCGGCAAGAGCAGCGTGGGCGCCCTGCTCGCAGCCCGGGGCCTGCCGGTGCTCGACGCCGACCGCTACGCGCGCGAGGCCCTGGCCCCGGGCACCGACGCCACCCGGGCGGTGCTGGCGCGCTACGGCCCGCAGGTGCAGGGGCAGACGGCCGGGAGCCTGGATCGCGCCGCCCTGGGGCGGATCGTGTTCGCCGATGCGACAGAGCGGCGCTGGCTGGAGGCGCTGGTGCATCCGCTGGTGCGGCAGCGCTTCGATCAGGAACTGGCGGCGCTGGCGGCGGCGCCGGCGGTGGTGCTGATGGTCCCGCTGCTGTTCGAGGCCGGACTGGAAGGGCTCTGCAGCGAGGTGTGGCTGGTGGACTGCGACGAGGAGCAGCAGCTGCAGCGGCTGATGGCCCGCGACGGACTCCAGGAAGCGGAGGCCCGGGCGCGGCTGGCGGCCCAGTGGCCGCTGGCGCGCAAGCGTTCCCTGGCCGACGTGCGGCTCGACAACCGCGGTCCGCGCGAGGCCCTGGCGCGCCAGCTGGTGGGGCGGCTGGGACCGGTGGGGTGAGGGCCTCAGCCGGCCAGCCGCTCCGCCAGGATCCGGTTGGCCAGCTGGGGATCGGCCCGGCCGCCGGTGCGCTTCATCAGCTGCCCCACAAAGAAGCCCTGCAGCTTGGTCTTGCCGCCGCGGAACGCTTCCACCTCGGCCGGATGGGCGGCCAGCAGCTCGTCGACGATCGCCGTGATCGCCGCCGGATCGCTGATCATGCCCAGGCCGCGGCTCTCCACCAGCGCCGCCGGCGAGCCGCCCTGCTCGAGCAGCTCCGGCAGGATCTCCTTGGCGATCTTGCCGCTGATCGTGCCGGCCTCGATCATCTGCACCATCTCGGCCAGCTCGGCCGGGCGCAGGGGCAAATCGCGGAAGGAGAGGCGGTTGGCGTTGACATGGGCGGCGATGTCGCCAGTGATCCAGTTGGCGAGGCCCTTCGGGTCGCCGCCGGCGGCCACCGCCGCTTCGAAGTAGTCGGCCATCGTCCGCTCATCGGTGAGCACGCGGGCGTCGTAAGGGGAGAGCCCCAGGGTTTCGGCGTAGCGGTGGCGGCGGGCCGCCGGCAGCTCGGGCAGCTCGGCCCGCCAGGCTTCGCGCCGGGCCTCGCTCACCTCGATCGGGCCGAGGTCGGGATCGGGGAAGTAGCGGTAGTCGCTGGCACCCTCCTTGCCACGCATGCTGCGGGTGACCTGCTTGCCCTCGTCCCAGAGGCGCGTTTCCTGCCGCACCGGTTCGCCGGCTTCGTAGGCCTGGATCTGGCGCTGCATTTCGTATTCACAGGCCTTCTGGATGGCGGAGAAGGAGTTCATGTTCTTGATCTCCACCTTCGTGCCAAACGGCGCCTCCGGGCCCCGGCGCACCGAAATGTTGACATCGCAGCGCAGCGACCCCTCCTGCATGTTGCCGTCGGAGACGCCGAGGTAGCGCATGATGCGGCGCACCTCGGCGGCGTATTCGGCCGCTTCGCGGCCGGTGCGCAGATCCGGCCGGCTCACAATCTCCGCCAGGGCAACTCCGGCGCGGTTGTAATCCACCAGCGAATGGGTGGAGCCCGCCAGGCGGTCGCTGCCCGCATGCACCAGCTTGCCGGCATCTTCCTCCATGTGCAGGCGCTCGATACCCACCTTCTTGAGATAGGTGTCTTTGCCCTTTTCAGCCACCTCCACCTCAATCCAGCCGTTCTCGGCGATCGGCTCGTCGTACTGGGAGATCTGGTAGTTCTTGGGAAGGTCGGGATAGAAGTATTGCTTGCGATCAAACTTACAGTGGGGCGCGATCTGCAGATTCAGCGCCAATGCGGCCTTCACCGCATACTCGAGCACCTTCTCATTGAGCACCGGCAGGGTGCCGGGCAGACCGCAGACCACCGGGTCGATGTGACTGTTGGGATCGTCGCCGAAGGCGGTGGAGGCGGCGGTGAAGATCTTGCTGTCGGTGCCCAGCTGCACGTGGATCTCCAGGCCGATCACCGCCTCCCAGGGAGCCGCAGCCGGAGCGGAGGGTGCGCTGGAGGGTGCCGAGGTCGCCGTCATCTGCTGCCGAACCGTGCCATTCCTTGGGGGATCCTATGGAGCGGCGGCGCCGGAGCGCCCATGGGAAAGTCGGACGTGTCCTCCGGCGGCGCGTCCGATGGCCTGGCTTGAGGCGCTGAACTCCTTCCTCTGGGGCCTGGCCGCCGACTGGATCACCCTGGTGGGCGTGTTCCTGAGCCTGGGCCTGCAGCTGCTGCCGCTGCAGCGGCTGCCCTGGGCCTGCCGGGAGTTCTGGCGCTCGCTCCGGGATCGGCGCGCCGGCCCTGGGGAGATCAGCAGCTTCGCGGCGCTGATGACGGCCCTGGGCGGCACCCTCGGCGTCGGCCACCTCACCGGCGTGGCGATCAGCCTTGGCGTGGGCGGACCGGGGGTGCTGCCGTGGATGTGGCTGGTGGCCCTGGTGGGCATGGCCACCAAATACAGCGAGACCTTCCTGGCGGTGCGCTTCCGCCAGCGCGACGCCCACGGCCAGGTGGTGGGCGGACCGATGGAGGCGATCCGCCATGGGCTCGGCCGTCGCTGGAGCTGGCTGGCGATGCTCTACGCCGCCCTGGCCACCCTGGGGGTCTTCGGCCTGGGCAACGGCGTTCAGGCCCAGCAGCTCGCCTTGGGCGTGCAGGAGCTGAGCGGGGCTCCGCCCCTGCTCACGGGCCTGGTGGTGGCGCCGCTGCTCTGGCTGGCGCTGGCCGGAGGGCTGCCCCGCATCAGCCGCCTTTGCACCCTTCTGGTGCCATTGATGACGGTGAGCTACCTGGTGGCCGTGGCGCTGGTGCTCCTGTCCCACGCCGCCCAAGTGCCGCCGCTGCTGGGGCGGATGGTGGCGGAAGCCTTCCGACCTGCCGCCCTGGCCGGCAGCGCCCTCGGCCTCACCGTGCACACGGCGGTGCGCGGGGCGGTGTTCGCCAACGAAGCGGGCCTGGGCACCGCCTCGATCGCCCACGCGTCCGCCAGCCCCGCCGATCCGGTGCGCCAGGGGGCGATCGCCATGCTTGGCAATCTGGTGAGCCTGCTGGTGTGCAGCGCCACCGGCCTGCTGGTGCTCGCCAGCGGCGTTCTGGAGCCGCTGCAGGGGGCCGATGGGCACGTGCACTGGCCGCTGCTGGGCCGCGGAGTGCTCGGCCTGCAGATGCTGCGCGAGGCATTCCTCTGGGGGGCCGCCGGCAGCCGCTGGATCGTGGACGTCAGCCTGGCCCTGTTCGCTTTGACCAGCCTGCTGGCCTTCGGCTACTACGGCGAACGCTGCCTCACCTTCCTGCTGGGGGGCCGCGGCCGGCGCCCATTCCGCCTGGCGTGGGTGGGTGTTCTGGTGCTGGCCTGCGGCCACAGCCTGCCCGGGCTGTGGTGGATGGCCGAAACGATCGAGGCGCTGATGGTGCTGCCCAACCTGCTCGCGCTGCTGCTGCTCTCCTCTCTCGTGTTCCGCGCGACGCGGCGGCAGAACGAAGGCGCTCCAACCCATCCCTAGGGTGGCCGCACCGGCTGGCCCGCCCCCCCATGGCCCCGTCTCCGCTGCCGCTCCCGCCCGGACTGCTCCTGGGCGCCACGGGCGCCCCGGCCCACGCCGCTGCCGCCGGAGGCCATGGCCTGCCCTTCGCGCTGCTGCTCAGCCTCACGGCCCTGGCCTTCCTGGGCACGCTCGTGTTCAGCCGGCTGGCGATCCAGCTGCGGCTGCCGGCGGTGCTCGGGGTGCTGGCGCTCGGGCTGCTGCTCCACCCCAGCCAGGACATCCTCTCCCTGGAGGAGGTGGAGAACCTGCATGTGGTGAGCCTCTCGATGTTGCTGTTCTGTTCGGGGCTGAATGCGGAGCTGCACCATCTGCGCGGCTTCCTGCGCTACGGGGTGCTGCTGGCGGTGGGCGGGGTGGTGCTGACCTCGCTGTTGTTCGCGGCGCTGTTGTGGGGCATCCACGCCTCTCTGGCGGCGCTCTGGCCCGGGCTGGGCATCCTGGCGCTGCCCGTGCCGGTGGCGCTGATGGCGGCGGCCTGCGTGTCGTGCACCGATGCCATGGCCACCCTGGAGGTGCTGCGCCGGGCGGGGCTGCAGCTGCCCCAGCGGCTGCGGGCCCTGGTGGAGATGGAGGCCTCCCTGAACGATCCGCTGGCGATCCTGTTTCTGATGCTCGTGGCCGGCCTGGCCAGCGCCGGCTGGCTCCAGCCCAACAGCGGCGGCGACCCAGGCGAGCTGCTGCAGGCGCTGCAGAGCTTCCTCAAGAGCATCGGCAGCGGAGTGATGGTGGGCCTGATCCTCACCTACGTGGCCCAGTTCATCCTGCAGCGCTTCGTGAGCAGCTCCAGCCAGATCCTGCTGTTGGGCATCGCCGTTGCCCTCTCCTCCTACGGCCTGGCCCAGCTGCTGCATGGCTCGGGCTTCATCTCCGCCTTCGTCACCGGCCTGTTCCTGGCCAACGACATCTACGCCAACCAGTGGATCACTCCGGAACGGCTGGAGCACAGCCTGGAGCCGTTCAACACACTCACGGAATTCAGCGTGTTCCTGCTGTTCGGCACCCTGATCGATCCGGCGAGCATCGGCACCGCCCTGGTGCCCGGGCTGCTGAGCGCGCTGGCGCTGATCCTGATCGCCCGGCCCCTGAGCGTGTTCGCCCTGCAGCCGCTCTCGCCGTTCGGGCGGCGGGAAGGGGTGTTGCTGGCCTGGTGCGGGCTGCGCGGGGCGGTGCCGCTGGCGCTGGCCTACACCGCCATCCACACGATCCCCACGCTGCCGGGCCTTGAGGAGGGCCAGGTGGCGGCGCTGGAGCAGCAGTTGCAGGGCCTGATCTTCCTGGTGGTGGTGGGAAGCCTCTGCCTGCAGGGCCTGAGCCTGCCGCCGCTCTGCCGCCGGCTGGGCCTGGCGCAGGCATGCTGACGGAGCCGGCGATGGCGATGGCGGCAGGGACAACGGTCGAGGCGCCGGTGCTGATCCTGGGGGGCGGGCTGATGGGTCTGGCGCTGGCCCATGCCCTGGCCCGCCGCGGCCTGGGGGTGCGGGTGCTGAGCCGCAACCGCAGCGAGGCCGCTGGCTTTGTGGCAGCGGGCATGCTGGCGCCCCACGCGGAGGGACTGACGGGCGCGCTGCTGCAGCTCGGCCAGGCCGGGCTGGCCCGCATCCCCGATTGGGTGGCCGCGGTGGAGGCCGACAGCGGCCTGCGTTGCGGCCTGCGGCCCTGCGGCATCGTGGTGCCCTTCGCCGATGCGGCGGCCCGCGACCGCTTCGCCACCGCCGCCTGGGGGGAGCCGCTGGATCGGCCGGCCCTGGAGCGGGAGGTGCCGGGCCTGGCGCCCCACTGGCGGGCGGGGCTGCTGTTCCACCAGGACGGCCAGATCGACAATCGCCGCCGGCTGATGCGGGCCCTGGAGCGGGCCTGCGTACGGCGTGGCGTGCAGTTCGAAGAGGGAACGGAGGTGTTGGAACTGCTGAGCCGCAATGGGCGGCTGGAGGGGGTGCGGCTCCAGGGGGCCGACGGCGCGCTGCGGGAGCTGGCCGCGTCGCGGGCGGTGCTGTGCAGCGGGGCCTGGAGTGCCCGGCTGCTGCCCGGCCTGCCGGTGGTTCCGGTGAAGGGGCAGATGCTGTCGTTGCAAGCGCCGCGCCAGGCCTTGCCGCGGGTGCTGTTCGGGCCGGGCACCTACCTGGTGCCCCGCCACGACGGGCTGGTGGTGGTGGGGGCGACGAGCGAGCCGGAGGCGGGCTTCCAGGCGGGGCTCACGCCGGCGGGCCAGCGGCAGCTCGAGGACGGAATCGCGGCGCTGCTGCCGGAGGCGGGGCTGTGGCCGCCGATGGAGCGCTGGTGGGGCTTCCGCCCCTGCACGCCCGATGAAGGGCCGTTGCTGGGGGCCGGTCCGCTGCAGGGGCTCTGGCTCTGCACCGGCCACCACCGCAACGGGGTGCTGCTGGCGGCGATCAGCGCCGAGCTGGTGGCGAAGGATCTGGGCGGAGAGCCGCTGGATCCGGCCGCGACGGAGCTCGATTCGCAGGGACTGCTGGCGGCTTTCGCCTGGAGTCGCTTCAGGGACGGCGCCTGAGCCGGGGTGGCTCAGGGCTGCACGATCTCCGTCGCCAGCAGCGGAGCATGGGCCGGCACCACTGGGCGGGGTGTTACGGCGTGTCCCACATAGCTCCAGATGCCGACATCCACTGCGGCCAGCAGCGCCAGTCCGGGCGTGAGCATTCGCTTCGGCGAGGACGCAGGGGTGCGGCGGCACGCAGAGGAGGGGGACAGGGGCATAGCGGAAGGGAGAGGATCAACACCGCATTGACTGATTTCTCGCCGAAGAACAAAAACTCCGGCACAGGTATCGCAGAACACACAAATGACTCCCCAAAGGAGCTGTGGCCCCAACCAGAAATCAGCAACAATTGGCGATGGGACGCCTATCCTCCTCCGCATTTCCCCTCACCACAAGCCTCGCCGCATCGCAAACCCTCAGCTCTTCGAGAGAGGAAAATGCAGCGATTGCGACAACCAAGGCCCACGTCGCTCGCGTCTCACCCAAACGGGGGATGAATTAGTTGCTTTTCCAGGCAAAGCATGCCAAAGCTTGGACGCAGATGAAAGACTTTTCGCGTTCTTTCAGGCTTCCTCCAGCCAGTCCCCTCGTTTTTCCCAGGTTACTGGCGCTTGGCTTCGGCAACGAGATGCGCTGGAGAGCCGACCTGCCCGATCTGAATGTCTGGTTGGCGTTGACCTGGCTGGAACACAGCCATCACCGCCTGATGTGCCAGCAGATGGGTGTGCAACTGGCTGAGCCGGCGCACAGCAGCTGGGAGGGGTTTCACCAACTGCTGCGGGGTGGGGAACTGCCGGCCCGGCACTGCACCGATGCCCATCTGGCGGCCCTGGCGATCGCCAATGGCTGGCGCCTGGGCAGGGGCCTCAGCCCTCCACCCGCCAACCCTGATCCGCCGGGGTCCAGGCGCTGAGCTCGGAGGGCTGGAACCACAGGCCGATCTCGAAATCTGCCGTTTCGGGGGCGTCGCTGCCGTGGATCACGTTGCGGCCGATGTTCACGGCCAGGTCGCCGCGGATCGTGCCGGGGGCGGCCTCCAGGGGCTTGGTGGCGCCGATCATCAGGCGCGCCGCGGCGATCACGCCGTCGCCCTCCCACACCATCGCCACCACCGGGCCACTGGTGATGAACTCCACCAGGCCGGCGAAGAAGGGACGCTCCCTATGCACGCCGTAGTGGCTCTCGGCCAGCTCGCGGCTGGGGGTGAGCTGCTTGAGGCCCACCAGCTTGAAGCCCTTGCGCTCGAAGCGGCCGATGATCTCGCCCACCAGGCCCCGTTGCACCCCGTCGGGCTTGATGGCGAGGAAGGTGCGTTCGGTGGCCATAGAGAGAAGGCGTGGTTCGGCCCATCGTCCTTGGCGGGCCGACCGATTGGCAAGGGATGCGGCCCATCCCTTGACGCCAGCGCGCTGCCTGGGATTGGCCGACCGCTCGACCGACCGGGTGGCACCCCACGAGAGCACAGCTCCGCGGCTGGCATGGTTTCAGCAGAGGACCATGGGTGAAGAGAGCTCGAAATCGCGGTCATGTAAGAGCTGGCGACTTCTCCTGTGCGGTTCGCCCATCGCCAATCCGCTGAATCCGCTGACGCCGCTTCCACCCCCTGCACGCTCAACCCCGCAGGGGATTCACCACCTGCAGGCCACCGAACCGTCGCCCATGGCCGAAATCCTCGGAAAAGAGCACGGCGCAGCGGCTGCGGATCGCCGCCTCGGCGATCAGGGCGTCGAACCAGCTGAGCTGTTCGCGCTCCGCCAGCTGATGGGCATCGAGCACAAGGTTGGCGTCGGTGCTCACCACCTCGAATCCGCTCAGCGCTTCCAGCATGGTGGCAATCTCAGCCGCAGGCAGCGGTGGCTGCAGCTTGCGGCTGGCGACCGCCCTCAGCTCGATCAACACCTGCGTGCTGATCACCACCTCATGCTCGGCGATCACCTCCGCCAGCCACGGCTTCAGCCGCTCGGATTTGGATGGTTCCCGGCGGTCAAGCCGGTAGATCCAGAGGCTGGTGTCGAGAAAAACGCGCATCTGCGAGCTTCCGCATCAACCGCGTTCATGCAGCGAGTCCCGACTCCAGGGCCCACTGCTGGAGCTCTGGCTGGCCTCAGCCACCGCCTCAAAAGCGGCCAGCGCCTCCAATCGCCGACGGCGCGCGTCGACGTAGCGCCCCAGGAAGTCGCGCACCAGCGCGTTCACCGAGGTGTTGTCCCGTAACGCCGCCTCTCGGGCCCGCTGCAGCAGGGCGTCGTCGATGGCAAGGGTGAGATTGGCCATCCCACCAAGCTACACGGGATCCGTGGAACACGGGCACAGGGGCGCTGGGCGCGACCAAGCGCCGATCCCCTGAAAGCCTCCAGGCCACTCCGCGGCGCACGGGGTGGGGACGACAGCTCAAGCCTTCGCCAACGGCCCGTCGCCGCCGCTTCCTTGCCGCGCCGGCGCTCCTGACTAGATTCCTGGGACCGCAACCTCCACGGCCAGGGCCTGATGGTGCTCGCCAATTCCACCGGCACCACGGACGCCCCCGCGAGCGTCAATCGCTGGACCGCCGCCGACGGCGCCGCCCTCTACGGCCTCGACCGCTGGGGCGAGCCCTACTTCTCGGTGAGCGCCCGCGGCCATGTGATGGTGCAGCCCCGCGGTGATCGGGGCGGCAGCCTCGATCTGGTGGAGCTGGTGCGGGAGCTGCAGGGGCGCGACCTCTCCTTGCCGCTGCTGCTCCGCTTCGACGACATCCTCGAAGACCGGCTGGAGCGGCTGCATGCCGCCTTCGAGCGGGCGATCGCCCAGTACGGCTACGCCGGCCGCTACCAGGGCGTCTTCCCGGTGAAATGCAACCAGCAGCGCCATGTGGTGGAGGAGCTGGTGGCCAGCGGCCGCCGCTGGCATTTCGGCCTGGAGGCCGGCAGCAAGGCCGAGCTGCTGATCGCCCTCTCCCTGCTCGACGACCCGGAGGCCCTGCTGATCTGCAACGGCTACAAGGACCGCCGTTACATCGAGACGGCGATCCTGGCCCGGCGCCTCGGCCGCCGGCCCGTGGTGGTGGTCGAGCAGGCCGACGAGGTGGAGCGGATCCTCGAAGCCAGCCGCGCCCTCGGCGCCGCCCCCTACATCGGCATCCGCGCCAAGCTCTCCACCCGCAGCACCGGCCGCTGGGGCAGCTCCGTGGGCGAGCGGGCCAAGTTCGGCCTGGCCATCCCCGAGGTGCTGGCCACGGTGGAGGCGCTGCGCCAGGCCGATCTGCTGGCCGATCTGCGCCTGCTGCACTTCCACATCGGCAGCCAGATCAACGACATCGCCGTGCTCAAGGACGCCCTGCAGGAGGCGGGCCAGATCTATGTGGAGCTCTGCCGCCAGGGGGCGGCGATGGGCTTCCTCGACGTGGGCGGCGGCCTGGGCATCGACTACGACGGCAGCCGCACCGCCAGCGCCGCCTCCACCAACTACTCCCTGCAGAACTACGCCAACGACGTGGTGGCCACGGTGCGCGAGTGCTGCGAGCCCAATGGCGTGGCGGTGCCCACCCTGGTGAGCGAGAGCGGCCGGGCGATCGCCAGCCACTTCTCGGTGCTGGTGTTCGACGTGCTCGGCGCCGGCCAGCCGCCGGCCGCCGTGCCGCCGCCGCAGGGGGAAGAGCCGCTGCTCGTGCGCAACCTGCGCGACACCCTGGCGGCCGTGGAGCGCTCCGGCGCCTGCGACCCCGCCGATCCGGTCAGCTGCGAGCCCCTGCAGGAGGCCTGGAACGACGCGATCAAGTTCAAGGACGACGCCTTGGCTGCCTTCCGCCTCGGCTACCTGGGCCTGCCGGAGCGGGCCCTGGCCGAGCAGCTCTACTGGGCCTGCTGCCGCCGCATCGGCGAGCGGCTGGCGGAGGTGCCCGGCGCCCAGCCAATCCCCGACGACCTGCGCCGCCTGCAGGCCGCCCTGGCCAGCACCTATTACGCCAACCTCTCGGTGTTCCGCTCGGCGCCCGACACCTGGGCGATCGACCAGCTGTTCCCGGTGCTGCCGATCCACCGCCTCAACGAACGGCCCACCGGCCTGGGCACCTTCGCCGACCTCACCTGCGACTCCGACGGCAAGCTGGCCCGCTTCATCGACCGCGGCCAGGCCAAGACCCTGCTGGAGCTCCACAGCCTGCGCCCTGGCGAGCCCTACTGGATCGGCCTGTTCCTGGCCGGCGCCTACCAGGAGGTGATGGGCAACCTGCACAACCTGTTCGGCAGCACCAACGCCGTGCACATCCGCCTGCACGATGGCGGCGGCTACCGCCTCGACCACGTGGTGCGGGGCGACACCAACGCCGAGGTGCTGCAGGTGATGGAGCACGACCCGAAGCTGCTGCTGGAGCGGCTGCGGGTGGCCAGCGAGGCGGCGATCGCCGATGGGCGGCTGGAGATCGGCGATGCGCGCCGGCTGATGGCCCACCTGGAGGCGAGCCTGCGCCAGAGCACCTACCTGCAGGGCTGAGCCGGCAGCGGCGGCGTCACGCCACCAGGTCCGCTTCCAGCCCGAGGCTGTGGGCCACGCTCACCAGGAGCTGGTCGGCGCTGACCAGCCGCAGTCCCTGCCGATGGGCGACAGCCAGATGCAGGCCATCGGCGGCCCGCAGCCCGGAGGCGGCACCGGTCTCGATCCAGTGGCGGGCGACCAGGAAATCCTCCCCCCGTGGCTCCAGAATCGCCAGCCGCTCCTGGCGAAACGCCTCGAGTGCGCTCTGGAGGGCCGCGGCCCTGCCGATGGGAAGTTCGCCGCGGCGCAGGCGCACGGCGGTGGCGGAGGCAAATTCCAGCAGCACCCAGTGGCTGATCCAGAGCTCCTGGTCCGCCGCGGCGCTCAGCCAGGCTTCCGCGGCCCCGTAGCCGCTGTCGCCATGGAACAGCGACACCAGCACACAGGTGTCGACATAGCGTCCGGATCGCTTTCGGCTCATCGCTCCTGATCGCGGAGCTCGCGCAGCAGCTCGACCGCCGAGCCGACCGGTCCGGGTTGATCGCCATGCAGGGCGCGCAGGCGTGCAGGCCAGTCCGGGCCTGGAGTGGCCTGGGGCTGCTCCCGCACCACCCGAGCCACCGGCTGGCCGCGGCGGGTGATCACCACCTCTTCGCCCGCTTCCACCGCATCCAGCAGCGCCGAAAGCGTCGCCTTGGCTTCGGCCAGTCCCACGCTGCGCATGACCCGATGACCTGATGACCAACTGACTTGCAGGATAGGGAACCGTGCCAGCCGTCCGTGTGGACGGCCGTCCATCCCGCAGGCTGCCGACCGGTTCCCGATCGCCGGGGATGCCTGCAGGAGGAGCACCTACCTGCAGGACTGACTCAGCGGGCGCAGAAGCGCATCAGCAGGCTGAGGCGCTCCCGCGGCGGCGCCAGCTCGGCGGGATCAAAGGGCGGCGGAGCCGCATCGGCGGCCCGGGCCATCATCGGCACCGGCCGCGCTTCAACGCCATCGAGCTGCACCTCCAGCGGTTCGAGCCGCTGGCGCCCGATCGCCGCGGCCACCTCCAGCGCCTGGGCGCGGGCATCCTGCACGGCGGCGGCGAGCAGGCGGCGGCGCACCGCCAGGTCTTCGGCCGGATCAGCCAGGGGGGTGACCGGAGCCAGCCGCACACCGGCCAGGGAGCCCACCTGGCGGATCAGGGGCTGCAGCGCCTGCGGCGCCAGCCGGCCGCTCAGCGACAGCGAGGCCTGCACCCCGGCCGGGCGGCCGCGGGCATCGGTGCGCGGCCAGGTGCGCGGCGAGCTCACCCGCAGCTCCTCCACCCCCAGCGTCTGCAGACCGCTGCGCACCGCCGCCAGGCGGGTCTGCAGCAGGCCGAGGGCGGCGTCACTCGTGGACCCCTCGGCCTCCAGGGAGAGGGAAAGCCGCAGCTGACGAATCGTGCGCTCCTGCTCCGCTGCCCCACGGGCCTCCAACAGGGTGCCGCGGCAGCTGAGCTGCACCTGGGCGCCGGCCGGCGCCACCACGAAGAAAAAGAGGAGAGGAGGGGCCAGCAGCGAGGGCAGGGTGGTCAACCCCAGGCTCCGGGTATGACCGCAACGAATTCGGGAGATGGGCAACGACATGGGGAGCGCCACAGCGGCCCCAAGCCTGGCGCGCGCGCGGGGCTCAGACCACCAGCCCACGGCGGCGGAGGTCTTCCCGATTCAACAGCTGCAGGCCGCCCTCTGCGGTATCCGCCACCAAGCCGCGGCGGCGCAGGGTGCTCAGGGAGCGGGAGGCGGTTTCCCGCGCCAGGCCAGCCAGGGCGGCGATCTCGCGCTGCGGCAGGGGCGGGATCGGGTCCGTCTCACTGGCGCCAGGGGCGCTGCTGCGGGCCAGATCCGCCAGGGTGGCCAGCAGCCGGGTGGTGGCATCGCCGCCACGCAGGCGCAGGCGGCGATTGAGCGCCTGCAGCCGGGCCGCCTGCAGCTGCGCCAGCGCCAGGGCCAGGCGGACATCGCTGCGCACCAGGGCAGCGAAGGGGGCAGCCCGCAGCGCCGCCACCCGGCAGGGGGTGAGGGAGACCACATCGGCCGTGCGCAGCCCCTCGGAATTGAGAATCGCCATCTCGCCGCAGATCTCGCCCGGCCCCAGCACGGCCACCACCGTCTCCTGGCCATCGAGATCGAAGCCGCGCACCTTCGCCAGGCCGGAGCGCAACAGCAGCAGGCCCTGGGATTCGTCCTGCTCCAGCAGAAGCTGCTGATCCGCCTCCACCGTCAGCAGCCGGTGGTTCTCCAGCAGGCGGCGGTGCTGGTCAGCGTCGAGATCGGCAAACAGGCTCAGCTGGGCGAGATCCTCCGGCACGAGACCAGGGGGTGGGGCCGGGATGGGGGACATGCACACTGCGCCGCCGCAGCGATCTTCCCATGGGTATGTGAGGGAAATCACGGGTCGGGCCGCCTAGCGATCACAGGCCCCCCCGGCGATGGCGCGGAGCATGAACTCACAGGGGCGAATCCCTGGGTTCACCCCATGTCCACCAACTCCAAGGAGATTGCCATGTTTCCCCTTCACACCCACCAGCCCCAGGCCGCGAGCGGCGAACCGCTGAGCGAAGCCGATCTGCAACAGGTCAGCGGCGGTCTGTTGAACGTTCAGAAGCTCCTGATCCGGGAGCTCGTCTGCCGCCAGGGCATTCCCCTGGATGTGCTCAAGAACGGCAGATTCGACCAGATCCTGACCAACCCCCTGCGCCGCTGAAGCGCCGCGAATCCGTCCTTCCCCCACGTGGGGAAGGACCCCCCATCCCCCTGTCCCCGGAGCGGAACGATGCCTCCTCTTCCCAGTCCCCGTGAGCCCGGAGCCGGGCGACCCAGCGTGGGCCTGCTGTTCAATCCCACCAGCTTTGCGGTGATCGAAACCGCCAGCTCTCTGGTGGAGCATCTCTCGGTCAATCCCGGGCAGATGTTCCAGGATTTCGGACCCAACTCCCGCTTCGGCCAGCGCTTCGCCTTTCCCGGGCCACTGCTGGAGGCCGTGGCCCGGCTGCGGCAGGGGAAGCTGCTCAACTCCCATGGCTTCAGCCTGTCGCTGCCCAGTGTGCAACCGCTGGATCTGGAGGTGGTGGACGCGATCGCCACAGTGGGCGAGCGGCTGGGCGGCTATGCCTGGCTGAGCGAGCACCTCAACGTGCTGCTGCCCCCCTGGGGCAGCGAACCCCACTGTGAGGCCGGCATGGTGCTACCGGTGGGCTATGGCCAGGAGAGCCTGGAGTTGGTGTCGCGCAAGCTGCACGAGCTGGGGGCACGGATGGGCCTACGGCTGCTGCTGGAAAACCCGGCCCTGCTAACGCCGCTGCCGGATCTGGAGATGCAGGAGACGGAATTCCTCAACCATCTTTACCACCGCGGTGACTGCGGCGTGCTGCTCGATCTGCACAACCTGCTGGTCAGCGCCCGCAATGGCGGCCCCACGATGGAGAACTACCTGGAACACCTCGATCTGGCGGCCGTGGAAGAGGTGCATCTGGCTGGCGGCGATGAACTCTATGGCATCTACACGGACAGCCATTCACAACTCACGCCGGTGGAGGTATGGGAGATCGCCTATCACTTCCTACCCCGCTGCCCGAATCTGCGGGCGATCACCCTCGAATACAACGACACCTACTTCGAACGCATCGGCTGCCGCGCTGTGGTGCAGGAACTGGAGCGCATGCAGCAGCTGGCGCAGGCCTGCGCTGGCACCGCCGAACCCATTGCCCTAGGAGCCCCATGCTGAGCGATTTTCAACAGGCCCTCGCCGAAATCACGGCCCTGCCCGAGCGGTGCCTGGCCCTTCGCGATGACCCGTCGCGATTGGCGCAGCACTACACCCTCAGCGAGCGCGAACGGCGCCAGCTGTTGGCCGTGTTGCATCACCCTGCGATGGAGTGCGCTTGCTCCCTCTACCGGGCCGACCGGCTGGCACCGCTGCTGCGCAACCTGCCCCGCTGCCTGCAGGCCCTGGGCGAACGGCTGGAAGGGGAGGTGACCGCCTACTGGCGCGCCCACCCCTGGCCGTACCGCTACAGCTTCCTGGAGAGCGAGCGCTTCCTGGGGTGGCTCCAACGGCATGCAGGGACCGGGTCGCTGACGCCGGCCCTGGCCAACGCAATGCGGGAGGAGGAGCAGGCGCTGCAGGAGCGGCTTGAGGGCTTCCTGCTCAGCAGTGGCCTGCAGCCAGTGCACAGCAAGGACGGCTGATCAGGGCATGGGCGCAGCGATGGCGGCAATCGCCGGGGGCGAAGCAAGCGCTCAACCGGTCCTTGCCGCGAACGGCCTCCAGCAGAAGGGCGCGACCGCAGATCACGATCTGAAACGTCCAGGAATCAAAACCGGGAAGGGTGAAGATCATTGCCACTTGGCCTCTGTGATCGCTCTCGGGGCATGCCATGAGAGCGATCACAGGCCAGGCAATCCTGCAGATCAGCAAGCAGAGCAAGCCGCTTCATTCTTGCCTCTCTCATCCCAGGCAACGCAAGCACTCAGTGGCCGGGTTCTCTACAACAACTGCAACACCCAGCCGAACGGGTCACCCCCAGCCGCCAAAGCGCGCTGCCGATCGGTACAAAGCCATTCCTGTTATGCCAGGCACCAGCCATCGTGAAGCCGGGGCAGAATGGGTGGGAACACCACCCGCGGAGCCCTCGGTGGTCGACCTGAGCCAACTCCGCTCCGCGCGTTCTCTCTCTGTCCAGGCCTGGGGGCCTCGAGCCGGAGCGATGCTGGCGGCCCTGGGCCTGGCGGGGATGCTGCCGGCCCTTCCGCCCTCCCTGGCCCAAGTGGCCCCCGGCGGCCTGGGCACGCGCGTGAATGGCACGGCCCTCGGCGGTTGCACTGCCGGTGTCTGCACGGTGCAAGGGGGCACGACCGCAGGCCGCACCCTGTTCCACCGCTTCCGCCAATACGACACCCGCACCGGCATCCGGCGGGTCGACCTCGACACCCGCGGCCGCAACAATGTGGTGGTGGGCGTGGGCCATCCCGATGGCAGCTTCTTCGGCGCGCCCCTGCGGCTGAACAACAGCGCCAACCTGTTCTGGCTATCCCCTGGTGGCCTCTGGTTCGGCGCCGGCGGCCAGATCCAGGGCGCCACCAGCCTGTTGCTGAGCACCGCGCCAACCCTGCGCATCGGCGGAGGTGAGTTCCGCGCTGCCGGCGGCCTGGGCGAGGGGCTCGGCAATCTGGGGGCGGATCCTCCCCTTGACCTGGAGGTCCTGGCCCGCGGGGGCCTCGATGGCTCAGCCCTCGGCACGGGCGACGGGCCGATCGTGCTGGCCGGTGGTCGCCTGAGTGTCGACCGCCACCTGCTGCTGCACAGCGGTGCGGGGCCGATGACCACCGTCCCCGCCAGCCAAACCAGCCTCCAGGCCGGCCGTAGCGTGCAACTCAGCGGGGGCAATCTCCAGTTGCGCGGCCTCGACATCCAGGCCGGCACCACGGCCGCAGAAGACTTGGTGCGGCTGCGCAGCGGTCCGCTGCTGGGGGGCGGCTTCGGCACGCTGACCCTCTCCGATGCCCGGCTGCGGGCCACCCGCGTGCAACTGGAGGGCAGCGGCGGGCTGGCGCTGGTGGGGGTGGAGGCGCGGGCAGAGGGGAGCCTGAGCGCGGTGGGGGGAGAGCTTCAGCTGGAGAACACCACCCTGCGAGGAACGGATGTGGGGCTGCAGGCCAGGAGAAGCCTGACCGCTACTCAGCTGAACGCCGAGGCGGAGACGGCAACCGATCGAGGACATCTCACGCTTGAAGCAGGAGGGGGCGGCGGAGCAACGCCTGCTCTGCAACTCGAAGGCACACAACTGACCGGAGGCACGGTTCAAATCATGGCCAACGGTGCTGTTGCCTTCGAGCGCGTGCACGCCCAGGCGGGCACGGATGGCGTTCCTGGTGAGATCGGAATCATCGCCCGCTCGCCAGCCAACGCTCCGGTCGCCACCCTCAGCCTCCGCAACGTGAACCTCAAGGGCGGTGGCGTGACCGTCTCAGCAACGGGCGATCTGCAAGCCGATGCGCTGCTGGCCCAAGCCCAACGCCACTGGCTGCGCGCGGGAGGCGGCAACCAGCAGGGAGGGGGAGATCTGCTCCTGAACAACACCACTCTCCGCGGCCCCAGCAGTGGCGGAAGCGCAGCACCGGCCGAGATGATCCATGGGCGGGCCAGCGGCAACATCAGCGGCACCCATCTGAGTGCAAGCGGACAAACGGTTCTCCTACAAGCCTTCGGAACACTCAGCCTTGAGGGCAACAGCCAGCTGAGCGCCCCCGGGGCACCAGGTTTGATCCGGTTGGAGGCCAAGGCCCCAGGGGATGCCACCCGACCGGGAACGCTCAGCCTGCAGGAGACACGACTCCAGGGGGCAAGCATCGTGGCCCAGGCTGATCACACCCTGATCGTCAACGGGTCCCATCTCCAGGCAGGCTCTCCTGGGCAGTGGGGCCTGGTTCGACTGGAAACAGCCCCTGCCGAGGATCCCCCCAAGGGCATCGGCCCGGGAGCCAGCGGCGAGGCGCACATCCACGGATCAAGTATGGCTGGACAGTGGCTCCTGCTGCGCAGCGGCGCGATCGCCATGCAGCACAGCCGCATGGAAGCACCCAAAGGCATGATTCACATCGAGGCCAAAGCCGGAGATCTCAGCCTGGCCAACAGCAATCTTGATGTTGGCGTGCACAGCGTCGAAGACCTGCAAACGGAACTCAACAGCCGCGAAAAGGTTTATGGCGTGCTGATCGACAGCACGCCCTTGCCACCCAGCATCGGCCTGTTCGCCGCCGAAACCCTGGATATTCGCGGTGGCAGCCAGATCAACGCCAGCCAAATGATTCAGGAGCTGCGTGCACAACTGCCTGAACCATCTCGAGAGAAAATACGCCTCAACGACACGAGCGGCATCGTGGCCGCTACCGCCGGGGAGGGCTTAACAGTCCGGGAGGGGAGCCGCATAGACGTCAACGCCAGCGACAACCTGGCGGGTGTCATCGCCCTTGAGGCAAAGGGCAGCAACGGGCAAGGGCAGCTCACAATCCAGAACGCCACGCTCAGCGCCAGCGGTGGCGCAGGCAGCGGTGACATTCGCCTCCAGAGCGGCAACGGCATTTTGATTGAAGACCACAGCCTGCTGGTGGCCTCCTCTCACAACAAGCCCGAAGATCGACGTGTGAAAGGCCAGACCAATTGGCTTGGCAGCACCACCTTCAGCGGCGGAGAAATCACCCTTACAAACAGCTCACAGCAGAAAGGCATCACCATCAGAGATTCCAGACTGCTCGCAGAACAAAGCAGCAGCGGCGAGCTTCTTTCCACACTGGTGCTCGACGGACGAGCCCAGGGAAGAGCGCCCAAATCATTTGTCGACTTCATCGACGCCTCTGATTTCGGGGCGGCGAGCATCGGCGGCATCATTAACCTGATCTCCGAGGGCGGCATCTCATCGATAGGCCCCGAAACTCTGATTTCGGTGGATAGCCGCTCTGCCAATGGCCAGGAGTTACAAAGCCTGGGAGGAACCATCCGCATCATTAACTTCTCCAACACACCTATCCATGAGGAGGGTGGAGCCAGATTCAGCTATGCCACCAGTGACACTCCAACTCACGCGGCGCCATCGCGTGCAGGCGACCTGGTGAAGTACGATCACGCCTCGATTCCGATAACTGAGGAACTGGACTGGGGATCAGAGCGCGATCCCAATGACTATCTCCTGCAAGTCGGCACTGAGTCTTCAGATCAGATTGTCAGCGGCGGGGAAAGCTTTGGTGAACATCCCAACGGCCTCCCCGGCTTGATTCGGGATCGCGTCAACCCAAGCATTCCGGATGTCGTCAACCCCGACGGCCCCTCACCCCGCCCGCTGCCACCTCTGCCATCTCCCGCATCCGCTCTGGTTGTCACAACAGCCGAGGAGCAGGCCATCGATGAAGCGTCCAGGCGTCTCGCGGAAGCGAACTGGCTCCCCATGGCAGCGGTTGATGCGACACGTGTGCCGCTGATCACCCCCCTGTCGCTGAACCTCACGGCGCCAGATGCCACCGCACTCGCCTCACCCATGGTGGAAGTGCGGCAAGAGATGTCAGAGTCGGCCGCTCGTGCGTCCTTTCAAGCCTCCGAGCAGGAAGCCGTGCGTGCCGTGAGCGCGGCGCTCGGCCTTGAACCGCCCTCGAAACCCAACTTAGACGTGGCAAGCCTGCAACTGCAGTTACGCACTGCTTTCCAAGAGGAGGCCAGCCCACAGAAGAGGCAACAGCGGCAGATTGCGACCCCTGCGATCCTCCAGATCAGCAGCGACTCGATCCCCGGTAGTAATCGTCTCCAGATCGACCACATTCTCATCCCTGCCGTTGGAGAGATACGCGGCTGGCAAACCACCGTGCCCGCAGCGCAATGGAAACAGACAGTGAAGACATTCCAGCACAGTTTGAGCCAACAGGCGCAACTGGATGGGGCTGGACAGCGCTTGAGCAGCGTGCTGCTGGACCCGATCATGCCCGAGCTGCAGAGGCTGGGAGTCACCAGCCTGCTGCTGAGCCTGGATCGGGGGCTGCAGGGTGTGCCCTTTGCGGCCCTGCCGGTGAATGGTGGCCCGCTGCTCAAGCAGATGGCGATCACCGTGACCCCATCGCTGATGCTGACGGATCTGCAAGCCAGAACCCCGACCGGCCCAAGACCAAAGACGGTGCTCGCCGGCGCGAGCCATTTCGCCAACGGCCTGGTGCCCTTGCCAATGGTGCAGCAAGAATTGCGCCAGGTTGCATCCCTGTACCCAGGCTCAACAGTCTTGATCGATACGGCATTCAACAGCCAATCGCTTCTCAATCAGATCACGAGTCAGCCCATTTCGATTCTACACCTAGCCACCCACGCTGAATTTGAACGCAATCGAAATGAACGCGCCGTCATTCATACAAGCTCTGGCCAGATATCAGTCCAAGAGCTGGGACGCACGTTGCGTGCAAGCAATGACACACCACTCTCGTTGCTCGTTCTGAACGCCTGTCGCACTGCCGTTGGCGACGAGGATCAGGAGCTCGGCATTGCCGGCCTGGCGCTACAGGCTGGAGCAAACAGTGCGCTGGGCAACCTTTGGTTGGTTGACGATGTTGTATCTGCCGCATTCTCCGTACAGTTTCATCGGGCGATTCAGCAGGGATTCTCGAGCGACCAAGCCCTGCGCCAAACACAGCAACAATTTATGAGTGGACAAATCAAAGTCAGCCGCGACCGGATTATCAATGGTAATGGCGATGTCTTGATCCAAGGGCTTAGCCGAGCCGACCAAGCTCGCTTAAGACCGAGTCTTCAACATCCCTACTTTTGGGCCGGCGCTATTTTATCTGGTAAACCATGGCACTAACCGCGCCATTACCTCCCCCACCCCACGCTCACCTCCCGCGTACCATGACTATACTCCCGTTCTTGAGTTTCCGTATCCAGCCCTCCTGCACCCTGAGCACTCGCCTTTGGCATTTCGGACTCGTCACAACCTGCCTAATTAGCAGCCTGAGCACTTTGCCCGCCAGCCGTGCAGCCACCGAGGAAGAAATTTGCAGGGTTGACGCCAAGCCCGCCGACACTCCTTGGCAATGCAATCCACCAAAAGCCAGTGGAGTCACAACCATATTCTGGGCTCCCGAAAGGTGCGGCGTGGACATGGAAGCCGTTACCCCCAATAGCATTTCCAACTTGCGATTTGTACTTTTCAACACAAGACCTGATGTGGTATTGAGCGTTATCGGCAGTTCGCGGCCAGACGTTCTGGTGGGAAGCCCCAATACCAGCGATGATCTTCAGGGATTGGCGGGAAGCAATACGTTTGTAGTGGGAGGCCAAAGCAGCTACCTTCTCGGCCGCAGCGATGTCGCTTTTCTTTATAGCACTACCGGCGAGTCAGACTGGGTGGGGCTCAGCTCGACACGGGCCGAATTCATCTACATCAGCTCCACCCTCCAGGGCGATCCAGGCAGTATCTCCCTTGCCTCGATCACAACAGGGCCGCAACCGGTTCGGGGATCCAACGAAATCGCCGGCACCCTCGCAACCTGCATCACACCCAAACTGCTCTGGACAGATTCCCACAACGCGATTCCCGACACAAGCAGGTCACTCCTGCTGAGTAAAAACGATCAGATCCCTGCCTATCCGCGTCAGAAGAGGGCACGCAAGGGTTTCCCAGGTACACCCACACTGCAGGGCTTTGACATCCAACCTACCAGTCGAAAGCGGATTATTCTCCCAGCCAACGACTACTTATTCAACAAGCGCTCTCTCGCCGGCAAAAAGTCCATCGATGTCTTGGTCGCGCCCGGTGGGATCCGATTGGCTCCCACAAGAGTGATCAGCCAGAAAAAGCTGGGCCTGCTCATCGCCGAGGCCGACGGCCTCAGCAAGCTCAGCCGCACCAGCCCATTGATCTACTTCCCCAAGGAGGGTCTGCTGGTGTTCTCAAGCAACCAAAGCCCGCTTGGCAGCAGGCACAACCCCGGCCGGATCCTCGCGCGCCTGCTGGATCGCGACGGCTCCCCCCTCAAGGCTCCTGTGGGAGCGGGCCAGGTCTTCCCAGCCAAATTCGTCCGTTTCATGGCACCCGCAAAAGAGACCCCGCGCTGATGTCCCCCGCCCCGGCCCTGGCCCCGCTGCTGCTCGCCCAGCTGCTGGCACCCTCGCCCCAGCCTGGGCCGGTGCGGTTGCCGGCGGGGCTGCCCGCTCCGCCACGCCAGGAGCCGCTGCCATCCCCTGCGCTCCCCACGCCGCAGGGGTTCCCCACTCCCCCAGCTCCCGCCCCATCGGCCGCACCAGGCGCCCCGCTTCCCCGGATCGAGGGCCTGGAGCGCTATCCCCCGGCGCTACTGCAGCAGCTGCTCGCGCCCTGCCTGTCGCCCCAGGCCGGGGACGCGGCCACGGCGGCCTCAAGCCCAGACGCGCCGGCCGAGCGCCTGGCCCGCTGCGCCGCCCTGCTCACCAGCCGCCTGGTGGCCGACGGCTACGTGAACAGCCGCGTTTATCCCCTGGCAGAACCCGCCCCCAACGGCACCCTGCTGGTGGTGCAGGGGCGCATCGTGGAGGTTCGGGTGGATAGCCCCGACGCCGCCCTGCGTCGTCGCCTGCAGCGGCTGGTGCTCCCGTTGCAGGGCCAGGTGCTGCACCTGCCCAGCCTCGAACGACAGCTCGATCTGCTCGAGCGCCTGCCCGGCGTCAGCGGCGTGCGGGCCAGCCTCAACCGCCTCGGTGGCGACAGCACCAAGGCGGTGCTGGTGCTCCAGGCCGATCCCCTCGCCCAGCCCTGGCAGGGCGAATTCAGCCTGCGCAACGATGGCAGCGGCGGCAGTGGCCAGTTCCGCGCCCTCGGGGTGCTGGCCAAGGGGGGGCTGCTGCGGCCCAGCGACCAGTTGCTGCTGGTGGGCGAGCTCAACGGTGACGACGAGCCGGAGCTGGGCTACCGCCTCGCCTCGCTCAGCTACCGCCTGCCCCTCGGCTCCCGCCTCTCCCTCACCACCGCCGGAGCCATCAGCTGGCGCCAGCTTGTGGAGAGCCCCCCACCCCTGCACGACCTGCTGTTCCGCCAGGAGCAGCTGCTCGGCCGGATCGAGTACACCGTGGTGGAGGGCCTGCGGCAGCGCCTCTCCGGCTTCGCCGGCCTGAGCGCCAACCGCAACCGCTCCTGGCTCGAAGGCGAGCGCTTCCCCGCCATCCTCGGCGGCGCCGGGGACGGGGCCCTGAGCACCGGCTTCCTGCAGGCCGGCCTGGCCTGGGAGGGCTGGCTTGGCAACGTGGGACTTTCCGCCAGCCTCTACGGCCTGCAGGGGATCGCCTCCTTCAGCGGCGACAACGCGTTGCAGGAGCTCGCCTTCTACGGCATCGACGTGGGCCAGGCCCGGGCCCTGGGCGGCGAACTCTCCCTGCTGTGGCCCCTGGCACCCAGCTGGCTGCTGCAGCTGCGCGGTGCCGGCCAAGGCGCCTTCGCGCCGCTCACCAGCCCGATGGGCTTCAGCCTCGGCAGCGACAACGGCCTGCGCGGCCTGCCCGGTCAGGTGATCAGCGGCGACAGCGGCGTGCTCGGCAGCGGCGAGCTGAGCTGGGCCTTCTGGCGCCGCGGCATCCACGAACTGCAGCTGGTGCCCTTCCTTGGCGCCGGCTGGGTGCACACCACCCTGCCCTACGGCATCGAAACCGCCAGCGTCGGCGCGGGGGGCCTGCTGCTGCGCTGGCGGGGCGGCCCCCATTGGCAGCTGGAGCTGGGCTGGGCCTCCCAGTTCGGCGACGGCCTGGTGCGGGCCGTGCCCAACTGGCTGCTCGACAACGGCCTCACCACCAAGGTGAGCTATCGCTTCTGATCCGGCTCCTCCCCTACGGACTGGCCGCGCTGGCCCTGCTGGTGCTGCACCAGGGGCGGCTGGCCGAGTCGCTCAACCTCACCTTGCATGACACGGCGCTGCGGCTGCGGCCGCTCCCCTCGGCCGCCCTCCTGCCCGTGCGGGTGGTGGCGATCGGGGAGAGCGACCTGCGGCGCTTCGGCGCCCCCGTGGACGACGGCCAGCTGGTGGCCGCGATCCGGCGGCTGGAAGCGGCAGGCGTGCGGGCGATCGGGCTCGATCTCTACCGCGACCTGGGGGTGGGACCCCAGCAGGGGGAGCTGCGGCGGCTGGCGGCCCGCCCCGGCCCCCTGATCACGGTGTTCAGCCATATCGATGCGGTGGGCCCGGTGCCCGGCAGCCCGCCCCAACGGCGTGCGTACAACGATCTGCTGCTGGATCGCGATGGGGTGGTGCGGCGCGATCTCGTGCATGTGCGCGGCCAGGGGCCGGCCCTGGTGGCGTTGCCCCTGCGGCTGCTGGAGCACAGCCGCGGCCCGGGCCCCGGACCGCTCCAGCGCCAGCTCGAGAGGGATCCCGCCCGCCTGGCGCCGCTGGGGCCCCACTCCGGCGGCTACAGCGACCTCGACGCCGCCGGCCTGCAACGGCTGCTGCCCTTCCACGATCCCGCCACCATCCCCAGCTGGAGCCTGCAGGCGCTGCTGTCGGGCCAGGTGCCCACCGCTGATCTGCGCGACACGATCGTGTTGGTCGGAAGCCGCGCCCCCTCCCAGCGCGATCGCTTCGCGGTGCCGATCGGCCGCGATGGCGCCGGCAATCCTGGCCAGATGGCCGGGGTCGACCTGCACGCCCAACGGCTGGCGGCCCTGATGGCGTGGGAGCGGGGCCTCCGGCCCGGCCTCACACCAGCACCGGGCTGGCTGAACGGGGTGTTGGTGCTGGCCGGGCTGGTGGCGGGGGTGGCGCTGGGGGAGGGCATCGGCAGCCTGCGGCGCAGCGTGCGGCAGGTGGCGCTGTTGGGTGGACTCAGCCTGGCGATCGGCCTGGCGGCGCTGCTGCTGGGGGGCGTCTGGTTCAACCTCAGCCTGCCCCTCGCGGGCCTGCTGGCGATGGCTGCCGCCGCCTGGAGCGCCCGCGGTGCCGACCAGCAGGGCCAGCGGCGCCAGCTGCAACGGCTGCTCGGCCAGGCGGTCTCCCCGGCGGTGGCCCAGGAGCTCTGGCAGGAGCGCGCCAGCCTGCTGGCGGGGGATCGCTTCCGCGGTCGTCGCCTCTTTGTGACCGTTCTGGTGGCCGACATCGCCGGCTTCACGGCCCTGGCGGAACGCATCGATCCGGATGCGCTGCTGACCTGGCTGAACCGCAGCCTCGAGCGGGTGGTGGGGCCGATCGAAAGCGGTGGCGGGCTGGTGAACAAGTTCACCGGCGACGGGCTGCTGGGGGTGTTCGGCGCCCCCCTGAGTCAAGGCCGTGCCGCCGACGCCGCCGCTGCGGTGGCGGCCGCCAGGGCGATCCGCACCGGCATCGAAGCGCTGAACACCGAGTTGGCGGGGGAGGGGCAGCCGCCGGTGCGCCTACGGCTGGGGTTGCACAGCGGTTGGGTGCTGGCGGGGTCGGTGGGGGGGCGCGACCGCTGGGAGTACGGGGTGATCGGCGATGCGGTGAACTGCGCCTCGCGGATCGAGGGCCTACCGGGATCGTCGCCGGCCCAGGCCTGCCGGATTCTGGTGTCGGGGGCCACGCACGCCCTGGCGGGAGGCGCGGCCCGCCTCTGGGGGCCGATGCGGCTCAGCGGCCGTCAGCGGGAAGAGGAGATCTGGGAGCTCTGAGCGGCAGCTCGGCGCACACCACCGGCAGGCGGGCGGGAAGCTGGTCGGCCAGATCGGAGAAGCCCCAGAGCGCCAGCAGCGGTTCGGTGGCGACCTGGGCGCCACAGGCCCGCCACAGGTGGGCCAGGGCCGCGCGGCTGCCGGCGTCAGCGTCGCGGGCGGCGACGGCGGCCGCTGAGGAACCTGTGGGGCTGGGTCGCAACTGGCTGCTGGGGGGCGGTGCGACGGGGTCCGCGATGCCCTCACAGGCGGGGAAGCTGAACCATTCCCCCCGTGGCGCCGGGCCCGCCAACCGCAGCAGCCGCAGCGATGCTCCGGATCGCCCCGGGGCGACCCACTCGCCCCCTCCCCACCGCAGCACCAGGGGGGCCATCGGCTTCTGAGCCTGCCCCTCGATCACGCCGAGGATCCCCCCCTCCCCGGGATCGACCTGGCCATCCGGTGGCACCAGATGGGCCACAAGCCGAGCGGCGCAGGCGGTACGGGTGCCGCCCCCCTCGCGCCGCAGCGGGAAGCGCCGGCTGGGGTCACCGCTGGGCGCCTGCGCCAAGGGCTGCTGGGGCAGCGGCGGAATGGCCCAGCCCAGGGTCAGGGAGAGCATCAGGGCGAGGGGGAGGGGAAGCACCATGGGATCCACCTGGATGGCACCGCGCCAAGTATCGGTTCAGACCACGAAATCAGCCGCGCTCATGGTGGTGACTCCCCGCTCACCCAGCCAGTCAGACATCCAACTTGGCGGAGGTGCGGCCTTAAAGGTCGGGATCGCCACCGAGCCAGGCTTGATCAGGAGGAGCCCCTGCCAGGGGAATGCCTGAGCCCGAGGCGCAAACAGCGGTGTGATGGCGGCACTGAGGTCCATCGTGTCACCGGCAGCACGGCTAGCGATGATCCACTCGCGGCCCAGCAGTCGATCTGTGCCGAAGTCAAGCTGCTGAACGTCGTCAACCGGTGAGATCGCTCACACCGGTTGAGCGAACACGCGGTTCCAGTCGCGCGCCATGTCGGCCACCAGCCAGCCGCGCTCGGGCGCCTCGCGCAGGGCCTCCACCAGCCGGCCGGTGCTGTCGCTATGGGTGTCGTAGGCGTATTCGCGCTCCGCGTCGGTGTGGTGCAGGAGCAGGCCGAGGCTGGGGCGGGGATTGGCGATGGTGGTGTACTGCAGCATCGCCAGATCGCCGTCGCTGTTGCCGCAGCAGAGCACGGGCCGGCGGCCGATGAACTGATGGATGCCGGCCGGCTTGCCCGGACCATCGTTCACAAACAGGGTGTCGAGGGTCTTGGTGAGATGGGGCACGCCGTCGCGCAGCTCGTAGCGGGTGAGGCCGCAGGAGCCCACCACCCGCTCCGGCGGGATGCCATACACGCGCTCCACCCAGACCCGCATGAAATCGACACCGCCGCCGGAGACGATGAACGTACGGAAGTCGCAGGCGCGCAGCAGGGCCAGCAGCTCCTGCATCGGCGCGTAGGTGAGGGCGTCGTAGGGGAGGCCGAAGCGTGGATGGAGGGCGCTGGTGAGCCAGGCCTCCACGGCGGTGCGGAACCCGTCGGTGTCCATGCCGGCGTGGGTGAGGGCCACCACCCGCAGCAGGCCCTCGAAATGCGGACCGGCCAGCAGCGGGCCCAGATCGCCGGCGAGGGCGGCCTGCACCATCGGATCGTCGGCCAGGGCGGGCTCCTGGGGCAGGCGCCGCCGCAGCTCGTCAAAGGCGAACACCGCCTGGAAGGGCAGCGGCTGCTCCGGCCAGAGGGTGCCGTCGTTGTCGAGCACGGCGATGCGCTCCGCCGGCGGCAGGCGCTCCGGCGACTCAGGCCCGCTGACGCGCTCCAGAAAAGCGAGGATCCGCTCCTTCACCGGACCAGGCCGCCAGGAGGGGAGCGGATCGCCGCCGCAACCCGAGCCAACAGGGGAGGAGTCGATGGGCATCGGATCGGCCGCCAGGGGGCAGATCCGAAGGGTGGCGCAAGCAACCGATCTTGACCAGGCGGACCAGGGTCAGGGAGGGCTGTTGATGTGTTCTTAACCAAGAACCCCCCAGCATGGGGAAGACCGCATCCGCGTTCATGCCCATCTCTGAGCGCCGCTCCCACACCCTGCCCTCCCGGGAAGGGCACGGCGTCCTGCGACCAACGGATGCGGCGCCATCTCGCCAGACAGGAAGGGCGGCCACTGCCCCTTGCCATCAGAGAGGTCGAGAGAAGGGCAGTCGAAGCATGGCCACAACAGCTGGGTTGCTCACTCCATCCCAGTGATCAGAACTCACCCGATCAATCCCCTTCGCAACGCCTCCAAATCATGAGCCTTTCCAAGCACCCTGAATTCACAACCATGGCAACCTTGGCTGGCAATCGACAGTCGCGCCAGGTCAAAGCGGGAGATGTACTTTTTCGCAGTGGCGACCAAGGCAACACAATGTATGGGGTCGTGAATGGAGAAATAGAGCTCGATTGGGGCGAGGATCACATCGAAGTGCTTGGCGCCGGCAGCTGCTTTGGAGCTGGGGCACTGGCCGATCTCGAGCATCGCCGCTTCGCCACAGCAACCGCCCTCACCGACTCTGATTTGCTGGAGATGAATCGGGAACAATTCCTGTTCGCCATGCAGGAATTACCAATGTTCGCCCTGGAGATGCTGCATGACCTGGAGCTGCGGCTGCAAGCCATCCAACATGCTGTCATCAAGAAATAAACGCCATCCATCACAAATCCAGCTCATGAAGACTCGCAGCCTCCTTGCTCCCAGGTCACTCTCTTTGTTCCTCGCGGCGCTCGCCATCTCGCTGCCACCAGTGGCCAGCAAGGCCCAGGCAAGCGCCAGCAGCACCAACGCAGCCGGCGGGAGCCCGATTCGAATCGGTGGCTCTAGCACCGTATTCCCAATTATGAATGCTGCCATCAAGGCCTATCGTGCTGCAGGCAATCGGAATCCGATCGATCTTCGGGAAACCGGCACAAGCGGCGGCTTCCGTGCTTTCTGCCAGGGCAAGCTCGACATTGCCAATGCCTCGAGACCAATCAGCAGAAGCGAGCTCAAAGAATGCGAGAAGAGGCGGGTAGTATTCATCGAGCTACCCATCGCTTTTGATGCACTTACAGTCGTTGTGCACCCGCGCAACACCTGGACAAAAAGCATCAGCCTAAAGCAACTTGGCACCCTTTGGAACCGACGGGCCCAGGGTCGAATTCAACGCTGGAATCAAGTGAATTCTTCCTGGCCTGACCGGCCAATCAAACTCTGCGGCCCAGGCACCGATTCAGGCACGTATGATTTTTTCAACAAGGCGGTTAATGGCGATCCAACCAACTCGCGTCAAGACTACACAGCCAGCGAGGATGATACCGTGATCGCCAAGTGTGTAGCGCAACATCCCGGCGCTCTTGGCTACTTTGGCTTCAGCTACGCAGTGGCAAACCGCAATCAGCTGCGCACCGTACCGATCGCGACCGCATCGGGCGCGATCACGCCGTCCAGGAGCAGCGTCCAGTCAGGCAGATACCCGCTGGCCAGGCCCTTGTTTCTCTACATGAATGACAAGTCGCTGTTTGCCAGAAAAGAGGTGCAGCAGTTCACCAGCTTTACCATTCGCAATGGCCTTCGCTTTGTCGAGCAAGCTGGCGAGATACCGCTTCCCTCCAGCACCTATCAGCTGGTGGAATCAAAGCTCTACAAACGCATAACAGGCACCGCTTTTACCGGAGACCTGCCGGTGGGAATCACGATCGGCGAGGTGCTGCGTCGCAGTTTCGACCGGACCCGATTGCCCCAGTATCGTTGAGAGAGGTGGAAACAGTGCTCGTCTGCGGCCTTGGCGCCTTTGGCCAGGCCGTGATCGCCCGCCTGCTGCCCTTTGGGGTACCACTGCGGTTGATCGATCTTTCCCCACCAGACTGGCGCTATCCGGAATTCCAGCAAGCGCTACAGGGGCGGTTGACCATCGGGGACATGCGCAAACCCCATGTCCTGCGCCTGGCCGGGGCAGACCGAGCCCGTGCCGTGCTGCTGCTCAGCTCGGATGGCGGCACGAATATCGAAGCGGCACTGCAGGTGCGCCTACTGAACGAAGGGGCAGAAGTGGTGATTCGCTCCACCAGCGAACTTGACTCTCTGGGCTCGCTGCTGCAACTTCGCTTGCCACATGTAGCCGTAGTCAATCCTCTGCAGCTCAGTGCAGGAGCACTGGGCAGGCGTTGCGGCCTGGCCACCAGCTGGCCCGCTTCGAGGTGAACGGGGAACCATTCGAGGTTCGCAGAGGGGTTCGAGAGGACCAGCGCTATCAGCGCCCTGTGCGTCTCGAAACGGGCGGCGATGATTCACTTCTTGTGATGCCCTTAACATTTTATTCCCCCCAGGCAGATCAGTGGGCTGGCGATAACAGGAGCCATGGCCGCTGGGTTCAGAAGGGGTGGCACATGGCGAAAACACCATCACGAATCCTGCTGGGGTGGTGCCGCTCGCGCGGCTTGGGGCAGCTGCTGCTGGTGGGAATCGTGCTGGGAATGGCTCTGATCGGTCTGCCTCTCTTTGGCAAGCGAGCCGGCTGGGTGCAGGGGCTGTTCGTAACGTCGGCCCTGCTGAAGGGGGAGTACGTGGACCCCACCAACGTGCTGCTTGCCGATGGGGGGAGTGGGCAACCGCCCGATGCGGGCCTTGTGACGATCACCCTGGCGTATTCGCTTGTGGGCACCGTGCTGAGCTCCTTGCTGGTGGCCTGGATCCTGGATCAATGGTTAACGACTCGACTGGGGATGCGTCGCGTTGGTCATCTGGATCGGCGAGCCCAACCGATCCTGCTGGTGGGAGGAGGGGGACTGGCCACCCGCGTGGCTGCCATGCTGCACCACGAGCGCCACACAGTGGTGCGTGTGGAGAGTGAGGAGGGGCCGCGGCACGAGGATAAAACCTCGCTGTTTGTGGCCAACCGCGAACAGGCGGAATCTCTGCTGCGTCAACGGCCGGTGCGGGCCGTGGCTCTTCTCTCCGGGACGTTGCTGACGGATCTGCAGGACACGCTGCAGCTCCAGGCCCTGTGGCCCGGTGCTCGCTTCGCCCTATTGGCTCGCAGTGAGGGAACCGAGGAGCGCCTGGGGCACTTGCTGGGGGAAGCCAGCTGCATCTCCCCGATCGAGATCGGGGCGGATGTGGTGGTAGCCACGGCGTTTGGAGAGCGTGTGGAAGGGGTATGGCGCATCCAGGGGCAGAATCTGCTGCAGGTGCGGTATCGGGTGACCAGCCAGGACGGCCTGGTGGGACGAACCGTGACGCGGTTGGAACACGGCTACGGGCTCACGGTGCTGTCGCTGCTGCGGCCACACCAAACCAAGGCCCAGGCGGTGCCCTCCTCCGGCACGCTATTGGCGGAGGGAGATCAACTCGTGGTGTTGGCCAGCCTGCCGGCCCTGCGCCGCGTGGAGTTGGCGTGTTGCCAACCGGAAGGTTGGGCACTGACCCTGCAACTGCCCCAGCCTCTGAGCAAGGGGCTTCGTCTGACCATCCAACAATGCCTCGTGCGCCACCTCGGCATCTCGCCCCTGCAGATCACAGATCAATTGGCTTTGGGAACCACTCTGCGTTTTCCCGTGGATCCCGACAACGGCGCGCTCGTGGCCCGGGATCTGCGACACCAGGGAATCCAGGTGGACATCCGGGCCCGGCTCAGCGAGGCGGAAACGTTGCCTGCAGAGGCTCTGGAGTGAGGCCCACTCGCTGCGCATGGAGCCGATTCAGGCAGTGCTCCAGGAGTGCACGCGCCACATTGATGCCTGTAGCCGCCTCGAAACCAGCAAAGTCAGCCGCACTGTTCACTTCGCATACGCAATAGTGATCGCCATCAAAAAGCAAGTCTACTCCAGCCACATCAAGCTGGAGGTGCGAGACACACTGAAGGGCGAGATTTGCAATGGTGGGATTGAGGTGATAAGCCTGGCCATCACCCCCACGGCTGATGTTGGCCTTGAAACTGCCATCCGTGCTGCTGCGCAGCATCGCCCCAAGCACGCGACCACCGATCACCCAAACACGCAGATCCTGTCCAGGGCAGCTGCCAATGTACTGCTGGAGAATCACGGCCTGGGAGCGATCCACACCGGCGATGAACTCCATCAGATCTCGAAAACTGCCTGAATCGCGACTGAGTAGCACTCCCTCGCCACAGGACCCCGACAAGAGCTTGACGACACAGGGAAAACCGATCTGACTGGCCACAAGATCGACATCGACAGGGAATCGCACCAACATTGTACGGGGGATCGGCACATTGCCCTGGGCAAGGATTTGATGGGCGAACAGCTTATCCTTAACAGCCTCGATGGACTGACTAGAGTTTACAACGACAACGCCAAGATGCTCAAGCTGGCGAACAATTGCCAAGCCAAAATAGTCCGTGGCGCTGCCCGTGCGTGGCAACAGGATATCGGGCAGGTCCACCTCAGTGCCGCAGCGGCGGATCGAGCGGCGACCACCCCGACTCACGATCAGATCGATCTCATCAGGCGTCACCGCCTCGGCGCGCAGACCGAGCCCGCGAGCCTCCTCTCGCAGCCGCATCAGTTCATAGGGTTCAACGACCGCCGTGGGCCGATTCTGAAAAATCCAGAGATCCATAAGCAGCCATCCTGGACTCTCACTGTGGACGCGTCTCACCCCATCGACCGCAGGGCCCCATACGGACAAGTGCCATGGAGACAACTGCACGGCTGCCGCGACCATGCTAGGGAGAAGCCACTCCAGGCCAGCAGACAGCCCCCAAAAGCGCCAGGCTCATGCTTTACCCAAGCCAAAGCCGGCCATAACCAAATCACAAGAATCACTTCGTGGCCAATCGCCCTTAGCGCACGGGCAACGCCGCCGCACCGGAATCGGGAATGGGTCCCAATGGCGTATGGCAACCGATGGCGGAAGAAAAGCTTTCAACCCTACGAAGTCACCTTGGATCCGCAGCAGGATTGATGATTGCAGCGGCTCTTCAACCCACCATGCCCCAGGCACGGCTGGACCCGGGTTGGACGTCGGGCCGATCAGGTGGGCAAGGTGAAGCCCGACTGCATGCTCTTGAAATCGAGCATCACCCAAAACACCCAGCCCAGCAGCACCAACACGCCGGCCACCGCGGCCACCCGGGCGCCGGCCCGCAGCAGCACCTCCACGGGACTGATCTCCTTCACAGCGGCGAGGCAGCGGAGCGCCCATTATGGCCAGTGCGCCGGGCGTAAGGCTGTCTCCGCCGGCATCCATGCACCCATGCAGGCCGGCCCACCCCCCGACGTTCCGCTCCTGAACCTGGAGCTGCGGCGCCGGATGAACGGCCGCCGTCTGCTCGTGGGCACCGCCTCCCCGGCCTACGCCTCAATGGTGCAGGTGCACCTGAAGCGCCGCGACATGGAGGTGCCCCCTCCCGAGCTGCTCGGGGTGGCCGGCAGCAGCCAGGAATTGCTGGCCCTGCTGCCCGACCCGTGCGGCGATGTGCTGGTGGCCACCACCAGCCGCCTGCAGGACGGTCCCTGCGTGGCCCTGCTGGAGGAGCTGCTGCACCGACCGCAACCACCGCAACTGCTGATCACGCTGGCGCTCGACGATCCGGCCCTGCCCCTGGTGCCCCTGCTGCACCGGCCGCGGGTGGCGATCGTGTGGGAGGGGAACGTGGGCCGGGGCGGGCTGCTGCGGGGGCTGACAACCCTGGAGGAGCAGGGGCAGTACGTGGATCCGGAGGCTCTGGAGCGGATCGAGGCGGCCCGCGCCGTGGTGGGCAGCCTCACCGAGCGCGAACACGAGGTGCTGGCCCTGGTGGTGGAGGGGCTCACCAACCGCCAGATCGCCGCGCGGCTGGTGGTGGCGGAGGTCACGGCGCGCGATCACGTACAGCGCATCCTGCGCAAGCTGGAGGTGAACGACCGCACGGCCGCAGCGGTGCTGGCGGTGCGGCTGGGGCTGGCGGAGTGAGCCCACAAACACTGCGGATGCAGTGTTCCCCCCGCCGAGCGATCTCCGGAGGATGGGCCCACAACGGTTCCGGAGCCCACCGGCACCTCGCTCCTCCTTCCGATCCCGATGACCACCACCCTCTGGCTTCAAGATCCGCTGCAGGCCAGCGTCGCCTCAAACAGCAGTTTCTGGGGCGGCCTCAGCGGCGCGTTCACGCTCACCAACAGCGGCAGCCAGGCGCTGAGCGACTGGAGCTTCTCCTTCCGCTCCAGCTACAGCAGCTTCGACTTCTGGAATGCCGACGTAAGCGCCGCGCAGAACAGCGACGGCAGCTACACGATCACCGTGAAGGCACCGGCCGGAGCGGCGGCCCTGGCCGCTGGCGCCAGCCTGCAGCTGGGCTTCACGGTGACCAGCGACAGCGACCCCAGCGTCACCCTGGCCGAAACCGTGCTCGGGGCCACCGGCGGGGACTCCGGCACCAGCAGTGAGCCCGATGGCTTCACAGGCAGCAGCTCCAGCGGCAGCGACACCTCCTCCCAGACCGGCGCTGGGGACAGCGGCTCGAGCAGCAGCGGCGACACCGCCGCGAGTGGTCTCGTGGTGGAGATCGCGCTGGGCAGCTCCTGGAGCGGCGCCTACGAAGGCACCCTCACGGTGCGCAACGCCGGCAGCAGCTCCGTCGCCGCCGGCTGGAGCGTCAGCTTCCTGAGCGATCACCCGCTGAGCAGCATCAGCGACTTCCAGGTGCAGCAGCAGCTCCAGGCCGATGGCCGCACCCTGGTGACCCTCTCGGCCCCCAGCTGGGCCGCGACCCAGGATGTGGCGGCGGGGGCCAGCCTGAGCTCCTACTTCCAGGCCCAAGGGGAGCGCGCCGGCCAGGGCGTGGCGGAGCTGTTCACCTTGCAGAACACCACCGCCGAAGGTGGCAGCTCAGGCTCCGGCAGCCCCACAGACCCGGGCAGCCCCTCGGGATCGGATACGGATTCCGGCAGCGACAGCGGCACCGGGGCGGGCGACACCGGCAGTGGCAATGGCAGTGGCAGTGGCGAGCCGACTCCCCTTACCGGCCCGGCCGGCATGAACTCGGGCAACAGCGGCGACGCCAAGTGGGGCGAGAGCTACTTCGCCCCCTACGTCGACATGGCGCTGTGGCCGGTGCCGGATCTGAGCGGGATCGCCGCCAGCCGGAACACCTCCCTGCTCACCCTGGGCTTCCTGCAGGCCAGCGCCAGCGGCCAGCTGGGCTGGGGCGGCCTCGATGCCCTGGCGATCAGCCCCAGCAACAGCAACGAACAGGCCCAGGCGATCCGCGCCTCGATCCAGGCCTTCCAACAGGCCGGCGGCGACGTGATGATCTCGTTGGGGGGCATGAACGGCACCAGCCTGGCCCAGTTCGGCGCCCGCAACGGCATGTCCGCCAGCACCCTGGCGGACCGCTACGGCGAGGTGGTGAGCCAGTTCCAGCTCAACCGGCTCGACTTCGACATCGAGGGGGCGGCGCTGGCCGATGTCCACGCCACCGCCCTGCACAGCCAGGCGCTGGCCCTGCTGCAGCAACAGGAGCCCCACCTGGAGATCTGGTACACGCTGCCGGTGCTGCCCAGCGGCCTCACGGCCGATGGCCTGGCGGTGGTGCGCAGCGCCCTGGCCGCCGGCGTATCGCTCGACGGGGTGAACGTAATGGCGATGGACTACGGGGAGTCCGCCGCCCCCACCAGTGGCCCCAACGCCCTGAGCATGGGCGCCTACGCTATCCAGGCCGCCGAGGCCAGCAAGGGGCAGCTTGAGGCACTGTTCGCCGAGTTCGGCCAGGCCTTCGGCTGGCGCATGCTCGGGGTGACCCCGATGATCGGCGTCAACGACGTCACCAGCGAGGTGTTCACGCTGGCCGATGCCCAGCTGCTGGAGGACTTCGCGCGCAGCAAGGGTCTGGGAATGCTGTCGATGTGGTCGATCGCGCGCGATACCCCGGGAAGCCTGGGGCAGGCCAGCGCCACGGCCTCCGGACTGGATGCGGCCGCCGGCAGCTTCAGCGCGATCTTCCACGACTACGGCACCCAGAACAGCCTCAGCCTCGGCGGCTCCCCAGGCTCCACCGGATCCACCGGATCCACCGGATCCACCGAGGGCAACACCGGCGGCGACACCAGCAACGGCGGCAGTGGCGACAGCGCCAGCGGCGGCGCCCTCCCGGACGGCGGCTCTCCCAACCGTGTGGTCGGCTACTTCGAGGAATGGGGCATCTACGGCCGCGACTTCCGCGTCGCCGATGTGCGCGCCGATCAACTCACCCATCTCAACTACAGCTTCTTCGGCATCACCCCCACCCAGAGCGATCTCCCCTTCATGGCGGCGGAGCTCAACGTGCTGCCCGGGGCCATGGTGCAGGCAGGCTATCTGGGGCTGAACAGCGACACGCCGGGTGGGCTCGGCATCCATGACACCTGGGCCGCCTACGAGAAAACCTTCAGCCAGGCCGACCAGCTGGTCAGCCGCCGCTTTGATACCGGCCAATGGCAGGGGCTGAGCGAAAGCCGCCGCCAGGGCTACCTGAGCGGAGGAGAGTTCGACGTGATCAGCCAGGCCGACGGTTCGCACCTGGTGCGGGCCAAGGCTGACACCTGGAGCGATTCCCAGGGCGGCATGCAGCGGCTGTTCACCAAGGCCGACTGGGACAGCCTGAGCGAGGCGCGCCAGGCCTATCTGGTGGACCACAGCCAGCAATACAGCTGGACCGACCAGTGGCAGGGCAGCTTCAGTCCCGGCAGCGGCACCACCACAGAGCGCATCGCGGCGGTGAACAACCACTTCGCCGCCGGCAGCGGCCGCACCCTGACCCTGCGGGCCGATGGCGACCTGCTGCGCGATGCCAGCGCTTGGGTGGGCGACGACCCGGCGAACTGGCAGAAGCTCTACGCCGGCAACCTCAACCAGCTGCGACTGCTGAAAGAGCTGAATCCGGAGCTGAACATCGGTTTCGCCATCGGTGGCTGGACCCTCTCGGGCAACTTCAGCACCAACCTCGATGATGCCGCCGGCCGAGAGTTGTTCACCCAGTCGATTGTGGACCACCTCAGCTATTACGACTTTTTCAGCAGTGTGGATTTTGACTGGGAATATCCCGGCGGTGGCGGCCTGGCCAGCAATGCGTCCAGCCCACAGGATGGGAGCAACCTGGCGCTGACGCTGCAGCTGCTGGATCAGAAGCTTGCGGCGTTCGAGCAACGCACAGGGCGGGCCATCGAGATCTCGATCGCCACCGCGGGAGGAGCCGAGAAGCTGGCCAACCTCAACCTCAAAGGCATCGACAGCTACGTGGACTTCTACAACGTCATGACCTACGACTTCCATGGCGGCTGGGAGAACCGCACCGGCCACCAGGCTGCGATGACCGGCGATGCCGGCGGCTACGACGTGGTGACGGCCATCGATCAGTTCCGCCAGGCCGGCATCTCCCTCGACAAGGTGGTGCTGGGCGCACCGGCGTACACCCGCGCCTGGGGCGGCGTGGCGGCGGGAGACAGCCTCGGCTACGGAATGGCCGGCGATGCGTCCCTGGCGCCGGGCTCGTACGAGAAAGGCAACTACGACCACAAAGATCTGATCACCGGCATCGAGAACAACAGCTATGCACTGGTGTGGGATGACAACAACAAAGCCGCCTTTGCTTACAACGCCAGCAGTGGCATCTGGAGCTCGATCGAAACCAGCGCCACGATCGCCGGCAAGGCGGCCTACGTGCGCGAAGCCGGCCTGGGCGGAATGATGTTCTGGGCCCTCTCGAACGACAGCGAAGGCCCCCAGAGCCTGGTGGCCGCCGCCCACGACGCCCTCCGCGGCGGCGTGAGCCTGGACGCGATCGCCGGGCGCGCCCCAGGCTTCGATGCGGTACTGGGCGGCGACAGCCGCTTCAGCATCAGCGACTTCACCACCCTGGCCTGAAGAGCGCGCTCCCGTACACCCCGGGCAACCGGACTAGGCTGACGCCAGCTGTCATTGCCGTTGAGGACGTCTGACCGCCATGGCTGCCGCACTGTTCTCCTGGTTCTTGACAGCCGCGTCGCCGCGCCGATCGGCGAGCGCTCTGGAGATCGCCTCCGGCCCCGTCAGGGGTCCGGAGGCGACGGCGCTCGAGGGGCTCCAGGGGTGGGAGGCCGTGCCGCTGACGCCGCCCACCAGCACAGCCGCCAACGCCACGGCGGGGGCGGCCGGCCCGGCGCCGCTGCGCCCGATCACCGTGGCCGGAGGCCCCACTGACGCTCTCCAAGGCAGCGGCGCAGCTACCCCGCGAACCTCTCCTGTGGCACCGGCGTGAATGGGCACCCTGGTGGCCATCCACACCAGGGTGCTGGGCGAGGGGGTAGCCGCCGAGGCGCCGGGGGAGGCCCTGGCCCTGCTGCACAGCAGAACGGCCAGCTTCGCTGTGGT
>JBKDSQ010000048.1:0-97227 GCA_046340895.1 Synechococcaceae cyanobacterium | reverse complement strand
GAGCTGTGGCAGCCCTTCGCCGCAGAGGGCTCGATTCCCGAGAGCAACAACGACCGCGCCAGCGGCAGCAACGACCCGGCCAGCGCCGCCCTGGCCGTGCGCTGCCGGCTGGAGCCCGGCGCCACGATCGAGATCCCGCTGGGGAGCAGCTGGGACCTGCCGGTCCCGGCCTTCGCCCGCGGCACCCGCTGCCTGCGCCGCTACACCGACTTTTTCGGCGCCGAAGGCAACGCCGCCGCCGCCCTCGCCGCCGAGGCGTTGCATGAGTGGCGCCACTGGCACGCCGCGATCGAGGCCTGGCAGCAGCCGGTGCTGGAGCGCGCCGACCTGCCGGAGCCCCTGCGCATGGCCCTGTTCAACGAGCTCTACGACCTGGCCTCCGGCGGCAGCCTCTGGAGCGCCGCCAGCCCGGAGGATCCGGTGGGCCGCTTCGGGGTGCTGGAGTGCCTCGACTACGCCTGGTACGAGAGCCTGGATGTGCGCCTCTACGGCTCCTTCGCCCTGCTGCAGCTGTGGCCGGAGCTCGACAAGGCGGTGCTGCGCGACTTTGCCCGCGCCATCCCCGCCGCCGACGCCACGCCGCGCCCGATCGGCTGGTACTTCACCCAGGGCCGGGGCCGGGTGGAGGCGCCGCGCAAGGTGGCCGGCGCCACCCCCCACGACCTGGGCGCGCCGAACGAGCGCCCGTTCGACGCCACCAACTACACCGCGTATCAAGACTGCAACCTCTGGAAAGACCTGGCCAGCGACTTCGTGCTGCAGGTGTGGCGCACCTTCCGCCTGGCCCCCAATGGCGAAGACCTGCGCTTTCTGGCGGACTGCTGGCCCGCGGCCGTCACGGCCCTGCGCTATCTGAAAACCTTCGACGCCAACGACGACGGCCTGCCCGACAACGGCGGTGCGCCGGATCAGACATTTGACGACTGGCCCCTCCAGGGGGTGAGCGCCTACTGCGGCGCCCTCTGGATCGCGGCGCTGGAGGCGGCGCTGGCAATGGGGCAGCGGCTGCAGCTGGAGCTGGGACTCGACACCGGCAACGAGCAGCGCCAGTTCGGCGAATGGCTGGAGCGCTCGCGCACCAACTTCGACGCCCTGCTCTGGAACGGCGAGTACTACCGCATCGACGCTGAGAGCGGCACGCCGGTGGTGATGGCGGACCAGCTGTGCGGGGATTTCTATGCGCGCCTGCTGGGCCTGCCGCCGGTGGTAAGCGATGAGCGGGCGCGCTCGACCCTGCGGGCGGTGCGCGAGGCCTGCTTCGAGGGATTCGAGGGCGGCCGGCTGGGGGTGGCCAATGGCCTGCGCCGCGATGGCACGCCGCTCGACCCCAACGGCACCCACCCACTGGAGGTGTGGACCGGCATCAACTTCGGCCTGGCCGCCTACTACCGCCTGATGGACGAGCCGAAAACGGCGCTGGCCATCTGCTCGGCGGTGGTGGGCCAGGTGTATGCCGGCGGCCTGCAATTCCGCACGCCGGAGGCGATCACCGCGGCGCACACCTTCCGCGCCTGCCACTACCTGCGGGCGATGGCGATCTGGGCGCTGTGGGCCACCCACACCGGCTGGCAGCCGATCCCGGGGGCGGAGCGCGCGCCGGAGGTGGTGCTGTGACCCAGGGCTTCGGTGCGCCCCTGGGGTGGCTGCGGGTCGTGGTGGTGCGCGGGATCGTCCTGCTGGTGGTGCTGCTGCTGGCGTCTCCGGCCTGGGCCCAGATCCAGGCCAGCCCGCAGGAAACCGGCACGGGCCTGGTGCGCAGCCTCGAAAGCCTGCGCGATCTCGATTACCAGAGCTGGCAGGTGGTGGCCTACCGCGAGGGGCCGCCCCGGCCGGGAGCGCCGGTGGTGCTGCGGATCGTGGGCTACCCGGGGCAGGTGCGCCTCGACCACCCCACCTCGTTGCTGGTGCGCGCCGGCCGGCGCTCCTGGGAACTCGACGACATCACCCTCGCCAGCGCCAAACTCGCCGGCGACAACCGGGCGGCGGCAGCGGAATTCAACCTCACCCCGTTGTTGGCCGACCTGCGGCTGGACCGGCCCCTGCGGCTGCAACTGCCGGGGGTGTTCGTGGAGCTGCCGGTGCCTCCCTATGTGGTGGCGGAGTGGAGGCGGTTGGCGCAGGAATCGCTCTAGGGAGCCGTGCCCAGCCCAAGCAATCCTGCCCACGCCAACGTACCCACCCGTACCGAACTGGTGATGGGGGAGCGATGGTTCCCGAACCGGATTCGTCATCGGCGTTGCCATGATCATTGGCATTGGCGCCATGGGTGACAATGGCAGCAACGGCCGCAGCAAGACCGACAGAGATACAGGAAACCCTGCTCTTCAGAAATATTTACCCTGATATCTCAGGGAGATTTGGCCTTTGCAAGCTAGGCTGAAGCGATTGATTCGACCCGGCAATAGTTACAACGGCTACTTTCAGCGCCCTGTTGCAGGACTGGCGCAGCCTGCTACGCGATTGGGCAGGGTCCGGCGATCTGGCGCAAGCGGCCCGCGACGCCTTCGCGTGGACGACGCTCCCTCCACGCTTGAGCAGCCTGGTGGAATCGTGGAGCCAGGGCGAGTTCAGCGAACTTCCGAGCATCATTGTGGACCCTGCAGCGGCCGCAGACACCACCGCTGCGATTGTGCTGGATAGCGCCTGGCTCACCAGCCAACCCTCCGAGACGGTGCTTCGCCTCCTGACGGAGGAATTGGGTGTGTGGCTTCAGAACCAGATCAGCAGCGGGGAGCGGGAGGCCGCCAGCCGATGGGCCTTGCTGCTGCTGGGGCCTGAGGAGACAAGCGCGCAAGCGATAATCCTGAGTGGGATCAGCGCAAAGGCTGTTGCGGTTGACAGCAGCCCACCCCAACTCCTTGGCGCCAGACTGAACGCACATACCGTCGACGTGAACCATCAATGGGAACGACAAATTTCCCTGAATCTTTGGCTTTCCGATGACAGCAGTGGCGTGGAGGGCGGCAATTTCGTATTTCGCAACCAGCGCACTGGCTACTTCAAGAGCTTCAGCTTCAACGCCGACGGGAATCTCGTAACCGGCACGCGACAACTCGGCTGGCTCAGCGCAAGCATCAGCTTCCAGGGCTACAGAGATTACGATCCTCCGCATGAAGACCTTGGCGAATGGCGACTGGTAAGTGCAGAGATCCGCGATCGGGCCAACAATATCGTACGCGCAACAGACCTGTTTGATCAAACCGAGACCGGGCTCGAATCACTGGCGTTCAACGTGATTAATTCCGGCCTAATTAATGACAGCAACCCCCCAGAGATCACAAGTGCAAGTTTCAGCACTTCCACGATCGATCTCACGAATCCCGCCGGGCGGGAAATTGTGCTCAACCTTGGAATTCGCGATACCGGCTCAGGCTTTTCCTATGGCTGGGTACAGCTGCAGTCATCTACCGGTGCAGACTATCGCTGGATTTCACTGGACAGCATATACAGCCTCAGCGCAGGCAATGCCAAGGATGGCATATTCAGCGGTGTGGCAACCTTCGGCCCGTATTTCGAGCCCGGAACCTGGCGGATTGCCTCCCTCAGCCTGACTGACAAACAAGGTCAGGTGCTCACTCGTTATGAAGATCTCGACAGCCTTCTTCCAGGCCTTGGCAGCCTATCGTTTGATCTGGTCAACAGCCAAGAAGCAGACCAGACAGCGCCGGAGCTGATCAGCGTAGCGCTGGAGCGAAGCATTGTTGAATTACGCGACCCAACCAAACGGAGGGTTGCGATAACCATACAAGCCTCCGATGACCTTTCCGGGATTGAATACATTTCTCTAGGTTTTCAATCCACCGACACCTCAGAGACGAAGTATGCCTATGCGAGCAATCCTCAGTATATTACCGCGGGTTCAGCCACCAATGCCACCCTTTCAGCCCAACTCGATTTTGACCCCTTTTCCACACCAGGCGAATGGAAGCTGACAAACATTTATTTGTCTGATCGAGCAGGCAATTCATACTATCAAAGCTCTTGGTATGACGAGCTTCCACCCAGCCTCTCCTCGCTCACCATTCAGGTCGATCCGGGTGGTGACACACCGCCTCTGGGCGCGGATAGAACACCTGTCCAATTGCTTGCCACCCTGCTCAACGCGTCAGACTTTGTTCTCAACTAGGGCGAAGAGACCATCCTCACTCTCAGCCTGCAAGCCAGCGATGATCAATCTGGCTATGCATCTGGCTACTTCACCTTCCAGTCGCCGAGCGGGGCGCAGGATTTATCCATCAATGTCGCCAATCTGCTAAGTGGAGATCTGGCAAACGGATCATTTTTTGGAAGCGTAAATATACCCTCTTACAGCGAGAGCGGGTTCTGGAAGCTTACCCATGTCTCGCTTTCAGACCAGGCCAACAACGGAGTATATGCCTATCAGGAAAGTACTCTTGAAGATTTACTGCCTGGCCTTTCCACACTGGGATTCACGGTTCACAACACCCAGCAGGATCTTGAAGCACCGCGCGTGCAGAGCGCCATCCTTTCGACACAGAGCATCGATCTCAACCAACCCATTCCAACTCCACTAATCGCCAAGCTTGCCATCGAAGACCTTGGTGCCGGCTTTGATTCAGGCTGGCTGTACTTTCAATCACCCAGCGGCCGTCAGTCGACGTATCTGTTTTGCGGCCCACCTCTTGTCGGAACACGCAATAGCGGCCTATTCCAGGCCACAAGCTACCTATCTCCCTTCAGTGAAGCCGGTATCTGGACATTGTCTGACTACCAACTTTACGACTACGCAGGAAACAGTCTGCGACCCACGGCGGCCATCGATACCGAATGGCCCAATTCGGCTGCGACCGACCCGCTTCAGGGCCTTAGCTTTGAAGTGATCAATGACAACTCGGATACGACTGCACCAACTCTTACCTATGCATCCCTGAGTCAATCAAGCATCGACATCAGTGCGCCCGAGCTTCCACCCCTTTCCCTAAGCATCGGCGTCAGCGAAGACCTGTCTGGATTCCTGGGTGGCTATTTCCAGTTCACCTCGCCGTCTGGGGAGAATTCTGTTTCGATAAACCTGAGCCAGTCAAACTTTGTGGAAGGAAATCTGCGCGAAGGCACCTTTTTCGGAACCACCGAACCCTACGCCGCGATGGAGCTGGGTCAGTGGACCCTCAATTACGCAACCCTGCTGGATGAAGCCGGAAACTTTGCTGGATACTATGGCCAGGAAGAGCTTCAGGAATTCCTGCCTGGTTCCGGCCTGCTGTCTTTCGATGTGGTAGCTACGGCGCCAATCGTCAACCAGGTTTCGCTGGTGCTTTCGCCCCAGGAAGTTCATGAAAAGGGTCAGGAAAGCTTGGTTTATCTCGCCACCCGCACGGGAGACCTGAGCCAGCCCTTGCAGATCAGCTACCGGGTGGCTGGCAGCGCCAGAGCTGGGCTCGACTACAAGGGCATCGCCGCGACGCCGCTGATCCAGACGCTGGATTTCGCAGCCGGAATCGACAGCGCCACGATCACGGTGACGCCACTGGTGGATGACATACCGGAGGGGGCTGAAACCGTGAGCCTGCTGCTGATGCCAGGCCAGGGCTATGCGATTGCCACCATCGCGCCGGTGGTGGGAACCATTGTGGACAACAACGGCCAGGCATTGTTCCGCGTGGAGGGCTCCGCGCAGGTGGGCAACAGCCTCAGCGCAGGCCTGCAGGCCGATGATCCGGAAGGCAACGGCAGCTTTTCCTACATCTGGGAATCCTCTGACGATGGCCACAGCTGGCAGCCGCTCGGCAACGACGAGGCCAGCGTTGTGGTGACCCATGCGGAACAGGGCCGGCAGCTGCGCCTGCAGATCCGCTACACCGATGGCGAGGGCTATGCGGAGCTGGTGAATCTGGATGCGGGCACGGTGCCGTCGGGACCTGCGCCGGGTTACACCAGCGTGGGGCTAGAGCACGTCACGCTGACCGACTCCCCCGCCGGGGGCCAATTCAACGCCGCCGCCAGCCTGGTGCAACAGCCCGATGGCTTGCCGCTTCAGGCGATCGCCGTCGGGGCCTCGAAACTGGACATGGGCGGCGAGCAGGCCTTTATCGACAACACGGTCTCGATCGAGGCCTCGGTGAGCACAACGGGGACCACGGCCTCGGCCATCGGCCTGAACACCAGCACGCTCCAGCTCCGCCCCGGCAACGACTTGCTCACGATCGAGGCGGTGATCAATGGCGACGGACCCGGAGCCTCGATTGCTGTGCGCGACAGCCGCGTCGGCGGCAACCGCGGCGACGACACGATCACCCTCCGCGGCGACTACTGGGGCGATCGGGCCCTGGTCTTCGGTGGCGCCGGCAACGACACGATCACCGGCTACGGCATCGGTCGCGATTCCTTCATTCAGGCCGGTGACGGTGACGACCTGGTGAGCCTCGGCCGCCTCGTCACCACCCCTGGCGCTGCCCTGCTGCAACGGGCCAAGGGCGACCCGATCCAACCCTCCACCTATCGAGGCGGCAGCGGCTTCGATGTGCTGCAGCTCCGCGAAACCAACCAAGCCGTGTTCGAGGCCCAGGCCACCGCCATCAACGAGGGTGGGGTGAGCGGCTGGCTGTTCCAAGGGGCGCGCTTCCTGGAATTCGAACAGTTTCTGTTCGGCTGAGGCGCTCGCCCTCTGCAGCGGCAACACGCGAGCAGCACAACAGCCCCCATGGGGCGAGAAAAAAAGCCGCTCCCAGAGGGAGCGGCGAACTGACCCATGGCGGATCGAGAATTCCGGCTGGGTAGGGAATTAGAAGCAGAACGGCAGAAACTGCGTACGGCAGGCCGCGTAGCCGTCTACCAGGGCGCCGAGGCCGATCTGGTGGGCGATGCCGGAGCCGGTGATCGCTTCGGTGAGGATGCCGATCACGATGCCGAGCATGGCGGCACGGCCGTTGAACAGCTCAGCGCGACGGAGCTGGTCGATATGGATCTGCTGGGCGGCGCGGTCCTGGAACCACTTGTCGTTGGCGGGGGTGTTGCTCATCGGAATCTCCTTGTCGGGTGGATGGGCTGGGCTGATCAGCGGGAGCGGGGGGTGAGGTCTGTGGGGCGGCTGAGCACGTAGGTGACCATCGCGGTGAGTACCACCACCACAACGCCGAGGCCGATCAGGGCAGAGGTGTAGTCGGTTTCCATGGCGATCAACCGAGACCGATCTGGGAAAGGATGCCTTGGCCGGTGAGGAGCTCGGTGGCGAGGCCGATCACGAAGCCGAGCATGGCCAGGCGTCCGTTCCAGGTTTCGGCGAAGGCCACGAAGCCGAAGCGAGGGGTGGAGGGATCCATGTCTGTTTCAGATTGTTTCAAGAACTGTAACAGAGTGCAACGGCTTCTGGGCGTCGGCGGACAGGGCGGTTCAAGGAGCCACGGACGCCGGAAGTGGGGTGGCTCCACCGGCAGCCGGGTCGATGGCGGCTGAGGGCGGCGGTGGTGGCGGCGGCGCCGGCGGCGGCGGCGGCGGCGGTGGTGGTGGTGGTGGCGGAGTCGGCAAGGCATCCACCGGATTCGGTGCCGTCTCCGGACCGATCACATCCACCGACACCCGCTGCACCACCAGCCGGAAGCGGATCGGCTGCTGCCCGTTGATGAACGCCTGCACCGCCGCCACCTGGCGCGCGGAGGGCAGGCGCGGATCGCTGACGCGCACGGCGGCGCGGATCAGGGGCGGGTTCTGGGCCCAATCGATCGTCACCTCCACCAGCTCCGAATCCTTGCCGAGGGTGAGGGTGCGGTTGCGCAGCGAGGCGGTGATCGCCGCGGTGATCTGCTGCTGGGTGGCGGTGCGGCGCGCCTGGGCCACCAACGAGAGAAAGCTGCCGCTGAGAGGAATCAGCAGCAGGGCGGTGAGCAGCAGGCTCACCAGGCCCAGGCGGCTCTGCCAGAGGTTGCGGCGCAGATCGGTCCGCACCACCGCCAAAGCGATCAGGGCGCCGCTGAGGATGCCGAGCAGGTTGGCGGCGAACAGCAGCGCGGCCCCCAGGGCCGGCCCCCATTGCGCCTTGGCCACCAGCAATCCGAAGGCGCACACCGGCGGCACCAAGGCCACGGCGATGGCGGTGCCCGCGAGGGAGGAGAGGGCGCGGGAGCGCACCGAGGCATAGGCGGCGGTGGCGCCCGCCACCAAGGCCACCCCCAGATCCAGCAGGTTGGGCTGGGTACGGGCCATCACCTCCGAACCCAGCAGGGGCAACCCCACCAGCAACCCCAGGCCGACCGAGAGGCCCACCGTGACTGCCACGCCGAGCAGGAGTGAAGCCAGGGCGGTGGCCACCAGCCGCAGGCGCCCCTGCAGGATCGCGAACGCCGCCGCCCGCAGCGGCAGCATCCAGGGCGCCACGAGCATGGCGCCGATCACCACGGCGGCGCTGTTGGCAAGCAGGCCCAGGGTGGCGATCATGCTGGCCGCCACGGTGAGCACCAGGAACTCCTGGTCGGCGCGGGCGTCGAGCGCGAAGGCATCGCTGGCGACGGAGAGACCGCCCTCGGGAGGCGTGGCGCTCACTTCAAGCCTCCAGCCAGGGCGTGAGGAAGCGCAGGGGATCGGCCATCGTTTCGGAAAAGCCCAGGATGCCTGGGTCCAGGTGGTGATAAAGCACGGTGTCGTCGACCTCGAGCAGGAAGGTACCGCCGCGCTGGGCGATCCAGCGGGGATCGCTCACGTAGGTGCCCCAGGCACCGAGTACTTCGCGCATGTTGGCCAGCCGCACCGTGGCCAGCTCAAAGGGCCGCTGGAACCCCCGGCCCACCAGATCAAACAGTGGCGTCGCCAGCCGCGGCGGCGCGGAGCGATCGCCGGTGTAGCCGCGGAACACTTCCTTCAAGGTGCCGGGTGAGCCCAGGCCAGCGCACATCAGCAACAGCGACGCCCACGGCCCTCCCGGCACCGCCAGGCCCTCGTAGAGACCGAGGGCGCGGTGCAACGCAGGCGTGGCGTCGACCTGCAGGCAGGCGCGCGGGAAGCCGGTGTAGGCGCAGAAGCGATCCGCGCCGGCCGCCTCACCGATACCGATCGCGAAAAGGGCGATTCCGGCGGCCTCCAGCCGCGGCAGGGCCGGCACCAGCGCCTGGGCGTACTCGACGCTGTCGAAATCGCCGAGCTGGGGGAGCAGCAGCACCAGGCGGCGACGGCCGGGTCCCATGCCGGGCACGGCGGCAAGGCGTTGGCGCAGGGGGTCGGGGGCGTGCATGGGGGGAGGGTAGGGGGCCTACTCTCCGCAACGCTCGAGCACGGTCTGGATCACGGCGGGGGCGATCCGGAAATCGCTCGCATGCAGCTGGGCGAACACAGCGCGCGCCGATGGGATCAAACCTCTCTGCCGGGCCAGGCCGATCACAGCCGCCGTACCGGCCACCTGGATGCCAAGCGCCTGCGCCAGGCGAATGCTGGCGGCCTCGCCCTCATCGAGGTCAGGCAGATCGGGGCCATCGGTGGAACTGGCGACCGAGCGCACCCAACCAGCAAGGGCTTCGGCCGCCACCACATCCGTGACCAGCACCTCTCCGAACAAAGCCCCCAGCCAAGGCTGCCCGTCCACCCTGGCGAGCGCGATCAGGGGGCTGGCGTCGGCGATGACGATTGCAGCCACTGCTCCAGGGTGTCGAGATCGGCGCTGGTTTCGGCCGGCGAGAGACGGATGGCGGCGATGCCGAGGCGGGAGAGATGGGAGATGAACGACGCCACATCCATTTCGGCCACACGGGCGGCCCGCGCCAGAGACAGCTCCCCATCCCGAACGAGCGCCGTTGCCAAGGCAGCGCGCACCCCCGGAGCCCGCAGCAGACCATCAGGATCCAGGCCCATCAGCACGGCATCGGGGTGATCCCGGTGCAGAACCACCACCAGATCCTGCTTGGCTTGCCGCAGGGCTTCCGCCGGGTTGTGCGTGAGCCCGCTCACGCTCACCGCATGCATAATCCCAGCGCTCCAGGGATGATTGGCTGGGATGATGCAAAGGGAGGTTTGCCCTGCGAACCCGATCGGCCTGCCTACAGTGGATAAACCGCATTCCGGGAGATGACCGTCGCCCCTCCCGCCGGCCTGGCACCCGCTGGGGAGCCCGCCACCCCGCCGCCCCTGCGCCTGCCGTCAAGGCTGCGCCTGACGCCGGAGCAGTTCGCGCTGGTGTGCGAGGCCAACCCGGAGGCAGTGCTCGAACTGGCGGCCGATGGGCAGCTGATCTCCATGACCCCCACCGGAGGCGACACAGGCGCCCGCAACACCCGGCTCACGATGCGCCTGCTGCAGTGGGCGGATGGGCAAGGCGGCTGGAAGGTGTTCGACAGCTCCACCGGCTTCCGCCTCCCCGATGGCTCGGTGCTCAGCCCCGACGCCGCCCTTGTGCGGCTGGAGCGCTGGCAGAGCCTGAGCGCCGAGCAGCGCCGCGGCTTCCCGCCCCTATGCCCCGACCTGGTGGTGGAGCTGCTGAGCCCCTCCGATGAGGGCCCCCGCGGCACGGAAGCCCTGCGCCGCAAGATGGCCGCTTACCTTGCCAACGGCGCGCAGCTGGGCTGGCTGCTGTTCCCCGAGGAGCGGGCGGTGGAGATCTGGCGCCGGGGCCAAGCCAATAAGGCAGGGCCAACGGCGCGGCGAATCGAGCTCGCGGAAACACTCGAAGGCGGAGATCTGCTGCCTGGCCTGCATCTCAACCTAGGGGAGATCTGGGCTGCATGAAGCCAGTCGAGTTCGGGTCAGAAGACTATGGGTCCACGGCAGGAATGCAACCTGAACCATTCGACACAGGCCCCAGCGCACGGCAAACTGGGACGAGTACCACACGCCGCCAGACCCCGAGTGGCTGATCAACGTCAAATCGCGATGACGGAACAACAAATCGAAACGGGGTTGCTGGCCAGGCTGCAGGATCTCAAATACACCGTTCGGCCCGACATCGCCGATCGAGCGGCGCTGGAGGCCAACTTCCGCGAGAGGTTTGAGGCTCTCAATCGCGTTCGCCTCAGCAACGGCGAGTTTGCGCGGCTGCTCGATGAGGTGATCACCCCGGATGTGTTTGCCGCCGCCAAGAGGCTGCGCAGCATCAACGCCTTCAGCCGCGACGACGGCACGCCGCTGAACTACACGCTGGTGAACCTCAAGGATTGGTGCAAGAACCACTACGAGGTGATCCACCAGCTGCGCATCAACACCCACAGCAGCCACCACCGCTACGACGTGATCCTGCTGATCAACGGCGTGCCGGTGGTGCAGATCGAACTGAAGAGCCTGGGCATCACGCCACGGCGGGCGATGGAGCAGATCGTGGCGTACAAAAACGATCCAGGCAACGGCTATGGGCAAACGCTGCTCTGCTTCCTGCAGCTGTTTGTTGTGAGCAATCGCGACCGCACCTACCTCTTCGCCAACAACAACGCCCGCCACTTCGCCTTCAACGCCGAAGAGCGCTTCCTGCCGATTATCGAATTTGCCGACGAAGCCAATCAAAAAATCACCCATCTCGACGACTTCGCCGATCGCTTCCTGAAGAAGTGCACCCTGGGCCGCATGATCAGCCGCTACATGGTGCTACTGGCCAGCGAGCAGAAGCTGATGATGATGCGCCCCTACCAGGTGTATGCCGTGCAACACCTGCTGCTGTGCATCGATCAGAACAACGGCTTCGGCTTCATCTGGCACACCACCGGCAGCGGCAAAACACTCACCTCCTTCAAGGCCTCCACGCTGCTGAAGGAAAACGAGCACATCCACAAGTGCGTGTTTGTGGTGGATCGCAAGGATCTCGACCGTCAGACGCGCGAGGAATTCAACCGCTTTCAGGCAGGCTGCGTGGAGCAGAACACCAACACCGCCGCTCTGGTGCGCCGCCTGCTGTCCGACGACTACGCCGATAAGGTGATCGTGACCACGATCCAGAAGCTGGGCCTGGCGCTGGATGCCAACAGCAAGCGCAACAAGCAACGGGCAAGGCAAGGCAAGGCCACCTACAAGGCCCAGCTGGAGGCGCTGCGCGACAAACGTCTGGTGTTCATCTTCGATGAATGCCACCGCTCCCAGTTTGGCGAAAACCACAGAACGATCAAGGAGTTTTTCCCAAAAGCCCAGCTGTTCGGCTTCACCGGCACACCGATCTTCGAGGCGAACGCGTCGCTGCAGAAGATCGAGGGCACGCAGGCCTCGATGCGCACTACTGCGGATCTGTTCGAGAAGGAGCTGCATGCTTACACGATCACCAATGCGATCGAAGACGGCAATGTGTTGCGCTTCCACATCGATTACTACAAACCTGAGGGGGCAAACCCGCCGAAGCCCGGCGAAGCGATCGCCAAACGGGCCGTGATCGAGGCGATCCTGCGCAAGCACGATGCCGCCACGAGCGGGCGCCTGTTCAATGCGATCCTCGCCACCGCCTCAATCAATGATGCGATCGAGTACTACGCCCTGTTCCAGGCGATGCAGGCGGAGAGGCAGGCCACCGATCCGAGCTTCCGGCCGCTGAGGATCGCCTGCGTGTTCTCGCCGCCGGCGGAGGGCGATGCCGATGTGAAACAGATCCAAGACGACCTGCCCCAGGAGCAGGCCGACAACCAGGTGGATCCGGAGGGCAAGAAGGCCGCCCTGAAGGCGATCCTGGCCGATTACAACGCCAACTACGGCACCAACCACCGCCTGAGCGACTTTGATCTGTACTACCAGGATGTGCAGCAACGCATCAAAGATCAGCAATGGCCGGAGCAGGATCTGCGCAAGGCCAACCCGCACGTGCCGCACCACAAGATCGACATCACGATCGTGGTGGATATGCTTCTGACCGGCTTTGATTCCAAATACCTGAACACGTTGTATGTGGATAAAAACCTCAGATACCACGGCCTGATCCAGGCCTTCTCCCGCACCAACCGGGTTCTGAATGCTAGCAAGCCCTACGGCAACATCCTCGACTTCCGCCAACAGCAGGATGCCGTGGATGCGGCGATTGCGCTCTTTTCCGGCGAGAAGGCCAGCAAGGAAGCACGCGAAATCTGGCTGGTGGACAAAGCGCCGGTGGTGATCGAGAAGCTGGAGAGCGCCATGCAAACGCTGCAGCGCTTCATGACCTCCCAGGGGCTCGACTGCACCCCCTCGGCCGTGGCGGATCTCAAGGGCGATGCCGCCCGAGCCGCGTTCATCGGCCACTTCAAGGAGGTGCAACGCCTCAAAACCCAGCTCGACCAGTACACGGATCTGAGCGAGGCAGAAAAAGCCACGATCGAGCAGGTGCTGCCGGACGACAACCTGCGCGGCTTCCGCGGCCAGTATCTGGAAACCGCCCGCAAGCTCCGGGAGCAGCGGGGCACCAGTGGCCAGCAAGGCCCCGCCAGCGAGGTGCCGATCGACCAGCTCGATTTCGAGTTTGTGCTGTTCGCCTCAGCGGTGATCGATTACGACTACATCATGGGCCTGATCGCCAAGTTTTCCGAACAAGGCCCTGGCAAAACCACGATGACCCGCGACGAACTGATCGGCCTGATCAGCGCCGATGCCAAGTTCATCGACGAACGCGACGACATCGCCGCCTACATCGGCACCCTCCAGGCCGGCGAGGGCTTGAGCGAGGCCGCGATCCGCGAGGGGTACAGCCGCTTCAAGGCCGAGAAGAGCGCCGCAGAGCTCGCCGCCATCGCCGCGCGCCACGGCCTCGCGCCCGCCGCCCTGCAGGCCTTTGTGGATGGCATTCTGGAGCGCATGATCTTCGATGGCGAGCATCTGGGCGACCTGCTGGCCCCGCTGGAGCTGGGCTGGAAGGCCCGCAGCCAGGCCGAACTGGCGCTGATGGCCGAGCTGCTGCCGCTGCTCAACAGGCGCGCCGGGGGTCGGGAGATTTCGGGGTTGAGCGCATATGAATGAGCTGAACAAAACACCTCCCACCGAGGATACGTTCCGCGAATTGCTGCTGCAGATACAGCAGACGCGGCAGAAGGTATTCACGCAGGCCAACACGGCACTGATGGAGCTGTATTGGCAAATCGGCCAAACCATCAGCGAGAAAGTAAGGCGCGAGGCCTGGGGCAAGGGCGTTGTCAGCGAGTTGGCTCGCTACATTGCTCAGAACGCCCCAGAAGTGAAAGGATTCAGCGACAAAAACCTCTGGCGCATGAAGCAGTTTTACGAAACCTACGCTGGAGACCAAGAACTCTCAGCACTGACGAGAGTTTTGCCATGGTCGCACAACCTCGCAATTTTCTCGCGTTGCAAGACCAAAGAAGAGCGCAACTTCTATCTGACTATCGCTGCCAAAGAAAACTACACGATACGAGAGCTAGACAGGCAAATCAGCGCATCTTTTTACGAGCGATCCGTGACGCCAGCAAAACTCTCAACAGCGTTGAGAGTCACCAATCCCGTCGTTGCTGGCACGTTTAAGGACAGCTATGTGCTTGAGTTTCTCGGCCTGCCGGAAACGCACCGCGAAAGCGATCTGCAACGCGCCCTGGTGAGCAATATGAAAGCTTTCATCCTGGAGTTGGGCGCCGATTTCCTATTTATGGGCGAGAAATATCGCCTCCAAGTTGGCAATCAGGATTTTTTCATCGATCTGCTCTTTTACCATCGTGGCCTCTCTGCCCTGGTGGCCTTTGAACTTAAGGTAGACAAATTCATACCGGCACACATGGGACAACTTAACTTCTACCTTGAAGCCCTCGATCGCGATATCAAGAAACCGCATGAGAACCCAAGCATCGGCGTTTTACTCTGCCGTGATCATGACCAGGAAGTAGTGGAATACGCGCTGTCGCGCAATCTCTCGCCTACACTCATCGCTCAATACCAGTTGCAACTTCCCGACAAAAAACTCATCCAGGCTAGACTCCATGAACTTCTGGAGCAGGATCTGGGAGGAAGGACATGAGCAGTCCCAACGCCAGCGACATGAGACAAGAGGCCGATTCTGGACTGGTACCTAAGCTAAGGTTTCAGGAGTTTTGGGCTACAGGCGAATGGAAGGTGAAGGAAATAGGCAGCTATCTCACAGAAAGTCGCATCACAGGGAGCAAAGGAGACACCGCAAGAAAAATCACTGTCAAGCTCTGGGGAAACGGTGTAAGCGAAAAGAAAGAGACCAGTCCCGGAAGTGCCAATACACAATATTTTCGTCGCAGAGCAGGGCAATTCATTTACAGCAAGCTTGATTTCCTTAATCAGGCTTTCGGTATTATCCCATCCTGGCTAGACGGTTACGAGTCAACAATAGATTTGCCTTGTTTTGATATCGCCGATGGCCTCCATCCTTGCTTCCTGCTCAATTATGTAAAGCGACGAGAGTTCTATGAAAGAGCTGGTGAAGCAGCTGATGGCAGCCGGAAGGCAAAGAGGATTCAGTCTGATACCTTCCTTGGCTGCCCAATTGCTCTGCCATCCCTCGCCGAACAACAAAAGATCGCCGATTGCCTGACTTCAATCGACGAGCTGATCACCGCCCAAGCCCGGAAGGTGGATGCGCTCAAGACCCATAAACAAGGGATGATGCAGCAGCTTTTCCCCCGCGAAGGTGAAACACAGCCACGTCTTCGCTTCCCCGAGTTCCAAAATGCCGGGGAGTGGACAATGAAACCTCTCGGCATGGTGGCGGTGAATCTAGACAACAAGCGCCGTCCGATCACCTCAACCAATAGGGAAGCGGGTGAAACCCCTTATTATGGCGCATCAGGAATCGTCGATTACGTCAAAGGCTACATTTTCGAGGAAGACTTACTTTGCGTATCCGAGGATGGAGCCAACTTAGTTGCCAGGACTTATCCGGTTGCGTTCTCAATCTCTGGCAGGACTTGGGTAAACAACCACGCCCACGTCTTGAGGTTCAAGCACACCTGCACGCAGAAATTCGTGGAGGCGTATCTCAACTCCATCAATCTCATGGACTTCATCACGGGCATGGCACAGCCAAAGCTCAACAAGGCGATGCTGGATAGCATTCCCATCCCTCACACGACCGTCCCGGAACAAGAACGCATCTCTACCTGCCTGATAAGGCTCGACGACCTGATCACCGCCGAGATAACAAAGCTCGAGACCCTAAAGACCTACAAAGAGGGCCTGATGCGACAACTCTTCCCATCAGAGGAGGCAACAACACCATGGCCGACCTAATTCTCTACACCACCGAAGACGGCCGCAGCCAGATCAAGCTCCGAGCCCAGGAGCAGTCTGTTTGGCTGACCCAGCTGGAGATGGCGGAACTATTCGATAGCACGAAACAGAACATCTCGCTTCACCTCAAAAACCTATTGGAAGACGGGGAGCTAGATGCGGCAGCAACTGTCAAGGATTCCTTGACAGTTCAAATCGAAGGCAGCCGTGAGGTCCAACGGTCAATAACGCTCTACAACCTCGACGCCATCCTTGCCGTCGGCTACCGCGTGCGTTCACCGCGTGGAGTTCAGTTTCGCCGCTGGGCCAGCACAGTGCTGAAGGAGTTCCTCGTGAAGGGCTTCGTGATGGACGACGAGCGCCTGAAAAACCCAGACGGAAGGCCCGACTACTTCGACGAGATGCTGGCCCGCATCCGCGACATCCGGGCTTCCGAAAAGCGCTTTTACCAGAAAGTACGCGACCTTTTTGCCCTCAGCAGCGACTATGACAAAACCGACAAAGCCACCAAGCTGTTCTTCGCCACCATTCAGAACATCCTGCTCTACGCCGTAACGCAGAAAACCGCTGCCGAACTGATCCTCGATCGAGCAGACGGCAGCGACCCCCACTTCGGCCTGCTGCACTGGCAAGGAGCCAAGGTGCGCAAGACAGACATCGTGATCGCCAAGAACTACCTCACGGAAGACGAAATCGATACCCTCAACCGGCTGGTGGTGATCTTCCTGGAAACCGCCGAGCTGCGCGCCAAGAACAAACAGGAAACCCGCATGGCCTTCTGGAAGCAGAACGTCGACCAGATCATCACCGCCAACGGTTTCCCCTTGCTGCAGCACGCCGGCTCCGTCAGCCATGGGCAGATGGAGGCCCACACCACGGAGCTCTTTCAGGCGTTCGAGGCCCGCCGCAACCAGCGCGAGGCCGCCGAAGCCGACCAGCAGGACGAGGCCGATCTCAAAGCCCTGGAGTCCAGAATTCAACGCCGCCCCCAGCCATGACCGCCAGCACCCAACAACAACTCGGCTCCACCCTCTGGGCCATCGCCGATCGCTTGCGCGGCGCCATGAACGCGGACGACTTCCGCGATTACATGCTCGCTTTCCTCTTTCTTCGCTACCTCTCCGACAACTACGAACTGGCCGCCCAGAAAGAACTCGGCAGCGATTACCCCGAACTGGAGGCCGACAGCTATCTGGTACCACTCTCGATCTGGTACGAACTCAATCCCGCCGACATCGATGCCTTCGAACAGCAGATGCGGCGCAAGATCCATTACGTGATCAAGCCATCCTATCTCTGGAAGAGCATCGCCCATCTGGCCCGCATCCAGAGCGACGAACTCCTCAATACCCTGCAGGCTGGCTTCACCTACATCGAAACCGAATCGTTTCAGAGCACCTTTCAAGGTCTGTTCTCTGAAATCAACCTCGCGTCCGATAAACTTGGCCGCACCTACGACGATCGCAACGCCAAGCTTTGCAGCGTGATCCAGAAGATCGCCGATGGCCTGGCCGAATTCTCCACCGATGTAGACGCCCTCGGCGATGCCTACGAATACCTGATCGGCCAGTTCGCCGCCGGCTCCGGCAAGAAAGCAGGCGAGTTCTACACCCCCCAGCAGATCTCCGACATCCTCTCCGGCATCGTCACCCTCGACAGCCAGGATCCCCAATCCGGCCCCCGCAAACGGCTGGAGAACGTGTTGGATTTTGCCTGCGGCTCAGGCTCTCTGCTGCTCAACGTGCGCAAGCAGGTAAGCAAAGCCGGCGGCACCATCGGCAGGATCTACGGGCAGGAGAAAAACATCACCACCTACAACCTCGCCCGCATGAACATGCTGCTGCATGGGGTGAAAGACAGCGAATTCGAGATCTTCCACGGCGATACCCTCCTCAACGAGTGGGAGCTGATGCGCGAGGCAAACCCCGCCAAAAAGCCCAGCTTTGATGCCATCGTGGCCAATCCGCCCTTCAGCTACCGCTGGGAGCCCACCGCTTCCCTCGCCGACGACGTTCGCTACAAAAGCCACGGCCTCGCCCCCAAGTCCGCCGCCGATTTCGCCTTCCTCCTCCACGGCCTCCACTACCTCAAAGACGAAGGCGTGATGGCGATCATTCTGCCCCACGGCGTGCTCTTCCGCGGCGGTGCCGAAAAAGACATCCGCACCAAGCTGCTCAACGATGGCCACATCGACACCGTGATCGGCCTACCCGCCAACCTCTTCTATTCCACGGGCATCCCGGTCTGCATCCTCGTGCTCAAGAAGTGCAAACAACCCGACGACGTGCTCTTCATCAACGCCGCCGAGCACTTCGTCAAAGGCAAACGCCAGAACCAACTCAGCCCCGAGCACATCAGCAAGATCCTCACCACCTACCAGCAGCGCCGCGAAGAAGCCCGCTACTCACGCCGCGTAGCCATGGCCGAGATCCAACAGAACGACTTCAACCTCAACATCTCCCGCTACATCAGCACCGCCACAGCCGAAGCCGAAATCGACCTCCAGGCCGTGCATGCCGAGCTGCTCTCCCTCGAGCACTCGATCCGCGAAGCGCGCGACAACCACAACGAATTCCTCAAGCAGCTGGGCCTGCCCCTCCTGCCCTGAGCAGCCAAACCGGCGGCCATGCGGGCAGCCCGCCCCTTCGACATCCGCCTGGGCGAACGCCCCAGCCCACGGCAACGGTGCCTACCGTCCCAGCCGACAGATTCGGCATCGCCGTGACTTCCACGCTGGCCTGGCCGCTGCCGCCCGATCCCTTCCGGCTTCTGGAAGCCCTGGTGATGCTCACCGTGCTGGTGGGGCTGGTGGGCATGATCTGGCGCCGCAACCTGTTCCTGCGGTCCCTGGCCATGGACGTCATGGGCACCGGCTCGGTCGCGCTGTTCGTGCTGGTGGGCGCCCGCCCCGGCCTGCGCACCCCCATCCTCTCGGCCCCGAAGCTCGGCGATCCAGCGCTGTCCCAGGGTCCGTGGGCGGATCCGGTGCCCCAGGCCGTGATCCTCACCGCCATCGTGATTGGCCTCTCCATCCAGGCCCTGCTTCTGGTGGTGATCACCCGGCTCTCACGCCACGACCCCCTGCTGGACACCGCCAGCTTCGAGCAGCTGCAGGCGGCGACCCAGCCCCACGCCCAGGCTCGCTGAACCATGCTGGCCAACCTCCTGATCACCTGGCTGCTGCTTCCCTTCGCGGTGGCGTTCCTGGCTGCTCTCCAGCCCCGGCTCGCCCGCGGGCTCTCCCTGCTGGCCAGCGCCAGCACCCTGGCCGTCGGCGGGTGGAGCCTCCATGGCGGCAGTCTCAGCCTCGATCTGATCGGCCCCCTGGGGGTGCAGCTGGCGATCGATGAGGTGGCGGCGCCCTTCCTGCTCCTCAACGGGCTGGTGGTGTGCGCGGTGCTGCTCGAGCGCTGGCGGCAAGCGCCTCCCGGTCCCTTTCCACTGCTGCTGCCCGTGCTGCTGGGCGGCCTGAATTCCGCCTTCGTGATGCTCGATCTGGTGAGCCTTTATGTGGCCCTGGAGGTGGTGGGCATCACCGCTTTCCTGCTGATTCTTCAGAAGCGAGACATCGGCCAGCTGTGGATCGCTCTGCGTTACCTGCTCGTGGGCAATGCGGTGATGACCATCTACCTCATGGGCGTGGCCCTGCTCTACCTCCACACCGGCAGCTTCCGCCTTGCGGCCCTGGCCACCCTTCCCCCCACCGATTCGGCCCTGCCGGTGATCGTTGCCTTCCTGCTCGTGGGTCTGCTCACCAAGGCAGGCGTGTTTCTCTCCGGCCTGTGGTTGCCCCGCACCCACGCAGAGGCGCCGGCCGACATCTCCGCCCTGCTCTCCGGAGTGGTGGTGGCCGCTGGGCTCTGCCCGCTTCTGCGCCTGGCCGCCCTGCTGCCGGGCCTGCAGCCCCTGCTCGCTTGGATCGGCCTGGCCAGTGCTCTGCTCGGCCTGGTCCCAGCCCTGCTGGAGCGCGATCTCAAGCGGCTGCTGGCCTGGAGCACCGTCTCCCAGATGGGGCTGGTGCTGCTCCACCCCGCCATCGGGGGCCTGTATGCCTTCAGCCACGGGCTGGCCAAGGCCGCGCTGTTTCTGGTGGCCGCACAGGCTCCGAGCCGCAACCTCGCGCTCTGGCCCCGCCAGCCGCTGCCACGAGGCTTGGCGATCCCGCTGGTGGTGGGGGGCCTCTCGATCGCCGGTGCGCCGCCGCTGCTCGGCTACAGCGCCAAGCAGCTCCTCTTCACAGCGCCGGCGCAGGGCTTCGCGGGCCTCTCGGGCCCTGCCGCCGCCGTGCTCCTCCCCCTGCTCGGCGTCGGCACCGCCGCGGTGTACGCCCGGCTGGTCTGGGTGCCCGTGGGCGGTGGGCCGCTGACCGCGGCTCCGGGTGCTCTCCTGCTGGCCATCCTTCTGGCACTGGCTGCCTGGACCCTGCCCGGCGCCGCCACCCCCCTGGCCGATCCGGCCTCGATCGCCAAGGCTGGAGCTGTTCTGGCCGCTGGAGGGGGCATCGAGGCCTTGCGGCGGGCTTTGGCGGGTCGCGGCTCCTGGCCGCTGCCGTTCCCCGATCTCGAGCGCCTCGACGATCTCCTGGGCGGCATGGCCGTTGTGGGGGTCGCCCTGATGGTCGCCCTGCTCACGACAGGGCTGCCCTTTTCCCTTCCGAGCGAGGTGGGCCCATGGCGCGGCTGATTGTGGTGGGGCTGCGACTGCTGGTCTGGTGCCTGCTCACCGCCGATCTCGAGGCCGCCAACCTGGCCATCGGCCTGGCGGTGGCCCTGGCCCTTCCCCAGCCCCGCGGCCACAGACACCTGCCCCCCTCGCTGCTCGCCAGAGCGATCCTCGCCAGCCTGCGGGCCATCCCCCAGGCCTATGCCGAGGCCCTTGCCCTCCTCTGGCGCCGCCCCGGCGTTGAACGGCTGGAGCTGACCCCGGCGGAATGGCCCAACGGCACCGGATCGATGGCTCCTCCCCACGCCGTGCTCGTGTTTCTGGACGTGTTCCGCATCACCCTCACCCCCTTCACCATCGCCCTGGGGATGGACCCTGGCGGGCGCCACTACCGGGTGCACCGGCTGGAGGAGCGATGACCCTGATCCTGATGGGCATGGTTCTGGCCCTGATGCTGCCGATCCTGGTGATCTGTCGCCGTCCGGATGTCTGGCACCGCCTGGCGGCCTTCGCCAGCGTCTCCACCAAGGTGGCGATGGTGATGTTGGTGGTCTCGGTGGTGCGGGACGACTGGATGGTGGGAGTGGTGGGGGTGATCGTTCTCAGCGTCGGCAATGGCGCCGTGATGCTGCTGGCCAATCTGCTGCGGGGTGTGGAGCCATGAGCAGCTTCTTCGCCGCCGCCGGCGAGGTGGTCAGCCTTGGGCTGTTGGCGCTGGGACTGGTGTTCTGGTTCGCCGGCACCTGGCCCCTGCTGGGGAACGCCAGCTTCCTGACCAAACTCCACTACCTCGGGGTCGCCGACACCCTCGGTTCCGCCCTGATGGTGCTGGGCCTCCTGGTGCGCCTGAACCGGGAATGGCCGCTGCTGCTGCTGGCCCTGCTTTCCCTGATCATCTGGGACACGATCTTTGGCTACGTCCTGGCCGCCTGCTCGCAGGCGCCAGCCCGCGGCGAGGACCGCACCGCCTCCCCGTCGCCCCGGAGGCCGCGATGACCCTCGCATCCGACCTCTCCCTTCTGCTGCCGATCACCGCCCTGCTGCCGCTCACGGCGATCCTGTTGGTGGCGCAGTCCAATCCCTACCAGACGCTTGTGTTGCGCGGCATCCTCGGCGCCCTGGCCGCGCTCGTGTACGCCCTGCTCGGCGCTGCGGATGTGGCCCTCACCGAAGCCCTCGTGGGCACCCTCCTCTCCACCACCCTCTATGCCGTTGCCCTGCGCTCCTCGATGGTGCTGCGCCTCGGTTGCCACGACCCCCACACGCTTCCAGCCGAACTGACCACCAGGCTGCGCAGCTGGCTGGAGCCCGCCAACCTGCGCCTGGAGATCGTGCCGCCAACCTCCCAGGCCGATCTTCACGGCCTGCTGGAACAGCCAGCCACCGGCCCCGGGGTACGGCTGTTGCTCCACAACCCCCAGCTGCGCGAACGGCTGCGTCAGCTCTGTGCTGCGAACCCCTGGCAGCCTGATCTCCAACCGCTGGCAATCCAGCCGGGGCCGTCGTCATGAACCGATGGCGCGCCTTCGTCTACGGCCTGGCAGCGTTGCTGCTCTGCGCAGCGCCGCTGCGGCTGGCCCTGCCCCCGATGCTGCCGGTGCAGTCGATTCTCTCCGAGCTGCTGGCCCAGGGTGGCGTGCCCAATGTGGTCGCCACCGTGATCCTCCACACCCGCCTGGTTGACACCATCTCCGAGGTGGTGGTGTTCACCCTCGCCTCGATCGGGGTCCGCTGGATCTTCAGCGGGGAACCGGAGCAGCGGCGGGTATTCGCCCTCAACGACACCCCATCGGTGCTGCTCTGCCAGCTGGGCGCGACGATCTGCTCCCTTGTGGCCGTGGAGCTGGCCCTGCGGGGGCACCTCTCCCCGGGGGGCGGGTTTGCGGCGGGCGTCGCCGGCGGCACGGCCATCGGACTGCTGCTGATCAGCGGCTCAGCCCGGCTCACCGCACGCCTCTACCAGCGATACCGGGCCGACCTCTGGGAAAAGGGGGCGGTGCTGGCCTTTCTGTTGGTGGCCTGGCTGAGCCTGGAAGGTGTCGTTCCCGGCGGCCTCAGCGGCGCAGGGGCGGAATTCGGCGCCATCGCCAGCGGCGGCTGGATTCCCCTGCTGAACGGATTGGTGGCGGTGAAGGTCACCCTGGGATCCTGGGCCATGGTTCAGCTGCTGGTGCGCTACCGGGGGTTGTTCTGAGGCGGGTGCGGCGTTCGCCCGGGTGTCCGCTCCCAACGGCGCCGGCGGCTGGCCCCCATCCGCTTCATGCGCCCTGGCCTGGGACAGCGGACGATTCATCGGTGGGATCAAAGGCCAGCGATGCCAGCTCCAGCTCGCGCCCGCCCCGCAGATCGGCGCTGTAGGCCCCGCACAGCGGGCACGGCGCCAGACCATCAGGGCAGGGAAACGCCCGGCCACAGGGGCCGCACAGGGCCGTCGCGGGCACCGCCTCGATCAGCAGGTCTGCGCCCTCGGTGGGCTCCTCCTGCCGCACCACCTCCCAGGCGAAACGCAACGCCTCCGGATCCACCCCCGCCAACGTCCCCACCCGCAGCGTCAGCTGCCGCAGCCGACCGCCTCCCTGGCGCGCGATCTCCTCCAGCGCCAGCCGCCGCACCTCCTCGATCAACCCCAGCTCATGCATCGGGCCGCTCCGCCGCCAGCCAGCGGCGCAGCAGATCCTGCGCCGCCGGCAGCTGCCGCCCCAGCTCCAGGCTCCAGGCGCTGCCATGCGGGAAGGCGAAGGCGGGCACCAACAGCAGCCAGGCCGGCGGCGGATCCGCGCTGAACAGGCCGGCGAGGGCCAGCAGCGCCGCCGGATCGAGCCCATGGGCGCCAGCCACGCCCACCTCCGCGCCACCGGCCTGCAGCGGCCGCAACACAGGCTGCGCCTCAGCTCCCCCCAGCCACCAGGCATCGACCACCAGCAGCCGCCGCGCCGCCGCCACCTCCGGCGCCAGCTCCGGGGTCAGCTGGGGCACCAACCGCACCCGGGGCGCCCCACGCGCTCGCCGCCCCGACGCCCCCCCCGCGCCCAGCCGCCGCGCCTGGCGCGCCAACCACCAGCCGATGCCGTCGTCGCCGCGCAGGGGATTGCCGAGGCCGATCACCAGATCGTCGCAGCCGTTCGCGGCACCGCCCCCGCCGTTCATCCCCGCCGCCGCTCCGCCCGCAGCCGCCCGGCCGCATCGCGCAGCTCCAGCCGCAGCGGCATCTGGCCCGCCGCGTGGGTGGAGCACGACAGGCAGGGATCAAAGCAGCGGATGCCCGCCTCCACCCGGTTCAGCAGCGGCTCGGGGATCTCCGCCCCCTCCGGCACCGGGTCCGGCAGAAACTCCCGCGCGATCTGCAGCACGGTGCGGTTCATCGCCAGGTTGTTCTGGCCCGTGGCGATGATCAGGTTCACGCCCGTGATCAGCCCGTCGTCGTCCACCCGGTAGTGGTGAAAGAGCGTGCCCCGCGGCGCCTCGCTCACCCCCACCGCCTCGTTGCGGTTCAGCGCAGCCCGCGCCCGCACCCGCCCGCCGAGCAGTTCCGGATCGCCGGCAAGCCGCTCGATCGCCTCCAGGCAGGCCACGATCTCCACCAGCCGCGCGTGGTGGTACGCAAACGAGGAGGTCACGATCCGCGCCGGCCCCTGGCCCGAGCGCTGGCGCAGCTCCAGCAGTTCCCGATCCGCCCAGGGCGTGCCGATCGCATCGCACACATTCAGACGCGCCAGCGGCCCCACCCGGTACGTGCCCTGCGGATAGCCCAGCGGCCGGTAATAGGGAAATTTCAGGTAGGTCCACGGCTCCACCGCCTCGCCCAGAAAAGTGCGGTAGTCGTCTTCCGAGAGGCGGTCGGCCACGATCGTGCCATCGGCGGCCCGCACGCGAAGCCCGCCGCCCGGCCCGCCGTCGAGGTGCTCCCAGCCGCCTTCGCCGTTCACCAGCGCCAGGAACAGGCTGGGGAAGTCGCCGAAGCTGCGCTGCTCGCGCTGCAGCGGGCCGTCCAGCAGGCCCTTATAGAGATCCAGGGTGCGCGCCAGGGTGGCTCGCTCCTCGGGCAGCCGCGCCAGGATCCAGTCGCGCGTTTCGGCGTCCATCGGCGTGCGCACGCCCCCCGGCACCGCCCAGGCCGCGTGGATGCGCCGGCCCCCGAGCCGCTCCAGGATCTGCTGGCCGAACTGGCGCAGGCGGATGCCGGCGCGGGCCAGCTCCGGATCGGCCGCCATCAGCCCGAACACGTTGCGCTTGGCTGGATCGCACTCCCAGCCCAGCAGGAAATCGGGGCTGCTGAGGTGAAAGAACGACAGGGCGTGGCTCTGGGTGAGCTGGGCCAGGTTGAGCAGCCGCCTCAGCCCATCGGCCGCCGGCGGGATCGCCACCGCCAGCAGCTTGTCGCCCGTTTTCGCCGAGGCCAGCAGGTGGCTCACCGGGCAGATGCCGCAGATCCGCGCCGTGATCCCCGCCATTTCGGTGAACGGCCGGCCTTCGCAGAACTTCTCGAAGCCGCGGTAGTCCGTCACGTGGAAGCGGGCGTCGACGAGGCGGCCGCCTTCGTCGAGCTGCAGCGTGATCTTGGCGTGCCCCTCGATGCGGGTGACCGGATCGATGACAACGGTGCGGCTCATGGCGGCGGCGCGGCGAACAAGGGACGGCTCAGCCGAAGCGCAGCTGGTCGGGACCGCGGAGCTGCGGCAGCTCCCCGGCCAGCAGCGGCTCCAGCGCGGCGCGGATCCGGGCCGCCGAGGGGGGGCAGCCGGGCAGATACACCTCCACCGGGATCACCGCGTGCAGGGGCAGCACCGTGGGCAGAAGCTCGGGCACGATCCCCGGCGCCCGCGGCAGGGTAGCGCCGTGGTCGGCGAGCTCCAGGTAGCCGCGCTCCAGCGCCGCCTGCGCCGTCTCCCCCGGCGGGGCGCAGAGGTTGCGCAGGCCCGGCACGTTGGCCGAGATCGCGCAGTCCCCGAACGACACCACCACCCGGCTGCGGGCCCGCAGCGTACGGGCCAGCGCCAGGTTGTCGGCATTGGCCACCGCCCCCTCCACCAGGCACAGGTCCACCCCCTGCGGGAAGTGCTTGGCATCGCTGGCCACCGGCGAATACACCACCTCCACCCGCTGCGCCAGATCGAACAGCCATTCGTCGAGGTCCAGGAACGACATGTGGCAGCCCGAGCAGCCCGCCAGCCAGACGGTGGCCAGACGCAGGCGGGGCGGAGTGCCGGGGGCCGGGGTGGCGTCGCTCATGGGATGGTCCATTCGTGCTGGTCGCGGGCGCGGCGCAGCTGCTCGGCCCGGCCGGCTTCGGGATGCTTCTCGGCGGTGGTGTCCTGCTTGCGGAACAGGGCGCCGGTGGGGCACGCATCCACGCACTTGCCGCAGGAGGTGCAGGCCTCCACCTCGCCCCAGGGCTGGTCGAGCCCGGCGATGATTCGCGCCTGGTGCCCCCGCCCGGCCACATCCCACACGTGGGCCGCCTCGATCTCGTCACACACCCGCACGCAACGGGTGCAGAGGATGCAGCGGTGGTGATCGAGGGCGAAGTCGGGGTGGGAGGCGTCCACATGGCGCCGCGGCAGCTGGTAGGGGAAGCGGCTGTGGTCCATCCCCACCGCCACCGCCACGTCCTGCAGCTCGCAGGCGCCGTTGGCCACGCACACCGCGCAAACGTGGTTGCCCTCGGCGAAGAACAGCTCCACCGCCATGCGCCGGAACTCCCGCAGGCGCGGCGTGTCGGTGCGCACCGCCTGCCCCTCGGCCGCCGCGCTGGCGCAGGCCGGCAGCGGCCGCGGCGCCCCCTCCACCTCCACAAGGCAGAGGCGACAGGCCCCCACCGGCGTCTGGCCTTCGAGATGGCAGAGGGTGGGCAGCTGCACCCCGGCGGCGCGGCAGGCCTCCAGCAGGCTGGCCCCGGCCGGCACCGCCACTTCGGTGGCATCGATCCGTAGCGTGATCACGCCCATCAGCCCGCCTCCGCCGCCGCACCGGGGCCGGCCGCCACTGCCGCCTCGTACTCCGCGCGAAACCAGCGCAACGTGCTCAACACCGGGTTGGGCGCCGCCTGGCCGAGGCCACACAGGCTTGTGGCCCCCACCATCGCGCACAGCTCCTCCAGCTTCGCCAGATCGTCCGCCGCGGCCTCCCCCTGGCAAAAGCGATCGAGCAGCGCCGCCAGCTGCACCGTGCCGGCGCGGCAGGGCACGCACTTGCCGCAGCTCTCGGCCACGCTGAAGCGCATGAAATGGCGGGCCACCTCCGGCATCGAGGTGCGCTCGCCGATCACCACCATGCCGCCGGAACCCATGATCGAGCCCAGCTCCCGCAGGCTCTCGTAGTCCACGGGCGTGTCGAGCAGGGCGGCGGGGACGCAGCCGCCGGATGGACCACCGGTCTGGACCGCCTTCACAGCCCCCTCCGGCGCGCCGCCCCCCATCGTTTCCACCACCGTGCGCAGCGTGGTGCCCATCGGCACCTCCACCAGGCCGGTGTGGCGCACGGCGCCGGAGAGGGCGAACACTTTTGTGCCGCGGCTGCTTTCCGTGCCCATCGCCGCGTACCAGGCGCCCCCGCGCCGCAGGATCGCCGGCACGGCAGCGAAGGTTTCGACGTTGTTGATCAAGGTGGGGGCGCCCCACAATCCGCTCTGGGCTGGATAGGGCGGCCGCACCCGCGGCGTGCCCCGCTGCCCCTGGATCGAAGCCAGCAGCGCCGTCTCCTCCCCGCAGACGTAGGCGCCGGCCCCCACCCGCACCTCGATGGTCAGGCCCTGCCCCGGCGGCAGGCCCCGGCCCAGCAGTCCCCTCCCCTGCGCCTGGGCCAGGGCCCGCCGCAACCGCGCGATCGCCAGCGGATACTCCGCCCGCACATATACGTAGCCGGCATCGGCCCCCACGGCGAAGGCGGCGATCGCCATGCCCTCGAGCAGCCGGTGGGGGTCGCCCTCCAGCACGCTGCGGTCCATGAACGCGCCCGGGTCGCCCTCATCGGCGTTGCAGACCACCGTGCGGCGGCCGGGGGGCTGCAGGGCCACCGTGTCCCACTTCAGGCCGGTGGGGTAGCCGGCGCCGCCACGGCCGCGCAGGCCGCTGGCGCGGATCTCGGCGCGCACCGTCTCGGGGGTGAGCGAGGCGCGGCAGCGTTCCAGCTGGGCGTAGGCGCCAAGGGCGAGCGCGTCGTCGAGCGATTCGGGATCGAGGCGGCCGCAGCCTTCCAGCACCACCGGCTGCTGCAGGGCGAAGAAGGGGTGCTCCAGAGGCAACCTCTGGGCTGGCAACGGGTCGTCCAGCGGAGCGGCCTGCGCAGCCGCCAGTAGCGCTGGGGCCTGCTCGGGGCTCAGCTCGCCGTAGAGGCGTTCGCCCGCGGCGGCGTCGATGGCCCCCAGCGGGCCGCGCCCGCACCGGCGCAGGCAGCCCACCGGCTGGAGCGCCACCGCTGCCTCGCCGCGGGGCTGGCGCAGGGCCGCCAACGGGGCCTCGCTGCCAGCCGAGCGGCAGCCGCTGGCATCACAGCAGCGCAGCCGCGTGGCATGCCCATCGCCCGCCCCTGCGCTCGGCAGCTCCATGGCGTTGGCGATCCGCCGCGGCTTCCCCCTTCCTAGCCATGGAGACCGGCAGGGGGAAGGGGGCTGGCCTCCGGGACCCCCGCCGCCGCCAGCCGCTCCGCCAGAGCCGTCCCATCCACCAGCGGCAGCCGGGTCAGCAGCGCCCGATCCACCACCAGCACCGGCGCCTGGCCGCAGGCGCCCAGGCAGCTCACCGATTGCAGCGACCAGCCCGCCGCGCTGGCGGGGCCATCCAGCCGCGCCGCGAGCCGGCGCGCCAGCACGGCGGCCAGCTCGGCGCCGCCGCGCACGAAGCAGGCGGTGCCCAGGCAGACGGCGCAGCGGTGAGCGCTCGGGGCCTGAAGACGGAACAGGTGGTAGAAGCTCGCCACGCCATAGACGCGGCTCAGCGGCAGGTGAAGGCCCCGGGCCACCTGGCGCAGCACGGGCCGGGGGAGGTAGCCATGCCTCTCCTGCACCTCATGCAGCACCTCGATCAGGGCGTCAGCCCGTCCGCCGTGGCGGCGGATCACTCGCTCCAGTTGCTCATCGCCACTGGGTGTGGGGGCAGTGGGGTCAGCCACGCTGGCTGGGCTCAGCGCGGCAGGTTGCGGCGCGGCGGACCGTTGTAGATCACGCGCACCAACTCATTGCCTTCTGGAGACACCAGGATCTCGGTTTCCAGCGTGGGCGGCTGGCCTTCCGCCTGCCAACCCGGAGGCCCGCCGAGGAAGCGATAGACAAAGCCCTTTTCGTCGCTGCGGATCAGACAGGGATTGGTGTCGGCCGATGTGGTGAACATGCAGGCCTGGGGCCGATAGACCGTGAGGCCGCCGTTGATCGACACGCCGGCGTTGCGGGCGAAGTTGAGAGCGCGGACCTCCTGGAGGGGGCGCTGGGCCAGGCCTGGGGTCGCCAGCGGGCCGAGCAGCAGGGCGCTCAGGCCACCCAGAAGAATGCGGCGACGTGGCATTGGGAGGCTCCTGGAACGGGATAGGGGCAGGGGGACTTGAACCCCCACAGCCTCACGGCCTACGCATTTTAAGTGCGCTGCGTCTACCGGTTTCGCCATGCCCCCTCGCGTTTCATCGTAAGGAGAGCGGCGGCGACAGGCCACCGGCAAGGGGCTCTAGATTTCGCCGATCCGACTCTGCCGCCGTGACGCTGCCTGGGTTCCTGAGCGCTCCTTGCGGCGCCCTTCCCACTCCCCCTGCCGCCGGCCCCTTCGCCGCCCTGCCCGCCGGCCTGGGCTCCCTGGGAGAGCGCCTCGGCGGCATCTCCAGCGAAACGCTGCTTGTTCTGGCGGCCTACGCCACCATCGCCGGCCTGTACCTGGTGGTGGTCCCCCTGGCGCTGCTGGCCTGGATGACGAAACGCTGGACGCTGATGGGCAAGATCGAACGCACCGTGGTGTACGGCCTGGTGTTCCTGTTCTTCCCTGGCCTGATCCTGTTCGCCCCTTTCCTCAACCTGCGCATGGCCGGCCAGGGACCGGAAGCCTCGTGACCCGCGGCCGCGCCATCCTCCTCGGCCTGCTGGTGTTCGGCCTCGGAGCCGGTGGCTGGGCCGCCTTCCGGGCCACCGGCCTGGAGGGCTTCGGCCCGGGGATCTACGCCTCCGCCCTGCTGATGGTGGTGGTGGTGGGCTGGACCAGCTCCTATCTGTTTCGGGTCGTCACCGGCCGGATGACCTACATGGAGCAGCGCCGCCAGTACCGCGCCGCCTACGACGCCCTCACCGACGAGGAGCTGCAGCGCCGCTTCGAAGCCCTCAGTCCGGCGGAGCAGGAGCGGCTGCTGCAGGAGATCGCCACCCCGTCACCCAAGACCCCATAGGCTCCTCTCCTCGCCAGCATCCTCGGGCCCGATGATCGCCGCACCGCCCCACCCCACGCCGATCCAGCGCCGCTTCGCGGCGCTGCGGGAGCAGGGACGCTGCGCCCTGATGCCGTTCCTGATGGCTGGGGACCCTTCCCTGGCCACCACCGCCGACACGTTGCTGGCCCTGCAGGCAGCCGGCGCCGATCTGATTGAGCTGGGCATCCCCTACAGCGACCCCCTCGCGGATGGCCCGGTGATCCAGGCGGCCGCCGGCCGGGCCCGCGCCGGCGGCGTCACACCAGGGGCCGTGCTGGCCCTGCTGCGCGAGCTGGGCGATCGGCTCACCGTGCCGGTGGTGCTGTTCACGTACAGCAACCCGCTGCTCAACCGCGGCATGGAGCGCTTCTGCCGCGAGGCCGCCGCAGCCGGTGCCGCCGGCCTGGTGGTGCCTGATCTGCCGCTGGAGGAGGCGGAGAAGCTTTCGCCGATCGCCGCCGCCCACGGCCTCGACCTGGTGCTGCTGGTCGCCCCCACCACCCCGGCCGATCGCATGACCAGGATCCATGCCGCCAGCCGCGGCTTCACCTACCTGGTGAGCGTGACCGGCGTGACAGGGGTGCGCACCAGCCTCGAATCCCGTGTCGGCCCGCTGGTGGAGCAGTTGCGCGGCCTCGGCCCCACGCCTGTGGCCGTGGGCTTCGGCATCTCGGGTGTCGAGCAGGCCCGCCAGGTGCGCCAATGGGGCGCCGACGGCGCAATCGTGGGCAGCGCGCTGGTCAAGCGCATGGCCGAGGCCCACGCTCAGGGGGCCGACGCGGCCGCCGAAGCGGGCCGCTTCTGCGCCGAATTACGCGCCGGCCTCGATGGGGCTTGATGGCGCCGGAGCCACGGCCCCGCAAGGAGTGGCGGACGGCAGCACAGCGCTGGTGGGACCGGGCCCGAACCGCCAGGCCGGACCGCAGGCCGTGAGAGTGAGCAGCAGCAGCACGGGCGGTAGCCGCAACAAGACGGGCATGACAGGAATGGCCATGGGCTTCCATCCTGCCGGCAGCTCCGCTAGGAGAGGGCCAGGCTTTCCCCTTCCCCTTCACGCCAGGCCGATGACCGAATGCCATCCCCCCGCCGATCGCGAGGAACTGGAGCGCCTGTTCGCGTTCCTCGGACGGATCCAGGCGGAGCCGGAGCTGCGCGAGCAGATCAACTGGATGCAAAGTGCCGCCGAGGTGAGCGAGTTGGCCAGCGCCTCCGGCCAGGCCTTCCGCCCCGAAACCCTGGTGGCACTGCTGGAGCGCTGCCATGAAACCCCCTACGCCCGCACCGGCCTGATGGATGAGAAGCTCATCCGCGTCTTCCTGCGACGCGCCTCGCTGCTGGAGGCTTGACGACGATGAAGTTCGTGCTCTGGGGCCGCTATTGCGACAACGCACTCGAGAAGCGCGCCCCGTACCGCAAGGAACACCTGGCGGGGCTGCGGCGCCAGAAGGAAGAAGGCCTGCTGATCACCCTTGGCCCCACCGAAACCAGCAGCCATGTGTTCGGCATCTACGAAGCCGACAACCGCGAGCAGGTGGAAGCCCTGATTCAGGGAGACGTGTACTGGCGCAATGGCATCTGGACCACCTACGAGATCCACCCCTGGATCCAGGCGTTCTGAGGCCTTCTGTGGCCCGGGCTTGGCCCAGACCTCAGCCAGGGCAACGGCGCGCCTGCGTGCGTCCCGTCATCGCGCCAACAGCAGCGATCTGACCGTGCGACCGGCGAGCAACGGGGGCGATGAACGCTCCGCAATGAACAACCAGCCATGAAAAAAGAGCGGCTTGCGCCGCTCCTTTGCTTGCGATCGGCAGGGGGGAGTGGCCTCCCCCCACCAGGCGATCACCAGAGGCCGCGGATCGGCTCGGGAGCGGGCTCGGGCTCGGGCATCGGCGCGGGAGCGGGCTCGGGAGCCGGCTCAGGAGCGGGGGCAACAACCACCACGGGCTTCTGGGCGAAGCGGTAGCGGAAACCAAGCTTGCCGCCCCAGTTGTTGAAGGAGCCGTAGTGGATGTCACCCTCATAGAAGCCGCTGGCACCCTGATAGACGCCTTCGGCGTACACATCCCAGTTGTAGTCGACGGCATAAGCGATACCTGCCTTGCCCTGCCAACCGAACAGACCGCGGCTCTTGCTGTCAAAGCGGTAGTCGCCAATGGTCAGACCAGGGGTGCTGAGGCTGGTATAGCCAATGCCACCACCGATGTAGGGCACCCAACGGCCGAAGGGCACGTCAAGATAAACGCTGCCGAACACATCGCTCTTGTTAACGACGCCGGAACTGGAGATATCGAAGTCGTAGGAGCCGCCACGGAAGGTGACGTCGTTGACGCTGGCGCGGTTGTAGGAGTAGGTCAACTCGGTGCGCACGGCGCCGAAGTCGTAACCCACACCGGCGTCCACCGCGAAGCCGCCGCCGAACTGGAGGTCACCGCGGGAGGCGAAATCCAGGTCGCTGGTTCGCCAGCTCTGGTCGGCCGGAGCGGAGGCGCCGGCACCGACGGTCAGGTACCAGCCGGTGGCTTGCTCGAATTCACTGTTGCCCACGTCGCCCACCAAGGGGATGTAGGTCTGGGCGACTTCGGAGCCCTTGGCGGCTTCAGCCAGTTCGGCGGCCGACTGCTCAATCTTCAGTTGCTCGGAAGCCTGCTCGGGAGCGGCGTTGGCAGCACCGGCAGCGAGGGAAAGCCCGGCGATTGCCAGGCCGGCGCTGCGGAGCAACGCGTTGCGAATGCTCGACATTGTGGGGGAAGGTTCTCACACCAATGTCTGTATAGATACGCACTCCCACCTTTCACCCTCGCAATGGACACCAGATTGCGTGGCACAGGCAACACCGCCACGAACCGTCAGGACTGGGGGTTGGCGGATTCGGCACGGGCAGACGCCAGCGGCCAGCCAGCCTCGGCCTGCCGCCAAACCCACGCGCCGACCCGATCGGAACCGCCCGGTCCAAGGGCATCGGCATACCCACCCATGCGGCCTATGCCTTCCGCCGCGATCTGCGCCACCGCGGCCGAACCCTCGATGCCCTGCCGCCGCAGGGCCTCAAGCCGCAACGTGCGGCCACGACGAATAATGTTGCCGCCGTGGGGATGACAGCCGGCGCAGCTGAGTTCGAACAGCCGGGCACCGTCATCGGGCAGGCCCCAGACAGGGCGAGGCCAGAACACCAACAGCAGCACCGCCAGGAGCGCCAGCCACCGCCGCAGGGAAGGGAAGCTCACTCCTCGTCGTCCTCGCTGGCGCCAACGGGAACCAGCCGGATCTGCTTGCGGCCGAGCTGGATCACAAACGCATCGCCGGGGGTCCGCTCGAGCCGTGCGGCGTGCGCGGCTCGAGCCAGCTTCGCCGAAGCCCCGCGCTCTAGCCCGTTGGCATCAAGCAGCGCTTCGGAGACAACGACGATCTCAGATTTGCCGGCGTCGCCCCTCTCCCGAACCTTCGCGAACAGTTCCAATCCGCTGAGCATGGGGGAGATGGCGGCGTGGGAAGAGCAGGGCAAAGAGCAGGTAATCTCGGGTGGACGACTGTGGCCGAACCGGGCTCTGTCTGAGCCAAAAGTACACCACGCCCGGCCATGAACAAGCCACCGCACCGAAACACTGCAGCCCCAAGTGGATGCCCGCCAATCAGCCCCTGCCGAGGTTGCGGCGCCTTCAGCCAAACGATGTGGATGCGGTGCTCGAGGTGTATCGCGATGCGGTGATGACCCAGGCCACAGGGCTCTACAGCCTCCGCCAAATCGAAGCCTGGGCCAGCCATGCGGCGCACGATCCCAACGTGCGCGCAGCCTTGCTGCGCGGCCATGGCCTGGTAAGCCATGCGGCCGCCGCGGAGCGGATTGAGGCCTTCGCCCTGCTCGATCCGCCCTGCCGACTTTCGCTGTTGTATTGCCGCGGCAGCGCCAGCCGCCAGGGCCACGGTCGGGCGCTGGTCCGGGCCCTGGAAGCCCGGGCGCATGCCTTCGGCTGCGCGCAGCTGCGCACCGAGGCCAGCCGTCTCTCCCGTCCCCTGCTGGAGCGGCTGGGATGGCAGGTGGAGGCCGAGGAAACCGTGCTCTTCGCCGGCGTGAGCTTCGACCGCTGGCGGATGATCAGAGACCTTGCCTGAGGGCCGCCGCCATGGCCGAAGAGCAGCTGCAACAGTTTCTGGAGAAGGTGAACCAGCTCAATGCCTTTGTGGCGCGCAGCGAAGCGGAGCCTGAGCTGCGGCGTCGCCTGGCGGCCTGCGCCACCCATGCGGAAGTGGTGCGACTGGCGCGGGCAGAGGGCTTCGAAATCGGTCGCCGCTGGGGCGAACAGGAGGCTCCGGCGGAGCCGGGCGAGGCCAATTTGCTCACGGGAACCTGCCCACCCGAGGGGGAGGAGCGCAGCGAGCTGCTGCTGCAGGCGCCTGGACTGCGGCTGGAGCGGATTCACTCCTGCGCCGCCGCCAGCCCCGAAGGCTTCTGGTACGACCAGGAGGAGCACGAGTGGCTCACCCTGCTGCAGGGCAGCGCCCAGCTGTCCTTCGCCGACGGCAGTCCCGACATTGCCCTGCACCGCGGCGACAGCCTGATCATTGCGGCCCATCGCCGCCATCGGGTGGTGGCAACCGATCCCGCTCCGGGAACGATCTGGCTGGCCCTGTTCTGGGGGGCAGGCTGAGCGGAGGCCGCCGCACGAGCCAGTAGGCCCCTGCCAACGACGGCACGGCCACTCCCAGCCCCAACAGCAGCAGAGGCTTGCTTTCCTCTCCAGGGGGCAGCACGATCACCTTGCGGGCCACGGCGGTCATCGCCGTGAGCAGCACCAGCTGGATCTGCACGATGCCGCGGCGCAGATAGGCGGTGATGTTCTGCAACACCTCCAGGGCGATCAACAGGATCAGCAGATCGCCGAGCAGGGCGTTCATGCGATAACCCAGCCAGGGCAGGGATGGATCACCCAGCTGGCGCACAGTGTTCAACAGCAGCTGCAGCGAGCCCGCCGCGGTGGCCAGCAACAAGAGCATGGCCAGCAGTGCGGCAATCACCTTTTCGCTGCCATCCACAAGCCGGAGCAGCCGGGCGGTGGGGCTGGAGCGCCCGGGGTCAGCCATCAGTTGCGGAAGGGGGAGAACTGCGGCTTGGCGGGCGTGTCGCTCGGAGAGTTCTCCAGCTTGGTGTCGCAGGTGAGGCTGCCGTCGGGCGCTGTGACGCAATTGGTGGGGACCACCTTGGTGGCGGGGCCCACGCTGCTGCCGGGTTTGTTGATGAAGGTCTCCACCTGGGCCCAGACGGGATCGCAGGGCAGCAGAACGGCGGCCAGCAGGCCCAGTGAGACCAGAGGGTGGGCGATCAGCGACGCAGCGGCGGTCATGGTGGCCTGGGGTGGGATCCCCGTCTTGGGACCCCCACTCTGGCGAGTCTCGCCTTCGCCTGCATCACCTGGAGTACTGCGGTGCCCGGGCCCGCGCCACCGGCTAGCCGGGCCCATCGGCGCGGATCTCCTCCAGCAGCAGATCCAGCTGGCCAAGGGGATCCTCAAGGGCCAGGTGCCGGGAGTCCTCCTCCAGATCGCCGCGGTCTTCGCCAAGCCAGAGCTCCTCGATGCCGCACAACCGCTCTGCCAGGGCCGGCAGACCCTGATGAAGATGAATGCGGTGCAACTCCTCGAGCAGCACCGGCATCCGGATCGAACTGGCCCGCAGCGCCCGCCGCAGATCGGCCTGGGTGCGGCCGGTATGGCGCAGCCAATCCTTCAGGAAGGTCTGAAGGTCATCGAGCTGCGCCTCGGTGAAGGGCGCTCCGGAGGGTGCCATCGCGGGGGGCCGCCGCCAGCGGAGCTGTCAGCGGGACAGGGGGAACCAGCGATCCAGTCTGTCCTTTGCCCGGGTGCGGATGGCCGGGGTGATGTGCCGGCTGCAGAGGCCGAGCAGGGCGGTGAGAGCCACCATGTCGTCGCTGAAGCCGGCCGCCGGCAGGAAATCCGGGATGAGATCGAGCGGCACCATCAAGTAGGTGAGGGCCGCCAACACCGTGAGACGGGCCTGGTGGGGGGTAGCCCCATCGACGAGCATCTCGTAGCACTCCAGAGCAGGCCTGGCGATGGTGCGCCCGGCGCGGCGAAGCAGCTTGGCGAACACGCCCTCTTGCACGAAGCCCTCCTGGAGAACTTCTGCGGTGACGGCGGTCTGGGCAGCGGAGCCCGCGGCAGAGTTGGCAGCGGACATGGGCATCTCCTCGGGAATGGGGCCCTGACGGGGCCGGATCGATGACGATCGGGTGCGAACGCCATGGACCCATTGTCGGCAAAGGGGAGGACCGCACACCAGGGGGAGGCCCGTAACGAGGCAGGGGGAGTGCCCCCCCTCCGAACGGGGGAAGAGCGCTCTCAGGCCTCCACCAGACCGCTCTCGATACCGGCCTTGCGCAGCTTGCGCAGGGCGCGCTGCACCACCTGTCGGCAATACTCGCGGCTGCATTGCAACTGGCGGGCCACCTCGGCCAAGGTGCGCCACTCATGGCTGCCGTCGAGGCCGAAGCGCAGCATCACCACAGTGCGCTCCTTGGGGGTGAGGCTGGCCCGCTCCAACAGCTTCCAGACCGAATCGGTGCGCTCCGCCAGCTCGGCCCGCTCCATCGGCGGCATCTCCTCGCTGGGAAGCACATCCACCAACTCAGAGGGATCGGCCTTCGAGCGCACCGCCCCCTGCAGACTGACGGTGACGCTGCGCAGCTCGCAGCCCAGCAGGTCTTCCACCTCGGCCAGGGGCAGGCCAAGGGTGTCGGCGAGGTTGCGTGAGTTGGGGGCCTGGCCGTGGGCCTGGAGCCAGCGGGCCTTGGCGGCCCGCAGCCGGGTGAGTTTCTCGTTGACGTTGACCGGAATGCGAATCGTGCGGCTCTGGGTGGAGAGCGCGCGATTCAAGCCCTGACGGATCCACCAGTAGGCATAAGTACTGAAACGGTGACCGCGCGTGGGGTCAAATTTCTCAACAGCGCGGGTGAGGCCGATCGTGCCCTCCTGAATGAGATCAAGCAGATCGAGGCCCTTGCCCTGATAGCGCTTGGCCAGGTTGACGACCAGCCGCAAGTTAGCGGTGATCATCTGCTGCTTGGCACGCTCGCCGGTGCGCAGGGTGCGGCGTTCGATGTCGTTGTAGTCACAGGCGGCACCGCTGCCACCAGCCTGGCTGCAGCGCTCCTGCAACACGACCATCGCCTGGACCTTGCGGCCGAGCGTGAGCTCCTGCTCAGGGGTCAGCAACTGATGACGACCAATCTCGCCCAGGAACGCACTCAGGGAGCTCGCCATGAAAGGGTGAATCTCTCCCTGCAAGCTAGGGGAAAACCGCACGAACAAAAAAACCCACCGAAAGGCTTCAGGGTTTATCTTTTCGTCGTCTTTTCAGGCGTTGTACAGGCGGCACGAAAGCAGCAGATTATTTTCCGATATTCACAAAGTTTTCCTGCTTGCCCAGCGGCTGCCACCGCCATTCCGCCCAACGCCGACCGCCTCAGCCACCCTCCTCCCCGCACGCCCTTCAGACACCGCGGGGCCATGGCCGCGGCCGCCGCTCGCTACCGTCTGCCCACCCTCCAGCTCCGCCGTGATTCCCGCCGTTCCCGCCGCCCTCCCCACCGGGGTGCTCCCTAGCGCCGCCGTGGCGTACGTGCACTACCTGAGCTTCATGCTCTGTTTCGGGGCCCTGGTGCTGGAGCGGCGCCTGATCCGCCCCAACCCCGACCGCGGGACGGCCACGTTGATGGTGATCACCGACATCGTCTACGGACTGGCGGCGCTGGGGGTTCTGGTGAGCGGCATCCTGCGGGTCATCCAGTACGGGCAGGGGTCCGCCTTCTACACCGCCAACCCCCTGTTCTGGTGGAAGGTGGGCACCTATCTGGCGGTAGGCGCCCTCTCCCTTTACCCCACCATCACCTACATCCTGTGGGCCATCCCCCTGCGCAAAGGCGAACTCCCCCAAGTCAGCGAGGGCCTGGCGCAGCGGCTGGCCTGGATCCTCAACATCGAGCTGGCTGGATTCGCCGCCATTCCCCTGCTCGCCGCCCTGATGGCCCGAGGTGTCGGCTTGCCTGCCTGATGGTACCGGTCCTGCCGTTGGTCCTGGTTTTGGCGAGTGGCTCCGCATCCCAGGCGTTGCCGGCGCGGGCGGAAGCATCCAGTACCGTCGCCGGGAAGGCTGGGCAGCCAATCCCCTGTGCGCCGGCTGATGAGCGCCTCGCCGTGGCGGTCACGGGCGATCTGCTGGTCCCCCCGCCCAACGGTCGAGACGCGGACCGTGACGATGCGCACGGAACGGGCGGCACAGAGGGGGTGACTGCCGGGGGTTCGCTGCCAGAAAGGGATTATCGGCATCGGCTGCGCACCACCCCTCTGGGCTGGCCACGGCTCGATCTCTGGTGCGTGTGGGCAGAGCCGCCCGCCACTGCCGGACCCGCCGCCCGCTGGGACGGGATCTGGTGGACGGCCGTGGAGCGCGCCCTGGATCAATGGGCCGCCCTGGTGCCGATCGTGCGGGTGAGCGATCCGGAGGCCGCCCAGATCCGCATCGTGCGACGCCGACCGCCCCGTCGAGCCGACGCCAGCGGCCGGCTGCGGGCCAGCCACGGACGGGCCAGCCTGATGCCGGAGCACGTGCTGCGCCAGGGGCAGTGGCGACTGGAGCCCACGGTGACGGTGCTGCTGGGGACTGATCAACGCCCCCAGGCCCTCCAGGCCACAGCACTGCACGAACTCGGCCATGCCATCGGCCTCTGGGGGCACAGCGACATCCGAGAGGACGCGATGGCGACTTTCCCAGGGCCGAAGCCGGTACTGGTCCCCAGCGAGCGGGATCGGGCCACACTGCAGTGGCTCTACGGTCAGCCCACCTCCTTCGGAGAGCCCGTGCCGCGGCCGGACAACCCAAGCGCCAGCAAGAACAGCAGCAGCTGAACCACCACAACGCTGGGACCTGAAGGTAGATCGGCGGCCGCCGAGGCGATGAGGCCCAGCACGGCGCATGTAGCTCCAAACAGCGCTGAAAGGAGCAGATACACGCGGAAGTTGCCGCTGATCAGGCGGCTGGCACAGGCAGGAATCACCACGAAGGCACTGATCAGCAGCACCCCCACCGCCTTGATCGACAGGGCGACCACCACGGCCAGCAGGACCACAAACAACAGCCGCTGCCCCTCGGCGGCGACACCACGGGAGAGGGCCAGCGAGGCATCGATCGTGAGCAGCATCTGGCGGCGCCCTGTCACCAGCAGGATCGTGGCGGTGGCCAGCAACAGGGCGGCCAGCAGCAGCAGATCCCGCGTCGTCACGCCGAGAATGTCGCCGAAGAGCAGCTGATCAAGTCCCCCTTTCCAGCCAGGAAGGCGCGAAAGCGCCACCACCGCCAGCGCGAGGGAAGAGGAGTAGATGATGTTCAGCAGGGCATCGGCCGGGAGACGGCTACGGCGGGCCAGTTGGTTCACCCCGAGGGCGAACAGCACGGCAAAGGGAATCAGCACAAGGGTGGGATCAAGGCCGAGCAGGACACCCAGGGCGATGCCCAGCAGGGCGGAGTGGCCGAGCGCATCGGTGAAGAACGACAGCTGGCGCAGAACCGCGAAACTGCCGAGCAGCCCCCCAAGCGCGCCGCTGAGGCAGCCGGCCAGCAGGGCCCTCTGCAGGAAGGGCAAGGCCAACAGCTCACCCAGGGACGCCGCGACCGTCATGGTGCCGGGGAGGGGGCGCCGGCGGGGTGGTGATGGTGCAGGTAAGGCACATAGCCACGGCCGTAGAGACGCTCCAGCTGCTGGGGGGAGAGGGCGTGGTCGGGGCTGCCGGCGCAACGCAGGCTGCGGTTGAGGCAGAGAACCGTGTCGCAGGTGCGGCGGACCATGTCGAGGTCGTGGGAGACCTGCAGGATCGTCCACCCCTCGCTGCGGCGGAGCTGGTACAGAAGGGTGTGAAAACGCTCGCCGGCGCGGGGGTCGAGGCCGGCCTGCGCTTCATCGAGGATCAGCAGACGGCGGGGTCGCACCACGCAGAAGGCGAGCAGCACCCGCTTCTGCTGCCCGGCGGAAAGTTCGCTGAACAGGCGCGGGGCCAGGGAGACGGCATCAACCTTGGCCAGGGCTTCCCGCACCGCCTGAGCTCGCACACGGCCTCCCTGCCAGGGGAGGGCAAGGCCGGGTGGATCCCAGCCGAGACCCACGAATTCGGCCACCGTGAGCGGCAGACGCCCTTGCAAGGCGAGCGATTGGGGCAGGTAGGCCACCTGGCTGCGCAGGCAGGCGGGCAGCTGACCGCGGGGGCCCAGGGGATGGCCGAGCAACCGCACTGAGCCGCCCTGGTGGGGAAGGATTCCCACGATCGCCTGCACCAGGCTGCTCTTGCCGGCCCCGTTGGGCCCGACCAGAGCCGTGTCAGATTCGGCGCGCAACGCGAAGCTGACATCGTCGACAACGGTGCGCCCCTCGCGACGCACGCTGAGGTGGCTGACTTCGAGAATCGTTTCCACCATCAACCCACCCTAGCGGAGGCTCGGCGGGCCGAAGCTGTTGACGACGGCGGCGCCGTTGCGGCGCATCGCCTCCAGGTAGTGCGAGGGGCGACGGGCCTGCGCCTCGCTGGCGCGCTCAATCGGATCGAAGGGAAGAAGCTTCAGCTTGAGATCCGCCGCCAGCGAGAGGAAGGAACGCCGCTCGTTCTGGGGATCCACCAGCAGGCCCTGCACCCGCTGGCGGCGCAGCTCGGCAGCCAGGCGGCGCAGGTCGGCGACCGAAGGGCTCTCGTCCGGCAGCTCGACCAGGGATTCCGAGCGCAGCCCGTACCGCTGAGCGAAATAGGGAGCCAGGTCGTGGAACGAGAGCATGGGCCGACCGGCGTAGGGGGCCAGCTGGCGGGACAGGTCGCGGTCGAGGCGCTCCAGCTCTGCGAGGAAGCGATCGGCGTTGCGGCGGAAGCAGGCAGCCTGGGCGGGATCCGCGGCCACCAAGCCGGCAAGGATCGTGCGGACCTGGGCCGCAGCGCGGCGCGGGTCCAGCCACACGTGCGGGTTGGCGGCCTGGCCGTGGGAAAGGGAATCGTGTGCGTGGGAATGGCTGTTGTGACTTTGGGGGTCGATCGGGAGGGGATCAATTCCCGCGGAGGCTTCGATGCGCCTTGGCCCTCGGCTGCCGCCTGCCGCCAACAGCTTCTGCAGAGGAGCTTCCAGGCCCAGGCCGTTGAACACAACCACGTCGGCTCCCTGCAGACGGGCGATGAGCTGAGGGGTGACCGGCAGCTGATGGAGATCGGCGTTGGCGCCCAGGAGCGGCTCCACCTGGGCACAGGATCCGGCCACCGCCTGGGTGAACAGCCCCACGGGCAGAACGGTGGTAACCACCCGCAGAAGGGGCTTGCCGCCTCCCGTGGCCGCGGGGGGCGCTGGAGACGGAAGGGGCGCGACAGCACAGCCGGCCAGACAAAGGGCTGCCACGAATGGCAACCCGGACACGATCCCAGCAGCCCCAGATCCAGGCACAGAAGCCGGCATTTCCCCGCCCTACGAATGGGAATGATTCTCACTCTGCCAGGGCGGGGCTCACTCGCTCGTGCTGCGGAAGCGGCAATGGCCGACAGGTGGCGCCTCGCCGATCGGCTGACAGGCGGCGCAGGAGCCGTGTTCTGCCATCGGCTGGTGAAACCGCAGCAGCCGAACCGGCAAGCGCAGGATCGATGCCGGGGAGATGGGGGGAAGCCCTGGAACCAAGGGAGCGGGTGCCATGCGCCAAATGGCGGAAGCCGGCTCTGATCCTGACGCACGCGCCGATGCCGGCGGACGGGGAAGCTCAGGGGGCCTTGACCCGGGCCAGAAGGCGGAGGCTGTCGAAGAAAGCGGCAACCAGCAGACAAACCGCCAACGAACCCAGGACCGCCGCAAGGAACTGGTTCACCGACAGCAGCGGGGCCACCAAAGCCAGACCGACCACCACCAGCAAGGTGCGCAGCACAACCACCGGGAACAGCGGGCTGCCAACGCCACTCCAGCCGACACCCCGCCCGATCAACGTCCTGGAATGCCGTTCGATCAGCAGGAAGAGCACGCCATAGAGAACCAGGAGCACAGGGAAGGGACTGAGGGCTCCGAACATCTCCTGCCAGCGGCCGCGAAACCCGTGCAGGAGCGCCCCCAGCAGCAGCGAAAACGCCACCATCACGCGGAAGCTGGTGGCCAGGTAGCTACGCATCTGCCCAAGCGGGGGCGACAACGCTGAACGCACAGGACTCGCCGCGGTTTTGCGGGACGGGGCGATACGTTTCTTCACAGACTTCTTGGCTGGACCACGAATAGATCCTTGGGAGCGCGGAGACAGGGGCGATGGGTGCCTTGATGCAATCGCTGCAAGCACGAACATGCGGCGACCACGTCTTCCCTACCCTCAGGCGGCCCTAAGAACCCCCACGCCGCTAATGATGACCACGCCTGATTCTCTGCCACCTTTACCCTGAACCGACTGTTTGATTATTGTAGACATTCACGCGCAACTCGCGCAAGCACAAGCTTCAACGGTCGAGATCGAGCCAACGTCGCCCATCCTGGGCAGCCTTCTCCTGGCCCTGGCGATGCCCGAAGGCGAACACCGCAACCGTGGCCAGCCGCAGCGGCAGGGTGAAGGCCGCATCGAGCGTCAGCAACAGGAAGGCGAATCCTCCCACCAGGGTCAGGCCATAGACGGCAGGCAGAAGGGTGCGGCGGCTGGCGGCCTGCCACAGCAGGACCACCAGGGCAGGCGCCATCAGGACGGGCAGGCCACTGCACAGGGGCGACGTGGCCAGTGCCCACAGCCAGCGGCCGCGCGCCCCATCCGCCAGGCGGCGCCGGCAGGCGAGAGAGATCGGATCGGGGGAATTCACGCGCGAGGGGTGGAGGGGCGAGAAAGCACCGCCATGACCAGGGGCAACAGGCGGTAACTATGTGCATAAAATGCATAATTACAGCCTGATCGCTGCCATGGGAGCCTCCCTCGTTCTCACCCTTGGCGTGCAACCTGCCCAGCCGCCGCTCGCTGGGAACTGTCCGGTCGGACTCTCCGGAGCGCTGCTTGGGGCATCTCTCCTCAGTGCGGCACTGCTGGGTGCCATTGTTGGCGTAGTCGGCGGTAGGGTTGGCTTATCGCGGGTGCAGGCGCACGCAGGCGTGACGCCACCACTCGCCGGCCGGCACGGCCGCCGGGTGGACGCAGACTATTTCGAGACTCTCCAGCGCGAAAGCACCGCACGCGGGGAGAGCGACCGTTGAACCTGCCCCACGCTCAGTCTCGTCGCGGTGCCCCACGACGACCGGCGAGAACCTCCTGCACACGCCTCCACGCCACGCCGTGGTGCGCCAGCGCCACCTGTAGGTGATACACAAGGTCGGCCGCTTCGCCGGCGATCGCGGCCGCATCATCGTCTTTGCAGGCCATCACGAATTCCGCCGCCTCCTCGCCGATCTTCTTGAGGATGCGATTGTCGCCGCCCTCCAGCAGGCGGTTGGTGTAGCTGCCCGGCTCGGGCTGATCGCGGCGCCTCTCGATCGTTCGCGCCAGCTCGCTGCACACATCCGCGGGCGGAAGCGGAGCTCCCGGCCCGCCGGCGCTGCTCTGCGGCCCCTCCTCGTAGAAACAGCTGAGGGCGCCGGTGTGGCAGGCCCCACCCCCCAGCTGCTCAATGCTGAGCAGCAGCACATCGGCGTCGCAATCGAAGCGCAGGCCACGCAACCGCTGGAACTGACCGCTGCTGGCACCCTTGTGCCAGAGCTCCTGGCGAGAGCGGCTCCAATAGTGCACCTCGCCGGTTGCGAGGGTGCGCGCGAGCGACTCGCGGTTCATCCAGGCCACCATCAGCACCGAGCCATCGAGCCAGTCCTGCGCCACCGCGGGCATCAGGCCTGAGGCATCGAAGCGCAATGCCTCGATCAGCCCTGGATCGGGGAGTGGTGGATCGGGAAGCGGCGGGGCGGGGCGGGAGGCGGTCATGGCGGACGGAGCCGGGCGGATCGAGCGGCCGAAGTGGGACGGCTCTGGTTTCACCGTACCCAGCGAACCCGGGTGCCCCGTCATGATGCGTGCGGACGCTCCGATGCCGTCGCCGCCTTCGCCCTTGCCGAGTTCATGCCCGATCCCGCGGCTCATACCTGCAGCAAGACCTTCAGCGGCTACCCCTGCAGCCACCGCCAATGGCGCCACCCGGGCCACTGCCGCTTTGTGCACGGCTACAGCCGCAGCTTCACCCTCTGGTACCGCGCCCATCGCCTCGACCAGCATGGCTTTGTGGTCGATTTCTCCAGCCTCAAGGAGCTGGAGAGGCGCCTGGCCGACCAGTTCGACCACACCTTCCTGGCGAACGCGGACGATCCCCTGCTCGATACCTGGCGCGCCCTCCACGACCAGGGAGCCCTCGACCTGCGGGTGATGGACAACGTGGGCATGGAGGCCAGCGCTGAACTGGTCTGGCAGTGGGCCAACGACCTGGTGCGCGAGCGCGAAGGGGGTCGGGCCTGCTGCTGGCGGGTGGAGGCCCGCGAAAACGAACGCAACGCCGCCTGCTTCCAGGCCACTCCGGACTGGTTCACGGCCGCGGTTACCCCCGGGGCCGGCCCCGGGGAGGCCCCCTGACGGGCGGGCCAGGCCATGGTTTCACCCCGCCTCGCCACCGCCTGGGCCCTGTTTCAGGGCCTGCTGATCGAGGCCCTGCCATTTCTGCTGATCGGGGTGCTGATCGCCTCCGCCGCCCGCTGGCTCAGCCCCGGCGGGCGTTGGCTGCGGCGGCTGCCGACCCATCCCCTGCTCGGGCCGCTGGCGGGCGCGGGCCTGGGCTTCGCCCTGCCGGCCTGCGAGTGCGGCAACGTGCCGGTGGCGCGGCGGATGCTGGTGGGGGGAGCACCGCTGGGGGCCGCCCTCGGGTTTTTGTTTGCCGCACCGGTGCTGAATCCGATCGTGCTGGCGGGCACTTGGGCCGCCTTCCCCGACCAGCCCTGGCTGCTGCTGGCGCGACCCCTGGGCGCCGTGGCCGTCGCCCTGGGCCTTGCCCTGCTGCTGCGGCTGCTGCCGGAAACCGAACTGCTGCGGGCTGAACTGCTCGTGGAGCGCCGCCTGGCCCAGCCGCTGGCGGCGGTGAGCCTGCTGGAGCGGCGCGGCGGGCTGGTGGGGCCCGCCATGACGGCGGCCCCAACGCTGCCAACGCCCCGGCCGCGGCTGGAGGAGGTGCTGCGCCATGGGGGCCGCGAGTTCCTGGATCTAGCCCTGTTGCTGGTGCTGGGCTGCGCCCTGGCGGCCCTGGTGCAGTCGTTCGTGCCCCGGGGCTGGCTGCTCGCAGTGGGCGGGGCGCCGACGCTCTCCATCCTGGCGCTGATGCTGCTGGCGCTCGTGGTGTCGGTGTGCTCGAGCGTCGATGCCTTCCTGGCCCTCAGCTTCGCCGCCCAGGTGACGCCGGGGGCGCTGCTCGCCTTCCTGCTGCTGGGTCCGGTGATCGACCTCAAGCTGGTGGGCCTGCTGGCCCTGCTCTTCCGGCCCCGCGGCCTGGTGCTCACCACCGCCGGGGCGGGCCTGCTGGTGTTGCTGATCGGCCAATGGATCAACCTGTGGCGCCTGTGATCGGCCCGCCCCCCCGACCCGCACCATCCTGGCCAACGCCCTGGCGGAGGGCTGCGCTCTGGCGTGCCCTGGCGCTTGGCCTTTGGGCGCTGGTGCTGCTGCGCAGCAGCACGGATGGCCGCCTCGACCTGCTGCTGCGGGCAGTGTTTCATCCGCTCGTGAGCCTGGCCGGCCTGCTGCTGCTGGCCCTGGCGGGACTGCAGCTGCTGCTCGCGCTGCGCGATGAACGGGCCGCCGCCGAGACTCTTGGGCCGGCGGCGTTGCGACGGATTGGGCTGACGGCCCTCATCGCCGTTCTGGTGCTGGCGATTCCACCGGCCCCCTCGTTCGCTGACCTCGCAGGCCAGCGACCCCGCGACGAGACCGGCAGCGAGGCGCTGAGCTTCGTGCTGCCACCCGCCCAGCGCAGCCTCACCGACTGGGTGCGGTTGCTTCGCAGCCAGCCCGATCCTGCTCTGCACGACGGGGATCCGGTGCGGATCAGCGGCTTTGTGCTGCCGATGCAGGACGGGCCGCCGCAGCTGGCTCGGCTGCTGGTGCGCTGCTGCCTGGCGGATGCGACGCCGGTGGGCCTGGCGGTGCGGTGGCCCAAGAACCTGCCGCAGCCGCAGGCCGACCAGTGGCTGGCACTGGAGGGACACATGCGGCGCGAGCAGGCCAAGGGCGGCGAGCGGCTGGTGGTGGTGGCCGAGCGGGTGCGATCGATTCCGCGGCCGGCCCGGCCGCTGGAGCCATGAGCGATCGCGTCCTCTGGCTGGCGCTGGGACTGCCAGCTCTGCTGGCGGTTGTGCAGCAGCAGTGGCTGTGGCGGCGGCCGCCGCGGCTGCTGGCGCTGACACCCGCCGCAGCCAGCGCTGGCCCGGCGGCCCTCAAAGCGCGCTTCAGCCGCCCGATGGACAGAACCAGCCTGCAGGCCGGCACCGCGCTGAGCCCGGCGCTCGTGCATCGCTGGCACGGGGAGGGCGACACCATGGTGCTGAGCCTGGCGGCCGGTCAGATCCTCGACACCGCTCTGGAGCTGCAGCTTTCCTCCCGCGACCGGCGGGGGCTGGCGCTGGCGCCGGAGCGCTGGCGCTGGGATCCGCGGCCGCGGCTGCTGGCGGTCACGCCGGCGGCGGGTGGCGGAGAGCGGCTGCAGCTGCGCGACCACAACGGCCGTTGGCGTTCCCTGACCCCGCCGCTCGCCCGTATCCAGGCGGTGGAGCCGCTGGGGGATGGTTCCGGTGTGGTCTTCACGGCAGAGGAGCCGGGCCGTGGGCTGCGGGTGTGGCGGTTGCCGCTCCGGCAGAGCCCCCTCGTGCCCAGACGGAACCGGGAAGGCGCCTCGCCGGTGCTGCTGGCGGGGCGAGCCGTGCCCCTGGGCGCCGGTGGGCTTGGGTTCGCGCACCTCAGCTCCGATCGGCGCGGGGCGCTGCTGGTGCAGGCGGGTGGAGCGGGCACCGGCGAACCCTCCAGCCAGTACTGGCCCGCCGGCGGCGGTGGTCCCCGACCACTGGCGATCGGCGCCGCCGGGCCGATCCGCCTGCTGCCCGAGGGGGGAGCCGCGGTGGTGCCGGAGCCGGAGGGGCTGGGTCTGCACAGCCTGCCGCCGCGGCCGCCCCGCCGCGAGACCCTGCCCGGCAGCCGCGACCTCAGCAGCTTCTGCCCCCAGGCCGGCAGGGCGCTGCTGGTGCGGCACTGGCCCGACTACCGGCGCTCCCTGGAGCGGGTGGAGCCAGGGCGGGCTCCACGCCAGCTGTGGATCGGAGCCGAAGCGCTGCTGGCAAGCGCCTGCGCCGGCGGGGGAGAGCGGGTGTGGGCGCTGCTGGTGGCCGGTAGCGGCCGGCCCGCACTGACGCTGCTGGCCCTTGATGGCGAGGGGCGGGTGCTGCGGCGCCAGGCCCTGGCCAACTGGGAACTCGAACCCGGCACCGGGCTGCACCACGATCCCAGCGGCAACCGGCTGTTGGCGAGCCTGCGGCCCCTCGGGCCTGCCGGTTCACCACCCCAGCCACCGCGGCCGGTGCTGATCGACGCCAACACGTTGAAGCTGCAGCCTCTGCCCCAGACTGCGCGGCTCGCACTCTGGTTGCCGGCAGGCTGAGAATCAGGCCATGGACCGTTTTCCCGACGCCACCCTGCCCCCCCGCCAGGAGACGCTGCTTGCGGCCCTGCGGGCTGCGAATGGGGAGCTGAGCGGCCAGGAACTGCACGCCCGCCTGCGCGGTGGTGTCGGGGCAATGGGGTTGGCCACCGTGTACCGCCACCTGCGCCAGCTGCAACAACGGGGGCTGGTGCGCTGCCGCCACCTGCCAAGCGGCGAGGCCCTCTACGCCCCCAGCGAGCGGGATGAGCACCACCTCACCTGCGTCGACTGCGGCAGCACGGTGACCTTGAGCCACTGTCCGGTGCACGACCTGCCGCTGCCAAGCTCCGAGCTGAACGGGTTCACGCCGCTGTTCCACACACTCGAATTCTTCGGGTTGTGCTCGCCCTGCCGGGAGCGGCAAGCGAGCGAAGCCTGAAGAAGCCGAGGCCCGCCTGCGCCCGGCTGGCCCCTCACTCCCAGTTGAAGGAGAACAGGCTCTGGCCGGGCAACAGGGTGCGTACCTCCTCGTTGAGGGCGCGCATCATTTCCACCCCGAGCGCCTCGTGTCCCCCCATCGCCTCGACGATGTGGCGCACGTCGTCGGCGGTGAGGCCGCCCTGGGACACGCGGGCCTGGAGTTTCTCGCGGAAGCGCAGCAGCAGCGCCTGCTGGTCGTCGCTGAGGGGGTGGGCGTTGGGATGGTGAATCTCCATGGAGGCCGGTGCGCAGGTGCTCCCATGCTGAAGCCGGCAGCGGTCAATGGCCACCTCATGCCCGGCCCGAGGCAGGAGGCGCCCTTGCCTATCGTTCCCCCAGTGATCGCACCGCCGCGGTCCTCCCGCCTGCGCCGATGACCTCCCCCAGCACCGCCCCCGTGCCGGCCCCTGCGCCCGCTCCCGCGCCCACCGGCCTGCCGGTGACGATCCTCACCGGCTTCCTCGGCGCCGGCAAGACCACGCTGCTGAACCACATCCTGAGCAACCAGGAGGGCCTGAAAACGGCGGTGTTGGTGAACGAGTTCGGGGAGATCGGCATCGACAACGAGCTGATCGTGGCCACCGGCGAAGACATGGTGGAGCTGAGCAACGGTTGCATCTGCTGCTCGATCAATGGCGAGCTGCTCGATGCCGTGTACCGCATTCTCGATCGCCCGGAGAAGGTGGACTACCTGGTGGTGGAAACCACGGGCCTGGCCGATCCTCTGCCGGTGGCGATGACCTTCCTCGGCAGCGACCTGCGCGATCTCACCCGGCTCGACTCGATCATCACCCTGGTGGACGCCGAGAACTTCAACGACGAGCTGCTGGAGGGTGAGGTGGCGCGGGCGCAGGTGGTCTACGGCGACATGCTGCTGCTCAACAAGTGCGATCTGGTCGAGGAGGCGCGGCTGCTGGAGCTCGAGAACAAGCTCCGGGAGATGAAGAGCGACGCCCGCATCCTGCGTTCGGTGAAGGGAGAGGTGCCGCTGCCGCTGCTTCTGAGCGTGGGGCTGTTCGAGAGCGACCGGGTGGCCTCAGCCCATAACCACGACCACGACCATCAGGATTGCGACCACGACCACGGCCATTGCGTGCATGACGGGGAGCACGGTCACCATCACGACCATGGCCATGCCCAGCACCATCACCACGACCACGCCAGCGATGCGGACCACGCGGCGATCGAAGGGTTCACCTCCCTCTCCTTCCAGAGCGATCAGCCGCTGTCGCTACGGAAATTCCAGAATTTCCTCGACAATCAGCTGCCGGCCGGCGTGTTCCGGGCCAAAGGCATACTCTGGTTCCAGGAGAGCGACCGGCGCCACATCTTCCATCTGGCCGGCAAGCGCTTCTCGATCGACGACAGCGACTGGCCGGGACAACGCCGCAACCAGCTGGTGCTGATCGGCCGCGACCTCGACCACGACCGGCTGCGGCGCCAGCTGGAAGCCTGTGTCGGCGGCGCCGCTGGCCGCGGATTCGGGTAAGGTGGCACTACTCGTTTCTGAGTCATGGCCGATCTGATCCTGCTGGCTGGTGTGCTCGGCGTGTTCGGCCTGCTGATGTGGCTGATGGTGGGGTCGGATGACGACAACGGCGGCGGCGGGCTGATGCAGCCGGTGCTCGTACCGGTGCGGGTGCAGCGTCGCCGCTGAGTCCAGGCGACGTGGCTAGGTACTTTTTGTTACCGCCACCCGTTTGATTTCTGCCCTGTTTGTTCCAACGAGATCGGTAGGGTTCGATCCGTGTTGCGCCAAAGCTTGGCTCACCGGTTCGATGATTTCTTCAGAAAAACTACAGATTTTTCGCTTCTGGTTTAGGGCCTCAACAGCTTTGCATGGGCCCTATCGCCATCTCAGCTTTGCCCATGGCGTCAAAGGCCTTCTGGGTCCTTTGCTTCTGGTCGGCACCCTGGGCTCGGCGGTTGCCCAGACAAACCCGCCCGCCGAGATCGGCGTGTATTCCGGCCGCCACTACAACACCGACAAAGAGCTCTACCGAGCCTTCACCGCCCGCACCGGCATCCGCGTACGGCTGCTGGAGGGCAAAGACGACGCGCTGATCGAGCGGCTTCGCAGTGAGGGCAAGCGCAGCCCGGCCGATGTGCTGGTTCTGGTGGATGCGGCCCGCCTGGATAAGGCGGCCGACCTGGGCCTGTTTCAGCCGATCCGCTCCACCAGCCTGCTGCGCGATGTGCCCGTAGCTCTGCGGGATTCGCGCCAGCGCTGGTTCGGCCTGACCCGTCGTCTGCGGGTGGTGATCGTGAACCCCCGCCTGGTGAACCCGACCACGATCCGCACCTACGCCGACCTCGCCAAACCGGCCCTGCGGGGCAAGCTGTGCCTCCGGGACAGCAAGAGCGTCTACAACCAGTCGCTGGTGGCCGATCAGCGGATCCTGCGCGGTGAATCGGCCACCCGATCCTGGATCCGGGGCATGATCGCCAATGTCAAGCAACCGCTCTTCACCTCGGACACGCCGCTGGCGCGGGCTGTGGGGCGGGGCGACTGCGGTGTGGGCCTGGTCAACACCTACTACGTGGCCCGGATGCTGGAGGGAGAGAGCGGAGCCGCCGACCAGGCCCTGGCCCGCAACCTGCGGGTGGTGTTTCCGCGGCCGGTACATGTGAACATCAGCGGTGCCGGGGTCACCGCCGCCTCCAGCAATGTGGCGGCCGCCACCAGGCTGATCGAATTTCTGGCTTCCCCCCGCGGTGGCAAGGGTTACGCCGAAGCCAACCACGAGTACCCGCTGGTGGGATCCGGCAACGACCCGATCCTGAAACGCTGGGGTTCCTTCCAACCGAGCGGGGTCGCGGCCGAAGCGATGGGGGCCTCGAACAAGGCGGCAGTGCAACTGATGCGGAGCAACGGCTGGAACTGAGGGGGCAGTCGGGTGGACACGCGTAGGCGTGACAAATGGCACAGCTGGGCGGCCACGGCCCCTCAGGCCTACTGGGAGCATGGATCTGTTTTTTGCGAACCGCCGTGCCCCTGTCCGCGCCGAGCCGCCGCAGACGCGGCAACCGCGGCAACCATCGTCACCGGGGCGCGAGCGTGGGGGCGCTGGGCCAGGTGGGGATGGTCCTGGCTCTGGCCGGCTCCCTGGCGGGCTGCCAGGGCCAACCGGCCGCCGAGATCGGCGTGTACTCCGGCCGCCACTACAACACCGACAAAGAGCTCTACCGAGCCTTCACCGCCCGCACCGGCATCCGCGTACGGCTGCTGGAGGGCAAGGACAGCGCCCTGATCGAGCGCGTGCGCACGGAGGGAGCCCAGACCCAGGCCGACGTGCTGGTGCTGGTGGATGCGGCGCGGCTGGAGCGGGCCGCCCGGCTGGGACTGCTGCAGCCCGTGCGCTCCGTCGCCTTGGAGCGCGATGTGCCCGCGGGGCTGCGGGATCCGGAAGGCCGCTGGTTTGCCCTCACCCGACGGGTACGTCTGCTGGTGCTCGATCCCTCGCTCCCTGATGGTCTGGTGCGGGGATATCACGATCTGGCGCGGCCGGAGCTGCGCGGCCGCCTGTGCCTGCGCGACAGCCGCAGCGTGTACAACCAGTCGTTGGTGGCCGACCAGCTGATCCGGCGCGGAGAGGCCGCTACCGCGGCATGGGTGCGGGGGATGGTGGCCAACCTGGGGCAACCGCTATTCAGCTCCGACATTCCGCTGGCCCGGGCCGTGGCCCGGGGCGAGTGCGGCGCAGCGTTGGTGAACAGTTACTACGTGGCGCGGATGCTCTCCGGGGATGCGGGCAGGGACGACCAGGCCCTGGCCCGCAAGCTGCGCGTGGTGATGCCGGACCCGGCCCATGTGAATGTGAGCGGCGCCGGGGTGACCCGCCATTCGCGCCAAGTCGCGGCGGCGACACGCCTAGTCGAATTCCTGGCCTCGCCGGAAGGGGGTCGCGGCTATGCGGCGGCCAACCACGAGTATCCGGTGCGCGGCAACAGTGACGACCCGATCCTGCAGGCGTTTGGGCCGCTGCGCAGCGATGGCGTGGGCGCCGCCCAGCTGGGTGAACGCAACGCGGCGGCCGTGGCGCTGATGCAGGCCAACGGATGGCGATGACGGCGGCCCCACAGCGGCGGTCGGTGCTTGAGGTGCTGGTGCTGGCGATCGCCGCCCTGGCGCTGTTGCCACTGCTGGCGTTGCTGGTGTTTGCGCTGCTGGCCCCGGGGGCCGGCGGCAGGCTGCTGGGGGAGGGGGGCGGTGAGGCCCTGGCCAACAGCGTGGCGCTGGTCCTCGCGGTGGGCATCGGCGGGGCGGCACTGGGCACCGCCAACGGCTGGCTCACCGCCAGTTGCCGCTTTCACGGCCGTCGCTGGCTGCGCATCGCCCAGCTGCTGCCGCTGGCCTCACCGGCCTATCTGCTGGCGGCGGTGCTGATCGATCTGGGCAGCCGCTGCGGCTGGCGGGTGCAGGGACTGGGTTGGGCGGTGGCCGTATTGACGCTGGGCACATACAGCTATGTGTTCCTGCTGGCCACCGAGAGCTTCAGCGGCGGCGGGAGGCGGCCGCTGGAGGCGTGCCGCAGCCTGGGGGTGGGTCCGTGGGGCAGTTTCCGGCGCGTCTCGCTGCCGCTGGCGCTGCCGGCGGTGGGGGCCGGCATGGCCTTGAGCGGCATGGAAGTGGTGAACGAACTGGGAACGGTGGAGCTGCTCGGGGTGCCGAGTCTGTCGAGCGCGATCCTGCGCCGCTGGCAGGACCAGGGCGAACCGGGGGCGGCAGTGGCGCTTGCCCTGGCGGCCCTGCTGCTGGTGAGCCTGCTGGTGGCGGGAGAACGGTTGCTGCGACGCCGCAGCCGCCGCTGGAATCCGAGTGTGTCGGTGGAAGCCGGCCCGGAGTGGGAGCTGCGGGGCTGGCGCTGCTGGCTTGCCTGGCTGCTGACGGGCCTGCCGCCGCTGCTGGCGATTGGGTTGCCGCTGCTGTGGACCCTGCTCAGCCTGGACCAGCTGCGGGGCGAGGCACCGCTCGAGCTGGCGGTGCTGGCGTTGCGCAGTCTGGGGCTGGGCCTGGCGGCGGGGGTGCTCACCGTGGCAGCGGGCCTCTTGTTGGCAGTAGCGCAACGCTGGCTGCCGCAGCCGCTGCTGCGCCGCGTGACCTTTCTGGCCGGCATGGGCTACGCGGTTCCCGGCGCGGTTCTGGCGCTGGCGCTGCTGCTGCTGGGCGGCCCGCTGGGGCTGAGCCCGCTGCCGCTGCTGGTATGGGGCTATACGGATCGGTTCCTGGCGGTGTCGAAACAGGATCTGGACGCGGCCTTCGAGCGGCTGCCCCCCAACCTCGATGAGGCGGCCACGGGGCTGGGCTGCGGCTGGTGGGCGGTGTTGCTCCGCGTGCACCTGCCGTTGCTGCGCGGGCCACTCCTGGTGGGCGGCCTACTGGTGTTTGTGGATGTGGTGAAGGAACTGCCGCTCACCTTCGCGCTGCGCCCGTTTGATTTCGACACGCTGGCGGTTCGGGTGTTCCAGTACGCCAGCGATGAGCGAGTGGGCGCCGCCCTGGTGCCGGCGCTGTTGATTCTGCTGTTGGGGCTGGCGGCGGCGCTGGCGCTGGTGCCAGGCCTGGAGCAACGGGCGGGGCGCGGCTGAGAGCGGCTGAACACAGCGGAGAGCCGCTCCGAGCGACTGTGCCCAACGGGGAAGAACACCGCAGAACGCACGCGCAGCAGCGCAACACACCACGACCCGAGCCAAGGAGCGCACTGCCCAATGGCTCTGGGGCGACCATGTCCGCCCCGGGGAACTCTGTCTTGTGAGCGTGCAGCCCCCGGTTCCGCAATGAAACGCCCCAGCCGCCCCGTTCTGGCCTGGCGACAGCAACGGTCAAGCCAATCAGATCCCCCTAGGTTGCCGGCGATCCTCAGCCCGGGGGCAACACCCGCCAATCGCCTGGGCGCGAGGGAATGTCCCACTTTCCACTCGTGGCAGCCACCCGATGAAACGAATCCAGCACAAGCAGTCGCCCGTTCACGTACGGGGGAGCAAGCGCGGCAGGCGGGTGCCAGGCCTGTCTCTGAGGTTGACGCTGGCGCTGTTGCCAACTCTGCTGGCCTCCTGCCAGGCCAGACAAGGAGACGAAGCAAACCCGACCGAAATACGGAGCGACGGCCGCTTTCGCTGGACATTGACTCGGCTGGCCAACGTGTCACCGACACAACAGTTCGAATGGCTGGACAACGAAACGATTCTTCTGATCGGCGTCGACAAAACAAAAACACGTGGTCTCTTCGCATGGGATCGAAAGGACAAGGCTCGACTGCTACTGCCCGATGCCTATCGTCTCTGCTTCGACGGGGAGACCTGGAGAGCCCTCGTCAACAAACAAGACCCCAACAGCCAAACGCGAAGCCACATCCGCTATCAAATCAATCCCAAAGATTTAACGGTGACGAGGATCGGCCCTATGGCGAGCCCCAAGGGGGGTGGATACTTCAATATTTACACTTGCAACGAAGAACCTTATCCAAAAGAATTATCAGAAGGCCCCTGGATTCCACTAAGACCAGAGGACGGCTATATATTGCTGGGACACAACTGGGAGCGGAATCAAGAAGCACTTCTCGTAGAGCCAAGATCTGGAGCGAGAACCCCTCTGGGCTTTCGCGTAAACGACCCCACAACATTGCTCTCCCATTATTCGGATTACGGGAGATACTACGTCCTCTACGACACAAGCCTTTCACTCCAGGAACTCCAGACCTGGAACAAGAGCGGCGAATACACTATTTTCAGCCTAACCGCTCCTGCAAATATACAAGCAATCAGGATAAAGCAGGGCCCATGGTCAGAAGCACGGGCAGGCGATCGAGAATTCGAGATTGCCAGACATGGGATCATCATTAGCTCCAAGGGTGGAGCGCCAAGAAAAACGAACAATGCTGGCATTTACATAATCAAAAAAGACCACACATTCACTAGACTCGACAACGGCTTCATTGAATCTCCAACGATCTCAGCCAATGGCTGCAGATTAGCCTACAAACGCAGCCAAGAAGGCCCGCTCGGAAGATTAACCAGTATCAACCTCTGCGCCCCCTAACACACAATGGCCACCGAACCATCAAATCACCTCCTACTCACGAGCGCCTTTTCGTCCTACGAAGGCCAACCACCATCCGACGACTACGAAGTCATTGACACACCCATTGTCAACGAGTTAGGATTATACGCTGTAGTCTATCGAGAGAAGAGAGGAAATAATTTCATTCTCAGCTTTCGCGGCACAGAGCGCACAAGCAAACTAGAAGCACTGAAAGACTGGAGCAACAACTTTAATGACGGATGGCCACAATACGCAAGGTCCAGGAAGCCAATTATAACAATCATCGACAACATCTTAGCAAGTTCTCCAAACGCCCGTTTACACTTAGTTGGGCACAGCTTAGGTGGGGCTCTGGCCCAATTTGCCGCTTATGATTTTACAAGTTCTTTTGGAGGCAGTCGGAACGATCGCATAACTCTTACTACATGGAATGCACTGGGAGGGGAGTGGGGTTTATCTGAGAATATAGAAAGTTATGATCCAGGCATAATGACTGGAATTGAAGGGTCTCACTTCTTTCGATTTGACGATCTAGTAGCGCGGCTTGGGGGAGACCACATAGGGGGAAGAAAAATGATGCTTTTGGATCATGAAGGAAAGAAAGCATTTTTCATAAACGCTCACATGAAAGAAGAGCTTGAAGAATCACTACTATATGGAAGGATTATTGCGCAAAGTCCTGAGTATATTTATGCATCTCAGTCTTCACGAGGGATTCTTGGAGGCATGCTTGCCAGCCTTGTCAATGGATTAGATCCTAATATTGCTGGCAATGGGTCACTAGAACTGATCGAAGGACTAGAAGCACTGGCAAGAAACGGCATGGGGATTCGTCTTTTGCTGGAGGCAAGGCTAGCCTTAGGATGGAGCATTAGCCTTGGCTCCGTGCCACTTGTTCAAGGGATTGCGTTCTTGATAATGTACAGGAAAACTGTTGAAAGCATTCTAGATATTATTAAGGGAAATCCGAATCTAGTGACAAAAGCAGCGGAAGAAGTAATAAGCGCCGTATTCAAGCATGTATCCTACACAGATTTGCAGCCAGAAGAAGAAGCAAGAAGACATCGAGAACTGGCAGCCGAGATACTCGACGAACTTGGAATAATGTTTAAGTTATTTAGTGGTGATTATGACACACTTCTCCGCGAGGCCCGCAAATATCTTATCGGCCCCGAGAGCTCGTTACCTCTTCTTGTTGATGGCTTAATGACTATTCCGGGCAAAGTCTTCAGACTTGGCAGGCATGGCATCGAAGCCTTGATTAAAAGGATCAAGAAGAAATTTGCCGAGACAGAAGAAGACATGAAGATTCCAACACCATTAGCCCTGGATCTCGATGGCGATGGCGTCGAGACTCTCGGTCTAGATTATTGGATTTATTTTGATCATGATGGAAACGGATTTGCAGAGCGTACGGGATGGATCGGACCTGATGATGGACTACTTATTTATGATCGGAATGGCAATAGACGGATTGATTCGGGAGCCGAGCTGTTTGGCAACAACACACCGATCCGCCTTGGGGGCAATGCCCAAAATGGCTTTGAGGCTTTGGCTGATCTTGACAGCAACCAGGATGGAGTAATCAACTCTGTTGATCCCATCTGGAGCAGCCTGGCAGTTTGGCGAGATGCTAATAGCAATGCCGTGGCAGAAGCAGGAGAGTGGATATCGTTGCCACAGGCAGAAATAGAAGCACTTCCCTTGGGTTACTTCATCGATCACTACGTCGACTTGAATGGAAACCTACATCAAGAACGGGGCAGTTACATCCGCGCCAATGGCAGCACCGCAGAACTTACCGACGTTTGGTTTGCGAACGATAGCAGTGACACGCTGGACTTAGGAGTAGAACCAGTCAGCCCTGAGATTGCCATGTTGCCAGATATTATTGCTGGCGGAAATCTACCCAGCCTTCACCAGGCTATGCAACGAGATCAAAGTGGGGACCTGATACGCATCGTACGACAGTGGTTTGACACTCCTGAGCATCAAAGAGATGCGCTGATTAAGCCGCTCATTTACACATGGGTCGGTGTTGCCGACATGCCAGATCCGATGCTTAGAGGTCTATACGATTTGCGGTCATTGCGCGTTCTAGAAACGCTGCATGGCAACTCCTTTATGAACGGATTGCAATTACCAGCCATTGCCTCGACCCCGATCCTCAACGGTATCTTTGAGTCAATTAGCCGAAGTGTTGCGGGACTTCTGAATACCTATGACTCATTTCCCGTCTTCCTTTCGTTGGTCAGGATGAAATGGGACGCCTGGGAGCAGGAGGTAACGTGGATTCTTGATCCGGCGATTGAGTGGCTACAGGAACCAGGCAGTAACCGTATGTCGAGTTACTACCTCCGCAATCTCCGCCACGCGATCGAGTCGCTCGGCGATGCAGGCGATGATCTTCTTGCCAGCCTTCGATCCCGCATTCGAGACTCCGATCAAGCCAGCGAGCTCCCCCTTCGCTGGCTCGTCGAAGACGCTGTACTGCTTGGGAGCCCAGACAAGGATGTCCTGCAGCCAGAGCACACATCAGATGCCGCAATTGCAGCTGGAGGAGGGGATGATTTTATCTATGCTCTTCATGCCAATGATCTGATCGATGGTGGCGAGGGCAATGACCAATTGTATGGTGGAGCCGGACATGACACCTATGTATTTCGAGCTTCATTTGGCCACGACAATATCGTTGAGGAGTGGAACACAGCCCAGAGTCATGACATTGCTGTGTTCACTGATTACGCGAGTAGCGACGTTGCCTCTGTGCAAAGCCGAAACGGAGATCTGGTCCTGAGCTTCAAGCAAGGTGATGCACTAAGCATAACACTCTTTGTCAGCGACTTCTATCGAGCAAGAAAAATCGATCGGCTACGTTTTGCAGATGGGATAGACTGGGACTTCAAGGATCTCTATCCACTCGCCACAGTCAACCAGGCCAGCCTTGGCGATGATCTTCTCGGTTCGCGAACTCCCTCATCGAGCCAGAGCGCCACTCTCGATGGCCAGGCAGGAAACGACCTGCTCCTCGGCAGTAGCAACAACGATCAGCTTTTTGGCAATATTGGCCACGATGCCCTGTTTGGGGGCATGGGAGATGATTTGCTCAGCGGAGGACTTGGAAGCGATTGGTTGGACGGCGGCCCAGGCAGGGACCGCTATCTCTATCAACATGGAGATGGACTCGATACCATTGCAGCAGAAGATGCTAATGGAATCGAAGACCGAGATACCATTGAAATGGAGTCTGGCATTCGCCCCTCGGATGTATTGGTACGTAGGGATGGGGGATCCTCGGATCTGGTACTTACGATCAGGTCTGCTTCCAATAAGATCCGCATCAAGAATTTCCTACTTGGGGATACTCCCTTCCAGGACAGAAATCCAATCGAGGCCGTTGAATTTGCCGATGGGACCCGCTGGGACATCTGGCAGCTCACTCAACTGGCGATGCTGGGTAGCGACGGGAGCGATCAGATCAAGGGCACCATTCATGACGATCTGATCACGGGCCGTGGAGGAAGCAACCGTCTGGAGGGAATGGCGGGCGATGATGTACTTCTGGGAGGAGATAATAACGATGAGCTCTTCGGTGGAGAAGGGAATGACATCCTGTTTGGTGGGCTTGGCGTGAACCAGTACATCACCCAGCAGGGGCATGGAGAAGATATCATCATGGCGGATGTATCTGCCGATGCATCCCAGCGCACCGGCATTCTCCTATTCAATGACGACACCAAGCCAGAGGATCTCCTCTTCAGCCGCAGTGGTTCTGATCTGAAGATCACCATTCGCGGTGGTGATGATGGAGTTACTGTGCAACAATTCTTTCGCGACAACACCCCACACAACGCCTGGAACCCTCTCACATCCATTGAATTCATGGACACCTGGGATTGGTTGAATACAAACGACATCCTGGCACGTGTGGAGAACCACAGCCAGGGCTCAACAGGGGAGGATTGGTTGCGGGCTGTGGGGCCGGCGAGCTACTTGCATGGTCTGGCGGGGGATGACATCCTCCACTCGGGAGAGGGAGACGATCATCTGGATGGCGGCCCCGGCATCGATACAGTCAGCTACACAGATGCGCAGCGGGAGGTTGTGGTGGATCTCAGCCTCAGCTCAGCCCAGGACACCGGAGGCGCAGGACGCGACACCCTGATTGAGATAGAAAACATTCAGGGCTCCCGCTTCGCGGACAGCCTCCGCGGCTCCTCCGCCAGCAACCACCTCGATGGCGGTGAAGGCGACGACATCCTCTGGGGCAGCCTCGGCGCCGACCAGCACTCCGGGGGGCCGGGAGCCGACCGCTTCATCTACAACAGCGCCGGGGAGGTGGGCAATCGCGTCTGGGGGCGCGATTGGATTCTCGATTTCAGCAACGAAGACCGCATTGATCTCAGCCGCATTGACGCCGATCCAGCCCAGCCCGGCGATCAGGCTTTCGTGTGGATCGGTGATGCCAGCTTCAGCGCTCCGGGGCAGCTCCGCTATTCCCTGGTCGGCGATCACGGCCTGCTGAAAGGCAATCTGATCGGGGTCTCCGACCCGGAATTCACAGTGGGAATCCGGGGGGGATTTCGGCTCGATCCCGCGCTGCACCTGCTGCTCTGAGCCACAAACGCTTTGCCAGTCCGACGCGGCCGGCCCCAACGTGCCAGCCATCCCGATACTCTGCTTCGAATTGCTCGGATCGGGCAGCGTGATTTCCCTGGAGCAGCTCGCAGCGCTCGACCTGAGCCTCTGGCTCGGCAACGGCGACATGGCCGCCCGGCTGCTCCACTGCAACCAGAGCACCATTTCCCGTAGGCGGTGCGCCGCACTCGATGTGCTGGACCTGCGCCTGTTCCGCCGCGGATCGGACTCCATCCTGCTGGGGGATCGGGAACTGTTGGCGGCGGAGCGCAAGGTGCATCAACTGGCGCGCCTCAAAGGCCTGGCCCCCCTCCGGCTGGAGGGCACCTACGCCTCCGGACCCTGGTTTCTTGCCCAACCGTTGCCGGGCTGGATCACAGGCAGCTTCGATCTGCCAGGTCGGGAGCTGCCGTTGCAACTGCTGCGGGAACGGGTGATCGACGCCTGGGTGGGTAGCTACCAGCCCGATCTACCCGACCCGGAGGATCCCCACTGGTGGGTGCTCGACCTGCTGCGGGAACCGGTGCGACTGCTGGCGGCCAGCGACCATCCGCTGGCGGGGGTGCGACGCCCGATCCAGGCCGATCTGCGGCGCTTCCCCAGCCTGGCGCTGCCCGGTGGCTGGTTTCCCCGGACCGAAGCGATCCTCCAGGGGCAGGGCCTTTGGCAGGACCCCGTGGCGATGGGGCGCTACGACCCGGCCGACTGGGAGGGGCGCTGCGCCGATGGGGTCACCCTCACCTACGGCACCAGCCTGACGGAGAGCCTCCAACCGGTGACCACCCCGCTTGACTGGGATCTGGGGCTGATCACCGGGGAGGCCCTGGTGGTGCGGCGCGATCTGATGGAGCGGCCCGCCATCCAGGCCCTGGCGGAGGCACTCACGCTGCGGGCCCGCTGTGTGGCTGCCCGCTTCGCAGACGTGGAAGCGGTGCGCTGAAGGGGCCTGGGTTCAGGCGGCCGCCAGGGGGGCGTTCTCCACCAGGGTTGGCGCCAGCCGCAGACCCGGCTCACCGCTGGGCACCTCCAGCAGCTCGGCGGCCCGGATGCGGGAGATCAACCGTGTGGTGGTCACCCGGGTGGTGCCGATCAGCTCGGCGATGCGCTCGTGGGTGAGGCGGAAGGGCAGATCGCACCAGGCGCCACAGCGACGGCCCAGGCGGCGCACCAGCAGCGCCAGCAGGGCATGCAGGCGTTGCTCGGCACTGCTGAGGTGGCGGATGCGCAGCAATTGCAGGGTCCACTCATTGACCGGATCGAAGCCATGGCCTTCGCGCGGCTCGGCCTGGCTGCGGAAGCAGAGCGGGGTGAGCGCCTCCACGCACACCCCCTCGCTGCAGAGGCGGTCGGTGCGCAGCTGGTCTCCGGGCTGCAGAAAGGCCAGGGTCATTCCCTCGGTTTCCTCGCAGGGGCAGTACACCCGGGCCACCCCGTCGAGCACCTCCAGACAGGTGGCACCGGGTCGGGTGGTGGGATCAAGCAGCACCGACTGGCCAGCCGGCAGGCGTACGGCGGCCAAGGACTCCTCAGACGGAAAGCGCAGGCCCATCGGCACGATCAGAGCTTGTTGCGAATGACTCGCAACCTAAACAAGACCCAGCCCCTTTTGCAAGCGATTCTCAATAGCAATGAGCAGTTGCAAGCGCGCCGCCTCAGCCGACCTCGCCGATGGAGGCGCAGGCCGGACAAAGCGCACGCACGTTCAGCACGCACTCCAGCAGCCGGAAACCGTGGCCCAGTGCCGCGGCCTCCCCAGCCGCCAGCACCGCCGTGTTCTCGAATTCCTCAGTGCGGCCGCAGCGCACGCACACCAGATGGTGATGGTCACGGTGGGCCGGGCTGGCCAGCTCGAAGCGACGACCGCCCTCCGGCAGTTCCAGCTCCTGCAGCAGGCCCATCGAGCTCAGCAGCCGCAGGGTGCGGTACACCGTGGCCAGGGAAACCCGCGTCTGGGCGTTGAGGAGCCGGCGGTGCACCTCTTCAGCGCTGAGATGGGTGCCGGCACCGATGCCCTCAAACAGGCTCAGCACGCGCTCGCGTTGGGGGGTGAGCCGCTGGCCCCGGTCGTGCAGGCTGGTTCGCAGTCCCCCGGCGGCCGCGGGCGTGGAAGCGGCAACGGCGGCAGCGGCCCGGGGGAGCGGGGGCCTGGCAGAAGGGGTGGGCACGGCGCTCCCGATGCGGGACCAGGCTAGACGCGGGGAGCGGGCCGTGCCCGGCGCAGCTCGGCGACGGGCCAGCGGCGGGCCAGCCGCCCGTCGAGGTCAGCCAGGGCGGCAGCCAGCAAGTCACCGAGGGTGACCACCAGGCGATAGGTGAGGGCCACCGCCAGCAGCGAAGGCTCGGGGATCTGGTGGGACAGCCGCAACAGCAGCACGGTCTCGAACACGCCCAGTCCCCCCGGGGCGCCCGGAACCACCAGACCGGCCGTCCAGGCCAGGCAGAACCCCGCTAGCCAGGTGCGCCAATCGCTGGAGCGCTGCAGATCAAAGGCCAGCACGCAGCAGACGAAGCCACCGAAGCGGAGCAGAACGAACGCCAGTTCGCCCAACAGCGGTGGCCAGGGCCAGCCCGGCACGGTGGCGACGCGGCCCTCGCGCTCCAGCTCGCGCTCCAGGCCCAGCGCTCGAGCACGCTTCCGCTCCAGCCGCTGCAGCAGAGGATTGAGCCAACGGGGGCGCAACAGCGCCAGCGGAACCAGGCCGAGCACCGCAAGGCCGCCCGGAGGGCCGCCTACGGCCAACAGGGCCAGCGCGGCGATGGCGGCCAGCAATGGATCCAGCAACGTGGCCAGCAAGGCCAGCGGCGTGCTGACCGGCCCGGCCAGCGGGGACTCGGGGGGGCCGTTGCGCAGGATCTGCACCCGGCTGGCCAGGTGCCAGAAGCCCCCGGGCAGGAACTTGCGCAGGTTGGTGACCAGGTAGAGCGCCACCAGCGGCTCCCAGCGGGGGCGCAACCCCAGCCAGCGCAGCACCCAGCCCCAGGCCAGGCCGTTCACCACCAAGCTGAGCAGACTCACCCCCAGCCCCAGCACCAGCCACAGCCAGCCCTGCAAATCGAGGCGCAACTGCAGCAGGGCGCGGCCGTTGCTGAGCAGGCTGATGGACACGAAGCTGATTGTCAGCACGGTGATCCAGGGACCGAGGCCCCCCGGCAGGCGCAGGCCACGCGCCTGGCGCAGCAGTGCCCCCGGCCTCAGCGGCGTCACACCCTGCCGAGCGGCGGTGAGCCGCTGCGCCAGCCTCAGCCGCCTCCTCAAGGAACCCAATAGGGCCGGGGGATCCTTGCCCTGGCTCATGGCTCCTCCCTCCAGGCCCGTTCCACCAGATCCCGCACCTGCTCCAGGCTCAGATTGTGCTCCCGCGCCAGGGCTGCCAGATCGGCATGCTCCGCCTTGACCCGCTCCCCTCCGCCAGGAAGGGGGGCCCGCTTCAACCGCACCGGGCCGAGGGGAGTGGCGACGGTATGCAGGCTTCGGGGCAGGATCCAGCGCACCTGGCTTTGCTCGCGCACCCCCAGGGTGGTGCTGTGGCGCCACCACGCCTGACGCAGCTGCTGGGCCCGCTCCGGGGGCAGCAGGGCCGTGACCAACGTGCCGGGACGACCCTTCTTCATCCCGATCGGCTGGCTGAACACCTCCATGGCGCCGGCCTCGCGCAGGGCATCCACCAGGAACGCCAGATCCTCAGCGCTGGCGTCATCAATCTGGGCCTGCTGCAGCAGCAGGGGTTCGCGGACCTCACCGGGGTCGGAAGCGGCAGGCGGGGGCGCGGCCAGCACCAGGCGCAACAGGTTGGGGCGATCGAGACGGCGACGGCCCAGGCCCACGCCGACGGCCAGCGGCAGGTGGGCCGGCGGCGCTCCGAATCGCTCCGCCCAGCAGGCCATCAGGGCCAGGCCGGTGGGGGTGGTGAGCTCCCCGGGCGGGAAGCCGCCCGCCTCCGCCAGGGGGATGGCACGGCGGCGGGCGATCTCCAGCACCGCGGGCGCCGGCAGCGGCAGCAGGCCATGGGCCGTGGCGACGCTGCCATGGCCCGCGGGTGGAAGCCCGCACACCAGCCGCTGGATGCCGAAGTGCTGCAGACCGGCGCAGACCCCGACGATGTCCACCAGCGCATCAAGGGCACCAACCTCATGGAAGTGCACCTGCTCCGGTGCGTGGCCATGGACCGCCGCCTCTGCCTCCGCCAGCAGCCCGAACACCGCCAGCACCCGCTTCTGAAGCGCGGTGTTCAGGGGAGCCGCCTCCAGGCGTTGGCGCAGCTCGCCCCAGCGCCGGTGGTGCGGCTCGGGCTCCAGCGACTCCACGCGCAACTGCCGGCCGCGCAGGCCTCCGCTGCGGCCCTCCTCCTCCACCAGCCGGTAGCGTCCGGCCAGCCCGAGGGCTGCCAGAGGTTCCTGCACCACCGAGGTTGGCAGGCCGAGATCGAACAGGGCCGCCAGGAGCATGTCCCCCGCCAGGCCGGTGGGGCAATCGAGCACCGCCAGGCTCATGCGGCTTCCGGGGGCAGCGGTGCAGCTTCGGGGCGGGGCCGCAGCAGCCGCGGCGCCATTGCCAGCAGGGCATCGGCGCGGGACTGCAGCCGCTCTTGATCGCGGCGCAGCTGCTGGTGCACCTCGCGGCGGGCACGGCGCTGCTCCCGCTGGGCGGTATCCACGTCGTGGCCGGAGAGGCCCCAGAGGCGACCCAGCAGGGCCCGATCGTCGGCCCCGCCGAGGCTCTCGCCGAACACCAGCTGCTCGGCGAGCATGCCGGCCTGAAGCACCCGACTCCAGCGGCGCAGTTCCTCCAGCGGCAGCCGCGCCGAGGCCGGCGGCTCGAATTCGGTGCTGCCAGCGGCTTCCAGTCCGGCCTGCAGGCAGGCAAGGCTTCCCACCAGCACGCGCCGCACGGGCAAGCCCTCTGCCTCCGCCACCAGAGCGTGGCCGGCCTCATGCACGGCCACCCGCCGCAACCGCCGCTCGCCGCCAGGCAGGGTCTCCGCCAGCAGGTGGCCACCGCGCCCGCCAAAGCGGGCCGCATCCAGGGTGAGGGCCAGAATGGCAAAGCCGGCCGGCCCGGCCACCAGCCAGGGGGAGAAGCCCGCGGCCGGCACCAGCAACGCCGCCAGACTCACCGCGAACACCGCCACCCCGGGGGCTCGCGCTCCGCTCCGGCCGAGGGGATCGGCCATGCTCAACCGCGGGCCGGGCGGGTCACGGCCGCACCGTGGCCGCGGGGACGGCTGAGGCCAGGCGCGGCAGGCACCCCACGCCCGGCGCGCTCGCCGCCGCCTCGCTCTCCACCACGCTTGGCCTTGCCGCCGCGGTTACCGCGCTGGGCCACCGGGGCGATCACCTCAAGCTTCTCCAGCACCAGCTGCTGCCCCTGGCGGCGCAGGTCGAGGGCCACGAAATGGCGCAGGTGCTCCAGCGGCACCTCCCCACGCAGCTGCAGCTTGAACGGCGTGGGGCGGCTGCCATCAGAGCGGGGCTTCTGGCGCACCTTCACCACAAGGTCGCCGGTTTCAGGGCGGGTGAAGATCAGTTCGCCTCGCACCGAGAAATAGCCGTCACCCTCGGGAAGCGCGTCGTCGACGGAGGCGTCAGCCTCCCCCGCCTCCGGCTGAGGGGCCAAGGTGCTGGGCTCCCAGACCCCCACCATCTGCAGATGCAGCTGGCTCTCCTCGCGCGAGCGGGGGTAGGCGACCCAGAGGTGGGGCAGCGAGAGATCGAGATGGCGGCGCATCAATGTGAGCAGCCTGCCCAGCACCACGGCCTCGATCTCCTGGCCGTCGTCGGTGTGGAGATGGCCGCGGGTGGGCTGCTCGGGGTCGGCGGGAACATACGTGCCGCGCACCACGCCGATGGCCCGGTACTGCAGAGGCTCGGTGACCGGGGGGATGGGATGGGCGCGCATGAAGAACGGGGAGGAAACCCCTGGCGGGGCGGAACTGGCCCTCGGCCATGGCGGCCAATGTAACCAGCACGGGCGATAGTCTCCGAGTTGGAGCGCCCCGGGTCCCGGATGTCGTCGAGTCCGCACCGCAGCCGCTTCGGCCTTCGCTGGCGCTGGGCTCCGGTGGCTCTCGCCGGAGTGCTGCTGGCCGTTGCCGGCGGCTGGGCCTTGGGTCGCCACAGCGGCGCGGCCCGTGCCCCGGAGGACCCCCGGCGCGGAGTGCTGGAGCGGGAGACCCGCGACCTGCGGCAACGCCTGGAGCGCGAGGAGGCCAGCGATGGCGATCGCCAGCGGTTGCTGGAGCTGCTCGTGGCCCTGGAACGCAAACAGGAGGCGATCCTGCTGCTCGAGCCGATGGCCGACCGGGAACCGGACCGCTGGGCGCTGCGGCTGATGCTGGCCGAGCTGCGGCGCGACCAGAACGACCGGTCCGGGGCGGAGAGGGAGCTGCGCATGATCCTCAGCCGCCAGCGGGATCAGGTCGAGGCTTTGCAGCTGATGACGCTGCTGCAATTGGAGCAGGGTCGGGGGGCGGAGGCGGAGGCATCGGTGCGGGCCGCCTTCGCCGGCGCGACCGCACCGCAGCTGAAGGCGGAGGCGATGGGAGTGGGACTGCTGCTGGCGGAACTGCAGCTCAAGCGGGGCCGAAGTGGCGAGGCGGAGGCCACCTACCGGAGGTTGGCCGAGCTATTCGCGGAGGATCAGCGGCCGCTGCTGGGGCTTGCGCTACTGCGCCACGGCAAAGGGGATGGCCGTGGTGCCCAGGAAGCGCTGGCCCTGGCCCGTCTCCGCTCCGCCGGGAAGAAGCCGGACCCACGCCTCGATCGGCTGGCGGCCAGCTGGGGACTGGCGCCGCTCAGGGCGCCGGCAGACGGGGGGTCGGCGCAGCCGGCGCCGACTGCGCCTCAAAATCCTTGAGGGCATCGTCGATGGCGGAAGCTGGGGGGGTGGCCTCGCTGAGGCTGGCGTTGCGGCGGATGACGTTCATGATGTCGAGCGGGTTGCCCGACTCCAGCGGCGAGCCGCCGCCACTGCCGCCACGGGGATCGGCGTCGTACAGCTGGCGCTCCAGCGGCGTGGTGCCAAGGGTCTGGCCGTAGCCCTGCTGCTGCGCCAGGGACGCGGCCGGTGCCACAAGGGGAGGAAACAACGCGGCGGCAGCCAGGAGAACAGGCAGGCCGTGGGCGCTGGGGCGGCGGGTGAGGAAGTCCATGGCCGGAGCGCTGGGAGGCGCGGCAACGGCTTCGCATGTTAGGAGCCTTGGGCTGATCGACTGCCTTGGGCCGATGCGGATCGCCACCTGGAACGTCAATTCGGTGCGCAGCCGGCTGGATCAGCTCACCGCCTGGCTGGCGGCGGAGCAGCCGGAGGTGGTGTGCCTGCAGGAAACGAAGGTGGAGGATGCGCTCTTCCCCCACGATGCCTTCCAACCGCTCGGGTACGCCTGCGCCATCAGCGGCCAGAAGAGCTACAACGGCGTCGCCATCCTTAGCCGGCTGCCGCTGGAGGATGTGCGGGTGGGCTTCTCAGCCCTGTTGCCGGACGACGCGGAGGCCGCGGCCCTGAGTGACCAGAAGCGGGTGATCAGCGCCCGGATCGAGGGCCTTCGCATCCTCGATCTGTACGTACCCAACGGCTCCTCCACCAGCAGCGACAAATACGCCTACAAGCTGGCCTGGCTGGCCTGCCTGCGGCGCTACCTCGCGGCCCAGGAAGCCGAAGGCGAACCGCTGGTGATGGTGGGCGACTTCAACATCGCCCCCGAAGCCCGCGACCTGCACGATCCGGAACGCCTGAGCGGCGGCATCATGGCCAGCGACCCGGAGCGGCAGGCGCTGCAGGCGCTGCTTGGGGAGCGGTTGCAGGACGCCTTCCGGGTGTTCGAACCGGCGGCGGGCCACTGGAGCTGGTGGGATTACCGGAGTGGCGCCTGGGAACGCAACCGCGGCTGGCGCATCGATCACATCTACCTGGATCAGGTCCTGGTCAGCAGCGCCACCGGCTGCGTGATCGCCCGCGAGCTGCGCGGCAATCCCCAGCCCAGCGACCACGCCCCGGTGGTGGTCAGCCTGGCCTGGGACGAGGAGGCGACGGCGGATGAGGAAAGCGACCACGAGCTGCTGCCCGACGACGATCTCTGGGACTGAGGCTCGACAAGTCAGGGCTCAAGGCGTCTAAGTCTGTCGCAGGCCATCAGGGGCATCGACCTGGCGGTGCTGCGGGTAGAGATTTTCTCCCGGCTTGGCCCCTCCGGCTGCGGCACCACCACCACCCCGGGGCTGATCCTCCGCGTTGAAGTCCAGGGTGCGGGCCGGATCCTGCTGCAGGGTCCGCGGCTGACGCTGCTACGCCGGCTGGGGCTGGCGGCGGGGTGGCTCCGGCTCCCGCGAGGCGCCCCCCTCAGCTGGGAAGGAACTCCTCCAGAGCCAGATCCGATCGGCGCAGCAGGGCAAAGAGGGTTCCGGCATTGCCTCGGCACACCCGCAGCTCCGAATCGAGAACCGTGATGTCGAGCCAGGCGGGAAAGCTCTGGCGCACCTCCCGCAGCAGCTGCAGGCGGGTGGCGCCGAAACGGGGCCCGAGCCAGCCGCCCCGCTCAAAGCGCACCGACACCCGCTGGCAGGGGGCGTCGGCCTCGGCCGGCTCGATCGCCACCGCCGCCTGCACGGCGATGCCTGCCACGGGCGCCAGCGGACCGGCCAGGCGGAGCAGGTTCATGCCGCGGCCCTTGGCGGGATCAAGCAATTGCAGGTTCTGCAGCCAGGGGGCCACCGCGAGGTAGGGCAGCGAGCTGCTGCTCCAGCACAATTCCCACACACCCCGCAGCAGGGCGGCGTCGCGGCGCAGATCGGCGGGTTGGTCGCGCTCCAGCGCCTCGATCAGGCCGCGCGGATCAGGCCCGGCGGCGCCGGGATCGCGCAGGCGGGCCAGCAGCGCACTTCGTTCGTTCATCCGCCGCCGGCGAGCAGGGGGAGCAACAGTTTCGCCTCCCGGCCCTGAAGCGCCATCAGACCCCAGCGCACGTCCCAGGGGGCGCGGCGGTAGAGACCCACCATTGCTGCGAGCAGCTGCGGCGGTGGGAGCGTATTGGTGAGGAAGCCATACCACTGCTCGCTCGGCAGCGAGAAAAAGCTGGCGAAGTGGTGGCGCAGGCGGGGCTCCTCAAAGCGCATCAGCTTCTCCAGTCCGAAACGGTAAAAGGCGTGCCTCCAGCGCAGGGCGGGCGTCCACAGCCCCTGCCAGGCCTGCTGGGCCAGCGCCTCCCCGACCAGGCCCCGCTCCAGGCCCGCGGCGATCGCCCCGGCCAGGTCAGGGGCGCGCCGCAGCAGCCCCCCCACCAGATAGCCGGAGGCAGGATGCACCATGGCGGCGGCGCCGCCGAACCCCACCACCCGCTGGCGCAGATCGGGCAGGGGCGGATTCATCGGGAACAGGCAGAACTCCTCGTGCAGCACCTCCTGCACCGCCACGGCGCGGTGGGCGAGGCGCCGCTGCAGGCGATCGCGGAGGACGGCGAAGGGCACCGGCGGCGCCAGCGCCAGGGAGGTCTCCTCCACGAAGTACACGTCATCGCCCAAATCCATCGCGTAGAGAAAGGTGGGCGGCTGGCGACGCTCCGTCTCGTCCAGGTGCTCGCTGCGGTAGTCCATGAAGACGAAGCTCCCGGGGCGAATCGGCGGCGCGCTGAAGCGCCCGACGATGCCGTAGGCGGCCTGGCCGGCCAGCGCAGACTCGGCGGGACGGCGCACGAACACCGGCTCGTGGCCACTGGCATCGACGACCAGCCGGGCCCGCAACGACTGCCCCTCCGCGGTGGTCACGGTGGTGCGCCCGTCTTCGTGGTGAATGGCGCGGGCCGCTCCGCGCTGCCAGGTGAGACCGGCTGCGGCGGCACGATCCAGCCAGTGACGCTGCAGGCCGGCCTTGTCGAACAGTCCGTAGTCGCGGCCATGGCAAAGGGGGGTGTCCCCGGGGCCGAAGTGGCTGACCGTGTCGCTCCAGCGATGCGAGAGAAGGTGCGCCAGGCCCAGGCTCTCCACCTCCTCGGCCCAGATGCCATAGGTGTTGGCCCAGGGCGTGGCCGGGTCAGCGGGCGCCAGGGCGCTGACCTGCAGGCCTCGGCCGGCGAGTTCGGCGGCGATGGCCAGGGCCGCCGGCCCGGCACCGACGACGAGCACATCGGCAGCAGCGGCGGGGGAAGCGCTCAGGAACGGGCTGCGGTGGCGAGCCGAGTGTATGGGCGCCCGGCCCGCAGCGGCGGCACCCCTACAGTCCTGCCAGGAGGAAGGGGTCATGGGCTCTGCCGCTGCCCGTCTGGCTGTGCTGCTAGCGCTGCAGACGCCACTTCTCGGCATTCCCGGGGCGGCCTGGGCCCAGCAGGCAGACGTGGTGGTACCGAATTCGCGGGGAGACTTCGCCAGCCTGGCGGTACCCGGCCCCCGGGGCGCGATCCAGCAGCGCCATTGGCTGGTGGTCGATCCAGACCCGCGCGGACTGGCCTGCAGGGACGGTACCGGCCGTGCCTCCCTCTTTCTGCGGCCAGGCGCCATCGTGGAAAGCGACGGCGGCGCGGCCGCGTTGCTGGTGTTGCAAGGGCGTCCCTGGCTGCGGGTGCGGGTCAGGCCGGAGGCGATCCAGCGCGACAGCCGCGTGAACGAGCGCGGCAGGCGCACCAGCTGCTGGGTGCGCGCCAACCGCTCCTACCTGGCCCCGATCCTGCCGGATGCCCTGCAGACCCAGCAGTAGAGGCGTGGCTAAGGCTAGACGCGCATCACCGTGTGCATCCAGATGTTCGAGGGCTGGGCCCTGGATTCAGGCGAGCAGGTGCGGGCGATCAGATCCAGGGAATAGTGCAGACGCTCGCCACTGCGAGAGGTGTCGTACCCGCTGGCGAACCACTCTCCGTAGGGATCGTTGACCAGAAAACCAGCATCATCATAGCCGCGGATCACAACAATATGCCCCGAGCTCGTAAAGTAACCGTGCACGATCACCGGGTGCCCGGCATCAATAGCACTGCGAATATCAGCAAAACCACCATTCTCCCGAAACACATCCCTGTAGCCAGGATAGGTTTCAATCAGATACTTTAGATCATAAGGATTGTGGCGACTACGCCCCATCTGCTCGAGCTTCAGGTAGAGCTCATCCTCCAGCTGGGTGCCATTGCGGCGCGGCATCCCCAGGTAGTACAAGCACATTGCCACGCAGGTAACATTACAGCTGCCGTAGGGGTTGTAGGTGTTATCGAGCTGGGAGAGATAGGGGACCGGCAGATCGCGCTCACCGTGCCCGGAGAAGCCACCTACCTGGGGCGAACCAGGCGTTTCGGCCTCGGCGCCAGCGGGGGCCGCGCCCATCTGCCGCCAGTGCGGGGCATAGATCCACCAGTCGCCGGCACCGTAGGCAAGGCGCACCTGCTGGGAATTGCCTTCACGGGTCAGCAGGGATTCACATTTCCAGCGCCTTCCCTTCTCCACTTCCACCAGCTGATGGGGCGCGAGCTGGGTGGAATCAAGATTTTCCTTCTTCAAGAAGGTAGTGGTGATCGCCTCGAACAGCAGCGACCCCGAGGTGCTGCCCGCGGCAGTCTGCGCCGAGCCCGTGGCAGCAGGATCCGCCGAAGCGGACCCCGGCGATTCCAGCTGGGCCAGGCCCTGCCGCCAAAGATCCCCTTCGGCGGTGCGCCGACGCCGCAGACCAGCCTCCACGGAGCTGCCGGGATTCACATACAGCAGCAGGGCATCAGGCACCGCCTGCCACTGCCTGTCGCGAAGCACACGGCTAATGGTATCAAACCCCTCAGCACCATAGAAACCGCTACCAAGATTATAAGAAAAACTGCAAAGAGCAGAGCGCATCAAGTCATGCATCTCGCCCCAATAAGGGATTGCGCGACTGATCGGCTCCCAGGTATTGTGCTGCAAAAAAGCCAGTAGGGCCTGGTCCGCCTGCTCCTGGGTAATCGAATCTCCAGCCGCTACCCGACGGCCATTGGGGTAGACGGTCGTTCCCCAACCAATCGTCCACGGCTCGGCATGGGTGAGGGGATCGGGATAGGCGTGGATCCGGCCATCGGCAGGATCGAGGCGATGGCAGCCTTCGAATTCCTGGATCAGCCGGATCGCCTCGCTGGGGACGGCCGTGGAAGCGCCAACCGAAACGGGATCAGCCATGGGAGAGGCAGAAGACCTGCCCGCCAACGCTAGGAATCAGGCCCTGCCATGCCGGCGTGGCAACAACTCTTCAACCGGCTGGCCCAACATTCCCCCCCGCCGCGCCATTCTCCTCCGCCAGGCTCTCTTCCCCTTCCTCGGGAGCGGGCGGCACCAGGACCACCTCGGCCAAGCGATCACCGGCGTCGAGGCGCTGCAGACGCACCCCAGTGGCGGCCCGCGACTGCTGGGGGATCGCGTCGGCCTGCATGCGCACAATGACGCCGCGCTCGCTGACCAGCAGCAGCTCCTCCCCGGCGCCGAGCACCCTCAGACCCACCAGGCTGTCGCCTTCACGGCGGAAACGCATCGCTCGCAGGCCCATGCCGGCACGCTTCTGCAAGCGGAACTGCTGCACCGGCACCCGCTTGCCCAGTCCACCAGCACTGGCCACCAACACCCAGGGCCCGTCGCCGGCGGCCACCTCCTCGCCACCCTCACCTTCCTCATCGGACTCGACCGCGGCGCTGGCCACCCGATCCGCCAGCTCGGCGGGCAGCACGTCCATGCTCACCAAGGCATCACCCTGCCGCAGCGTCATCGCCCGCACACCGCGGGCGGATCGGCCCAGGGGGCGCAGCTCCTCATCGCTGAGGCGGAAGTGGATCGTCATGCCCTGCAGCGAACCGATGAGAACGCTGTCGCCGGGGAGCGCTAACCGCACCCAGCGCAGGGCATCGCCCTCCTCAAGGGAGATGGCGATCAGGCCGTTGGCCCGGATATTGGCAAAGGCCGAGAGGCGGGTGCGCTTGATGTAGCCGCCGCTGGTGAGCATCACCAGCACCAGATCATCTTCGAACGCGCTGACGGCGACCAGGGAGGTGATCAGCTCCTCGCGGGGAATCGGCAGCAACTGCACGACCGGCGTGCCCCGGGCCGCGCGGCTGCACATCGGCACGCGGTAGGCGGGAAGGGAATACACCACACCGCGGTCGCTGAACAGCAACAGGGAATCGTGATCGTTGCAGCTGATGAACAACTTCACCGCCTCCTCCCCCTGGGAGCGAGTGCCGGCTTTGCCACGGGTGCCGCGGCTGGTGGCCTCGAATTCGCTCACCGGCATCCGCTTGAGATAGCCATTCTCACTGAGCAACACCACCGAGCGCTCGTTGGCGATCAGGTCGATGTCTTCGAGGCCGCCCTCTACATCGAGGATTTCGGTGCGGCGAGGCGAATCATATTTGGCCCGCAGGGCCTGCAGCTCCTCACCGATCAAGCCGAACACCCGCTCGCGCCGGGCGAGGATGTCCTTGTAATCGGTGATCTTAGCAAGAAGATCCTCGTGCTCCAGGCGGATCTTGTCTGCCTCCAGCGCTGTGAGCCGCCGCAATTGCATCTGCAGGATCGCATCTGCCTGGGCATCGCTTAGGCCGAAGCGCTCCATCAGCTGCTCGCGTGCGGAGGCGGTATCGGCCGCGGCGCGGATCAGGGCGATGATCGCGTCGAGATTGTCGAGGGCGATCAGCAGGCCGAGGAGAATGTGATCGCGCTCCTCGGCCTTGCGCAGCAGGTAGCGGGTGCGGCGTTCGATTGTCTCGACGCGGAAGTCGAGGAACACCTGCAACATGCGGCGCAGGGTGAGCAACACCGGCTCGCCGCCCACCAGGGCCAGCATGTAGGCGTTGAAGTTGCTCTGCAGCGGTGTGAGCTTAAAGAGGTTGTTGAGCACAACCTGCGGATAGGCATCGCGGCGCAACTCGATCACGATGCGCATGCCATCGCGGTCGCTCTCGTCGCGGATGTCGGCGATGCCCTCCAGTTTCTTGTCGTTCACCAACTCGGCAATGCGCTCGATCAGGGCCGCTTTATTGGTCTGGTAGGGCAGCTCGGTGATGATCACCGCGTCGCGGTCGGGACGCCCCTTGGCCTCGATCGTCTCGATGCGGGCCACGCCGCGCATCGTGACCGAGCCGCGGCCGGTTGTGTAGGTTTCGCGGATGCCGCGGCGGCCCAGGATCTGACCACCGGTGGGGAAATCGGGGCCAGGGATGATTGCCATCAGCGCCCGGTCATCGAGATCGGGATCGGCGATCAGAGCCAGGAGGCCATCGATCAACTCGGTGAGGTTGTGAGGGGGGATATTGGTGGCCATCCCCACGGCAATGCCGGTGGAGCCATTGAGCAACAGCTGTGGCACGCGCGACGGCAGCACCGTGGGCTCTTGCTGCGAGCCGTCGAAGTTGTCGACGAAGTCGACGGTTTCGCTCTCGATGTCTTCGAGCAGGGCGTCGCTGGTGAGGGCCTGCAGGCGCGATTCGGTGTAGCGCATCGCGGCCGGCGGATCGTTGTCGACTGAACCGAAGTTCCCATGGCCATCAACCAGGGGCATGCGCATCGAGAAATCCTGCGCCATGCGCACCAGCGCGTCGTAGACCGCGGTATCGCCGTGGGGGTGGTACTTGCCGAGCACCTCACCGACAACGCGGGCGCACTTGCGGTAGGGGCGGTCGCTGTTCAGCCCCAGCTCGTACATCGCATAGAGAATGCGCCGGTGGACGGGCTTGAGACCGTCGCGGGCATCGGGCAGGGCCCGGCCCACGATCACACTCATCGCATACTCCAGGTAGGAGCGCGACATCTCATTGCGGAGATCGGTCTGGATGATCCGTCCGTCGGAATCTCCGGGGCCCGTGGACCCCGGTCCGGTTGGATCCGCCATGCCGTACCGACTGGTTCAGTGCCCACTCTATCGAAAGCCCCACGGTTGACCCGAACCGCCGATGCCGCCGGCCCCACCCCCCGATGCCCCGGCCCGCTCCGGGGCCGCCCTGCCCGATCTGCCCCGCCGCAACGAAGCCGACCTGCGGCAGCGGCAGCGACGCGGCCAGCTGCGGGTGCGGCTGGCGGCCGACTGGCGCGCCCTGGTGGCCGCCGCAGGCCTGGCCGAGGCCTATGCCGATACCGATGTGGTGGTGGCGGCCGATGCAGGCTTCACCGACCAGGGCAGCCTGCACCTGCACCTGGGGCCCACCGATCCGCCGATCCGGCTGCGCGACCCCTGTGTGGGTGGCGTGGCGGCCCAAGCCGGGGGTGGCGCCGTCGATGTGGTGCTGCCGATCGGCGGTGGCCTGGCGGAGGGCAGCCGCCGGGGGGGCGCCCAGGTGCTCACCGAGTTGCTGGCCGGTCGTGAGGTCGACCTCGACAGCGGCGGCGAGGGCACGCGTCTGCAGCCCCGCCGTGAGCTGCACACCCGCCTGGATCTCGAGCGAATCGGCGGCGGCCGGCTGCTGCTGCACCGGGCGATCGTGGAGACCGGCGTGGTGGCCGTGAGCAGTGGCGAAGGCCTGCTGCCCAGCGCCTACGGGCCCTTGCTGGGTCCTTTCGGCAACGCTCTCTGGACCGCCGGGGGCGCCGGCAGCATCGGCCTGACGTCACCGGGCCTGGCGCAGCTGGGACCGGGATCCCCGGTGCTGGTGGGCGGGGCGGTGGGCTGGGTGGTGGGCAGCGGCAGCGGCCACCAGCCCCAGCCGCGCCGCCAGCCCGGGGGCCACGCCCGCAGCCCCGGCGCCGTGGCGGCGGTGAGTGTCGACCTGCATGCCCTGGAGACGGGCTGGCTGCGGTCCTGCTTCTTCGAGGGCCACGGCAGCGCCCTGCTTCTACCGATCGCCGCACCGGTGGCCCTGCTCGATGCCGCCACAGCCCTGAAGGCGGCTGCCGGCGACGGACAGCTGGAGGCGCCGGTGCTCGACCTCTCGGTGCCGCGGCGGCTCAAGCCGGGGTTCGGTTCGGTGTCGTATGCGGCGCTGCGCAGCGGCCGGATCCAGCTGGAGGGCCGCAGCCTGCGGGCGGCGCCGGCCCATAGCCCCCGGCTGGCCGAGGCGATCGGCCGGGAGCTGGTGCAACGCCTCGAGCAGGACGCCTTCCCGCTGCGCCTGCCGACCCAGCCGTTGAGCCCGAGGCCGGCCCTGGTTCCGCTCGAGGCCTGAGCGGCGGCACGGAGAAAAAACGGTGGATTCTGCGTAAGCTCCCGCCAACCTCCCCGCCCGCCATGGCCGAGACCCCGTTCAACCCCGGCACCCCTGGCAGCCCGGATCCCGCCGAGGCGCCGCAACCTGCGCCCCCGGCCGACGCGGGCGAGGCGGATTCGGCGGCCGGGAACGCGTTGCCCGACCAGGCGACGGTGGTAGAGGCCTCCGTGGAGGACGGGGGCCCCGAGGAGCCGGCCGTGGAAGGCTGGAGCGGCACCCCAGTCGCGCTCAGCACCGAGGAGGCCATCGCCCGGCCAGGCTCCACCACGCCGGTGGCCCCCCTGGGGGCCGGTGAGACGGGCGGCGCCAGCAACGGGCCAATCGAAATCAGCCTCCAGCCGGCCGCTTCAGCAGCGGAGCCGACCGGCGCAGCCGAGGCGGCGGCCCCCGCTGGCGCCGCTGCGGAACCCGCGCCTCAGCCGGCACCAACGCCTCCGCTCGAGGCGACGGTGGTCTCCGTCGAAGCTGTGGCTGAAACGGTCGCCGAGGCCGTGGCGATGCCGAACCAGCCCGCGATCGCCAGCACCCTCGAGATCCCCCCCGCCCCCGGTGGCACGCCGGCCGAGGGCGGCGAATTTGACCTGCTGATCGAAAAGCTGCGCCGCTGGCTCGACGAAGCCGATCTGGCCGGCCACTGGCAGGGACTGCGCGGCCCCCTCAAGGGCGTGGCCCTGCTGCTGGTGGCCGTGCTGGCGCTGCGGCTCTACGCCCGGGTGGTTGGCACCCTCGGCACCATCCCCGTGGTGTCGGGTCTGCTGGAACTCACCGGCCTGATCTATCTGATCTGGTTCGCGAGCACCCGCCTCGCACGCACCAGCGAGCGCGAGCGGGTACTGGCGGACTGGAAGCGTCGCTGGCAGGACTTCAGCGGCCGCGAATGAGGTACCCCCCCGTGGGTCCATGGGAGTGGCCTGCCGGGGTTCCGGCGGGCCGGTTGATAGTTTGACGCGACTGTGCCACGCCTTCGGTGAACATCCAGCTCGGTCGCAACCGCGTCGTCCGCCGTGCCTACGGCATCGACGAGATTGCCCTGGTGCCCGGTGGCCGCACCGTCGACCCCGGCGCCACCGACAGCCGCTGGAGCCTGGGCGGCATTGAACGGGAGATCCCGATCATCGCCAGTGCCATGGATGGGGTTGTCGACGTGGGCATGGCGATCGAGCTGACCCGCCAGGGGGCCCTTGGGGTGCTCAACCTTGAGGGGGTGCAGTGCCGCTACGACGACCCCAATCCGGTGCTCGACCGCATCGCCGCCGTCGGCAAGGACGAGTTCGTGCCGCTGATGCAGGAGATCTATGCCCAGCCGGTGCGGGAGGAGTTGATCCGCCAGCGCATCCAGGAGATCCGTGCCGGCGGCGGCATCGCCGCGGTGAGCGCCACGCCGGTGGCCGCGCTGCGGTACGGGCGGGCGATCGCCGAGGCCGGTGCCGACCTGTTCTTCGTGCAGGCCACCGTGGTTTCCACCGAGCACATCGGCATGGAGGGCCAGACCAGCCTCGATCTGGCGACCCTCTGCCGCGAGATGGGGGTGCCTGTGGTGATCGGCAACTGCGTCACCTACGACGTGGCCCTGCAGCTGATGCGCGCCGGAGCCGCCGGCGTGATGGTGGGAATCGGCCCGGGGGCGGCTTGCACCTCCCGCGGGGTGCTGGGCGTGGGCATTCCCCAGGCCACCGCGGTGGCCGACTGCGCGGCCGCCCGCGACGACTACGAACGGGAGAGCGGCCGGCGGGTTCCCGTGATCGCCGATGGCGGCATCGTCACCGGCGGGGACATCTGCAAGTGCCTGGCCTGCGGCGCCGATGCGGTGATGATCGGTTCCCCGATCGCGCGGGCGTCCGAGGCACCGGGCCGCGGCTTCCACTGGGGCATGGCCACCCCCAGCCCGGTGTTGCCGCGCGGCACCCGCATCCGGGTGGGCACCACCGGCAGCCTGGAGCGCATCCTGCGCGGCCCCGCCAGCCTCGATGACGGAACCCAGAACCTGCTCGGATGCATTCGCACCTCGATGGGCACCCTTGGAGCCCGCACCCTGCGGGAGATGCAACAGGTGGACGTGGTGGTGGCTCCGTCGTTGCTCACCGAAGGCAAGGTTTATCAGAAAGCCCAGCAGCTCGGCATGGGCAAGTAACCCAAGCCCCCATCTCAATCCAGGTCTCCTGAGCCGCGCGGCGAGAGACGGGCTAATCTCGTGATGTGGGGGCTACGGCTCGCACACTCCTCACACCCCCCAGCCCGGGATCCCCGGGCTTTCCCTCCTTTCAGCCCGCTTTTCCTCTCCCCAGGGGCCCAGCCAGGGCAGGGCTGCCACCATCGGCGCACGCCACCTCCCGCCACGATTGCCAGGCCGGCAACAAGCGCATCAAGCCTTGCAACGCTTGTCCCAACAGGCATAGCCACCCGGTCGGGCGTTGCTAGATTCGCGGAAACAGCCCCTGTCAAGGATGTCCGCCAAGCCCGTCACAGACGACTCCTTCGAGCAAGACGTGATCCAGAGCCCAGTTCCGGTGCTCGTCGACTTCTGGGCGCCCTGGTGCGGTCCTTGCCGGATGGTGGCACCGATTGTTGAGGAGATTGCCGAGGAATTCGAAGGCAAGCTGCGAGTACTCAAACTAAATACCGATGAAAACCCTAACATCGCCAGCGAGTACGGAATTCGCAGCATTCCCACCCTGATGGTCTTCAAAGGTGGCGAAAAGGTTGATACGGTCGTCGGCGCGGTTCCCAAGAGCACCCTCAGCCAAACCGTCTCCAAGTACGTCTCCTGAGCAGTACGTCTCCTGAGCAGCACCTCCCCGATCCCACCGATCGCCGGCCAGAGCCCGCTTCTGGTTCTGGCCCACGTTCTTGATGGGCATCCCCAGCGGCGCCTGATTGAAAGGGCCGTCATCTCGCTGCTGCAGATCGCCCGCAACGAAAGCGAACATGAGGCCTGGAAGCTGGTCAGCGGGGCACTGGCCGACATCAGCGAGGCGCTCGATGTGTTCCGCCCCCAGCGGGGCAAACGCAAGATCACCGTGTTCGGATCAGCGCGCACCGTTCAGCAGGATCCCGTCTACAAGCTGGCCGAGCAACTGGCCCAGCTGTCTGTCGAGGCTGGCTTTGAGGTGATGACGGGCGCGGGCGGCGGCGTCATGGAGGGCGCCAACAGCGGCGCGGGCTGCTCCCACAGCATCGGCCTGAATGTAGACCTACCCTTTGAACAACATCCCAATCCCTTCGTGAGTGAATGCGAAGGCAGGTTGCTGTACTTCCGCTATTTCTTCACCCGCAAGCTCTTCTTCCTGCGCGAGAGCGATGCCCTCGTAGTCATGCCTGGAGGATTCGGCACGCTCGATGAGCTGTTCGAGGCCCTCACCCTGATCCAGACCGGGCGCAGCCAGCCGATTCCCCTGGTTCTCCTGGCCCCGCCGGGGGACGACTTCTGGTCGGTATGGAAGCGCAATGTGAACCAGGAGCTGGTGCGCCGGCAGCTGATCTCGCCGGAGGATCCCGACCTGATGTTCGAGGCCTCCAGCGCCGCCGATGCCGTGGCCTTCGTGAGCCGTTTCTACCGCGTATTCCACAGCGCCCTGCTCGGCGAAGACCGGATCGAGCTGCTGCTCAACGCCGCAGTGCCGCGCGAATGGCTGCCAGACCTCAGCCGCCGCTTTGCCGACCTGCTCAGCGAGGGCACAATTCAGGCCGGCGAGAATGTGGACGACAATGGACTGATGTACCCCTGCCTGCGGTTGCGCTTTGACCGCCGCCGCATGGGCCGTCTGTACCAGTTCATCCACCACCTCAACGGGCTGGAGTTTCCCTCCATACCCGCACTGGAGCACCCCGCCGAGCGGCAGCTGGGCAACGCCACCCTGGCGGGAGAGGAACCATGACCCAGCTCGGGCTGGTCGACTACGGCATGGGCAATCTGCACTCCGTGCAGCGGGCTTTCGAGCGGCTCGGCGCCACGGTGCGGCCGGTGCACGCCGACAGCGACCTACCGGGCTGTGACGCCCTGGTGCTGCCGGGGGTGGGGGCCTTCGATCCGGCGATGGAGCGGCTGGTTGCGGGAGGACTTGACCACGCGATCCGCGGCTCCTGCGCCGCCGGCAGGCCGTTGCTGGGCATCTGTCTGGGGCTGCAGCTGCTGTTCGAGGGAAGCGACGAAGGCCAGGCCCCTGGCCTTGCTCTGTTGGCGGGTCGGGTGCGCGCGCTGCCACCCTGCCCCGGCCATCCGATCCCCCACATGGGCTGGGCGCCACTGCGGCCCGGCACCCCCAGCCCGCTGCTGCCGCAGAACGCGCCGGAGAGCTGGGTGTATTTCGTGCACTCCTACGCCGCCGATCCCACAGACCCCACCTGCACGACCGCCTGGGTCGACTGGGGGAACGAGCCGATCACGGCGGCGGTGTGGCAGGGCACGATCGCGGCCTGCCAGTTCCACCCCGAGAAATCCGGTCCGGTGGGCGAGGGGATGCTGCGCCGCTGGCTCAACTGGGTGGCGAAGCGGTGACCCTGCGGGTGAGCGGCGGGCGGCGCCTACTGAGTCCGCCGGGCACCCTGGCCCGTCCAACCGCTGCCAGGGTGCGGCTCGCGGTCATCAACCGGCTGGCGTACCGGCTGAGCGGCTGCCGCTGGCTCGACCTCTGCTGCGGCAGCGGCGCCATGGCCTGCGAGGCCCTCCAACACGGCGCTGGCAGCGTGGTGGCGGTGGAAAGGGATCGCCGCATCGCCAAGGTGGCCCAGGCCAACCTGGAGGCGGTGGCCGCCGGACGAAGCGATTGTCCACCAGTGCAGGTGGACACCGCCGAGGTACTGCAATGGTTGGCGCGTGGGCCGGGCTCCCTGAGTTTCCTGGCAGCAGGCCCTCGCGACAAAAAGCTCGGGTTTGATCTGATCTACGTGGATCCCCCGTATGCGGCTGGCCTGCATCGCCCGATCGCCGAGGCCGTGGCCCGTAGCGGCTGGATCGCCGCCGGGGGGCTGTTGGTGTGGGAGTGCGACAGCCGCCACATTCCCCAGCTTCCTGAAGGCTGGCAGCTACAAACGATGCGGCGGTACGGCGGCAGCACCGTGCTGTACCTGGAGGCCTCAGCCGCCCAGGGCGCTGCCACGGCGGTACTGGTTCCAGGCGGCGACAAACAGGCCAGCCAGGGTGATGGGAATCAGGCCGAGAACGATGCCGCAGAGGAGGGGTTCGATCATGGAGCCGGTCCGGGTCGTGGGTCGCCCCGCAATTCTTCCATGATGGAACCCCGGCCGCGCGCTTTCCCCGCCCAACCGTGACAGGACCGAATCTCGGCCTCGACGGCGCCGCCACGGCGCCCCTCGCCTCCGTGGGTCGCGCCCGCGGCCTGATCACCGCCCTGGTGATCCTGGCGGCAGCTGCCTCGATTGTGCTGCTGCTAGCCGTGCTGCCCGCGGCCCGGAGCGACCCTTACACCCGCGCCACGCTGAACCTGAACGGGTCGGTGGACAACGGCGGCCGGCTGTTCCGGCTCAACTGCGCCGGCTGCCACGGCCTGGCGGCCCAGGGGCTGGTGGGCCCCGATCTGCATGGCGTGGGCCGCCGCAAGAACGACCGCCAGCTGATCCAGCAGGTGGTCAGCGGTCGCACCCCACCGATGCCCCGATTCCAGCCTGCCCCCCAGGACATGGCCGACCTGCTGGCGTTCCTGCGTCAGCTGCCCTGAGGTCTTGGCAAGCGCCCCCCCCAGCCCGCGAACCGTGCACCTGGTGCTGGTGGAGCCGGCTGGCCCGCTGAATGTGGGCAGCGTGGCAAGGCTCTGCGCCAACTTCGGCATCGGCCAGCTGCGGCTGGTCGCGCCACGCTGCGATCCCCTCGACCCCGAAGCCCTGCGGATGGCGGTGCACGGCAGACCGGTGCTGGAGGCGGCCCCCCACTTCGCGAGCCTGGCCGATGCCCTGGCCGACTGCGGCCGGGTGGTGGCGACCAGCGGCCGGAGGGCCGGTGAACCCTTGCCGTTGGAGGGGCCGGCGCAGGCCCTGGACTGGCTGCTGGCAGGCGGTGGCAACGCTCCGACGGCCCTGGTGTTCGGCCGGGAGGACCGGGGTCTGAGCAACGCCGAACTGCTCCAGGCCGGCCGGCTGCTGACCCTGGGAACCGGCCCGGCCTACGCCTCGCTCAACCTCTCCCATGCGGCCGCAGTGGTGCTGCATGAACTGCATGGCCGGCGGACGCTGAGCGCGGCTGGGGCGGCCGTGGCACCGGGCCATGGGGCGGCCGAGGATCCAGCGCCGCGCGGCGCACTGGAGGCCGGCCTTGCCGACGCGCAGGCGCTGCTGCTGGAGGTGGGCTTCCTGTTGCCCCATACCGCCCGGGCCCGCATGGCCAAGCTGCGCGCGCTGCTGCAGCGGGCCCAGGTGCGCCCGGCGGAGCTGGCGCTGCTGCGCGGCATGGTGTGCCAGTTGCGCTGGGCAAGCCGCCGCCCTTGTCGCCCCGGCCAGGACCACTAGGGTCGGGCCCAGTTCCACCGCCCGCGCCCAGCCCTGTGACCTCCGGCCGCCCTTCCCGCCCCCGCAGCAAGCCCTGGGTGCAGCCGATGGTGCTGCTGCTGCGGCTGGTGGTGATGGGCGTTGGCGTGGGGGTGCTGGTCGGCAGCGGGCTGAAGCTGCTTGCCCCTCGCTTCGCCCAGGGCGGCGGCCTTGGGGTGCCGACGCTCGACCCGGCACCGCGGCGTCTAGCCGGCGGAGGCCTCGGCCTGGGCCGCTTTGAACCGCGCCGCGAGCTCAGCGACCTCAGCCGCCGCTGGGCCGCGCTGGCTGCTGCCCAGAAAGGACTGAGCGCCTCGGGCTTCCTGCTGGTGCTTGACGACGGCCGCTACGCCGAGCTCCGCCCCGACCTGGGCCAACCCGCCGCCAGCTCGATCAAGACCCCAATCCTGCTGGCCGCCCTCGAAGACCTTGATGCCGGCCGGCTGCGCTGGAACGAGCCGCTGCCGATGACGCGCGAGGTGGTCGGGGGCGGCGCCGGCTGGATGGGCAGCAAGCCCGTCGGCAGCCGCTTCCCCTTCCATGAGGCCGCCACCGAGATGATCCGGGTGAGCGACAACACCGCCACCAACCTCCTGATCAAGCGGCTCGGGGGCAAGCAGGTGCTCAACCGCCGCTTCCAGGAGCTGGGCCTGCCGGCCACCGTGATCAATAACTGGCTCCCCGATCTCGAGGGCACCAACACCACCAGCGCCCGCGACCTGGCCCGCTCCATCGCGCTGGTCGACACGGGCGAGAAGCTGAGCCCGCGGGCCCGCGATCTGTTCCGCGAGATCCTCGGCACCTCCCGCACCAACACCCTGATTCCGCTTGGGTTGCTCAAGGGGCTCGGCAAAGACTCCAGCGATCCCGACGGCGAACTGCTCGCCTACGGCGTCACCGCTTACAACAAAACCGGCGACATCGGCATCGCCTACTCCGATGCCGCCCTGATCCAGATGCCCAACGGCCAGCGGGCGGTGGCCGCATTCATGGTCAAGGGGCCCTTCAACGATCCCCGCTCCGCCGAACTGATCCGCGCTATGGCCGGTGCCGCTGCCCCCACGATTGTTGGCCGTCGATGACTCCGATCCACTCCCCCGGGCGCCGTTCCGCGCGCCGCCGCACCGCGGAGCGGGCCCTTGCCCTGCTGCCCGCGCTGGCGCTGCTCGGACCCGCCTCCTTGGCGCGGCCGTTGCCGGCCGGCCGGGCGCTGCCACCGTCCCGGGCTGCCGCCCCCGCCAGCCCGGTGCCCATGGCCCCACCCACCTCGCCGGTCCCGGCCCCAGCCGCGCCGGCCCCCCAGCTCCGCCGCCAGAGCGTGCTGCCCCTGCCGGGCGGGCTCGACGCGGTGCCGATGCTCAACGACAACAACCCGGAACTGATTACCGGCGCGGGCATCCTGTTCTCGGGGTTTGATCCGGCGCGCGGCTACAACGGCCGGCCGCTGGCGGTGCCAAGCGCCCACCTGAACGCGCCGCAGCAGGGGCCGTTCACCCTGTTCAGCCACCACGTCTACGCCGGCCGCAAGGAGAGCCTCGATTCCACCCTGTGGCTGGCGGTGGTGGCGGCCCCGCGCGGCCCGACCCCGGTGCGGCTGAGGCTGCGGGCCGGCGCCACCGCCCTCTCCCAGTCGGTCGATGGGCGCGAAGCCGCGGCGCCATTCCTGCCGCTGCCCACCCTGCTGCCCCAGGGCAGCAGCCCGATCTGGTCGGGCCCGGGCAGCCGGGTGGCCACCGAGCTGCTGCGCCGAGAGCGCTCCCCCCAGCTCCCGGACGGCTGGACCCTCACCCCCGGCCAGCTGACGCCGCTGCTGGTGCTCCCCCTGCCGGTGCGGGGTCTCGATCCGCTGCTCAACGGCCGCAACCTGCAGCTGCTGCTCGACGCCGATGCCCCGGTGGACATGGCGACCCTGGCCGCCTTCGGGCCGGGGGAGGCGCCGCCGGATCCGGCGCAGTGGAGCCAGCTGCTCAACGGCCCCCTCAGCCCGAAGGAGCACACCCCCACGCCCCGCGGCGCTGCGGGGCCGATCATCTATTCGCGCGTCAGCGGTGTGCAGAGCGGCAGCCTCTGGCGTGGGCGGATCAGCGATCCCGGAGCCAGCACCCTCTCGGCCAGCCGGGCGCCACTGTCCTGGCCGATCGCCTCGCTGGAGCGGGGCACCCTCGGCACCGGCCAGGTGCAGACCGCCGAACTGAGCCGCGCCTACCCCGGCACCGCCTGGGCCGCCCACGGCAATTACGGCGTCACCTACGAGCTCACGATCCCGCTGCGCAACGACAGCCCCACACCGCGGACCCTGGAGCTGGCCTTCGAATCGCCGCTCAAGCAGGACCGCCCCCAGGGGGGTCTGCTGTTCCTGCCCACCCCGGCCCGGGCGGTGATGTTCCGCGGCACGGTGGAGGTGAGCGGCCTCGACGGCGAGGCCGGCGCCCGCCCCCGCGGCCGCCAGGGCTTCCATCTGGTGCTGCGCGCTGGCCAGCAGGGCCCGGTGCTGGGCACGGTGACGCTGGCGCCGGGGGAGCAGCGGACGCTGCAGGTGCAGCTGATCTACCCGGCCGACGCCACGCCACCGCAGGTGTTGTCGCTGCTGCCGGCGGGCACGGTCGCCGGCGGGGGCGCGACGCCGGAGGCGTCTGTGAAACAATCCGGGTCGCCGCCGGCCACCCGTCCGTGAGTCAGACCAGGAAGCGCAGGGTCTTCCCCTTCACCGCGATCGTGGGCCAGGAGGAGATGAAACTGGCCCTGCTGCTCAATGTGATCGATCCGCGCATCGGCGGGGTGATGATCATGGGCGACCGGGGCACGGGCAAGAGCACCACGATCCGGGCCCTGGCCGATCTGCTGCCGGACATCGAGGTGGTGGCCGGCGACCCCTACAACAGTTCCGCCAGCGACCCCGACCTGCAGAGCAGCGAGGTGCGCGAGCGGTTGGAGCGGGGCGAGACGCTGCTGGTCGAAGCCCGTCAGGTGCCGATGGTCGACCTGCCGCTGGGGGCCACCGAAGACCGGCTGTGCGGCACCATCGACATCGAGAAGGCTCTCAGCGAGGGGGTGCGCGCCTTCGAGCCCGGCCTGCTGGCCAAGGCCAACCGGGGCCTGCTCTACGTGGATGAGGTGAACCTGCTCGACGACCACCTGGTGGACGTGCTGCTGGATTCGGCCGCCTCGGGATGGAACACGGTGGAGCGCGAGGGGGTGAGCGTGCGGCATCCGGCGCGTTTCGTGCTGATCGGCTCGGGCAACCCGGAGGAGGGCGAGCTGCGGCCCCAGCTGCTGGATCGCTTCGGCATGAGCGTGGAGGTGCGCACGGTGCGCGATCCGGAGCTGCGGGTGCAGGTGGTCGACCAGCGCACCCACTTCGACGACGATCCAGAGGGATTCAGCCAGGCGGTGCAGCCCAGCCAGGCGGCGCTGCAGGAGCGAGTGGTGGAGGCCCAGCAGCGCCTGGGCGACGTGAGCATTGACGACGACCTGCGCATCCGCATTTCGGCCGTCTGCGGCGAGCTGGATGTCGACGGGCTGCGGGGCGACATCGTCACCAACCGGGCCGCCCGTGCCCTGGCGGCCTTCGAAGGCCGCACCGAAGTGGGTGACGACGACGTGGCCCGGGTGGCCGCCTGCTGCCTGCGCCACCGGCTTCGCAAGGATCCGCTCGAGCAGATCGATTCGGGCGAGCGGGTCGTGAAGGTATTCTGCAAGGTGTTCGAGCGACCGGAGCCGAGCGACCGCAGCGCTTTCTCCCTCGCCCTGGCCCGCTGAGCCAGGCTGGGCTCCCTGCGGAAACTCAGGCGCTGCGGCCGCTGCGCAGCACGTCGGAGGGACGGCAGCCGTGGGCGCGCTGGAAATCGAGGCTGAACTGGCTGAGGGAGCGGTAGCCGCATTCAGCGGCCACCGCTTTCACCGTGTCGCCAGGCGCGGGATGGGTGAACCGCTCCATGGCCTGGGCCATGCGCAGCTGGCGCACCCACTGCATCGGGCTGCAGCCGAAGCGCTGCTGAAAGAGGTAATGCAGGCTGCGGCGGGAGTAATTGCTGCGCTCCTCCAGCAACTGCAGGGTGATCGGTTGGTCGAGATGGAGGCTGATGAAGTCGAGCAGGGATTCGAGGCGGGGGTCCGTCAGGCTGTCGGAAGCTGCCGCGGCTTGCTCGCCCTCGCCGAGCTCGGGGTACACGAGCATCGCCAGCAGCCTCAGCACCTGTTGCTGGAGCATCAGGGCCTCCACCACCCTCTCCCCGAGCGGGGCGAGGACATAGAAGGCGGGGAGCAGGCGGCTGATGGTGCCGAGCAACACCGCCTGGGGCGCCGCTTCCTCGTAGCGGAGCAGGCAGGGCCGGCGCAGGGGGTTGTGCCGGGGCGAGGGGACCTGCCAACGGGGGCCGCCCAGGCTCCGGGCCGCGGCGAGCAGCGCCATGGCATCAAAGGCGAGCAGCGAGCAGCTCGAATCCTGGGTCAACAGGGTCCAGGGCTGCCCGGGCAGGATCAGGCCATCGCCTCCGTTCAGCTCGTGGCGCTGACGCCCCTGGTGCAGGCTGGCGAAACCATCGTGCTGGAGCACCAGCCAGTGCAGCGGATGGGCCAGGGTCTCCAGCAACAGCGGCGACCCGAGGCTGGCGGCCAAGGGCAGGGAACCGAGCTGGGCGTGGCCGTCGCAATGCCACCAGCCGGAGACGGGGCCCAGGGTCTCCAGCCGCTGCAGGGGCAGCACTTTGCCGAGGATGCGTGCGGTGTCGGCGGGGCTCGCGGAGGGGGCGAGCCACTCCCGCAGAGGATGCTGGAGCGACGGCGTCAACAGCGACGAAGCGATAGGGAAATGTAGGGAACTCGGCATAGCCCGGAAGCAGCGGGAAGCCCCACAGATTCAGGCACCACCCCTGCAGCACCAAGCATCGGGGGCGCAGGGCTGAAAACAACGGCCTTGCAACAACTATCAAAATCGGCCGCGAAGCAGTGCGACGACCGCAGACCTCGGGAACGCGCAACTCTGCCAACTTTACGCAGGCTGAGCCCAGCCACACGACACGAATAGCCAGGCCGCAAACCAGCGAGTCATGCCTGAATCAAGCAAATCTGCGTGATCACAAGACTGCCGAGAGCTCCGGGCAACGCATCCCCATGCGCCCAGAAGCGGAGACCACGCCATGGATCTGGAAGAGCCATCTCAGAAGATGCGCAGAAGCAACATCGCTTCAACCAAGAAAAAAGCGCTGTTTCCGCATTTGACCCTCTCACATTCTTCTCTGTTTTGATCAACGCGACCATCGCACCCGAGCACCCCTGCCAGAATCAGGTCAAATAAAGAATGAAAGACTTATTTTTGCCCCTCACCCCGTCAATTGCCGCCTACGTTTCAGAGGTCCGGATCAGCAATTCGATCCTTTCCGTCATCTTCGATCATGCTTCGCTCCGCTACTCCTGGGTCCAGCTTCCCAACCAAATCGCCCGCATCCCTGCGCGCCCTCCTGATCGGCAGCTCCGTGGCGGGTCTCGCAAGCCTCGGCCTCGGCGCCACTCCGGCACATGCCCTGAGCACTCCCTGCAGCTTCGGGACCAACGTTGATGCGCCTGCTTGCCAGCTGAACGTTCCCTACGACTCCGATCTTCCCTCCGACAAGCAGATCACCCTGCTTCAGGGGCCGACCGTAGGCAATGGCACCATCGACTTTGACTGGATTCCCCTGCCGCCCCCCGGCTATGTGAGCGACCTCTGGGAAGTGGACGTTGACTTCGACGAGGATCTGGTGGGTCCCGCAGGCGGCACCAGCGGAGTATTTGACTACAAGATTGATATTTTCAACACCCCCTTCCAGTTCTTCAAGACAGTCGAGCTGAGTGTAGAATCAGCTGTCGGCAATCCCTCCGTCACCAAGAGCATCTACAGCGACGACGCATTCACTAACCTGATCAGCCAAATCACTGTCACCGGTGACGGCAGGAGCGGTTTCCTCCCGCTCCCATCCACGCTCCAAACTCTTTGGGTCCGCGACTTCTACAGCGTGCCCGAAGGCGCTGTGCTGGGTTCCTTCAAAAACATATATACCCAGGTGCCCGGCCCCCTGCCCCTGCTCGGCGCCGGCACAGCGTTCGGCTTCAGCCGCCGCCTGCGCCGCCGCGTGCGCCAGCGCCACAGCCTGGGCTGATTGCCCCGGCCTGCGGCTGTGGATCGCCGCGTCCCTCCCGCCCCGCGCCCGTCGCGGGAAGCGGGAGGGGCTTTTTCATGGCCGTTCCTGGCTGGACGGCCCTGCCTACAGTTCAGCTCATCTGGCGCTGGGGCCTTGCGCATCCTTGGCATCGACCCCGGCCTGGCCCGCGTTGGCTACGGCGTGATCGAGGCTGAGGCCAGCGGGCAGCGGCTGCTCGATTGCGGCATCATTCGCACCGATCCAGGCCGCAGCGAAGGCGAGCGCATGGTGGAGATCGCCGCCGACCTGCGCTGGCTGATCCGCCGTTGGCGGCCCCAGCAGGCGGCGGTGGAAAAGTTCTTCTTCTACCGCTCCAGCACCACGATCGCGGTGGTGCAGGCGCGCGGCGTGGTGCTGATGACCCTGGCGCGCTTCGCCATTCCGGTGCTGGAGTTTCCGCCGATGCAGATCAAGCTGGCGGTGGCGGGCCACGGCCACGCCGAGAAAGACGAGGTGCTGGCGGCGGTGATGCGGGAGCTGGCTCTCGACACGCCGCCCCGTCCCGATGACGCCGCCGACGCCCTGGCGGTGGCACTCACCGGCTGGTTCCAGCGCTGATGCCGATGGCAAGCCCCAGCAAGGATGCGCTGCGACCCCGGTTTCGGCGGCAGCGGCGCGAGGCGCTGGGGCAGGCCGCAGAAGGAATCCTGGCGGTGGGGCAACGGGAGCTGCCGGCCCTGCTGCAACCGGGCCGGCGCCTGGGGCTGTGGTGGCCGGTGGGCTCCGAACCGGATCTGCGCCCCCTGGCTGCGGCGCTGGAGGCCCAGAGCCCCGGGCGACTGGCCCTGCCGGCGGTGCAGGCCTGGCCTGGCCCCGGCCTGCGCTTGCTCTACCTCCCCTGGCGCCCCGGCGATCCCCTCACCCCCGATGCCTGCGCCATCCCCCGCCCGGCGCTGCCGGCACCGGGCGGCCCTGCGCCCCTGGCGCCCAGCGAGCTGGCCCTGCTGCTGGTGCCCGCCCTGGCCATCGACCACACCGGCATCCGCCTCGGCTCCGGCGGCGGCTGGTACGACCGCCTGCGGGCCGACCCCGCCTGGGGCGCCGTCCCCGCCCTGGCGGTGCTGCCCGCGGCCTGCGTCAGCCCCACGCCGCTGCCGCGCGATCCCTGGGATGTGCCCTTCCACGGCTGGCTCGACGAAACCGGGGTGCACCACGCCGCCGACCCGGGCCCGGCCGCCGTGAATTTCGTTGCAACCTCGTAAATGCGCCGGGCGTGGGCACTCGCCTGCCGCCGCGATTTGCCAGGATCGCCGGGCACGCCCCCGGTTGCCTTGGACCTCAGCCCCCTGCAGCAGCGGATCGCCAGCCATGCCGCCACCGCTCTGCGCGGCGAAGCCAGCCGCAGCCAGGCCAGCCCGGCAGAGCATCCCCCCCGGCTCACCGCCGCCGAGCGCGTGCTGGCCGCCGAACTGCAGGCCCGGGGCGACAGCCACGACGCGCTGTCGATGATGGTGAGCTCGATGGCCCGCATGGTGCAGGCGGGCCGCACAAGCGACAGCCGCTGGAAAGCTTCCTGAACGTTCCCATGGTCACCCTCTCGCTGCCGGCCCTGGCCGGCGCCCTGGCCCTGCTCCTGGCTCAGGCCCTTGCCCCGCAGCCGGTCCGGGCCCACGCCATCGAGTCGAGCCTCGAGCACCTGCATCATCACGGGCAGGCCACCCCCCTGGCCGCGGCCGCCAACGAAGCCGATCAACTGCGATTGCAGTCAAGCTTTTCCACCGGCCAACCCGTGGTCGCCGCCGCTGTGCGCCTGGCCCCCCCCAACGGCGCCCAGCCCCTGGAACTCGGCCGCACCGACAGCGCGGGCCAGCTCACCTTCACCCTGCCCCGCCAGGCCGGCCCCGATTGGGAGTTGCAAGTGGATGGCGGCCCAGGTCACCGCGATTACCTGGAGCTGCCGAGCGTCACCGCCCGGGCCGTACCGCCGGCGGCCGGTCGCAGCGAACTGGCCGATGCCACCCGGCAGGCCAGCCTTGTGGCTCTGATCGGCGGCCTCGGGATCGGCGGCCTGGCCCTGCGTCGGCGCCGCGGCTGAGCCCATGAGCACGGGCAGTCCCGCCCTCGATCGCATCGTCGAACGCCTCAGCGCCAGCGCCGATCCGAAACGCCGCTATGAGTACGTTCTCTGGCTGGCCAAGAAGCTCGAGCCGCTGCCAGAACCCCTCCGCCAGGAGGCCTACAAGGTGCGGGGCTGCGTCTCGCAGGTCTACGTGGTCGGCCGTCTTGAGGACGGCCATCTCCACTGGCAGGGCGATTCCGATGCCCAGATCACCAAGGGCCTGTTGGCGCTGCTGATCGAAGGCTTGGAGGGCCTCACTCCAGACCAGGTGGCAAGCCTTGATCCCGCATTCCTTGAGGCCACCGGCCTGCAGGCCAGCCTCACCCCGTCGCGGGCCAACGGCTTTCTCAACATCTTCCGCACCATGCAGGCCCAGGCCCGCCAACTGGCCGCTCCTGCCGGTCCGGCCGATTTCTAGGATCGCGCGATTGCGTCGCAGCTCCCCATGACGATCGGTGTCGGCTTGCTTGGGCTGGGCACGGTGGGCGCCGGGGTCGCGGCGATCCTGGCCAGCCCGGAGGGCCGCCACCCGCTGGTGGGCTCCCTGGCGCTGCGCCGGGTGGCGGTGCGGGACCTGCAGCGTCCCCGCCCGCTGAGCCTGCCCCCCGCCTGCCTGTGCACCAGCCCCGAAGAGGTGGTCGACGATCCCACGGTCGACATCGTGGTGGAGGTGATGGGGGGGCTGGAGCCGGCCCGCTCGCTGATCCTGCGGGCGATCGCCGCCGGCAAGCCTGTCGTCACCGCCAACAAGGCGGTGATCGCCCGCCATGGCGAGGAGATCGCCGCGGCCGCCAGCGCCCGGGGCGTCTATGTGCTGATCGAGGCGGCGGTGGGCGGCGGCATCCCGATCATCGAACCGCTGAAGCAGTCGCTGGGCAGCAACCGCATCCAGCGGGTGAGCGGCATCATCAACGGCACCACCAACTACATCCTCAGCCGCATGGCCGAGGAGGGGGCCGCCTACGCCGACGTGCTGGCCGATGCCCAGCGACTGGGCTATGCCGAAGCCGATCCAGCGGCCGATGTGCAGGGCGGCGATGCGGCCGACAAGATCGCGATCCTGGCGGGGCTGGCCTACGGCGGGCCGGTGCCGCGCGAGCGGATCTCCACCGAAGGCATCGACCGGCTCGACAGCCGCGACGTGGCCTACGCCGCCCAGCTGGGCTTCGTGGTGAAGCTGGTGGCGGTGGCGGAGCGGGTGGAGCAGGAAGCCGGTGCGGCCTCCCTGCCCGGTCTCGACGAAGCCCCGCTGCCTCTCGATGTGCGCGTGCACCCCACCCTGTTGCCCCGCCAGCATCCGCTCGCAGGGGTGAACGGGGTCCACAACGCCATCCTGGTGGAAGGCGACCCGGTCGGTCGGGTCATGTTCTACGGACCGGGGGCCGGCGCCGGGCCCACCGCCTCGGCCGGGGTGGCCGACCTGCTCAACATCGCCGGCATCCGCCAGGTGGGCGGCGGTGAGCCCGGCGCCAGCCTCGACCCACTGCTGGCGGCTGCCAGCTGGCGGCGCTGCACCCTGGTGGACGGGGCCCGCACCCGCCACCGCAACTACATCCGCCTGGTCACCCGCGATGAACCCGGAGTGATCGGAAGGATCGGCAGCTGCTTTGGCAATGCCGGCGTATCGATCCAGTCGATCGTGCAGTTCGAGAGCCGCGAGGATGCGGCCGAGATCGTGGTGGTCACGCACGAGGTGGTGGAAGCCAGCTTCCGCCAGGCACTGGCGGCGATCGAAGGGCTGCCGGACGTGCGGGCCGTGGCCGCCTGTTTGCGCACTCTCTGAGTTGCGGCATGCCCTGATCAGCGCCATCAGCCATTCCGATCAGCCAGGCCTGGCGGCCGGGCACCTCGGCGGGTGAGGCTGGAAGCGTCACCGTCCTCTCACCCGCGCCGAGGAATTGTCCACATTGGACAACTCCGCCGCGGCCAGCCCGAAAAGGTGAGGGCCCGATTCACGCGCCACCCCGCCACTCCCCCCGGCCCACACCCATGACCCGCAGCACCACCAGGCTCCACCAGGGGGACTGCATCCGCCTGAACGCCTTGGCTCCCCAGGCCGATGCCCAGCAGCTGTACCAGGTGATCAGCGTTGATCCCGGCCGCGACCGTTGCTGGCTACGGCGCTGGCCCCTGGCCCGGCACGGCTCGCCGGTGTTCGAGATGGGGCTGGCCCAGCTGCAGGGCTCCGGCCCCACGGTGGTGGCGCCGCGCCAGCACCAGGCCGCCTGGCCCCATTCCTGAGGCCACCGGCGCTGCCCTTGAATGGGCCGCACCCGCTGCCCCCGGGCTTGCTCCCACCCCAGGCCGCCGTTTCCCTCCCCGTGAGCCCTCTGCCTCGCCGGCGCAGGCCCCTTCCCCTCGCCCTGGCCGTGGGCCTGGCCATCCCGCTGGTCGGCTGCCAGCCCCCCCGCAACGAGGGCACGGTGATCGTGGCCAGCCGCAGCCGCATCGACAGTCTCGACCCTGCGCAGGCCTCGAGGGTGGGGCAGCTGCAGGTGCTGAGCGCCCTGGGCGACCCCCTCTACGCCATCCGCGACGACGGCCGCCTCGAACCGCGCCTGGCCACCGCCCTGCCGCAGCTGAGCGCCGATGGCCTGCGGGCGCGGATTCCCCTGCGCCGCGGCGTGGTCTTCCACGACGGCACCGCCTTCGACGCCGAGGCGATGGCCTTCTCGCTGCGGCGCTTCATGGCGATCGGCACGCTCGGCTACCAGCTCAGCGGCCCGGTGGCCGCCGTGCGCGTTACGGGCAGCCACGAGCTCGAACTGCAGCTGAAGCGGCCGTTCAGCCCCCTGCCACGCCTGCTCAGCGCCATCTTCCTCACCCCTGTCTCCCCCACCGCCTACTCCCGCCACCGCGACAAGCCCCTGTCCGAGCGCTTCGTGGGCACCGGCCCTTACCGGCTCTCGTACTTCAGCGGCCCGAAGCAGCGCCTCACCCCCTGGCCGCGGTACTGGGGCCGCCGCCCCTTCAACCGCGGCCTGGAGCTGGTGACCCTCAGCAACTCCACCGCCCTGTTCGGCGCCCTGCGCAGCGGCGAGGTGGATGTGCTGCTCTCCAGCAGCCTGGAGATTGACCACCAGCAGGCTCTGCACCGCGATGCCCTGGCCGGCAGGCTGCGAGAGGCCGTCGGACCGGCCCTGGAGATCGGTTTCCTCTCGCTGCTCTCCGATCAGCCGCCACTGCAGGATCCGCGGCTGCGCCAGGCCGTGGCCCGCAGCCTCGATCGCCGCACGATCAGCCAGCGGGTGAGCCTGGGGCTGCGCCCGCCGTTGCGCGAGCTGCTACCCCCCACCGTTCCCGGCTCCTCCCCCCATGCCTGGCCGGAGTACAACCCGGAGGCGGCCCGAAACCTCTTCCGCCAGGCTGGCTACTGCCAGGGACGCCGCCTGCGCCTGCCGCTCACCTTCCGCTCCGACATCCCCAGCGACCGCCTGTTCGCCCTCACCTGGCAGGCCCAGCTGCGCCGCGACTTGGGCGACTGTGTGGACCTGGAGGTGAACGGCATGGAGTCGACCACGGCCTACTCCCAGCTCGACAAGGGCGTGTTCCCGATGATCCAGCTGGAGTGGGTGGGCGACTATCCCGATGCCGACAACTACCTGGTACCCCTGCTCGGGTGTGACCAGTCGGAGGGCAGCCGCTGCCGCGCTGGGGGAAGCGCCCTGAGCGGCAGTTTCTGGAGCGAACCGGGCCTGGAGGAAGCGTTGCAGCGCAGCAGCCGCATCGGTGGCAGCCCTCGCCTGCGGCTGCTGCAGGACATCCAGCGGCGCACCGCCGCCGCCAGCCCCTACGTGCCGATCTGGCTGGTGGCGCCAGTGGCCTGGAGCCGGCCGCCGATCAGCCGCCCGCGTTTCGATGGCTCGGGGCGGGTGCTGCTGGGAGAATTGCGCGCCGCTCCGGCAGGAGAGCATCGATGAGCCGCCGCACCGACCTGCTGCGCTACGTGGCCGCCCGGCTGGCGCTGGCACCCGTGATGCTCGGACTGATCGCCACGCTGGTGTTCCTGCTGCTGCGCGTCGCCCCCGGGGATCCGATCGACGCCCTGCTTGGCCCGCGCGCCCCCGAAGCCGCCCGTGCCGCCCTGCGCGCCCAACTCGGGCTGGATCGCCCTCTGATGGAGCAATACGGCGCTTTCCTTTCCCAGCTGCTGCGGGGCGACCTGGGGGTGTCCCAGAACAGCCAGCAACCGGTGCTGGCGGTGATCCGTGAGAGCCTGCCGGCCTCGCTGGAGCTCGGGGTGGTGGCCCTGATGCTGGCCGCCCTGGTGGGGCTGGCGATCGGCTTCAGCGGCATCGCCCGTCCGGAAGGAAAAGTGGATCTGGCCGGCCGGCTCTACGGCATCGGCACCTACGCGCTGCCGCCCTTCTGGGCGGCGATGGTGGCGCAGCTGGTGTTTGCGGTGTGGCTGGGCTGGCTGCCGGTGGGTGGCCGCTTCCCGGCCACGCTCGTGCCCCCGCAGGGGAGCGGGTTTTATCTGCTCGACAGCCTGAGGGCTGGCGACCTGGCCCAGCTCGCCGGTACGGTGCGCCACCTGGCGCTGCCTGCCGCCACTCTCGGACTTCTGCTCAGCGGCATCTTCACCAATGCCCTGCGGCTCAACCTGCGCCGCGCCCTCGGCTCCGACTACGTGGAGGCCGCACGCAGCAGGGGTCTGAGCGAACGGCGTGTGGTGCTTCGCCATGCGCTGCCCAATGCGATGCTGCCAGTGCTCACGATTACCGGCATCACGGTGGCCTCGCTGATTGGCGGAGCCCTGCTGATCGAAGTGACCTTCTCGTGGCCGGGGATTGCCTTCCGGCTGCAGGAGGCAATCGCCCAACGCGACTATCCCCTGGTTCAGGGGATCGTGGTGGTGGTTGCCGCGCTGGTGGTGGTGGTCACGGTAGTGGTGGATCTGCTGGTGGCGCTGCTCGATCCACGCATCCGGTTCTGAGCGCGCAGGCGGCGGCTCCAGCTCCAGGCTGCACCGGCACCGATCAGGGGCAGAGGACCCGGCACAGGCTCTGCCAGGGGGCCGAAGCTGAGATCAAGGTATACGGAAGGGAAATTGGCATTGTTCTGACTGAACCCGTACACATACACGCCCTGGGTTCCACCGCCAACCTCCTTATCACTACGCCCACTGAATGCAATCTGGCCACCAAGAGAATCACTAAGAAGCTGTAGCGCAGCGGCATTGAGCGAATACGAAGTACTTGCCTCCGGATCTTCCGATCCATAGAAAACCGCTTGGCCATAAACCGGCCCCCGGCCCAGCTTATCAATGCTGCTGTTGCCATCTACCAAGTTGGCAATGGTGTCCATCACCCCGTAAATGCCGACCGTCTGCACATAACTGTAGGGCGAACCTGGATTCACCTCCCAATTGCGGGTACGCAAAGTAGCGGACTGCAAAGCCTGGCCGGGGAGAGCGGCCGGCAGATCAAATACAAAGAAATCACGGAAAACCACATCAATTTCGTCCAATACCCCATCATTGTCTGCATCCACATTCCCGATCAGGTCGATGTAGCCGACCATGTAATCGGTATTGTCGATATCATGGGGGAAAAATTCTTGATTATCACTATACCAGCCCGTATCTCCGGCCAGAATGCTGACTGTGGTGGGCACGGGGACTGCAGCCACTGGGCCTGCTCCGAGCAGACCTCCGAAGGAAAGGGCCAAAAGCGGAAACGCGCCCGCGAAAACGTGATTGGAACCGGCTCGTCGTGCAGCCATGGCTGGGAGCTGACTGAGAATCTGAGACTAATTTAGCCATGCACACACGGATGATTGACACCCAAAATCAAGCAGAATAATTACCTTTTTATGCCTTTTCCCCCTGCATTCTGCGTCAACGTTTTCCCTACTATTCGGCCAAAATCTCAGGGGCGCACCTGCGCCCACCAACGACGCGCCGCCGACGGATCCAGCACAAAGGCGCTCAGCCCCTCCTGCTCAAGGCGCTGGGCAGGCAACAGAAGCGGCTGATCAAGGCTTTGCAGAAACTCACTCGTCACCCGCAGCAGCAGCCGCTGCACCGTGCGCGGCTCCACCCCCACCAACTCACTCCCCAACCGAAACAGCGCCTCCTCCCGGTCCACCACCCGCACCGGTGAGAAATGGCTGCCGCCCTCCACCAGCACCAGTCGGCTGCGTGGATCCCCGGGCGGCAGGAACAGCCCCAGCTGCTCCTCCACCGGCGGGGTGACCAGATCGAGGCTGCCGCCAGCCATCAGCACCGGCACAGGCAACCGGGCGAGCCCCTGGCCGGGCCAGAGCAGGCTGCCGAAGCCATTGAAGAGAACCAGGCCCCGCAGGTCGGCGGGCGGCCGGGAGGGAGGGGGCAGGGCCCGCTCCGGCAGCTGGCACTGAATCAGGCGGGAGGGGTTATGGATCGGCAGGCGTTCCAGAGCTGTGCGGCAACGGCCCTGCAATCCAGGCTGGGGGGCGATGCCCGCCGCCAGCAGCGCCGTGAGCCCTCCGAGCGAATGGC
>JBKDSQ010000047.1:0-90333 GCA_046340895.1 Synechococcaceae cyanobacterium | reverse complement strand
TGCGCCGGAGCTGTTCGTGAGCCTCATCTCCACCATCCAGGGGAATCTGGGCGTGGCGGGTGCCGACGATCTGGCCGTGAGCAACATCGTGGGCAGCAACATCTTCAACGTGCTCGTGGTGCTGGGTCTGAGCGCGGTGATCGTGCCCCTGCGGGTGAAGAGCCGCCTGGTGAAGCGCGATGTGCCCCTGCTGCTGGGCGTGTCGATGGCGGTGTGGGGCATGGCCTCCGGCGGCCGGGTCACCTGGCAGGCCGGTGTGGCCCTGCTGGTGGCCACGGTGATGAACATCGTGTGGGAGATGCGCACCGCCGGCGAGAATCCCGATGAAGTGAACGAGATTGATGATGCGGAGCGGGCTACCCCGCCGGTTGCCGCCCTCAAGCTCGCCGGGGGCCTGGTTCTGCTCGTGGCTGGTTCCCAGCTGCTGGTGAAGGGCGCCACGGCAGTAGCACTGTCGCTTGGGGTGAGCACCACGGTGATCGGCCTCACCATCGTGGCCGCAGGCACCTCGATGCCGGAGCTGGTCACCTCCCTGGTGGCTGCCTATCGCGGCAAAGCCGAGCTGGCCATCGGCAATGTGGTGGGCAGCAACCTGCTCAACCAGCTGGTGATCCTCGGCCTCTGCGCCACCGTGTCCGGCCGGGAGGGTCTGGCGGTGGATCCGGTGATGATCAGCCGCGATTTCCCGATCATGGTGCTCACCACGATCGCCTGCCTGCCGATCTTCTGGACCCAGGGCGTGATCACCCGCCTCGAGGGCGGCATCCTCGTGGTCCTCTACGGCCTCTACCTCGGCGAACAGCTGCTGCTCAACCAGGCCCCCACCCTGGTGGACGAATACCGCCTGGTGCTTCTGGTGGCTGGGCTGCCGCTGCTGTTGGCCTTCCTCACCTGGACGGTGCTGCGCTGGCGCAAGCAGCGCCACCCTGAGGCCGCCCTTCCCGGCTCCGGCTCCTGAATCTGTAGCCTCTGGGTCTCTTTTCCGCGCCGGGCTTTGCCCCCATGGAGCTGCCCCTGGCCCTGCTTGATGCCCTCGACGCCGACACCCTGCGCGGCTGGCTGCAGCACTGGGGCTACGGCGTGATCTTCGCGGCGATGCTGCTGGAGAACGCGGGCCTGCCCCTGCCCGGCGAAACCGTCACGCTGCTGGGGGGCTATGCCGCGGGCAGCGGCCAGCTGCAGGTGCTTGGGGTCATGGGCGCCGCCGCCGCTGGCGCGATCCTCGGCGACAACCTCGGCTACTGGGTGGGTCGCCGCGCCGGCTGGTCGCTGCTGCTGCGGGTGGGCGGCCTGTTGCGCCAGTCGCCTGAGCAGATGGCGCGGCTGCGCGAGCGCTTCCTGCGCCATGCCGGCAAATCCGTGCTGCTGGGCCGCTTCGTGGCGGTGCTGCGGGTGATCGCCGGGCCGATGGCGGGCGCCGTGGGCATGCCCTACCGCCGCTTCCTGCTCTGCAATGCCGCCGGCGCCTGCCTCTGGGCCGCCACGATGGTGAGCCTGGCCTGGCTGGGCGGCCGCTGGATTCCCTTTGAGCGCATGGTGAAGGGGGTGGTCGAGTTCGGCATCGGCGCGCTGGTGCTGGTGGCCGTGACGCTGCTGGTGCCGCGGCTGCTGGAGCGGCTGGAGTCGGGGGCCCTGGAGCGGGGGGCCCTGGAGGAGGAACGGCCACGGCCCTGACGCCCGCCGAGCGCCGCACCGCCGGCCTGGCCGCCCTGATCGGCAGCGCCCTGGAGTGGTACGACTTCGCCGTCTTCGGCTACCTCGCCGGACCGCTCGGCCGCGCCTTCTTCCCCGACAGCAGCGGCGCCTGGCCCGTGATCGCCGCTCTCGCCGTCTTCGCCTCCGGCTACCTGATGCGGCCGGTGGGCAGCCTGCTGCTCGGTCCGGTGGGCGACAGCCTCGGCCGCCGCACCATGCTCAGCATCAGCATCACCCTGATGGGTGGCGCCAGTGCTGGGATCGCCGTGCTGCCCACGGCGGAACGCTGGGGGCTGGGGGCCACGGCGCTGCTGGTGGGCCTGCGGTTGCTGCAGGGCCTCTCGCTCGGCGCCGAATACACCGGCTCGATCACCTACGCCAGCGAGGCGGCGCCACCCGGCCGCCAGGGGCTGCTGGCCTCGCTGGCGGTGGCCGGCGGCCAGGTGGGCTTCCTGCTCGGGGCCCTGAGCGTGGCGCTGCTGGCGGCCTGGCTGGGGGAGGAGGCGCTGCTGCGCTGGGCCTGGCGGCTTCCCTTCGCCGCCGGCGCCGTGGTGGCCCTGCTGGGGCTGCTGCTGCGCCGCGGCATGCCGGAAACGTTGGAGCCAGCGCCGGAGTCCGCCGGACCATCCACGCCGGACGGGGTCGGCGCGGCCCTGGCCGGCCAGGGGATGCTGCTGCTCGAGATCGGCGCGCTGGTGGCCTTCGCCAGCGTTGTGTTCTACGTGCTGTTCATCTATCTGGTGGAGTTCCACAGCCAGCCCGCCGCGGGCGAGGGTTTCCATGGCGTGGGCGATCCGGCGCTCGTGAATGCCATCACCGCCGCTACCCAGAGCCTCGGCCTGCTGGCGGTGCTGTTCGGCGGCTGGCTGTGCGACCGGCTCGGCGCGCTGCGGGCGGTGGGGCTGGGCCACAGGCTGTTGCTCGTGATCACGCCGCTGTCCCTTGGCCTGGCCCAGTTCGGCGGGGCACGCGGCCTGGCGGCGGGCCAGCTGCTGGCGGTGCTGCCGGTGTTCGCCACAATGGGGGGCCAGGGGGCCCTGGTGCTGGAGAGCGTGCCCGCCGATCGCCGCTGCACGGTGTTCTCGCTGGCCTACAGCCTGGCGATGGCGTTCTGCGGCGGCACGGCGCCGCTGCTCTGCAGCTGGATGCTGGAGCAGCAGGGCTGGTTGTGGGGGCCGGCGATCTACAGCAGCCTCTATGCCCTGCCGGCGTTCTGGGCCCAGGGGCGCTTGCGGCGGCGGGCGGAGCCGCAGCCCCTGGCGGCCGCCTGAGGGCGCCGAAGCGGCCGGCGACGATCATGGGGCCAGCTGCCTCCAGCCGATGTTGCCCACCCTGCAGCGGCGCACCCTCCGCTACCTGCTCTTCCCCCTGCTTTGCAGCGCCGTGGGCCTCAGCGTGGTGCTCGGCTGGCTCGGGCCCCAGGCCGCCTGGGTGACGCTGGTGCTCCTGGTGCTGGAGATCTCCCTCTCCTTCGACAACGCCGTCGTGAACGCGCGCGTGCTCGATCGGCTCACACCCGGCCAGCAGCGCTTCTTCCTCACCTGGGGCCTGGTGATTCCGGTGTTCGGCGTGCGCTTTGTCGGGCCGCTGCTGATGGTGGCGCTGGCCGGTGGGGTGGGACTGGGCGAGGCCATGGATGCCGCCCTCCACCATCCCGCCCACTACCGCGAGCTGCTGGAGCTGGCTGAGCCGCGCATCCTGGCCTTCGGCGGCATGTTCCTGCTGATGGTGTTTCTGCGCTATTTCTTCGATGAGGCCAAGACGCTGCACTGGGTGCGGCCGCTGGAGCGACGCCTGAGCGCCGCCGGGCGCATCGAGGCCCTTGAGGTGGCTCTGGCGCTGCTGCTGCTGCTCGGCATCGACCTGGCCCTGCCGGGTCCGCAGCGGGCCGACGTGATGATCGCCGGCGTGCTCGGCCTGGTGCTGCAGTTGCTGAGCACGTCGCTGGCCGAGGCCTTCGGCGATGAGGAGCAGGCCGGGGCCCGGGTGGCGGCCGGCGGCGGCCTGGCCAGCCTGCTCTATCTGGAGCTGCTCGATGCCTCCTTCAGCCTCGATGGCACCATCGGAGCCTTCGCGATCACCTCCAACCTGCTGCTGATCATGACCGGCCTCGGTCTGGGGGCCCTGTTCATCCGCTCGCTGACGCTGATGCTCAGCCGCGAAAAGGCGCTCGATCAGCTGGTGTTTCTCGAGCACGGCGCCCACTACGCGATCGGCGCCCTCGGCCTGTTGATGCTCGCGGGCGTGGCGCTGGCCCGCTTCGGGCTGGCGGTGCCGGAGTGGCTCACCGGTCTGATCGGCGTGGTGCTGCTGCTGCTCTCCTTCGGGGATTCGCTACGGCATCGGCGGCGGTTCAGCGCCGCCGACGGATGACGGCTAGATCCCGAACCACCGGCAGATCAGCCATGGCACCACCAGCGCCAGGCCAAGCGTGAGCGGTGCCCCGTAGCGGGTCATGTCGAGGAAGCGGTAGCGACCCGGGCCGAACACCATCAGGTTGGTCTGGTAGCCGATCGGCGTGAGGAAGCTCTGGCTGGCGGCAAACACGATTGCGTAGATGAACGCCATCGGTGGCAGGCCGAGGCCCTTGGCCAGCTCGGTGGCGATTGGCATCAGCAGCACCACCGTGGTGCCGTTGCTGAGGGCTTCGGTGAACAGTTGCGCCAGCACAAACACCACCAGCAGCACCGCATAAGCGGGCCAGCCCCGCAGCGACTGCAGCAGGTCGCCGGCCAGGGCCTCCGCCAGTCCCGTCTTCTGCATCGCCACCGAGAAGCAGGAGAGCGAGCCGAGCAGCAGGATCACATCCCAGCGGACCGAGCGTTGCAGCTCGCCGGGCCGCAGGCAGCCGGTGGCCACCATCGCCGCCACGGCCAGCAGCACCGCCGCCAGCAGCGGCAACACATGGAACAGCGGCAGCAGGATCACCAGCGCCGCCACGGTCACCGCCACCCATTTGCGGTTGGTGGTGGGTAGGTCTTTCTCCAGTTCGTCGAGCAGCACCAGGTCGTTGTTGGCCTGCATGCCGCGGATCGCATCCACCGGCGCCTGCAGCAGCAGCACGTCGCCGGCCTGCAGCACCAGCCGCCCCAGCCGCTCGCGCAGCACCTGGTTGCCGCGCCGCACCGCCATCAAGGTGGCGTTGTAACGCTGCCGGAAGCGCAGGTCGCGTGGGCTGGCGCCGGCCAGGGTGGAGCCGTTGGGCAGCAGCACCTCCACGATCCGCTGGGTGGTGACCTCCGGCCGCGACAGCTCCTGGATCGCCTCCTCCTGCTCGCCCGCCGGCGAGAGCACCACCGTGTGCTCCTGCTGCAGCCGCAGCAGCGTTTCGCGGTTGCAGCGCAGCACCAGCCGGTCGCCCCCCTGCAGCACCCGCTCCGCCAGTGGCGCGCCGAAGATCTCGTTGCCGCGCTGCAGCTCCAGCACGTCCACGTCAAAGCGGCGCTGCAGGCGGCTGGCATGCAGGCTCTGGCCGATCAGCTCGGAGTTCAGGGGGATCAGCACCTCGGTGAGGTAGCCCTCGCGGGCCAGGCCGCCCAGCAGGTCGTCCTGGTCGAGGCCGCGGTCGGGCAGCAGCCGGTCGCTGGCCAAGAGCATGTACAGGCTGCCCAGCAGCCACACCGGAATGCCGATGGCGGTGAAGCTGAACAGCTCCAGCGAGCCGTAGCCCAGCTGGCGGCTCACGTCGCTGGCCAGCAGGTTGGTGGAGGTGCCCAGCAGGGAGATCGTGCCGCCGAGCACCGTGGCGAAGGAGAGCGGCAGCAGCACCTTCGAGGGGGAGACGCGACGCCGGTGGCACCAGCCCTCCAGCACCGGCAGCAGCGTGGCCACGACCGGCGTGTTGGGGATGAATCCCGACACCGGCCCCACCACCCCCACCAGCAGCGCGATCATGCGGCGCGGGCTGCGCACGGCGTCGGAGCCGATCAGGGCCCGCAGGCGATCGAGGCCGCCGCTGCGGAACAGGCCGGCGGAAACGGCGAACAGCCCCATCAGCGTGATCAGCGCCGGGCTGCCGAAGCCCTGCACCGCTTCGTCGGGCTTGAGCACCCGGAAGGCCACCAGCAGCGCGGCGGCCAGCAGCCCCACCACCTCCGGCGCCAGCCAGCCGGTGACGAACAGCAGGATCGACCCAGCGAACACCACCAGGGTGATCATCCCGGGGGGCGTGGCGGCGACCTGCAGGAAGGAGGCCATGGGCGGGGGCGGCGGCGTGAGCACTGTAAATCCCGGTTTACCGATGGGAAACTTGGTCAGGAGAGGGGGCTTGGGTCCCTGCCGCCCCGGCGGATCCCGGCCCTCAGAGATAAAAGCCCACCGTCGTCAGCACCCGCGTGCCCTGGGCCCGCAGCGCGTTGCGCAGCAGGATCGTGGATTGGTTGTGCAGCAGGTTCTCCCAGCGGTAGCGCGTCACGAACACCGGCAGCACCACCACGCAGAAGTGCTGGCTGTCCTTGCGGTGGCGCTGCTCGAACGCCTTCACGAAGGAGCTCACCGGCTCCACCAGTGATCGGTACGGCGAATCCAGCACCTCCAGCCGCACCTCGGGCACCTGCCGCTGCCAGTTGTCGCGGAAGGCCTGGGTGTGCTCCCCGCCCGAGAGGTCCACATGCACGCACACCAGATCGCTGGCGATCGTGCGCGCGAAGCGGATCGCCTCGAATGTGCCCCTGTGCAGCTGGCCCACCAGCACCACCGTGGGGGTGCCGCCGGCGGCGGGGGGTGGCGGCAGCTTCAGGCGCACGTCGCGGGCCAGACGCAGCCGCCGCGCCACCTGCCCGTAGTGGCGGTGGATGCGCAGGAACAGCGCGATCAGCAGCGGGATCGCCAGCACCACCAGCCAGGCCCCCTGCGTGAATTTCGTGATCAGCAGCACCACCCCCACCAGCGAGGTGATCGCACAGCCGACGCCGTTCACCACCGCTTTGCCGCGCCAGCGGGGCCCGCGTTGCCGCCACCAGTGCACCACCATCCCCGCCTGGGAGAGGCTGAAGCTCAGGAACACCCCCACCGCGTACAGCGGGATCAGCCGGCTGACGCTGCCGCGGCTGGCGATCAGCAGCAGCGCCGCGAAGCCGCTCAGGGCGTAGATGCCATTGCTGAACACCAGCCGATCGCCGAGCGAGGCCAGCTGCCGCGGCATGTAGCCGTCGCGGGCCAGGAAGGCCCCCAGCCGCGGGAAATCGGCATAGGCGGTGTTGGCCGCCAGCAGCAGGATCAGCAGGGTGGAGAGCTGCAGCAGCGCCAGCAGGGCGCCGTTGCCGAAGATCCGCTCCCCCAGCTGATAGAGCAGCGTGGGCCCGTTCTCCACCGCCACCACACCGCTCTGGTGCGCCAGGGCGCTGATGCCGCTGAACATCAGCGCCAGCATCAGCACCATCACCGTGAGCACGCGGCGGGCGTTGCGCCATTCCACCGGCCGGAAGGCGGCGACGCTGTCGCTGATCGCCTCGATGCCGGTGAGGGCGGCGCAGCCGGAGCTGAAGGCCCGCATCAGCAGCAGCGGCGTGATGGCCGCCAGGTCGCCGCCATGGGCGGCCTCCAGGCGGCTCTGCTGCAGGGCCGTGCTCAGCGGCTCCAGCTGTCCCGTCAGCGTGCGCAGCCCGCCGGCCACCAGCAGGGTCACCACCATCGCCATGAACAGATAGGTGGGCAGGCTCAGCAGCCGCGCACTGGAGCTCACCCCGCGCAGGTTGGCCATCATCACCAGCAGCACCGCCAGCAGGCAGAGCGGCACCCGCTCCGGTTCCAGAAACGGGAAGTACGACGTGAGGGCGGCGATCCCCGCCGCCACGCTCACCGCCACCGTGAGCACGTAGTCGATCGAGAGCGAGGCGCCGGCCACCAGCCCGGGGATTGCCCCGAGGTTTTCTTGCGACACGCGGTAGGAGCCGCCGCCGTGCGGGTAGGCCTGGATCGTCTGCCGGTAGCTGGTGGCCACAATCAGCATCAGCGCCACGATCAGGGCCGTGATCGGCAGCGTGGACGGCAGGGCCGCAGCCCCCGCCAGGCCCAGCACCAGCACGATCTCCTGGGTGGCGTAGGCCACCGAGGAGAGGGCGTCGGAGCTGAGGATCGCCAGGGCCTCGGCGTTGCTGTAGCGCTCCTCGTGGTGGGCGCTGGTGGGCAGCGGCCGCCCGATCACCAGCCGTTGCAGCGACTGAAGCAGCGAGGAGCGGGCCATGCCGTGCCGGCGCGGGGGGGCCATCTGCAACCTACGGGGATGGGGGGACGCCCTAGCTTCCCCCCATTCTTTGCTGCTGCCATGGCGCCCCCATCTGCCTCCATTCCCGTCAAGGGGGGGCTGCCGCCCGCCCGCGAATGGCACGCGCTGCCAACGGAGGAATGCCTGCAGCGGCTGGAAGCCAGCCTGGATGGCCTCAGCGGCGCCGAGGCGGCCCGGCGGTTGGAGCGCTACGGCGCCAACCGGCTGGAGCTGGCCGCCGGCCGCAGCAACCTGCGCATCCTCTGGGACCAGTTCAGCAATGTGATGCTGATCATGCTGCTGGCCGTCGCCGCCGTCTCGGCGGGGGTGGCGATGGTGGAGCAGAAATTTCCCAAAGACGCGATCGCCATCGTGCTGATCGTGCTGCTGAATGCCCTGCTGGGCTATCTGCAGGAGAGCCGCGCCCAGAAGGCCCTGCTGGCGCTGCGGCAGATGGCCCAGCCCCAGGTGCAGGTGCGCCGCGACGGCCAGTGGCAGCGCCTGAGCAGCGAGCGGCTGGTGCCCGGCGACCTGATCCGCCTCGAGGCTGGCGACCGGGTGCCGGCCGACGCTCGCGTGCTGGAGGTGGCCGAGCTGGGCCTGCGGGAGGCCGCCCTCACCGGCGAGGCGGAGGTGGTGGCCAAGCAGGCCCAGCTGCTGCTGGAGCGCGATACCCCTGTGCTCGACCGCCGCAACTGTCTGTTCCAGGGCACCGAGGTGGCGCGGGGTCGCGGCATCGCTCTGGTCACCGAGACCGGCATGGCCACCGAGCTGGGCCAGATCGCCGAGCTGATCAGCTCCGCCGGTGGCGAATCCACACCGCTCCAGGAGCGCCTCGATGGCCTGGCCAACGTGCTGGTGGTCTCCGCCCTGGCCCTGGTGGCGGTGGTGATGGCCCTGGGCCTGCTGATGAAGCAGCAGCTGCTCAACCTGCTCGAGGTGGCCCTCTCGATGGCGGTGGCGATCGTGCCCGAGGGGCTGCCGGCGGTGATCACCGTCACCCTGGCGATCGGCACCCAGCGGATGGTGCAGCGCGCCGCCCTGATCCGCCGCCTGCCGGCGGTGGAGGCGCTCGGCTCCGTCACGGTGATCTGCTCCGACAAGACCGGCACCCTCACCCAGAACCGCCAGGTGGTGGAGGAGCTGCGCTGCGGCACCGAGGCCGTGCGGGTGGGGGGCCAGGGCTATGAACCGGTGGGAAGCTTCACGCCCCGGCCCCTGGCGGCCCCCGCAGGTGCCAGGCCCGGCCTGGTGAAGGGCGGCCGCGAGCTGCTGCTTGCCGCCGGCACCCTCTGCAGCGATGCCGAGCTGCAGCTCCAGAGCGACAGCGGCTGGGAGATCCTCGGCGACCCCACCGAGGGGGCGCTGGTGGTGGCGGCGGCCAAGGCCGGTCTCGATGGCTTCGATCTGCGCGAGCGCTACCCCCGCCAGGCCGAGATTCCCTTCAGCTCCGAGCGCCAGCTGATGGCGGTGTGGGTGGCCGATCCCCAGGGCCGTCTGCAGGCGCCCCTGGGACAGGTGGCGGAGGGATCCTCGGTGCTGTTGCTCAGCAAGGGCGCGCCCGAGGTGATCGTGGCCACCTGCGATCGCTGGCTCGATGGAGGCGGCGTAGCCCGCCTCGACGAGGCCCAGCGTCAGTGGTGGCTGGAACAGGCCCGCGAGCTGGCCGCGGCCGGCCTGCGGGTGCTCGCCTTCGCCTGCGCCCCCCACCACGCCAGCCCGGAGCGCGAGCTGGAAAGCCAGGTGTGGCTTGGCCTGATGGCCCAGCTCGACCCCGCCCGCCCCGAGGTGCCCGAAGCCGTCGCCCGCTGCCGCCACGCCGGCATCCGCCCGGTGATGATCACCGGCGACCATCCGCTCACCGCCCGGGCGATCGCCGCCGGCATCGGCCTTGCCAAACCTGGCGGGGCCGTGGCGATCGGCCGCGAACTCGAAGCCCTCGACGACGCCGCCCTGCAGCAGCGGGTGGCCGAGTGCAGCGTGTTCGCCCGGGTGCCACCCGAGCAGAAGCTGCGCATCGTGCGCGCCCTGCAGGCCCGCCGCGAGGTGGTGGCGATGACCGGCGATGGCGTCAACGACGCCCCGGCCCTGAAGCAGGCCCATATCGGCGTGGCGATGGGGATCACCGGCACCGAGGTGAGCAAGGAGGCCGCCGACATGGTGCTGCTCGACGACAACTTCGCCACGATCGTGAATGCCGTGGAGGAGGGGCGGTTGGTGTACGCCAACATCCGCCGCTTCGTGAAATACATCCTCGGCAGCAATGTCGGCGAGCTGATCACGATCGCCGCCGCGCCTCTGGTGGGCCTGGTAGGGGTGCCGATGACCCCCCTGCAGATCCTCTGGATGAACCTCGTCACCGATGGGGTGCCGGCCCTGGCCCTGGCGCTTGAGCCGGCCGAGGACGGCCTGATGGACCGGCCGCCCGCGGTGCCGGGGGAATCGATCTTCGCCCGCGGCGTCGGCCGCTACATCCTTCGCGTGGGCGTTGTCTTTGCGATTTTCGTGATCGCCCTGATGCTCTATGCGCACCGCCAGGGCCTCGACTGGAAGACGATCGTCTTCACCACCCTCTGCCTGGCGCAGATGGGGCACGCTCTCTCGGCCCGCAGTGAGCGGCCCCTGTGGCAGGTGCCGCCCTTCTCCAACCCCTGGCTGCTGTGGGCGGTGCTGCTCACCTCGGCCCTGCAGCTGTCGTTGCTCTACGTGCCGCCCCTGGCCTCCTTCTTCGGCACCACCCCCCTGCCCGCGGCCGATCTCGGGCTTTGCGTGGGCGTGAGTGCGGTGTTCTTCGTCTACCTCGAACTCGACAAAGTGGTGCGTGGTTTGCGGCGGCGCAACCACAGCGACGCCTGAGCTCCTCGATGGTCGACTGGCTCACCGCCGTGCCGCGTCTGCTGGGCCAAGCCGCCGAGGCCAGCCCGCTGCTTGGGTATGCCGCCATCGTTGTGGCGATGCTGCTGGAAACCGTGGTGGCGCCGATGCCGGCGGAGCTGATCCTGCCCTTCGCCGGCTTCCTCGTGCACGAAGGGCGCCTGGAGTTGGTGCCGGTGATCCTGGCCGGTGTGCTCGGCAGCGTGCTGGGGGCCTGGTGCTGGTATGGCCTAGGGCGGCTGATCAACGAGCGGCGGCTGGAGCGCTTCGCCGCCCGCCACGGCACCTGGCTGGGTTTCAGCCCGGCCGTTCTTGCCGCCAGCCGCCGCTGGTTCGGCCGCCATGGCGCCGCAGTGGTGTTCTGGGGACGGGTGATCCCTGGGGTGCGCACCTTTGTGTCGGTGCCTGCGGGCATCGAGCTGATGCCCCAGCCGGCGTTCCTGGCCTGGACCGCTGCCGGCAGCCTGCTGTGGGTGTCAGCCCTGACCCTGGCCGGGTTGGCGCTGGGATCGCAGTACGGCCGGGTGCTGGCCTGGCTGGAGCCGGTCGGTGCGGGCCTGTTCGCCGGCCTCATCGTGCTGGCAGCCGTGGCGGTGCTGGTGTGGCTCTGGTGGCGGCGGTAGTCGGCGGGGGGCGGTTGGTTCCGCCCTGTCAGGCCGATCGCGGCTCAGCCGTCGCCATCGGCCTCCCCGTTGCTGGTCTCGGCTGGCTCCGGTGGGGGCACGCGCGCGTCGTGCAGGGCCGACAGGGTGAACAGCACGCCGCCGGCCAGCACCAGCGACAGCAAGGTGGCGGTATGGGCCAGCCGTAGCCGCCGGCTCGCCGGATCCAGCCGCTGCTCGATCGGATGGGCGCAGCGGCTGCAGACCAGGGCGCCGCGGGAAGCGCCGCCGCGGGATCCGCTCTCGGTAGAAGGGTCGGCCCTGGACACGAGGTGGCAACCGCAGTGTGGGCAGGCCATCGGCACGGTTCCCGGGGATTCCATCCTCCCAGCCCTGAGCGGCTCGCGCAGTGCCGATCAACGCCGCTTGTGGGTCCGATAACGCTTTCCTTCGTAACGAGCCTGCCCAGCCGCTGGATCCGCCCCCTAGCCTCACGCGCCACGCCACGCCTCTCCCCGAGCGCTCCTGCGGTCTCCATGACGTTGTTCCTCGCCCAGACGGCCTGGCTGGTTCCCCTCTACCCCCTGCTGGCCTCGCTGCTGTCGCTGCTGTGGTCGCCGGGGCTGATCTCCCGCACCGGGCCCCGCCCCTGCGGCTACCTCAACCTCCTGATGGTGAGCGTGGCCTTCGCCCACAGCTCCCTGGCGCTGCTGGCACTGCACTCCAATTCCACCGCCGGATCGGCCGCCATCTACCGCCCGCTCACCTTCGGCTGGACCTGGCTGCACACCGCCGGTCTGCGCATCGGTTTTGACGGCCTGATCACCGAGCCGGCCCTGATCGCGATGACCGTGATCACCGGCCTGCATGTGTTGGTGCAGATCTATTCGATCGGCTATCTGGAGATGGATTGGGGCTGGCCGCGTTTCTTCGGCTCGCTGAGCTTTTTCGAGGCCGGCCTGTGCGCCCTGGTGCTCACCGACTCGCTGTTCTTCAGCTACGTGATCCTCGAGCTGCTCACCCTGGGCACCTATTTAATCGTGGGCACCTGGTACAACCAGCCGCTGGTGGTGAAGGGTGCCCGCGATGCCTTTCTCACCAAGCGCATCGGCGACCTGGTCCTGCTGGCCGGTGTGATCGCCCTGCTGCCGATCACCGGCACCTGGAATTTCCATGGTCTGCAGGCCTGGGCCGCCGACCAGCTCAACAACCAGCTGCCCGTTCCGCCCGGCTTCCAGCTGATCCTGCTGGCCCTGATCGCCGGACCGATGGGCAAGTGCGCCCAGATCCCCCTGCACCTGTGGCTGGATGAGGCGATGGAAAGCCCGCTGCCCTCCACCGTGCTGCGCAATTCGGTGGTGGTGGTGGGCGGTGCCTGGGTGCTGTTGCGCCTGGAGCCGCTGATCGAGCTCAGCCCGCTGGTGCAAAGCGTGCTGGTGGTGGTGGGCGGCACCACCGCCGTGGTGGCTTCGCTGATCGCCCTGGCCCAGATCGACGTCAAGCGGGCCCTCTCGTTCCTGGTGAGCAGCTGGCTGGGGCTGCTGTTCGTGGCGGTGGGCCTCGGTGGCATCGATGTGGCCGACCATCTGATCCTCGTCTATCCCCTGCCGATGGCCCTGATGCTGCTGGCGGTGGGGGCGATCGTGATCACCAACGTCACCCAGGACCTCACCCAGCTGGGTGGCCTCTGGGCCAAGCGACCGCTGATGGGCCTGGCCTTCCTCAGCGGCGCCGCCGGCCTGATGGCCCTGCCCCCGTTCGGGGGCTTCGCCGCCCTGCGCGAGCTGCTGGCCCTCACCGCCGCCAGTGGCCATCCGCTGCTGCTCGGGTCGCTGGTGCTGCTCACCAACGCCCTGCTCTGCGCAGGACTGATCCGCGTGTTCGGCCAGATCTGGTGCGGGCCCGCCACCCCGTTCACGGCCCGTTCGCCCGAGGTGCTTTGGCTGATGGCGCTGCCCACCCTGGTGCTGATGGGCCTGGTGCTGCACCTGCCCCAGCTGCTGGTGCGCAATGGAGTCTTCGCGCTCACGCCGCTGCCGGGCTGGGGGCCGATGGCGGTGCCGTTGCTGCTCTCCACCCTGGTGGGCGGCGCCCTTTCGGCCCTGTTTTACCTGCGTCCGCACCCCCTGGCCCAACTGCCCTCCGCCCTCGGCGGCCTGCAGGACTGGCTGGCCCACGACATGCAGACCGAACGCTTTTACCACCGCACTGTCGTCGCTCTGGTGGTGGTGCTGGCCCGCCTCAGCGCCTGGACGGATGAGCGGCTTGTGGATGGCTTCAGCGGTGCCGCCGGCGGCGCTGCCCTGGCCGGGGCCCGCCGCCTCAGCCTCACCACCAGCGGCCGCTCCCAGGCCTACGCCCTCACCCTGTTGCTGGGGGTGCTGCTGATGGCCGCCTGGCTGCTCGCCAGCCAGCCCAGCGTGACCCCCGACCTGCTCCGCTCCTCCCGCTGATGGCTGCCCTGCTCCTGCCCTTGCTGCTCGGCCTGCCCCTGCTCGCCGCCCTGTTGCTGCCGCTTCTGCCCGAATCCCCCTCCGTGCGGGTGCGCAGCGCCGCCGCCCTGGCCTCCGCCCTGCAACTGCTCGCCGGTGTGCTGGCCTGGCGCCAGCCGCCGCCTGATCTGCAGTTGGCCTGGCTGCCGAAGCTCGGCCTGGAGCTTGATCTGGGCCTCGATGGCCTGTCGTTGCCGCTGGTGTTGCTCACCGCCCTGCTGACCACCCTGGCGATCCTCTCCGCCCCGGACGACCAGAGCCGGCCACGGCTGTTCTATCCGCTGATGCTCGCCACCAACCTCGGCGTGGTGGCTGCCCTGCTGGCGCGCAACGCCTTGCTGTTCGTTCTGGCCTTCGAGCTGGTGCTGATCCCCACCACGCTGCTGGTGGCGATCTGGGGCGGTCCGCGCCGGGCCGGTGCCGCGGTGCGTTTTCTGCTCTATGGCGCGGTGTCCGGTCTGAGCCTGCTGGCCGCCGTGCTGGCCTTCGGCTGGTTCAACGCCAACGGTTTCAGCTTCGGCTACGACGATCTGTCCGCCGCCGCCGTCTCGCCGCAAGGCCAGGCCACGATCCTGGCCCTGCTGCTGCTCGCCTTCGGCCTCAAGCTGCCGGTGGTGCCGCTGCATGGCTGGCAGCCCTTCACCTATGGGGAGGCGCCCACGCCGGTGGTGATGCTGCTGGGCGGGGCGGTGTCGAAGCTGGGGGCCTACGGGCTGCTGCGCTTCGGCCTGGGGTTCCTGCCCGATGTCTGGCTGGCCTGGTCGCCCTGGATCGCCGCCGCCGGGGCGATCAGCGCCGTCTACGGCGCTCTCAACGCCGTCGCCCAGAAGGACATCCGCCGCCTGATGGCCTACAGCTCCCTGGGCCACATGGGCCTGCTGGTGCTGGCGCTTGCCGCCGCCACCCCGCTCAGCCTGCAGGGGGCGATCGCCCAGTGCCTGGCCCACGGGCTGATCGTGGCGCTGCTGTTCGCCTGTGTGGGCCTGATCGAGCGGCGCACCGGCACCACGATGATTCCTGAGCTCTCCGGCCTGCTCAACCCCCTGCGCGGCCTGCCCTTCACCCTCGGCATGCTGCTGCTGGCCCTGATGGCCGCCGCCGGCATTCCCGGCCTCTCCGGTTTCCCGGCCGAGCTGCTGGTGTTCGAGGGCAGCTGGACCGCTTTTCCCCGCGCCACCTTGGTCAGCCTGATCGCCTCGGGTTTCACCGCGGTCTACGCGGTACGGCTGTTCAACCGGGTCGGCTTCGGCCGGCTCGACAACGATCGAGCCGACTGGATCTCCACCACCTGGAGCGAGCGCGTCCCGGCCCTGGCCCTCACCCTGCTCGTGATCGGCGCCGGCTTCTGGCCCACCGCGCTCACCGGTTGGAGCGAGCCCGCCACCGCCGCCATCGCCCTGCGGCGCCAGCCCTTCCTGCTGGCGGAAGGGCCCACGCTCTCGCCCCTGGCCAGCGCCAGCCCCCGCGCCACCCTCGCCGCCGCCCCGGAGCTTCTGCCGTCATGACGCCCCCAACCATCGCCCCGGCGGTCGAAGCCGCCACCCAGTCGCCCATCCCCCCCTCCCAACATCGCTGGGCTGAGGTGATCCACCGGCTCGAGGCCGGCGGCTCGATGCTGCCGGACACACCGGAGAACCTGATGCAGATCATCGGCATCTACAAGGCCTATGCCGTGCCGATGGATTTCTACTGGCGCGACCTGCTCTACATCGCCGAGCGGGTGTTCCTCAACCCGCTGCCGGCCTTCAAATACTTCATCAGTCAGGAGTATCTCGACCGGCCAAACTCCTATGCTGGCGACCAGTCGAAGTTGCGCATCTGGCGCGGTGGCGAGAAGGCTCACCCCGAGCTCTTGGCCTTCATGGAGCGCGGCGAGACGCGCGCCATGCCGAAGCTGCTGCATCATCTCTGGCACGACCGGGTGAACATGGAGTTCGCCGAGGCCTGCATGCAGGCGATGCTCTGGCATCAGGGTATGGGCGGCCGTTTCAACGACTATCTCGCCAGCGATGCCTACCGGGCCAATGCCGATCGGGCGATCAAGGCTTACTTCCGCGGCAATCCGCTGATGCTGGGTCTGTACAAGCTGTTCCCTGAGATGTTCATGGAGCAGGTGAAGCAGCTGAGTTATTACGCAAATCTTGGCCTGTTCTGGGAGGTGATGGCGCCCGTCTTCTTCGAGATGAGCGACATCTACGATGAGGGTGGCTTCAAGGGTGTGCCCGATGCCATGAATTTTCTGGTGAACGGCATCTTTGCTGTGGCGGGTCGGCCGATCTACCACCATCTCTACATCGGCGACGAATGCTACGAAATTATTCCTAAGAGCGAGGGCTTCACCTGGTTGTATGAGGCGGCTCTGCCTTATGTGGAAGCTGTTTTCTATCGGACATCGCCTTTCCGTGGCACCAAAAGCTACAATGCCCAGGCCGGCCAGGTGCCGGCGGATCAGGCTGATTTTCACTACGGCATTCTCTATGCCGATGTCTTCCCGGTTGGTTCGGCCGGCATTCCGCCGACCCTGCTGATGCAGGACATGCTTCATTTCCTGCCCCCCTACCTGATCGAGCTCTACCGCCAGCACAAGCGCGGCGAGGAGGATGAGCTGATCCAGCTCGGCGTCACCTTCCAGCGCTCGATGTACAACGTCACCTCCGCGGTGATCCAGGCCTTGCGCGCCGCCCTGCTCTATCCGCTCGACGACACCGACCCTGAGCACCTTTTGGCCAACCGACGCTTCTTCGAAGCGCAGATGGACCGCTTCCTGCGCCCCGAAGCCCGGCTCGGTGCGATCCAGACCCAGGACTACCGCTGAATCCCCATGGCCACGATCGTCGAAACCGCCCGCGCCGCCGGCTGCTTTGCCACCCTGCTCACCGCCGTGGAGGTGGCGGGCCTCACCGCTGCCCTGGAAAGTCCCGGCCCGTTCACCGTGTTCGCGCCGGTGGATGACGCCTTTGCCGCCCTCCCCCCCGGCACCGTGCAGACGCTGGTGGACAACCCGCCCCAGCTAGCCCGCATCCTCAAGTACCACGTCCTCGCCGGCGCCTATCCCCGCTCCGCCCTGGTGGAGCAGCCCAGCTGGGACAGCCTGGAGGGCGCCCCGGTGGCGATCCGCCGCAGCGAGCCGTTCGAGGTGAAGAACGCCACGGTTGTGCAGGCCGACATTGTGTGTGACAACGGCATCGTGCACGTGATCAACCGCGTGATCCTGCCCGGCTGACCCCTGCCGGGTTGCCCATACCTGGCACAATGCGCCTACCCTCTCGGCCGCTGCGGATGCTTCGACCCTGGATTCAGCGCCGGATTCAGCGCCTCCGCACCGCGGCTCTGCTGGCACCGCTCCTGCTGGCCGGCTGCGCCCCCGAGGGCGGTGGGGTGCAGAGCCAGAAGCTCGCCACCATCCAGTCGCGCGGAAAGTTGATCTGCGGGGTGGAGGGCAAGCTGCCGGGGTTCAGCTTCGTCGCCCCCAACGGCCAGTACAGCGGCCTGGATGTGGATGTGTGCAAGGCGGTGGCGGCCGCGATCTTCGGCGATCCCACCAAGGTGGAATATCGCGATCTCAACTCCAGCGAGCGCTTCGCGGCCCTCGCCAGCGGCGAGGTCGATCTGCTCTCGCGCAACACCACCATGACCCTGAGCCGCGATGCGGCCGGTGGCAACGGCCTCAGCTTCGCTCCGCCCACCTTCTACGACGGTCAGGGCGTGATGGCACCCAATGCGAGCGGCATCCGAACCCTCAAGGATCTGGCCGGCAAGCCGATCTGCGTGGAGAGCGGCACCACCACCGAGCTCAACCTCGCCGACCGCATGCGCGAGCTCAACGTGCCTTACACGCCGCTCAAGTTCCAGACCAGCGATCAGACCTACGCCGCCTACCTCGGCGGTCGCTGCGTGGCGGTCACCAGCGACCGCTCCCAGCTGGCGGGCAAGCGCACCAGCTTCCCGAAGCCGGATGATCACACGCTTCTGCCGGACGTGTTGAGCAAGGAGCCGCTCGCCCCGGCTACCACCAACGCCGATCCCGCCTGGTCGGATGCCGTGCGCTGGATCGTGTACGGCCTGATGCAGGCCGAGGAGAGCGGCATCAGCCAGGCCAGCATCGACGCCAAGCTGGCCGAGGCGAAGGCCAAGACCAACCTCGCCGATCTGCGCCGATTCCTTGGGGTGGAGGGTGAATTCGGCAAACAGCTTGGCCTGCCTGCCGACTTCATGGTCCGGGCCGTGAAGGCGGTGGGCAACTACGGCGAGGTGTTCGAGCGCAACGTCGGTCCCACAACCAGCCTCAAGCTTGACCGCGGCCTCAACCGGCAATGGAAGGAGGGCGGCCTGATGTACGCGCCGCCCTTCCGCTGATGCAGTCGGCCCCCCCCTGGTGGCGGGACCGGCGCTTCCTGCCCTGGCTGGTGCAGGGGGCGGTCGCTCTGGTCGTCCTGGTGCTGATCGCCTTCCTGCTCGGCAACCTGGTCCGCAACCTCACCGCCGCCGGCCTGCTGCTGAGCTTCCGCTGGTTGCAGCAGCCCGCCGGGTTCGACATCGCCGAGACGCTGCTGCCGTTCAATGCGGCGATGCCCTATTGGCGCGCCTTGCTGGCGGGCCTGGTCAATACGCTGCGGGCCGTGCTCACCGGCCTGGTGGGCGCCACGCTGCTCGGCACGTTGATGGGCGTGGCCTCCTTCAGCCGCAACGGCCTGCTGCGGCGCCTGGCGCGGGTCTATGTGGAGGTGGTGCGCAACATCCCGCTGCTGCTGCAGCTGGTGTTCTGGTACTTCGTGGTGTTTCTTGCCCTCCCGAACGGCATGGCCGCCCTGCAGCTGCCGGGTCTGGTGCTGGCCAAGTCCGGGTTGTATGCGGCGGGGCTTGCCGGTGGGCTGGGGGAGGGGCTGCGCTGGGCGACGCCCCAGCTGGTGAATGGCGTATGGCAGGCGCCGCTGCGGATCACGGTGGAGTTCGCCGCCCTGCTCACCGCACTGGTGATCTACTCCGGCGCCTTCATTGCCGAGGTGGTGCGGGGCGGTGTGGCGGCGGTGCCCAAGGGCCAGTGGGAGGCGGCCTCCTCCCTGGGTCTGCACTGGTTCGGCACCCTGCGCCACATCGTGCTGCCCCAGGCGCTGCGGGTGATCGTGCCGGGCCTCAACACCCAGTACATCTCCCTGGCCAAGAATTCCTCGCTGGCCGTGGCGGTGGGCTACACCGACCTCTATTCCGTGGCGGAAACCACCCTCAACCAAACGGGCCGGGCCGTGGAGGTGGTGCTGCTGTTGCTCGGGGCCTACCTCGCGATCGACCTGCTGATCTCGTTGCTGATGAACGGCCTCAACCAGCTCGTGCAGATCCGGGAGCGCTGAGCGATGAAGGCCCTGCTGCATCGCCTCCGCCAGGAGCTGTTCCCCTCCGCCGCCGACGGCGCCCTCAGCCTCGGCTTGCTGGCCCTGCTCGCCCTGGCCGCCGCTGGCCTGTTGCGCTGGGCATTCACCCAGGCCCGCTGGGCTGTGGTGCAAGTGAACGCCACCCTGTTCGCCGTGGGCCGCTACCCGCTGGAGCAGCAGTGGCGACTCTGGCTGCTCACCGCGCTGCTGGCGGCGGCCACCGGCCTGAGCTGGGGCCTGCTGCGTGCCCACCCGCGTGCTGACCGCACCGGCATCCTCTGGCCCCGCAACGACCGCCTGGCCGCCCTGCTGCTGGCCACCGTGGCGTTGCTGCTGCCCTGGGGGCTGCGGCTGGCCCTGCCGCTGCAGCTGCGCTGGTGGTTGATCACCGCCCTGTTGCTGCTCTGCCGCTGGTTGGCGGGCCGCTTCGGCCGGCGGCTGCGGCCCGCTCAGTTGCGGCTGGTGCCCCTGCTCTGGCCCCTTCTTTACCTGCTGGGGATGGTGCTGATCAACGGTGGCTTGGGGTTGTTGCCGGTACCCCCGTCGGAATGGGGCGGCCTGCTGCTCACCCTGCTCACCGCCAGCTTCGCGATCCTGCTCTGCTTCCCGATCGGAGTGCTGCTCGCCCTGGGTCGTCGCAGCGACCTGCCGCTGCTGCGCTGGGGCTCGGTGCTCTACATCGAGTTCATCCGCGGCGCGCCGCTGATCACGCTGCTGTTCCTCGGCCAGAACATCCTCGGCTTCCTGCTGCCCGGCGGCTTGGCGCCGGAGCGGGTGTGGCGAGCCGCCTGGGTGCTCACCTTCTTCGCTGCCGCCTATCTGGCCGAGGCGGTGCGGGCCGGCCTGGCGGCGGTGCCCAAGGGCCAGCTGGAGGCCGCCCGCTCCCTCGGCCTGAGCCTGCCGGGGGCCCTGCAGCATGTGGTGCTGCCGCAGGCGCTGCGCATTGCCTTGCCGGCGATGGTGGGCCAGTTCATCTCGCTTCTGCAGGACACCACGCTGCTGTCGCTGATCGGCCTGATGGAGCTGCTGGGCACCGCCCGCACCGTGATGGCCAACCCGGCCTTCCTGGGCCGCAACGGCGAGGTGTACCTCACCCTGGCCGTGCTGTTCTGGTGCTTCTGCGCGGCGCTGGGCCTCGGCAGCCGCGCCCTTGAGCACCGCCTCGACCCCCGCTCCCTCCCCTCCGCTTCCCGATGAGCCACACCCCCGCCGATCCCGCCCGCGGCGCCGATGCCGTGATGATCGAGGCCCGCGGCGTTGAGAAGTGGTATCCCAACGGCTTTCACGCCCTGCGCGGTGCCGAGCTCACGGTGCGCCGCGGCCAGGTGGTGGTGATCATGGGCCCCTCGGGCTCCGGCAAGAGCACCTTCCTGCGCACCTTCAACGCCCTGGAGGATTTTCAGAAGGGGAGCATCACGGTGGATGGCATCGCCCTCTCCAACGACCTGCGCAATATCGACGCGATCCGGCGCGAGGTGGGCATGGTGTTCCAACAGTTCAATCTCTTCCCCCACCTCACGGTGCTCGACAACCTCTGTCTGGCGCCGGTGGCGGTGCGCAAGCGGCCGCGGGTGGAGGTGGAGGAGCAGGCGCGGGCCCTGCTGCAGCGGGTGGGCATCAGTGAGCAGGCCGGCAAGTTTCCCGGCCAGCTCTCCGGCGGGCAGCAGCAGAGGGTGGCGATCGCCCGGGCGTTGTGCATGGAGCCACGCATCCTCCTGTTTGATGAACCCACCAGCGCCCTCGACCCGGAGATGGTGCGCGAGGTGCTCGATGTGATGCAGGGTCTTGCCCACCAGGACATCACGATGGTGGTGGTGACCCACGAGGTGAAGTTCGCCGAACAGGTGGCGGACACGGTGGTGCTGATGGCAGACGGCCAGGTGGTGGAGGAGGCGCCGCCCCAACGCTTTTTCCATGCCCCCAGCCACGAGCGCACGCGCCGCTTCCTGGACCAGATCCTCTGACCGTGAGCCCCCCACTGCCCACCGCCATCTGGACAGCGACCTACCCCATGCCACCGGTGAAGGGGAAGAGTGACTGAACTGTCGTCGGCGCAGCTAGGCGTGATGCATCGCAAAAGCGCTCTACGGGGTGGCCGGAATCGCTGCTTCGACGGCGGCGGCAGCGGCCTCTGCAAGGTGTTGCGCCAGGGTGCAGGAATCCCCGTTCCCATGCCCACCCCTATGCCCATGGCCGTGGCTGGCTGCGCTGGTTTCGGCGTGCTGCACGGCCTCCCAGGTGGCGCGATCGAGAATGGGGCCGGGCCCCGCAGCGGCGCCGGTTCCCGCGCTGCGCCGCACCGGCAGCATCCGGCCTTCCTGCACCGTTCCCCAGATCGGGATGTCCTTGATCCGCACCGGATCCGACCGGAGCGGATTGGCGGCAAGAATCGTGAAGTTGGCGCGTTTGCCTGGAACGATGCTGCCTACTTGCTGGTCGAGCTGCAGGGAATAGGCGGCGTCCAGGGTCACCGCCCGCAGCGCCCCGAGGGGGCTGACTCGCTGCTCTGGCCCTCGCACATGCCCATCGTTGGTGAGGCGATTCACCCCCGCCCAGATCAGGAATAGCGGTTGGCCCGGAGCCATCGGCATATCGGAGTGATACGAATAGGAGATGCCGGCCCGTTCCACATCCCCCATCCGCACCATCGCATCAGCCCGCTCTGGCCCCAGCCCGTTTATGCGGTAGTTGTCAGCGAGGGCGACAGGGTAGTAAGGATTGCCGCTCACAATCGCCCCGAGCCTTCTGATGCGTGCCACCTGCTCCGGCCGTGAAACAGCGAAATGAACGATTACGGTGCGATGGTCTTTGCGGCGGTTGCGCCGCATGTTCTCCTCGAGCTGATCCAGCACCAGATCCAAACCGGCATCGCCGTTCACGTGGATGTGGATCTGATAGCCAAGATCCCAGTAGATGCGAAAGGAGCGCGCGAAGAATGGAGGATCCATCATCCATTCGCCCCTGTGACCATCGGTATAGCCTTGGCTCACCTGCATCGCCTGGGAGTATATGGCCCCATCGGCAAACAGCTTCACCTGCTTCGGCAGGTAGGCTGTCATCCCCTGCCCCCAGCTCAGTAGTTTTTCGGTTTCGGCTCCCACCTGGGCATCCGGGAACCTGCCGGTGATCGATTTGCCATCGGCGATGAAGTAGAAGCGGAATGGGGAGGAGGAATCTCCAAGCACGGCATTCTGGGCGTCCTGGAGCGGCTTCGACATCAGGCCCCCGGGTTCGGCGCCGAGGGTGACGCCGTTGGCGTGGTAGTACTCGCGCACAAATCGCAGACCAGCTCGTATGCGCTCGGGGGAAGCGATGGCCGCTCCGATCTTGGGCAATACGGCAAACAGCCCCTGCTCCCAGTAGTGGCCATTGGCGAAGTCGGCCTGTTGGCGTGGGCTCTCCGGTAGCCCGTCAAACCACTCCCGGCTGATGCCGTACTTCCGTTCCGCGGCCGCGTTCAGATACACCTCGTGGGCCGACCGATGCCAGACGATGATCGGACGGCTGGCGCTGATCGCATCGAGGTCGGCCCTGCGCAACGGCCCATGGAAGGTCTGGTGATAGCCCCAGCTGAGCAGCAGGGCATCCGGATCCTGCAGCCGCCGGTTCGCTTCCTTCAACCGCTGCAGGTACTCGCTCCGGCTACGGGCGGCGCGAGCGGTGCCGTTAGGCAGAACCCAGTCCTCGATGGCGATGATCTCACTGGTCATCGTCAACCCGGCGAGCAGCGGGTGGTCGTGCTGGGCGATAAAACCAGGCACGATCACCAGATCAGTGAAGGTGGCATCGAGCCGGTGGGGCCGAGGGCCCAGAGCGGAGCGCACCTCCTGCAGGCTGCCTGTGGCCAAGATGCGATCCCCGGCGACCGCCACGGCCACCGCGCTCGGCCGGGCCGGATCGAGGGTAACGATCTCTTTCGCCGTGTAGATCACGGCCGTCGGCTCTGGCGAGGTCAGCGCGTCTCCAAGATCCTGAAGGGAGGGCTCCTGCCCTGCCGCTGTCAGCGGCAGGAAGAGGAGCGAGAACGCAGCCACCGAGCGCGTAAGGGCACGGAGGAGAACCATGGACGCAGCTGCCTGTTCGGACAGCTTAGAGAGGCGGTACGTGGTTGCAGGCGATGGCTCGATGCCTAGAGGATGGTTCCGTCTGCCAGGGTTGTGTTCTTCTCGATCACGATGATGCCGTCGCGGATTGTGAATCCGAGGGCACTGCGATCAGCCTCCTGCACATGATCTTTGTTGATCACCTGAACATTGCAGCCGATTCGTACATTCTTGTCAAGAATCGCGGTGGTCACGTGCGAGCCGCGGCCGATGCCAAGAGGCACCTCTCCTCGCGTGCGCAGAAGGGCGCGTTGGCCTTCCGACTCTGAACTGTCAGCACCCATGACCAGCGTGTCCTTCAGTACGACTCCATCTTCGACCCGCAACCGCAGGCCCAATACGCAGTGATCGACTACGCAGCGATCGAGCCTGCAACCCTCGCTCACGATCGAGCGGTGAATCTGAGAATCATGGATCTGGCTGGGAGGTAGATAGCGAGATCGGGTGTAGATCGGTGCAGTCTCGTCATAAAAGCTGAATGCCGGCTGCTCATCGGCGAGCGCCAGGTTGGCTTCATAGAAGGCTTTGATCGTGCCGATATCCTCCCAGTAATCATCGAATAGGTGGCTCTGTAGCTGCAGGCCGCTGCTGAGTGCAGTTGGAATGATTTCCTTGCCGAAGTCTGTTGCTTCTGGGTGGCTGCTGAGCAGATTAAAGAGAGTTTCTCGTTCGAAGACATAGATGCCCATCGATGCCAGGAATGGCCGATGGACCGCCTCCTCTGCAGACAGTCCGAGGGCGCCGGTGTCTACACGCATGGCCTCGAGGGCCTCGCCGCGAGGCTTTTCCTGGAACTCCCTGATTCGCCCATGATCATCCGTGCGCATCAACCCGAATCCTGCCGCCGTGGCCGCGTCCACAGGCAGTGCTGCCACCGTCAACGCTGCGCCGCTGGCACGGTGGGCCTCAAGGAAAGCCTCGTAATCCATCCGATAAAGCTGATCGCCCGAGAGGATCAGCAGTTGATCCACATCCCAGGCTTCGAACAATTCCCGGTATTGGCGTACTGCATCTGCCGTGCCCTCAAACCAACTGGGGCTGTCCGGTGTCTGCTGGGCGGCCAATACTTCAACAAACCCGCCGCCGAAGGAGGTGGAGAGATTGTAGGTGAGGCTGATGTGGCGATTGAGAGATTGGCTGTTGAACTGGGTGAGAGCGTAGATCTTGCTGATGCCGGAGTTGATGCAGTTGCTGATTGGGATGTCAATCAGGCGGTAGTTGCCGCCAAGGGGTACCGCTGGCTTGGCGCGGTTGAGGGTCAGGGGTTGCAGGCGTGTTCCTGTGCCACCGCCGAGGATGATCGCCAGAACTCGCTTCACGTGCCGATCTCTCGTATCAGGTGGATGGGCACCACGCCTGCGTTGCCGCAAGAACTCTGGGACGGCCGGCTGCGGAGCTGCCACCCCCATTTGGGGGTTCCGATCTCCCCCGTCTCGAGCAAAGCGGCAGCTGGAGGCGACCCGCTTGGTTCATAGTCGTCCTGACAGGACGACCACCGCCAGCAAGATCAGCGTGAGCATCACTTCGCTCATCATGGTCTGCATCCGCGGTTTCCTTCTCCGGTTGTGGTGCCACTCTCGAACGTCCGCCACCCCGATCGCGCCCCCCATCAGGGGGCAATCAACCCGAACACGGACTGTGCCAGCCTCGCACCAGAAAGCCAGGCCTGGAGCAGTCGATCGATCTCCCCATCTCCTGCCGTGCTGGCTCCCCTTCCCCTCCGACTGCATCATCGAACGCCACGCCAACGCAGGATCGAACCCGTCGCCGATCCGGGCCCCATCGGCGGCTGTGGTTGCGGCCAGCAGCTTCTGCTGCGCAATGGCATCTTCCTGTAGGTGAGCCAGAAAAGCCTTCAGCTGACCGATGGAGATGGCTGGGTATTCTCTGTGTGCTGGGGCAAGGCCGTCAGCTGCTGATCCACTTGGGCCAGGCGCTCCAGCACCAGGCTCAGATCGAGAGCACTGCGTTCACCATCGCTGCCCCACTTCAGGCAGGTGCGGCCGAGGCAGCTCCCAGGACGGGTTGTGCTGTGGGAGTCCGTCATGGCGGACCTCCGGGTAAGGAGGGCTTCAGTCTCTCCCTTCCTGTGCTGAGGCGATGCCCCCAAACAGGGGTAAACCGTTCGGGTCGACCCCGGCAGCATGGGCAGGCGCCCTTTTGCCCTGCCGAGGCCGCACAGGATCCAGGCATCAGTGCCGCTCTGGCGGCTCGCTGGCCACCCGGGAGGCGGCCGCGGCCTGGCGGGCGTCGATCCGGTCGCGGCCGAGGCGGTAGATGCTGCGGCCGTCCTTGATGGTTTCCACCACCTTGATCGTGGCGATGGACGCGGGCGTCACCTTGAGCGGATTGCGCTCCAGGATCACCAGGTCGGCGCGTTTGCCCGGCTCCAGGGTGCCCTTGCTGCTTTCCTCGAAGTACTGATAGGCGGCCCAATCGGTGATTGCTTTCAGCGCGATGTAGGGCGACACACGCTCCTGGGGGCCCAGCACGAAGCCGCTGCGCGTGGTGCGGTTCACCGCGGTGGCCACCAGCCGCAGCATGTCGGGCGGCACCACGGGGGCATCATTGTGGTTGGTGAAGCGCAGCCCCAGCCGTTGCGCCGTGGCCAGGGGGCTGATGCCGGCGGCACGGGCCTCGCCCAGGTTGCGTCGGTGCCAGTCGCCCCAGAAAAAGGTGTGGGCGCTGAAGAAACTCGGCACGATGCCAAGCGCCGCCATCCGTTCCACCTGATCGGGCCGGGCCAGTTGGGCGTGGATCGCCACCGGCCGCAGATCCTTGGCGCCGTAGCGGGCCCGCGCCCGCGACACCGCCGTGAGCAGCTGCTCCACGGCCGCGTCGCCGTTGGTGTGGGTGATCATCGGGATGTCGTTGCGCCAGCCCAGGGCGATCCAGTCGTCCACCTCCTGCTGGGGCATCACCGGGTAGGCGCGGTAGTCGGCTCCCTGGCCCGGCGGCGGCGTGGCGTAGGGCTGGCTCAGGTAGGCGGTGCGGCCCTGCGGCGAACCGTCACTGGTGAGCTTGATGCCGCCGATCTTGAGACCGTTCTCGTACACCCCCACCCGCAGCCGTGTGGGGCTGCCCGTGCGCTCGCCGCCGCCGGCTGCCGTGGTGCTGGCCGGCGGCGGCGGGTATTCCTCACCGGCGTTGGCCTGCATCGAGCCCAGCGGCCAGGTCCCGGCTGGCTGCACGATCTCCACCTGCCTCAGCTTCGGCTCCAGCTCCGATGGCTTCCCCAGCGTCTGGGAGAAGGGGTAGGCCACCACATCGAGGATCAGCCGCCGTTGGCGGCCGGCCTCCCGCAGCAGCTCCAGGTTGGCCCGGTTGCTGATGCCGTCCTGGGCGGTGGTGAGGCCGTAGCTGGCCCACCAGCGCTGCACCTCGTCGAGTCGCTTCAGGCGCTCCGGCAGCGACGGCTGGGGCAGCAGCGGCAGGAAGGCATGGCCCGCCGTTTCCTCCAGCACGCCGTTGGGTTCCCCGCTGACGGGGTCGCGCTGAATGTGGCCTCCGGCTGGGTCGGGGCTGGAGCGGTCGATCTTCACCAGGGCCAGGGCGGCGCTGTTGGCCACCATCAGGTGCCCGGAGGCGTGCAGCAGCAGGATCGGCACGGAGGCGCTCACCGCATCGAGGTCGGCGCGGGTGGGATGGCGCTTCTCGAGCAGCAGGCTGTCGTCGTAGCCACTGAAGAACACCAGCTGCCCCGCTGGGGCGGGGTGCTCGCGCAGCCAGCGGCGCACCACCGCCTGAATGTCGGCCACGGAGGTGACGCGGCCCACCGGTGGCGGACTCAGGTCGGGCCGGCCCCAGGTGGCCACGTAATCGGGCAGGTGGCCGTGGGCATCAAGGAAGCCCGGCAGCAGCGTGCGGCCGGCCAGATCCACCCGTCGCGCCCCGGGCCCGGCGAGCCGCAGCGCTTCAGCCAGCGGACCCACCTGCAGGATCCGGCCGCCCCGCTCCACCAGCGCCTCGGCATAGGCGGGCTGGTCCCCCACCATCGTGAGGATGTCGCCGCCGCTGTAAATCGTGGCCTGCGGCGCCGGGCTGGCAAGGGCGACGTGCAGGCCCCTGCTCAGCCCCAGCCCTGGCGCGCCCAGCAGCAGAGCCGTTGCGGCAAGCGCGCGTGGGGCGCGACGGGGGAGTGGCAGGCGCATCGGTCGCGGGCGGCAACGTGGTTTCAGAATGGCCAGGGCGGCTCGCGAAAGCAGCCTTAGCTACTGCCGCTGGCTCCGCCTCGGCCAGTCGTGCGCACAAAGCGATAGAAAAGATTCGGTTCGGCAACGATGTAGAGGTTGCCGGCGGGGTCGAAGGCAATCCCCTCCGGTTGCCGCACCCGCCGCCGCAGACCGTGGTGACCCTGCTGCAGCTGCAGCACAACGCTCGCTCGGCCGTCCTCTCGGAAGCGGAAGACGCGCCGTGATTCATGGCTGAGCACGTTCATGGCTCCGCTGCGCTCATTGAAGGAGATTGAGGAGATGTCCCCCGCGAGGTTGCGCAGGGAAAAATCAGGATTCCAGACGGAGATCTTCAGCGGGGTTGGCTTCCCTTTTAGAAGGCTGAGCAGGCCGCGGATCTCGATGATCTGGAGGGGGCTCTTCTCATTGGCTACGAATAGTCTCTGGCCGATGTGATCCCAGGAAAGTCCCTCCACGCCTTTGTTTTGGTCGCGGTTCAGGGAGATGCCGAGGCTGTGCGGCGAGAGGGGGCTGACGCTGCGGGCTGTTCTGGGGATGCGGGCGGCCCAGATCATATTTCCCTTCTCGCTGGCGAGCACAAACAGATCCCCGGACACATGGCTGATTCCCTCCAGGTCGAGCCCCGAGTTCACTGGCAGAATCCTGAGAACGTTGCCTTGGCGATCCAGCTCCACCACCTTGGCCGGCCTGTTGATCACCGCAAACAAGGTGTTGGTGGCGTGGCTATAGGTAAGCCCGGAGATGTTCTGGTCGATGCCCGGCAGCGGTCGGGCTTCTTCGACCACGCTGTAACGGTCTGTTTCGCCCGTGCTCAGGGCGAGCAGCCGGTTCCACAGCCCTGCCCCATGGTGCAGGGTCGCGGCGGTCAGGGCGCTGGACACCGCAGCAGCGAGCAGCAGGGCCGGCAGGCTGAATCGTGCTCGTGCGGCAGGTGCGCGCGTCATTCATCCGGATGCCGGTTTCGCCGCGGACCCTAGGGATCACGCGGCCCCGACGCCGGCTCCTGCCCCAGCACGGCTCGGGCCTGGCCTTTCGCCAGCGTGCCCAGCTGGCGCTGATTCGTAGCGCCCGAACCGCAGCCTGCTTTGCCTACGGTTGAAGCGGGTCCGGAAATGAAGCCGCCCGCCTTTCGTCGTGCACGATTCCTTCCGCTGCGTCCCCGGGCCTGCGTTGCCGGATTCGGCCCCCGGCATGGACCCGCTGCAGCCCAAGCCGCAGCTTCCGCCCGAGCCCTACCTGCCGCCGCACGTGCCGGAACTGGTGGAGCAGATCGAATTCGTCCTGCTGCCTGCTCTTCGCCTCCGCAGCGTCGATCCCCACGACCCGGTTCGGGTAGAGAGCCTGCCAGCACCTTGGCGCCTGCTCGGTTGTGGCAACTACGCCGCCGTGCTGCACCATCCGCTCCATCCTGGGGTGGTGGTCAAGGTGTATGCGCCGGGTCGCCCCGGGCTGGCAGCTGAGGTGGAGGTCTATCGCCGCCTTGGCCTCCATCCGGCCTTCTCCTGCTGCTTTCATGCCGGAGCGAACTATCTGGTGCTGCGTCGCTTGTACGGCACCACCTTCTACGACTGCCTGCGGCTGGGAATGGTGATTCCGCCCCAGGCGATCGCCGACATCGACGCGGCACTGGCCTACGCGGCCAGCCGCGATTTGCACGCACGCGATGTGCATGGGCGCAACCTGATGCTGCACCATGGCAGGGGCCTGGTCCTTGATGTTTCCGATTTTCTCAACCCTGTTCCCTGTCGGATCTGGCGGGATCTGCGCTGGGCTTACCACGCTCTCTACCGTCCGCTGATCGTTCCGCTAGGCCTGCGTGCGCCGGCCGTGCTGCTCGATGGGCTGCGGCGCGCCTACCGCTTCTACAGAATCCTCACGCGCTCCGCCCGCGAGACATGAGCGCGTCCGCCCCTGCCAGCTTGACCAGCCATTCTGGGGACGCAATGGGCTCTGATCGATCGGTAGAAGAGGCAGCGAATGGCGGCGCGGAAATCGACAGATCTCGCTTCGTCGGCCCAGGCTGTGACACGGTGGCTCCGATGAACCTGCACGCCGATCTCGACCAGCGCGTGGTGCTCGCCACCGGATCGCTGCCCTGGAGCGCCTCCCCGGCCGCCGGTGTGGAGCGGCGTTGCCTCGACCGGGCGGGAGGGGAAGTGGGGCGCGCCAGCTCGATCGTGCGCTACGCCCCGGGCTCTCGCTTTGCCAGCCATAGCCACGGCGGCGGCGAGGAAATCCTGGTGCTCGAGGGTGTGTTCGCCGACGAACAGGGCCGCTACGAAGCCGGCACCTACCTGCGCAACCCCGCCGGATCCCGCCATGCCCCCTTCAGCGAGGAGGGCTGCACGCTGTTGGTGAAGCTCTGGCAGATGCATCCGCAGGACACACGGCGCGTGTGCCTCAACACCAGCACCGCCGAATGGCGGCCAGGGCTGGTGCCAGGTCTGCAGGTGCTGCCCTTGCATGATTTCGGCTCCGAGCAGGTGGCGCTGGTGCGCTGGCAGCCCGGCACCCGCTTCCCGGTCCATGCCCATCCCGGTGGTGAGGAGATCCTGGTGCTCGAGGGGGTCTTCGCCGACGAGCAGGGCACCTATCCGGCCGGCACCTGGCTGCGCAACCCGCCCGGCAGCCGGCATGGTCCGTGGAGCCCGACGGGCTGCACCATCTGGGTCAAGACCGGCCACCTGCCGGCAAGTCTGCCGGCGCCGGGAACAGGCGATCGCCCAGCCAGCCCAGCACCCCGCTGAGCCAGGGCAGCTGCCCGAACAGAACGGTGGGTGCCACGGGCTCCAGGCGCGGATCGGCCCCCGGGATCTGGTTGGTGCGCAGCACCAGCAGCGGCAGGCCCGCCCGCAGGAATTCAGCGGTGAACTCATCGTGGGCGCTGCGGGGCACCAGGGAGCGCCAGCTCAGCAGCGCGTCCTTGAGGCTCTGGCTGGCGATGAACGGGCCGCCAGCGGCTTCCTGGTCCTCGTTCGCCCCGGTGCCGATCGCCCTGGTGCCGACCGCCAGGGCGCTGTCGGCGTTGCGCCGCCAGTCGTCGCGCACGCGGCCGAAGGGCTCCAGCAGCTGGTCGAAGGCCATGCCGAGATCGCTCAGGCGCTGCCGATCAAAGGCCGACATCGGGATGCGCTGCCCCTCGAGCCGCAGCTGGCGGATTGCGATCCACAGGGCCTGGGCCGAGTCCTGCACGCAGGAGGTGGAGGGCGTCACCAGGGCGACGCCGCTGCCGTCGCCGCTGCGGTAGCGGGCCGCCAGGATCTCGGCCTGCAGGGCGATCGCATCAAGCACCGCGCCCCCGATCGGCACCAGCACGTCGGAGAACGGTCGCAGGCCGATCCAGCCGCGCTGCAGGCTGCCGGCGTAGGCGCTCCAGTCCTGGCTGCCGGCCACGATGCCGTTGGGATTGGTGGCATAGATCTGGTGGTAGCGCAGCGCCAGGCGCGGCTCGCCGGTGAAGGCATCGCGCACCACTTGCGCCTCGCCGAAGGCGAAGTGGCCGGTCACGGTCCACAGCGACACCGGCTCCCCGTCGGCGCCGCCGATGCCACCGAACAGGTGCATCAGCAGCGCCCGCTCGCCCAGCTGCCAGCGCGGCGGTGGCTTGTCGGTCGGAATCAGGGCTGTGCGGCGCAGGCTGCCGCGCGCCAATTGCGCGGCACTCCAGCTGTCGCGGCGCGCATAGGCCAGGGACGCCTGGGTGCCGCGCAGCACCTGATCGGGCGCGAGCCGCACCAGGGCATAGGGGAGCAGCGCCTGCACGGTGAACACCCCATCGCGGGCCGGGGCGCCCTGGATCAGCCAGCCGCCGCGGTTGTGGGGCGACGCGGCCAGCCCGGCCGGATCGATCAGCCGCCGGCCGAAACGATCGGGGGGCAGCGCCGGGATCCGGATCGTTTCCTCCACCCCGTCGAAGCGGGCGCTGGCGGGATTGAAGTGGCGCACGCGCAGCCGGCCGTCGCCGTCGGCGGGGCCCAGCACGGTCACCAGCGCCTGCCAGCGGCCGCTGATCTGCACCGGCGGGCTGCCGATGCGCAGCTCGCCATCCCGCACCGTCACCTGCTCCAGCGCCGCGGTGAGGTCGTCGCGGGGGCGGGCGCCCGCCAGCGACTGCAGCGGCCCGACTCTGCGGCCATCCAGACGGCGCGGCACCACATTCCCCTGCTCTGCCGCCCGCTGGGCCTCCGCCCCCAGTGTCACGGGGGTGGTGACAGTGGCCACGAGCCTCCGCAACTCCGGCTGGTCGGCCCAGCGCAACCGCAGCCGCCGGCCGATCAGCGGCTGCTGATCGGCTGGAGCCTGTTCCACCACCACCCACACCCAGTCCAGCCGGGGCGCCAGGGGGTCCGCCACCTCGGCGGCGGAGGGCAGGATCAGTCGGCCGATCCAGGGGGCGCTCGGTCGATAGAGACCGGCGCGGGGCTGCAGGGTCGGTGGATAGCTCTGCGGCAGGCTCCAGGGGGAGCGGCTGGCCAACGCTTCGCTGCTCTCGGCCAGCGGCCGGCGGGGCGTTCCGCCCGGGGCTGCGCTGAGCGCAGCGGTTGCGGCCGGGCCCAGCAGCAGCGCTGGAGCGAGCAGCCAGGCCACGGAGCCGCGGGTGCAGAGCTGGAGCATCGCGGATGGCGGGCAATCGCAGCGCGAATCCTCGCTTGCCTCCGCCCCGTCCCGGCACTGCCGCCTCACACCGCACCTGCGCGGCGGCCCGAGGAGAACGGGGTGGTCGCCTACTGCCATCCTCACCATTGCTTCTGCCTACGGGCTGACCATGGCGAGCGACAGCGGCTGGTGCGCCGGGGCTACATTCCGGCCGTCGCGCTGACGGTTACCTCAACCAGTCTGCGCAGCGTCGATGACGTTGCCCTGGCCAGCTTCGTTACCAGTCTCGCTGCCCAGCAGGCCGCATCCGCTCTCGCCGCCGAGCACGCCCCATCCGGTCGCGCTGTCATCCGCAGCGGCAAGTTTGTTCCTGATGTCTCCGGTGTGCGGGCCGCGATCGGGGCTGGCTTCGTTGGCCCATGCGCGCCGCTTGTAGCGCCGCCGGTCACCTTGTCTGCATACAATGGACGCAGTTGAACGTTCCCACCATGCTCACTGGCAGTGATCTCTTGGCGAAGGTCAAGGAGCTCGGCGATGCCTCAAAATCCGACCTGGTGCGTGCCTGCGGCTATGTCAGCACCAAGAAGGATGGTGGTGATCGCCTCAACTTCACCGCCTTCTATGAAGCGCTGCTCGAGGCCAAGGGGCTGAGCCTTGGCGAGGGTGGCGGCAAGGGCAGCGGCCGTCCGGGCCGCAAGCTTAGCTATGTGGCCACAGTGCAGGGAAATGGCAATCTCCTGATTGGCAAGGCCTACACGGCGATGCTGGGTCTGGAGCCGGGTGATGAGTTCGAGATCAAGCTCGGCCGCAAGCAGATTCGTCTCGTGCCAGCCGGCAGCGACGGCGAGGAAGAGTGATACCGCAAGCCTGCCGGCCCTCACCCCCTGGGGCTCAGGGCCGCGCCGGGCAGATCTCTCCAGCCTGGAGCGCGGATGATCCGCCTGCTTCGCCCTCTGTGCTCCCAGGGCTGTGGATTGCGTGAAGTGCACTCCATTTCGCTGGAGCAGCCGTTGGCGGCGAAGCAGCCGCAGTTCGGGCTGTTCGCGGTAGGGAATGGAGGTTTCGTGGTTTCAGGGTGCTGCACTCGGCGGCCGCAGGGTCCCTCCACTGCGATTGGCCAGGCGGGCTAGGCTCCCGCAACGCCGCCAGGCTCGGAAGGCGAAGCGGGCCTAGGCCACCATGGCTTCCAGGCCGTGAATTCCCTCATAGAAGAGATAGGCGGCGAACAGCAGGGCCAGCACCCCCACCAGCGGTTCAGCGCGGTGCTGCAACCACTCCTCCAGTTTCTCCACCGCCGGCCGGATGCCGCCCTGGCTGGCGATCCATGCCAGCGGCGGCAGCAACAACAGGGAGCTGGCCATCAGGGCGTAGAGGCTGGTGATCTCCAAGTCCGCCGAGATGCCGGGATGGTTGATCAGCATCAGCCCGGCTTCCTTGAGATAAAAGACAAGATTCTCCGGCGTCAGCAGGGCGCCGGCCGCTCCGATCGCCACCAGCAGGCCGTCGCTGAACTCGGGAAGCTGCCCCATCAGCCGCAGAGCCATGCCCTCCTCGCCGATCAGGGCCTGGGGGGTGAGCTGATACAGCCCCAGGGCCAGCAATCCGCCCGCCCCCAGCAGATCGATCAGCACCTGCTCCCGTTCACCGTGGGCCAGGTTGAGAGCGAAATGGCTGCCGAGCAGCATCAGGGCCGCCACCGCCAGCACGTTGGCCAGGGTCCAGCCCAGCACATAGGCGAAGGAGCGGCGCAGCGGGGAACGCCCCAGCAGCAGCAGCGTCACCACGCCGATGTGCAGGGGAGAAAAGGCGATGCCGATGCCGAACAGGGAAGACTGGGTGAGCAGGCTGGGGCTCATCGGCGCGGGGCGGCGGCGCGGCGGGTCGAAGCTAGCCGCCGGCTCCCCGCGCCGCGACGCTGCCGTTCCTTTCGCGCCGGGCTCAGCTGTCCCCCTGGGGAAGCGTCGTCCAGTCGGCGGCATTCAGACCGGGGAAGAGGCCGTCTTCACGGCCCACCGCCTTCAGCCATTCCCCATCCGGGGCGCGGCCGTTTTCGATCGCATCCATCAACCGCCAGAAGCGGTCGAGGTGGCGGTGGATGCGCTCCCGTGCCAGCTCGGTGGTGGTGCCCGCCCGCAGGATGAAGCTCCAGTCGGAGCTCTGGGCCAGCAGCAGCTCCCGCCCCGCCTGCGTCAGCCAGTCGCGCTGCTCGCTGCTGCCCACGCCGCGGTTGACCCGCCGCACCATCGCCCGCGACGCCCGCTGCCACTCGGCCACCACCCAGCTGTTGGTTTCGTTGAGCCAGTAATGGTGGTAGCCCCCCTGCCCCCAGCTGGAGGGGGAGGGCCGGCAGACCTGCAGGGTCTGGCTGTGGCTGAGCACCTGGCGCAGATGGGTGAAGCGCACCTCCTGCTCCGCCGCCTGGCGGAACAGCTCCGCCAGGAACCGCGGCCCTTCGAACCACCAGTGGCCGAACAGTTCCGCATCGAACGGCGCCACCAGCAACGGTGGGCGCTCGATTGCGGCGGTCAGGGCGTGCAACTGCTCCGCCCGGCCGCGCAGGTAGGCCTGCGCGTGCTCCCGCACCCGCTGCAGGGCCGCGGCGGGACGGTAGGGCTGCTTGGCTTCCAGCGGGCAGCCCTGGGCGGTGACCCGGTGCAGCTTCAGGCCCAGGGGGCGGCGGTCGGGGATGCCGGCGGCCTCCAGGCGCGCCTCGCTCAGATCCCAGCCCAGGTCGCGGTGGAATTCGCGGTACACGCCATCGCCCGGATAGCCCTGGCTGGCGCTCCACACCGGCAGGGTGGATTCGCTGTCGCGGGCGAAGAAGGCCACGCCCGCCGGCGAGCACACCGGCGCATAGACCCCGTAGCGGGGCCTGGGGAGGGCGTGCAGCAGCCCGTGACCGTCGAGCAGGGTGTAGCGCAACCCGCAGGCCGCCAGCTGGGCGTCGAGGCCTTCGTAGTAGGCGCACTCCGGCAGCCAGATGCCGAGTGGCCGCTCCCCCAGCAGCCGCTGGTGCTCCCGCACGGCGGTGAGCAGCTGGGCGCGCACGGCCTCGGGGTTGTCGCGCAGCAACGGCAGGTAGCCGTGGGTGGCGGCGCAGGTGATCAGGTCGAGCACACCGGCTTGCTGCAGATGCCGGAAGCGGCGGATCAGATCGCCGCCGCAGGCCCGCCAGTCGGCCGCCACCGATTCCAGCTCGGCGTCGAGGGCGGCCGCGGCCTCGGCCAGCTCCGGTGGGGCCTCTGCCAACAGGGTGCGCCGCAGGTCGAGCCAGGCGGGGAAGCGGCGGTTGAGCGCTGGATCGCTGAGCAGCGACAGCAGCGTGGGCGAGAGGCCGAGCGTGAGGCGCGGCTGCTGGGCCGGATCGGCGGCGGCGGCTTCCAGCACCGCGAGCAGGGGGAGATAGCACTCCTGCAGGGCCTGGAAGTACCAGTCTTCCTCGAGCGAACCCGGCTTCCCCGAGCGCACGTAGGGGAGATGGGCGTGAAGAACCAGGGCCAGATCCCCTGCGGCCATGGCCTTCCGGCGGTGGTGCCACTGTACGCGGCCTTCCTAGCCTGACGACACGCCGCCCAGCCGCCCCGTGCGACGGCGACCGGGCGCCGTCTGCCCGCCCTGCCATGCCGCCCGCCGCTCCGCCGATCCGCCCTCTCCAGGCCGCTCCATTGCCGCGGCGCCGGGTGCTGGCGGTGGACGGCCACAGCATGTATTACGCCCAGCAGAAGACAGGCTGGTTTTTCGATCCGCGCCGGCTGCTGGACCTGGCGTCGGCCGATGCGGGGGTGGAGCTGGATGGCGCGTTCTGGTACGCGGGCCTGAAGGATCCCAGCGACCAACGCCCGTTTCGCGATGCCCTCACCTCCCTTGGCTACACGGTGCGCACCCGGCCGCTGCGGGAGCTGCCGGGTGCGGGAGTCGCCGGGGGCGATGGGGAGACCCGCCAGTACATGCGCGCCAATCTCGATGTGGAGATCGCCATCGACCTGATGGCGGTGTCCCATCGCTGCGAGGAGGTGTGGCTGCTCAGCGGCAGCCGCGACATCGATCGGCTGGTGGAGGTGCTGCGGGCGCGGGGGCTGCACATCACCGTGATCAGCACCGAGGGAATGGTGGCGCGGGAGCTGCGCAACGCCGCCGATCGCTTCGTCGACCTGGTGGCGCTGCGGCCCTCCCTGGAGAAGCGGGAGGCTGGCGCAGCCAGGCCTGCTGCCGCCTCCTACAGTGGGGACAACTCATAGTCAGTCCGCTTAACAGTTCTCCTTCCTCGTCATGGCGCGCGATCCCGGCCGGGTTCTGATCTTCGACACCACCCTGCGCGACGGCGAGCAGTCGCCTGGCGCCAGCCTCAACCTCGAAGAGAAGCTGGCGATCGCCCAGCAGCTGGCCCGCCTGGGGGTGGACATCATCGAGGCCGGTTTCCCCTTCGCCAGCAGCGGCGACTTCAACGCCGTGCAGCGCATCGCCGCCAGCGTCGGTACCCCCGAGGGGCCGGTGATCTGCGGCCTGGCCCGCGCCGCCAGCGGCGACATCAAGGCCTGCGCCGATGCCGTCGCCCCCGCCGCCCGCCGCCGCATCCACACCTTCATCGCCACCAGCGATATTCACCTCGAGCACAAGCTGCGCAAAACCCGCGCCGAGGTGCTCTCGATCACCCGCGAGATGGTGGCCTATGCCCGCTCGCTCGTTGACGATGTGGAGTTCTCCTGCGAAGACGCCGGCCGCAGCGATCCGGAGTTCATGCACCAGGTGATCGAGGCGGCAATCGATGCCGGCGCCACCACCATCAACATCCCCGACACGGTGGGCTACGCCACCCCGGCTGAATTCGGCGCCCTGATCGCCGGCATCAATGCCGCCGTTCCCAACATCGACCGCGCCGTGATCTCGGTGCATGGCCACAACGATCTCGGCCTGGCGGTGGCCAACTTCCTCGAGGCTGTTAAGAACGGTGCCCGCCAGCTGGAGTGCACCATCAATGGCATCGGCGAGCGCGCCGGCAATGCGTCGCTCGAGGAGCTGGTGATGGCGCTTCACGTGCGCCGCAGCTACTTCAACCCTTTCCTCGGCCGCCCGGCCGAGAGCGGCACGCCGCTCACCGCCGTGCGCACCGAGGAGATCACCAAGACCTCCCGCCTGGTGAGCAACCTCACCGGCATGGCGGTGCAGCCCAACAAGGCGATCGTGGGCGCCAACGCCTTCGCCCCCGAATCGGGCATCCACCAGGACGGGGTGCTCAAGAACCGCCTCACCTACGAGATCATCGACGCCCGCACCGTTGGCCTGGCCGACAACCGCATCTCCCTGGGCAAGCTCTCCGGCCGCAGCGCCTTCCGGGCGCGGCTCGAGGAGCTCGGCTACCGGCTGGAGGGCGAAGATCTCAACGACGCCTTCCTGCGTTTCAAGGAGCTCGCGGACCGCAAGCGAGAGATCAGCGACCGCGACCTGGAGGCGATCGTGAGCGAGCAGGTGCAGCAGGCCGATGGGGCCGCGTTTCTGCTGCGGCGTGTGCAGGTGAGCTGCGGCACCGGCCTGCTGCCTACGGCCACCGTCACGGTGGAGGCCGCCGGCGGCGAGGAGCGCAGCGCCGCCTGCATCGGCACCGGCCCGGTGGATGCGGTCTGCCAGGCGCTCAACCAGCTGGCCGGGGTGCCGAACGAACTGGTGGAGTTCAGCGTCAAGTCGGTCACCGAGGGCATCGATGCCATGGGCGAGGTCACGATCCGCCTGCGGGCCGAGGGCGTGCTCTACTCCGGCCACGCCGCCGACACCGACATCGTGGTGGCCGCCGCCCAGGCCTTTGTGAACGCCCTCAACCGCCTCGTGGCCGGCGGCCAGCGCACGCCCCTGCATCCGCAGAAAACGCCCCTGCCGGTGGCCGAAACCCAGGCCGTGTGAGCACCACCAGCCCCGAGATCTGGTTGCTGCGCCATGGCGCCACCGCCTGGGCGCGCCAGGGGCGCCACACCGGCCGCACCGACCTGCCGCTGTCGCCGGAGGGGGAGGAGGAGGCCCTTCGCCTGGCACCGCTGCTGGCGCTGCAGGGGTTTGATGCGGTGCTGGTCAGTCCGCTGGAGCGGGCGCGCCGCACCTGCGCCCTGGCGGGCCTGGGCGCCCGGGCGGAGGTCTGCGACGACCTGCGCGAGTGGGACTACGGCGCCTATGAGGGCATCACCACCGCCGAGATCCGCCGCAGCGTCCCCGATTGGACGGTCTGGAGCCACCCCTGCCCCGGCGGCGAATCGGCCGCCGATGTGCAGAGGCGCTGCGAGCGTCTGATCACCTTGGTGGGGAGCCGGCTGGGGCAGGAGCGTCGCGTGGCCCTGTTCGCCCACGGCCACCTGCTGCGCAGCCTTGCCGGCTGCTGGCTGGGGCTGGGGGTGGCCGGCGGCGCCCTGCTGGTGTTCGACACCGGCTGCATCTCGGTGCTCGGTCAGGAGCGCGAACGCCGTGCCCTGCTGCGCTGGAATGCCCCGGTGCCCTGAGGCCGCCGCCGCCCGTGCATCCACGGCAGCGGCGTGGTGATGGCTGGCCGCGGTCGCCGCGCCGGCTGAACCGGCTGCTGGGGGGGGCCAGGCCAGGCCCCAGTCGCCAGAATCTCCCCATTCTTGCCCCGATCCCCGCTGTCGTCGCCATGGCGATCACCCTCTACGACGCCGCCCTCGCCGCCCTGCCCAACGCCCAGGGCTGGCTGGCCTACGGCAGCACCTTGTTGGCCAACCCCGCCCCCAGCCGCAGCACGGCGGGCACCCTGCTCAGCAGCCTGCCGTTGCTGTCGGGGTTGGCCGGCTACAGCAACGTGGCTGCGCTGGTGCCCACGCTGGTGAATGGCAGCTTCCCGTCGCTGGATGCCAACCGCGGCTTCGTGCTCAATTTCCGCCTGAATCTTCTGGAAGAGCTGCATCAGCTCGACAACCGTGCCGGCTTCTCGGCGATTTTGCTGGGCGAGGGGCCCAATCCACTGGGGATTGAGCTCGGCTTCCACCGCGACGCCATCTTCAGCCTGCTGGGCGGTGCCATGCCGCTGCAGGCACTGGGGGAGCGGGTGGCCGGCCTCGATCTGAACCGCCCTACCGATTTCAGCCTGGGCATCCTTGGCGAGAGCTACTACCTGCTGGCCGACAATCGCCTGCTGCTTTCGGGGGCACTGCAGGATTACTCCGCTGCCAGCGTCAACCCGCTGCTGCCGTTCAACCCCTACGCCCTGCCGAATTTTCTGTTCCTCGGCGACAACACCACCAGCGCCGGATCGCGCGTGGAGCTTGGCGGCGCTTCGCTCCACCAGGTCAGCATGGGCGGAGCGCAGCGCGATGTGCTGCCCTCCAGCAAAGCCAACGATCTGCTCAACGGCCAGGGGGACAACGATGAGCTGCGGGGCAAGGGTGGCCACGACTGGCTGATCGGCGGCCCGGGCAACGACCTGCTCAAGGGCGGCGTCGGCGACGACCTGCTGATCGGCGGCAGGGATGCGGATGTGTTCCTGTTCAGCTCCGGCGCCCGCTACCGCCACAGCCAGCTCGGGGTCGACACGATCGTCGACTTCACGCCCGGTGAGGACCGGCTCCGCCTCGACCGGCGCACCTTCGCGGCCCTGCCCGCCGGCGGCACCCTGGCGCCCGCTTCGTTCGCGGTGGTCGAGGACGACGCGGCGGCGGCTCTCAGTGCTGCGCCGCTGGTGTACAGCCGCGGCAGCGGCGGCCTCTTCTACAACGCCAACGGCAGCGCCGCCGGCTTCGGCGCCACGGCGGAGGAGGGGGGGCGCTTCGTCCAGCTCTGGGGCGGCGGCAGCGGAGCCCCCTTCCCGCAGCTCAGCGCCGAGGCGTTCACGATCCTGTGAGCTCGGCGAGGGCCGCCAGGCCGCGGCGGTGGATCTCGCGGGCGTAGTCGGTCCAGGTGCCCTGGCCCCAGTACCGGAAGCAGCTGGTCTGGGACAGCAGCAGGTGCAGCAGCACCTGCTGGTATGCCTCCGTGCCGGTCAGGGCGGGATCCTGGGCCAGCCGCGGATCGAGCTGCCCGTGCACCTGGGCGCTGAGCTGATGCATCGGCTCCAGCACGTTGGCGTAGCCCTCCACCCAGCTGAGGTGGTTGGTCCAGGAGGCGCCCGCCATCGAGAACCCGGGATCCTCGGCCTGGATCCGGGCGATGGCCGCCTCCACGGCCTGGGGGCTGGGCGACGCCCCCGTCTGCTGCCACACCCGCTGCTGCCCGACCGCCTGGATCGGGCCGAGATCCGCGGCCGTGATCCCGGCGGCAGCCAGCAGCTCGAGAAACTCGCTGCCGTTGATCGCCACCGTGCCCGCGCGGCCTCCCCCCTCGCGGGCGATGCGCTGATGGGCCTGCATGAAGGCGGAGGGAAATTCATTCATCATCACGCCGCCGTTCTCCCCATCGGCAATCTGCGTCACGACCGGAGGAATCGCCCTGCCGGCCAGCGGCTGGGGGTGCAGGCCGAGCGCTTCGGCATAGGGCTGCATCTGCCCCACCAGCTTGGTGTCGGAGCCCTGGGTCTTGATCAGGGCGGTGATGGTCACCACGTCGCCAGCGGAGCTGCGTGCCACCAGCTGCTGGGGCTGATGCTTCTGCTCCTGACGCAGGGCCGTGCCATCGAGATTCTCCACGCTGTGCTCCTGCACCAGCAGCCAGCGGTAGCCGCACTCGCGCAGGGCCTTCACGAGGGCATGGAGGGTATCGGGGTGGTTGGGGAGCGCCATCTCCGGGGGGGAAAAGCCCCGCACGCGCTGCAAGGCCGCATCCCCGAACAGGGCGGCGAAATGGTGCTGCCAGGCCAGGATCTGCAGTTTCAGGTCGGGGATGGGGGTGGAGGGGGCCACAGCGTGGCCCCAGAAGCTGCCGAGCCATTCCACGTGGGGCTGCAGCGTGGGATCGCAGGCGAGTGTGCGCAGCGCCTCCAGGATGTCGTGGCGGCCCATCTGCTCCAAGCCCCAGAGCAGCGTGCCGGAGTAATCGAGCATGATGCGGGGATGGCAACCCTCCCGAATCAGCTGGGGAAGGAGATCGGCCAGGCGCTTGTAGCAGTGGGCGAAGGGTTCGGCGTTGTGGTTGTCGCCTTCGCCGGGACGCTCGAGCATGTACTGCAGATGGCCGATCAGTTCGCCGTTGGCGCCGGCGGGGATCGTGGGCTGATGCATGTGCAGGGCGCAGGCGAAGGCCGAGCGGATCTGGGCCAGATCGAGCGGGTCGGGCCCCGCAACCATCGGCGACGGCCGCTGCATCAGCTGCTGAATTTCGGCTTCGCGGCCGGCGATCGGCGGCAGGGGGAAAGGAGACATGGCAGGGGCCAGCCTGTGGGGAATTCCCAGACTGGCCCCTTGGCGGTCAGACGCGAGGGCTGTGGTTCCTCTCCCGAGCAGCACTCATGCGGATGCGGCGTCGCAGCTGCCGGGAGAGACCGAACGCGGACACCACACCGAACAGCGGCAGCGGGCCTGGCACGAGGATGCGTGCGACACCACAATCACCGGGGCAGCCGGCGTAATCGTCGCCTGCCACAGGATTCTCCAGGAAGAAGAATTGGTAGGGCATGTAGCGATTCGGGTACGAATCAAGGGCGTAATCCTCGCCGTAGTCCACAAAGAACTGCAGACCTCCGTAGGTAATCCTGCCATTGATGCGGCCTGGCGCCAGGTCGCCTTCGGCAAAGCCACCGTCGGGGTTGTAAAGGTTATCGGTGACGTTGTGGGAGGTGAGGTCGTGCGGGTATTTGTTAGAGGCATCATCCAATGCCCCCAGGTACCAGTACGATTGATAGGTGACTGGAGTGCTCGGAAAATCGTCAATCGTGTCGATGCCAGACGGCTCTCCCGGCGAGGGGTTGCGTTGCACGGATCCCGCGGGGGTTGGGCGCCAGTTGGGTATGTTGTAAATCTCTCCGCCTGGGTTTGTGTATGTGCCGCGTACGGACTTAATGGTATAACCAGTGAACGTGTACGGGTTGCCGAGGGTGGGGCTGGCACCCATGGCCACAACTGGAGTTTCGTCCTTGTCGTAGGTTACAAACAGCTCAAAAGAGTCCTCAAAAGAGATCGCGCCAGGCGGCGACTTTCGTTTCACCGAAAGCATTTCTTCGGCGAGATTGATTGCTCTGGCGTTGAATGGCGCGAAACAAGCCGCGATAGCGGCCAAAGAAAGGCTGATGGAGAGGCGATTTTTTTGGATGCGCATGAGGGAAATATTGGATCTTTTGCCTCATAATCGGCCTGCCATTTTTTGTCAAGCATCGCACTAGTGCTGAGCCAGTGCATCTTCCCTGGGCATCCAAGCGTCAAAAAGCTGCCAATAAACGGCGTTTCTGCGCGCTTGGGGTTGTGGGGGGTGGTCGACGGGCAACGGCTTGGGCTTTGGCTTGGTAGATCTGCAGGGAAGATGCCTAAAACGATTCCTGCGATTGTTTGGCGAAGAGCCCTTCGTATCGCTCGCTGCCCTCCAATTTTTGAAACACAAATTGACAAATGGCCAACCCTGGATAGACGGCCAGCGGCGCAGGGCCGAAGTTGCTCATTTCCAGCACCTGCTGGCTGTCGATGCCGGGCCCCATGAACGGGGCGCTGATATGCACCATCAGGCCAAGACGGGCGAAGCGGCTGCGGCCCTCCAGCCAGCCGCACAGCCCAGGCCCCAGCCGCAGGCGCTCCCTGGTGATGCCGAGCACCGTTTCGCCGGGCATGATCAGGATGTGCTTGCCAGCCTCAATTTCGATTTTGTCGGTGTAATCACGATAGTCGCTGCCTTCGTGCACCTCAATCACCTGATGCACCTTGCGAAACACCCGAAATGTGCCGGCCAGAGTGAGATCCACCGAGGCCGGCCCCACGAGCTCCTCGCGGAAGGGGGTAATCGCGAGGGTGCCTGCCTGAAGGGCCTCCAGAATGGCCTTCCTGCCGAGCACGGACATGGTGTTCTCCCATCTGCCCAACCCTAGATGTGCGCGCAGCGGCTGGCCTTGCTGCTTGCCTGCGGCGCAGCGGATGGGTTAGATATAGTCAAGCAAGGCAAACGTCATGACGATTCGGGTATTGGCTGCAACCCTGATGCTGCTTCCTCTGGCCGCTGCGGCTGCAGCCAACGCGGCGCCTGCCGCCAGCAGCGTCGGGCTGGATTTCCTGCTGGGCAAAGCGGCGGAATCCTATTGCGGCTTCATGGACGATCAAACCCCCCAGACCATGACCACCTTTGACCGTGGCTTGTATGAGGGAATGGCGCTTGGCTTTGTCATGGGCCAATACCCCGAACAGAGCGGTGTGCTTGCCGATGTGGAGGATGAATCGTTCGAGAAGGGTTTCTACGGCCGCATCCGCAGCCTCTGCCCCACCAAAGCCTTTCTCTGAATCCCCGCCCCAGCGGCCCGGCCCTTCGGGCCTGCGGCTATGACCGAGCGGCTCGTCGACGGTCCGGCCGCGGCGCCGGCCACGCTGCTGCTGGCCCATGGCGCCGGCGCGCCGATGGACAGCCCCTTTCTGGCCGCGATGGCCACCGGCCTGGCGCAGCGGGGCTGGCGGGTGGTGCGCTTCGAGTTTCCGTACATGGCCCGCGCCCGCGCGAGCGGCCGCCGCGGCGCGCCCGATCGCCTGCCGAAGCTGCTGGATGCCTTCCGCGAGCAGGTGGCGTTGGAGGCGGACAGCCCGGCGCTGGTGCTGGCGGGCAAGTCGCTGGGGGGCCGGGTGGCCACGCTGCTGCTGGAGGAGAGCGCCGCCGCGGGCACGGTGCGGGCTGGTCTCTGCTTCGGCTATCCCTTCCATCCGCCCGGCAAGCCCGAATCGCTGCGCACCGCCCACCTGGAAACGCTCTCGGTGCCCACCCTGATCGTGCAGGGCGAACGGGATCCGTTCGGCCGCCGCGCGGAGGTGGAGGGCTACGCGTTGGCGCCGGCGATCCGGCTGGCCTGGATCCCCGGCGGCGACCACAGCCTGCGCCCCAGCCGCGCCGCCGGCCTGAACGAGGCCGCCGCCCTGGATCTGGCTGTCGGGCACGCAGATGCCTTCCTGCGGGAGCGGGTCGGTGGGAGGGGTGCCTAAGGTCACCTCACCGCTGAGGCGCCATGAACCGCACCGTGAGAGGCGTTGCTTACGTGAGCGTGTGGGTGGTGCTGTGGGGCACCGCCGCGTCCCTGGCGGATTTCGTGCTGCTGCAGCGCGGCGCCTATGGGGCCGGCACCACGGGACAGGCGGTCACCTTCGCCTCCTACGGTCTGGCGGCTGTGGTGCTGGCGGTCCGGTTGGCGGGGCGCTTTCTCCAGCCCGCCGAGGCAGGCGCCGAGCCAGCCGGCAAGGACAACTGAGCCGCCACCACCGCCGGCCATCCGCCGTGCCGCTCACTCCGGCCAGCGCCAGCGGGCGCGCTCCAGGGTGGTCTGGCCCGGCAGCACGGTGGCCCCAAGCTCCTTCTCCAGCCGGTGGTGCCGGCAGCCCGGCTCGGCGGCCAGGGCCTCCACCAACGCCGGCGCATGGGCGATCACCCACACCTGGGTGCGGCGGGCCGTGGCGGCGATCAACCGCGCCAGCGGCGCCAGCAGGTCGGGATGGAGGCTGCTCTCCGGTTCGTTCAGCACCAGCAGCGGCGGCAGGCGCGGGCTGAACAGGGCGGCGGCCAGCAGCAGGTAGCGCAGGGTGCCGTCGGAGAGCTCGGCGGCCTGGAGGGGCCGCAGCAGCCCCGGCTGGTGGAACTGCAGCTGGAATTGTGGGCTGCGGATGTCGACGCCCACACGGCAGCCGGGGAAGGCGTCATCGATCGCCTGGTGGAAGCCCGTGGCATCCCCGATCTCCTCGATCGTGCGCAGGGCCGCCGGCAGGTTGTGGCCGTCGCCGGCCAGGGCGGGGGTGCGGGTGGCCAGGGGGGGATGGCGGGCCGGGGCGCGGGGGTCGGTGCGGAAGCCGTCATAGAAGCGCCAGCGCAGCACCTGCTCCCGCAGGGCGACCACCTCCGGGTGCTCGGCCGGATCGGCGCCGCCGCCCAGCAGGCCCTCCAGCAGGTCGCCGTCGGGGTCGCCGCCCTCGCCGCCGCGCCGGGCCAGCAGGGCGCGGGGGTGGAAGGCCTCGCCGGCCCAGATCCACTCGCCCTTGATGCGCGGATCGAGCTGGAAGGCGCTGGCCCCGAGCTGGGGATAGCCGAGGCTGATGGCGTAGGAGAACGGGTCAGCGGCAAAGCCCAGCCGCAGCCGCACCGGCCGGCTGCGCGGCCCGCCCTGCACCGGCACCTCGCCGCGGCGCATGCCGCCGCCGAGCGTTTCCGGCCCGGCCCAGAGCGCCGCCGCCAGGCCCCCCTCGGCCGCCAGCTGCGCCACCAGATCGCCCCGCGCCGCCGCCACCACCAGCTTCAGGGCCCGGTAGAGGTTGCTTTTGCCGGTGCCGTTGGCGCCGGTGATCAGGGTCAGCGGGCCCATCGGCAGCACCAGTTGCTGCAGGGAGCGGTAGCCCGCCACCGCCAGCAGCGACACGCCGCCGCCCTCCGGCGCCGCCCGCCCGCTGCCCGGACCCTTCGCCACTGCCGCCAGCCCCGCGTTGCCCTGCGCCGAACTCTGCCACCGCCGAACCGTCCCCGGATCGGGTTGAATCGCCATCAGCGCCGCCCTCCTCCCCCTGACCTCCCTCCAGCTCCGCACCGATGCCGGCTGCGAACTGGCGATCGGCCCGTGGCCGCGCTTCCGCTACGACGCCCGCGGCGGCGGCGCCCCCGGCCGCAGCGGGCCGCCCGACGCCGACGGCTGGTGCCCGCTGCTGTTCGATCCGGCGCAGCTGGTGATCCCACCGCTCACCGCCCGCACCGCCCGGATCCTGGGCCTGCCGCTGCCGCCGGGCCTGGCGATCGTGATCCGGCCGCTGGAGCTGGCCGGCCGCTGGCGCCCCGCCGACGGCGCGGTGGACCTGGCCTTCGACGCCCGCTTCGAGCTGCGGCTGGCCGGCCGGATCGCGGCCCCCGAGCTGACGGTGACCACCCGCCTGGGCAGCGGCGCGGTGGCGGGCAAGCGTCAGCGGGCCCAGGGCCGGCAGCTGGATCGCGAAGGCCGCGGCGTGCTGGTGGCCGTGGCGCCGGTGCCTGCCACCGGCACGGGGTGGCTGGATCGCTTCCTGGGGCTTCCCGGCGAGGCCCTCGCCGTGCTGAGGTGCCAGCTGCTCCCCGCCGAGGTCCCCTGATGCGGCTCTGGTCTCGCGATGCCCTGCCCGCGCTGCCGCCGCTGCGGCTGGCGGTGGTGGGCCATGTGGAGTGGGTGAGCTTCCTGGCGGTAGACCAGCTGCCGGCCGCGGGGCTGATCGGCCATGCGCAACGGTTTCTGGAGGAGCCCGCCGGCGGCGGCGCCGTGGTGGCGGTGCAGCTGGCGCGGCTGCTGGGCCGGCCGGTGTCGTTCTTCACGGCGCTGGGCCGCGATGCGATCGGCGAGCAGACGGTGGAGCGGCTCACGGCCCTGGGGCTGGAGCTGCATGTGGCCTGGCGCGAGGCGCCCACCCGCCGCGGCGTGAGCTTCGTGGATGGGGTGGGCGACCGCTCGATCACGGTGATCGGCGAGCGCCTCACCCCCACCGCCGCCGACCCGCTGCCCTGGCCCGATCTGGCGGCGTGCGATGGGGTGTTCGTCACCGCCGCCGATGCCGCCGCCCTGCGCGCCTGCCGCGCCGCCCGGGTGCTGGCGGCCACGCCGCGGCTGCGGCTGGAGGTGCTGCGCCAGGCGGAGGTGCGCCTCGATGCGCTGATCGGCAGCGGGCTGGATCCGGGCGAGGCGGTGCCGGAGGGGGCGCTGCCGCGGGCGCCGCGGCTGCAGATCGCCACCGAGGGCGCCGCCGGCGGCGAGGTGCGGCCGGGTGGGCGCTTCGCGGCGCCGGAGCTGCAGGAGCCGGCGCTGGATAGCTACGGCTGCGGCGACAGCTTCGCGGCGGGCGTCACCGCCGGCCTGGCGGCCGGCTGGAGCGTGGAGCAGGCGGTGAGCCTGGGCTGCCACTGCGGCGCCGCCTGCGCCACCCGCTTCGGCCCCTACGGTTGACGCCGGTCTCCGGTCTATTCGTTCGCCCCCTGCCTGCGCCGCCGCCCATGCCTGCCCTCTCCCGCAGCACCGCCCCAGGCGGGTCGGCCCCAGGCCCGGCCCCGCTGGCCGCCGCCGCCCAGCTGGCGCTGCTGCTGCTGGTGGCGGTGTTGATGCTGCTGCCGTTGCTGTGGCTGGTGAGCACCTCGCTCATGGGCCCCACCGAAGACATCTTCACCAGCCCGCCGTCGCTGCTGCCGGCCCAGCCGAGCCTGCAGGCCTACGGGCGGTTGTTTGCCGACAACCCGATGGGCACCTACGTGCTGAACAGCACGGTGGTGAGCGCCCTGGCGGTGCTGGCCAATCTGCTGTTCTGTTCGCTGGCGGCCTATCCGCTGGCGCGGCTGCGCTTTGCGGGGCGGGGCCTGGTGCTGGCGCTGGTGGTGGCAACGATCCTGATTCCGTTTCAGGTGGTGATGATCCCGCTGTATCTGCTGATGGTGCAGCTGGGGTTGCGCAACACGCTCTGGGCGCTGATCCTGCCGCAGGCCGCTACGGCATTCGGCATCTTTCTGCTGCGCCAGAGCTTCCTGTCGGTGCCGGTGGAGCTGGAGGAGGCAGCCCGCATCGATGGCTGCACGCCGCTCGGTGAATGGTGGAATGTGATGATCCCCGCCGCCCGCGCCGACCTGATCACGCTGGCGATGTTTGTGTTCATCGGCACCTGGAGCGATTTCCTCTGGCCGCTGATCATTCTGGATGATCCTGGCTTGTACACCCTGCCGCTGGGCTTGCAGCAGCTGGCCAGCAGTTTCTCGCTCGATTGGCGGCTGGTGGCGGCGGGGGCGATCGTGTCGATCCTGCCGGTGATGGTGCTGTTTGTGGCGTTGCAGCGCTATATCTTGCCCAGTGCCACGGGGGATGCGGTGAAGGGGTGAGGGGGTTTCCTTGCGAATCCTGCATAGCTTGCCAGCGGCAATATCCAGCTGGCATTCTTAGAGCGTCAACGACCGCCGCCCCTTGCCCGTCGTCGCCGCTGTGAGTGCAGACCGCCAGCAGCAGGATGCGCTCTCCGATTCCGAGGCCGCCACGGCACCCGGCAAACTGGGGCCAATGCTGCTTCTCCAGCCCTTGAAGCCCGATCAGGAGCTGCTCGACGATTTCCTGGAGGCCCTGGAGCAAACCGGCAGCCCGGTGAAAAACGGGGTGCTGCGGGCGGCGCTGGGTTGGGAGGAAGCGCGGTACGAGGCGGTGAAGGCCGAGCTGGTGGGGCGGGGCATCGTGAAGCGCGGCCGTGGCCGCAGCGACAGCGTGAGCCTGGTGGGGGCGGAGTCCGTGGCGGCGCCGGCCCCGCAGGGGCGTAATGGCCCCAGGGCGAGCCGCAACGGAAGGCGCAAGGCGGCTGAGCCGAAGGACAAATCCCTGGAATCGTGGATCTGGGATGCGGCCTGCTCGATCCGGGGCGCCAAGGACGCCCCGAAATACAAGGATTACATCCTGCCGCTGATCTTCACCAAGCGCCTGTGTGACGTGTTCGACGACGAGCTCAACCGCATCGCCGCGGAGGTGGGCAGCCGCGAGAAGGCGTTCCAGCTGGTGCAGGCCGACAAGAAGCTGGTGCGCTTCTACCTGCCCTTGAGGCCGGAGGAACCGGAGCAGCCGGTGTGGAGCGTGATCCGCCTGCAGAGCGAGCGGATCGGCGAGGCGGTAACCAGCCAGCTGCGGGCAATCGCCCGCGAAAACCCGCTGCTGCAAGGCATCATCGACCGGGTGGATTTCAACGCCACCACCCACGGCCAGCGCGATCTGGATGATGATCGGCTGTCAAACCTGATCGAGGCGATCAGCAACAAGCGGCTGGGGCTGAACGACGTGGAGGCCGACATCATCGGCAAGAGCTACGAATACCTGATCCGCAAGTTCGCCGAAGGCAGCGGCCAAAGCGCCGGAGAGTTTTACACGCCCGGGGAAGTGGGCTCGATCATGGCCAAGGTGCTGCAGGCCGAGCCGGGCATGGAAATCCATGATCCCTGCTGCGGTTCGGGCGGCCTGCTGGTGAAGTTTGAGGTGGCGCCACTGAAGCTCTACGGCCAGGAATACGTGCCGGAAACCTGGGCGATGGCGAATATGAACATGATCATCCATGATCTTGAAGGCCAGATCGAGATCGGCGACACGTTCAAGAATCCCAGGTTCCGCACCGAAAGCGGCCGGCTGCGCACGTTTGATCGGGTGGTGGCCAATCCGATGTGGAACCAGGATTGGTTTGTGGAGGCCGACTACGACAGCGACGAACTGGGCCGCTTCCCCTCCGGCGCCGGCGTCCCCGGCAAGTCGTCGGCCGACTGGGGCTGGATCCAACACATCCACGCCTGCCTGAATGAGCGGGGCCGCGCCGCGGTGGTGCTGGATACGGGCGCGGCGTCACGCGGCTCCGGCAATGCGGGCACGAACAAGGAGAAGAGCGTGCGCCAGTGGTTTGTGGAGCACGATCTGATCGAGAATGTGCTCTACCTGCCCGAGAACCTCTTTTACAACACCACCGCTCCGGGCATCGTGGTGTTCCTGAACCGCGCCAAGGAGTTGGAGCGGCGGGGCAAGCTGTTTCTGGTGAATGCCAGCCAGGTGTTCGAAAAGGGTGATCCCAAGAACGTAATTCCAGGCGCCGGCATCGAGCGTATTGCCAGCACCCTGATCGCCTGGAAGGAAGAGGAGAAGTTCAGCCGCATCGTGGATCAGGAGGAGCTGGCCAGGAACGACTTCAACATCTCCCCCAGCCGTTATATCCACACGAGCGATGCCGAAACCTATCGGCCGATTGCTGACATCATCAAAGACCTGGACGCGATCGAAGCTGAAGCGCGGGAAGCGGACCGGGCTCTGCGCGAGGTTCTGGGGAGGTTGGGGTTGTGAATGATTGGGAAATCAAATCCTTGGGAGACGTCCTCCAACTCAATTATGGCAAGGGTTTGTCGGTTGAAAATCGTATTCCAGGCCCTATTCCTGTTTATGGGTCAAATGGAGTGGTCGGATATCACGACACAGCTCTGTCATCTGGACCAGGAATTATCGTAGGCCGGAAGGGCTCAGCTGGAGAAGTCCATCTCTGTGACGGACCCTTTTATCCGATCGACACGACTTACTATCTGACATCTCAAGATGCACCGGGAGCAGACCTTGAGTTTCTTTATTACCTGCTCAAGCACATCGATCTAAAGCGCGTCAAGGGAGATGTTGGTGTTCCCGGGCTAAATCGGGAGATGGCTTACTTGGAGCCTGTTTCCCTGCCTCGAAGGCTCTCCGAGCAAATAGCTATCGCTCACACCCTCTCCACCGTCCAGCGAGCGATCGAGGCCCAGGAGCGGATCATTCAGACCACCACAGTGTTGAAGAAAGCCCTGATGCAGAAGCTGTTCAGCGAGGGCCTGCGGGGAGAACCGCAGAAAGAGACAGAGATTGGATTGGTGCCGGAGAGTTGGGAGGTGGTGCCACTATCGGCAATCTGCAGTTTTTTGAGTGGCGGCACACCCTCCAAGCAAAACCCCAATTTCTGGCAAGGGTCGATTCCGTGGGTCTCTCCCAAAGACATGAAGCGGCCTCGCCTAAGTGACGCCCAGGATCATATTTCCGAGGAAGCACTTCAAAGCGGCAGCAAACTCGCCCCTGCCGGCTCCGTACTTGTAGTGGTACGTGGCATGATTTTGGCCAAGACAGTCCCAGTCGCACTCGCCCAGGCGCCCATGGCGATCAATCAGGACATGAAGGCGATTGTGCCTGGCCCGAGGCTCAGGCCCGACTTCCTTCTCTATGCATTAGAAACATTGCGAGACAGTCTGTTCAAACGAGTTGGACGCTCAGGTCACGGAACATGCACCTTAATGGGTCATGAGGTGGCTGCATTCAAGATCCCACTGCCAAGCAATGTTGAGCAGAATACGATAGCGGGAGTAGCCGAGAACCTAGAGCTAAAGATTAATCTTCATCAGGCGAAGGGAGGGCAACTACAGGCCGCCTTTCAGACACTTCTTCACGAGCTGATGGCTGCGAAGATCCGCGTTCATGAAACGGTTTCTGCAATCGGAGGGCGTCCCAAATGAGCTGCCTCACCAGCCGCGACATGCGAGTCCTGGAAGACTTGCTTCGGATAGGATCCGGATTCGTTCTCGACTTCTCCGACCAAACCTTTGGCGACTTTGTGCATGAAGCAGTTGGTATAGACATTCACTCCAAAAAGTACATGGCTAATGGCTCGTCTAAGGCCAAGAAGCTGCGAGCCCTCTGGCAGATTGAGCCTGACCATATAGTCGGTAAACTCCTCACCGCTCTCGTCGACTACGCGGAAGACTCCGACCACGTAACCACCGAGGAAGACAAGAAGAAGTCAGACCTTTGCAGGGAGATTGTCAGTCGCCTCTTGTCTGGCGGGCCTAGTCTGGATGACCTGAAGCAGAAAGCTCAGACGCTGAATGCCAATCACCTTGCTGAGCAGATTCGCCGCATGAAGGATTCTGTTGAGGCAGACCCCAGTCTCGCCATCGGAACGGCGAAGGAACTGATTGAAACCTGCTGCAAGACGATCCTCGCTGAGCGCGGACAAGAAATATCTGGGACCCCAGACATCCCAACGCTCACGAAAGCAACGTTCAAACAGCTCAACCTCGTTCCAGAAGGGATTCCAAACTCCGCAAGAGGCGCCGAAGTGATCAAACGAATCCTGAGCAACCTCTCAACGGCCGGCCACGGATTAGCCGAGCTTCGAGGCCTCTATGGAACTGGACACGGACAACATGCCGCCACCTCTGGTCTTACAAGTCGTCATGCGAAGTTGGCCGTTAGTGCGGCATCAACACTTGCCATCTTTCACTTCGAGACTCACGAACAAGCATCATGAGTGATTATTCCATTGAGTTAGCCTCAGAGCGCATAGTTGATTCAAAATCAAAGAGATACTTTGCGGAAGTCTTTGGTTGCTACTCGGCTGGTTACTTTCGCTCAGCCGTAGTGATGCTTTGGTCGGTTGTTGTCACCGATGTTCTCCTTAAGCTTGAACAGCTCGCGAGCGCATACGCTGACGCTACTGCTCAGGCAATACTTACCGAGATTGAGAATATGCGTAGCAGAAACGAGAAATCACCAGAGTGGGAGGCAGAGCTTATGAAGCAAGTTGTGGCTAGAACCGACTTGCTAGATCAGGCAGAGTTTTCCCATATTCAGGCATTGCAGAGCCACCGACATCTATCTGCTCATCCTGTAATTACAAGCAGTGACGCGCTGTTTTCTCCGAACAAGGAAACAGCTCGAGCCCATATTCGAAATGCGCTTGAGTCCGTCCTGACAAAGCCTCCCATCATGTCTCGAAGGATCTTTGATACTTTTATCGAAGATGTAGAAGCAGTCACGGATGCCCTCGCGCTTAATCCAGAAGACTTGTTGAAGTATCTGCAGTCTAAATATTTTAGGTATTTCTCGCCTGCGACATTTCAGCATATCTTCAAATCCCTCTGGCGCGTCACTTTTAAATCTACGGATTCGCGAAGCGAGGCCAATAGAGCTGCAAACCTGGAAGTTCTTAAGTTGACATATTCGAAGCAACGTGCTCAGTTGGGCGCCCTTATCTCCGCAGAGCGTGACTGGTTTAGTGATGTGACTTTCAATGAGAGCACCCTCAAAGTGATGACAAGCTTTTTCAGGGAATACCATGAAGTGTTCAAAGCGCTTACTGATGCAGTCAGAACGCCAATCGAGGCTTTCGCGAATCAGTCATTAGATAACTATGCAAGCTGCTGGTTTATGGGCGATTCTCCCGAATCGCATATGGCAGAGGTTATGAAGAGGGTGGTCAACGGCGAGATGCTTTCGGGAGACGTATTTAGCCTACTGAGCTCCTCCCTAGAGGACACCGATGCAATTAGGGATTTGTATAAAATTGGAATTATTACTTACTTTTGTAGTTCCAGCTTCGATACCGCGGACAGCCGCTTTCGCGATATGATCGAGCCTTTTCTGCAAGCTTATCTCAAAGATGAGTTCGAAGAGTTTCTCAAGCAATTCGAGGCGTGCACTAACAGCCAGGTTTTACACAGAAGGCGCGCTTCGCCCGATCATCAAAGCCTTAGGGATTCATTGGTTGGACGATTTCCAGGGATCGATCTCACTCGGTATCCCAGTTTTCAGCGGTCGCTCTGACTTCACAAGCCCCTAGAGACCATCATGCTTCACATCACATCGGTGCAAGTCATTTCAGGGCATTCGCTTTCCCTCCAGTTCAACGATGGAACCCATGGAGACGTGGACCTATCCGCAGAGCTGACAGGTCCTATTTTTGATGAACTCCGTGATCCCGAGAAATTCCAAGAAGCCTATCTCGATCCTGAGCTGCGCACGGTATGCTGGCCAAATGGTGCCGACTTCGCTCCTGAATTTCTGAGAAGCCTGGTCTCAGCGAAGCAACTTGTCTGACACCCCAAGTTTTGAACAGCTTGTTCAAGATTTCCTTGCGCGGTCGGCATGGGACCATCTTCTGCAGATCGGTTATAGGCTAGGGGTTGCACCCTGAGGGCCCTGAGCCCCATGTAAACCGCCCATCGGGATCCATAGATGCCCACCCCCGGCGAACACAAAACCGTCCAGGCCCGCATCCTGGCCTATGCCGAAGCCATCGGCTGGACGGTGGTGTCGCGCCAGGAGGCCGAACGCCGCCGTGGCTTTGATCCCACGGCCCCAGCCGAGGAGCGAGCCCGCAACCGCTCGCTGTTCTTCGACGACCTGTTCGATGCCCAGCTGCGTCGCTTCAACCCGCGCTATGCCGAAGCCGAAGGGGCCCTGCTCGGCCAGTGGCGCCATCTGCCGGCCAGCATTCACGGCAATCGCGAGTTCGTAGACCTACTGCGCAACCGCGGCAAGTTCTTCGATCACGAGGAAAAGCGCGAGCGCGATCTGCTGCTGATCGACTACGACGACAGCCAGCGGCCGCCCGAGCAGCGCCGCAACAGGTACGAAGTCACCGAAGAGTGGGCCTATCACAACGGCCACTACGGCACCCGCGAAGACGTGGTATTTCTGATCAACGGCATTCCGGTGCTGGTGATTGAATGCAAAAATGCCGATAAAGACGAAGCCATTGATCTCGGCATCGATCAGATCCGCCGCTACCACCACGAAACGCCCGAGCTGTTCATCCCCCAGCAGCTGTTCACCGCCACCGATGCCATCGGCTTCCACTACGGCGTGAGCTGGAACACCGTGCGCCGCAACCTCTTCGCCTGGAAGCATGAGCAGCTCGGCAACCTTGAGGCCAAGATCCACAGCTTTTTTGCCATCCCCCAGCTGCTTGCCTTCCTTCAGCACTACATCGTCTTCGCCGAGAAAGACGAATAGCTACCCAAAGACATCCTTCGCCAGCACCAAACCACCGCCGTCCAAGCCGTGATCGATCGGGCCCTCTGCCCCACCCGCACCCGTGCCCTGATCTGGCACACTCAGGGCAGCGGCAAAACGTTCACGATCATCAAGGCTGCCGAGCTGCTCTTCCGCCATCCGCTCGCCGAGAAGCCCACCGTGCTGCTGATGATCGATCGCAACGAGCTCGAAGATCAGCTGCTCAAAAACCTCGCTGCCCTCGGCCTCGCCACCATCGAGCACGCCCACAGCATCGCTCGCCTCAACCAGCTCCTCCGCGAGGACTACCGCGGCATCATCGTCACGATGATCCACAAATTCCGCGACATGCCCGCGGATCTCAACACCCGCGCCAACATCTACGTACTCATCGACGAAGCGCACCGCACCACCGGTGGTGACCTCGGCACCTACCTCATGGCCGCCCTGCCCAACGCCACCTTCTTCGGCTTCAGCGGTACTCCCGTGGATCTCACCGCCTACGGCAAAGGCACCTTCAAAACCTTCGGCCGCGACGATCCCAAGGGCTACCTGCACAAATACTCGATCTCCGAAAGCATCGAAGACGGCACCACCCTGCCCCTCTACTATCAGCTCGCCCCCAACGACCTCCTCGTTCCCCACGACACCCTCGATTCCGAATTTCTCTCCCTCGCGGAAACCGAAGGCATCGCCGATATCGATGAGCTCAACAAAATCCTTGAGCGGGCCGTCAATCTCAAAAACTTCCTCAAGGGCAAGGCCCGCATCGAGCAGGTGGCGCGCTTCGTGATCCACCACTACACCACCAACGTGGAGCCCCTCGGCTACAAGGCCTTCCTCGTGGCGGTAGACCGCGAAGCCTGCGCCCTCTACAAGCAAGCGCTCGATGCCATCTTCATCGAGCTGGGCCTGCCCACATCTACGGCCCAGGTTGTTTACACCGCCAACAACAACGATTCCGCCCTGCTCAAACAATTTCACCTCGATGCCAAGCAGGAGCGCCAGATCCGCAAGAGCTTCACCAAGATCGATCAGCAGCCCAAGATCTTGATCGTTACCGAAAAGCTGCTCACCGGCTTCGATGCGCCCATCCTCTACGCGATGTATCTCGACAAGCCGCTTCGCGATCACACCCTCCTTCAGGCCATCGCCCGCGTTAATCGCCCTTATGAGAATGAAGCCGAGCAGATGGTCAAACCGCATGGCTTCGTGCTCGATTTCATCGGCCTGTTTGACAAGCTCGAAAAAGCTCTCGCCTTCGACAGTGATGAAATCAACGCCATCGTCAAAGACATTCGGCTGCTCAAGATCCTTTTTCAAAACAAGATCGAAGCGCACGCACCGGCCTGTCTCGCCCTCATCCGCCACAACTTCAACGACAAGGATGTCGACGCCCTGATCGAGCATTTCCGTGATCCAGAGCGCCGCAAGGCCTTCTTCAAGCACTTCAAAGAGATCGAGATGCTTTATGAAGTGATCTCACCCGATGCCTTTCTTCGGCCCTTCATCGATACCTACACCAGCCTTGCTGCTATTTATAGCGTGGTTCGCAAGGCCTACGGCAAAGTTGTGCCCGTGGATCGCGAATTCCAACGCAAAACCAATGCCCTCGTGCAGCAGCACGTGAGTTTACAGGCGATTGATCAGCCCATGCAAACCGTGGCCATCAACAGCGACACCATCTCCGCGATCAAAATGCTCCAAGGCGGTGGCCCCGCCAAGGTGATCAATCTGGTGAAGAGCATCGAAAAGGCCGCCCAGGAGGCCAGCGACGACCCCTTCCTCATGGCCATGGCCGATCGCGCCCGCCTCGTCCAGCAATCCTTCGAGCAGCGCCAAACCACCACCACCGAAGCGCTCAACGTTCTGCTTGCGGAACTGGGCGCCAATGAATCGCGTAAGCAGGAGCAGGCCGAAAAGGGCTTCGACGGTCTTACCTATTTCGTCTATCGCACCCTCCTTGATTCCGGTATCGCCAACCCGGAAGCCGTGAGTGCCACGATCAAGGCCGCCTTCGTCGCCATCCCCCACTGGCGCACCAGCGAAAAGGCCCTGCGTGAGCTTCGCCAGAAGGTCACCTTCGCCCTCGTTGCCGAATGCGACACGCTGGAGCAGGTAACACCGGTGGTAGAGGAATTGTTCACCCTGCTCGCCAAGGCCGATCGGATTGGATCGGATGCCGCACGATGAACGCCCTGGCCCCCTCCACCGCGGCCAAACACGCCTTCCGGTCCCGCGTGCATCACTGGGCCCAGCAGCTTGATGTTCCCTACACGGCCCTTTCGCTCCGCCCGATGCGCCGCAAATGGGCCTCCTGCTCCAGCCACGGCCGCCTTTCCTTCAGTCTCGATCTCCTGCCGCTCGACCCGGACCTCTGGGATTTCGTGATTGTGCATGAATTGCTGCACATCCAGATTCCCAATCACGGCAGCCTCTGGAAAAGCCTGATGCATGCGCACCTCGGCGATTGGCAACAGGCGCAGCAGCGCCTGCAGCAGTGCGCACGGTAATTCTCCGCCAACCCACTCTCATAAGCCCTGGACCGATAAAGGGGGTCACGTCACCCTGGGTGATCGATCTCTCCCGCCTCTGCGACCTGAGCCATCCGCCGTTGCGCGATCCCATCTTGCGGGTGGGGCTGGTTTTCTATTCCCGCTCGGGTCCCCCTGCCTCGTTCCTTGACCATCCCTCAGCCAAGGCTGCCTTGTTCTCTCTCGGCATGGTGGGCACGCCCCGCCGCCAGCAACCGCGCCGCCGTGGCCTCATACACCGCTTGGGCCTCCTCTTCTGAGCGCCCCACGCAGGTCATGCCCAGCTTTCCGTATTCCGACAGGCAGCCCAGCAGGTGAAACACGCTGCCGCGCAGCCGCGCCGGGTCGTAGTGCAGGTCGGCATCGGCCACGATGTCGATCAGATCGAAGGGCAGCAGGCCGCGCAGGGCTGGATCGCTGAAGGTGTCGCTGGCCTGATAGTGCAGTGGCTGGCCGGTTGGCGACAGAAACAGGCCGGTGGCCGGATCCAGCGCGCCGCTGCTGATCGCCCGCAACGCCATCATCGGATGGGTGGTGCCGCCCTGGCGCAGGTTCACCTCGATCGCCTGCAGGTCCCAGCGCTCGCCGAGGCGGCGGGCCACGAAATCCACCCCGTAGCGCTCCAGCGCCCCCTCCGCCGCGAGCGCCCGCCCCACCGCCTCACCCATCCGCATCAGCTCCCGCCGGTACGGCTCCGCCGCCGCAAAGCGGCAGCCCAGATAGGTCTGCCCGCTCGGGCCGCCGAGGATCTGTTCATGGGTGGAGAGCAGTTCCACCGTGCCGCCGGGATGGATCGTGCCCTGCACGCTCGGCGACCGCAGCGCCTCGCCGCCCTCCAGCCATGCCTCCACCAGTGCCCCCTGCCGCGCCACCAGCTCCCGCCATTGCGGCGATGGCATCGGCAGCTTCTCCAGCGCTTGCCGCAACACCTGGCGCCGTTCCGGGCCGCTGCGCTCCGCCAGTGCCAACGGCTCCAGCGCCAGTGGCGCGTTCCCCTCGCCGCTGAGACCCTCATTTAGTTTCACCACGCAGCGGCGCAGCTCTGGCTGGCTCTCCCACAACGCGGCCGTGGCCTCCGCCAGGCCATCAAGATCGTGCACCAGACCGCTGCCGGCCGGATGGGGCAGGCCGCAGCGGGCGAACAGCTCCCGGCTGCCGGCCTTGCTGCCCCACCAGGCCAGCGCTGGATCCGTGCCCAGCAGCGGCACCTGCAGCCGCTCCGACAGCCGCTGCTCCAGCTCCGTTACCGCGTAACACGCCAGGAAGCTGCGGCCCGGTCGCAGCTGCGCCGCGATCCGCGCCAGCAGCGCCGGCCGCTCCAGCAACTTCTCGCTGAGCGGGCGCGGCGATCCGTCGTCGGTGTCGAACAGCTGCAGGCGGCGGCGGGCATGGGCTGCCGGCACCCCCGGCAGCAGCTCCAGCACAGCATCCACCACCAGATCGGGCAGCAATTTGCTCGTGACATAAACCACCCGCACGCCCGGATGCCGCAGCCGCATCAGGCAGAACAGCTGCCGCTCCTCGTAGTGGTGCGCGCCGGGGATCAGGGCCAGTTCTGCCGGATCCACCGACAGCGACGGCACCATCAACAGATCGACATCCTCCCCCGCGACGCCCTGCTCCAGCCCCCAGGCCGGTTGCAGCTGGCTCTGCAGCTCGCGGAAAGTCAGCGCCATCGCCCCATCGCAGCCCGACCATTCTGGCCAGGCGGAGAATGGCTGCCATCGCCCGCCCCGTCCCCATGGCCTCCTCGCCGCCGGTCTCCCTGCTCGGCTATGCGGCGGCCACCCTCACCACGCTCAGCTTCTTCCCCCAGGCGATCAAAACCGTGCGCAGCGGCGACACCAGCGGCATCTCGCTGCCGATGTACCTGCTGTTCACGCTCGGCATCAGCCTCTGGGGCGTTTACGGCCTGCTCACCGGCGACGGGCCGCTGGTGGTGGCGAACGCCATCACGCTGCTGCCGGCGCTGGTGGTGCTGGAGCGCAAGCTGCGGGCCGGCCGCGCCAGCGCCGGACGGCGTCTGTGGAGGGGCTGGTGAGAGAGGCCGTGCTGGTGGCCATCGGCGCCGTGCCTGGCGCCTGGCTGCGCTTTCGGATCGTGAACCACCTCGAGCCGCTGCTGCCCCGCCGCCACTGGGGCACATTCGGGGTCAACCTGATCGCCTGCTTTGCCCTCGGCCTGCTCACCGCCCTGCAGTCGCGCTGCGGCGCCGGCTCCGAGCGCCTGATGCTGCTGCTCAGCACTGGCTTCCTCGGCGGTTTCAGCACCTTTTCCACCTTTGTGGCCGAGCTCGTTCAGAGCAGCCAGGCCGGCCACGCCCGCGGTGCCCTGGCCTTGATGCTGGCCTCGGTGGCGGGCGGGCTCCTGGCCCTGATCGTCGGCCGGGCCGTGGGGGGCTGAGCCATGGCCGCCGCGAATCCCCACCCCTCCCGCCGCCACGCCGTGCGCGATCTCGCCCTGGTGGCCGCTGGCGCGATCCCCGGTGCGCTGCTGCGCTGGCGCCTGCCCGATCTGCTGCTCGCCAACCTGCTGGGCTGTCTGCTGCTCGGCCTGCTGATCGGCTGGCCCGGCTCCGGGCCGCGCCTGCTGCTCCTGGGCGGCATCGGCTTCTGCGGTTCGCTCACCAGCTTCAGCAGCTGGATCCTGCAGCTCGGCTCTCTGCCACCCAGCTCGCCGGCTTTCCTGCAGGCCCTGCTGGCGCCCATCGCCGGCGGGGTGGCGGCGCTGCTGAGCGGCCGCTGGTTGGGCCAGCGGTTGGCTCAGGCGCTGAACGCTTTGCGCGGCGGGATCGGATAGGGAATGCGGCGGTGGCGCATGCGCCGCCATACCCGCACGAAGGCGCGGATCACCAGCTCCAGTTCGCCCCGGCTGATGCCGCAGGCCGCCAGCTGGCCATCCCGCTGCCGCGCCTCCACCAGCCGCCGCACCATCGCCTGGGCCTCCGCCTCGCTGGTGTCCGGCGGCAGCGAGCGCAGGGCGGCCTCGCAGCCATCCGCCAGCATCAGGATCGCCGTCTCGCGGCTGCGCGGGATCGGCCCCCGATACCGGAAGGTTTCCTCCGCCACTGAGGCATCGCGCTCGCGCGCCTGGTGGAGGAAGTAACCCATCTTCAGCCGGCCCTGGTGCTCCGGGATGAAGTCGGCCAGGGGGCGCGGCAACCGGTAGCGGCGCGCCAGCTTCAGCCCCTCATCCACATGGGCCTGCAGGATACGGGCGCTGGCGTAGGGATCGTCGAGCTCCTCGTGGGGGTTCACACCACCCTCTTGGTTCTCGATGAACCAGCTCGGGCCGTGCAGCTTGCCCACGTCGTGATACAGGGCGCCGGTGCGGATCAGATCCACGTCGGCCTGGATCGCCCGCGCACCCTCCTCCGCCAGGCTCGTGATCATCAAGGTGTGCTCGAACGTGCCCGGCGCTTCGGTGGAGAGGCGCCGCAGCAGCGGTCGCTCCAGGTCGGCCAGCTCCATCAGCCGCGAGCGCGTCAGCAACCCGAAGAAGCTCTCCACCAGCGGCGCCAGCAGCAGCCCCCCGAGCAGCAGGCCCATCATCAGCAGGGCTTCGCCCAGCAGGTCTCCCCCGGCTGGCTCCGCCGCGCTGCCGGCGAGCGTCTGCTCCGACAGCCAAAGCAGCAACACCCGCAGCAGCGTCGCCGCCACGGGCAGCAGCACCGCCATCTGCAGCAGCTGGGCCCGGCTGCGCTGGCGTCCCGCCAGCACCGCCGCCACCGCCGCCACCGCCGCCGCCAGCAACAGCCGCAGTTCCATCAGCGCATCCAGCGGCATCGGCCACAGCAGGCTCGCCACCGCCAGCCACGCCAGTCCTGCTGGTGTGCCCAACCCCTGGGCCACCAGCAGCGTGGGGGGCACCAGCAGCGCCAGCGGACTTACCGCTGCGCCGAGCCAGAGCTTCGCCGCCTGGACCACCAGCAGCATCGCCAGGGCCAGCAGCGCCTGCCGCGGCTCCAGGCTCGCCCGCCAGCGCCGCATCACCAGCAGCATCACGCCGCAGGCCGCCAGCGCCTCGCCCAGGTGCCCCAGCCAGGCCAGCGGCCGCGGCCCGCGGCTCACCCGCTCGAAGTGATCCAGCACATCGAATACCTGGGGGGTGATCGCCTCGCCCTTGCGCACCACCAGATCCCCACGCCGCACCCGGATCGTCGGCATCCCCTGCTGGCGCAGCAGCTGCACGATGCGCGTCTCGCTCAGGGCCGGGTCGTTGCGCAGGTTGGTGTGGCCCTCCAGGCTGGCGCCCACCAGGCGCGCGCCGAGGCGCCGGCCCGTGGCGGGTTGCGGGTCCAGTTGCAGCTCGGCCGCCTCCACCAGAGCGCTCTCGGCCAGGTTGGCCACCACCCCCTGCCGCAACATGCGCCGCTGCGCTTGCCGCACCGCCTCCTCCCAGGCCAGCCGCTGCGGCGCGGGCAGGCTCGCCAGCCACTGCCGCTCCGATGGGCTGAGGTTGAGCGGATCGATGCGGGCCGCCTTGCTGGTCAGCTGCTCCTGCACCGCCGCCAGTCGCCGCTCCAGATCCGCCTGCAGCCGCAGGCTCTGACCCTCATCCACCACCTGCAGCTGGGTGCGGGTGAGCATGCGCAGCCGTCGCTCCTCAAAGGCGCTGCTGTCCCACACGCTGGCGTCCCGCGGGGCCAGCACCGTTTCAGGGGCGATCTCCCCCACCCGCAGGCTCGGCTCCACCAGCCACGGCCAGCTCGAGAGCAGCGCCACCAACAGACAGGCCACCAGCACCATCGCGGTGCCGCCGCCACTCCAGCCCACCAGCGCCTGCCGCGGACGCTCCAACCGCAGCAGGCGGCGCCAGAGAACCCGAAGCCGTTGCGGCACCGCAGCCATCCCCTCACGCTAGCGACGCCGATCGCGTAAGAGGGCATGCTGGAACAAGCAAACCTTCCGCGATGGCCACGCTCCTGGATGGGCGCCGTCTGGCCGGGGCGATCGAAACCCGCCTCGCCGCCCTGATCGCCGCCGGGCTCCCCCAGGCCGGCCGCCCCCCCGGCCTGGCGGTGCTGCGCATCGGCGACGATCCCGCCAGTGGGGTGTACGTGGCCAATAAAGAAAAGGCCTGCGGTCGCGTCGGCATCCGCAGCCTCGGCGCCCACCTGGCGGCCGACACCCCGGCCGAGGAGGTGCTGGCCGCGATCCACGCTCTCAACGCCGACCCGGCCGTGGACGGGATCCTCCTGCAGCTGCCCCTGCCCCCCGGCCTGGCGGAGGGTCCCCTGCTGGCTGCCATCGATCCCGACAAGGACGCCGATGGCCTCCACACCCTCAACCTCGGCCGCCTGCTCAAGGGCGAGCCGGGGCCGCGCAGCTGCACTCCGGCCGGGGTGATGGCCCTGTTGGCCGATGCCGGCGTCGCCCTGGCGGGACAGCGGGCTGTGGTGGTGGGGCGCAGCATCCTCGTTGGCCAGCCGATGGCCCTGATGCTCCAGGCCGCCGATGCCACCGTCAGCGTGGCCCACTCCCGCACCGCCGATCTCGGCGCCCTCACCCGCCAGGCCGATGTGCTGGGGGTGGCCGCCGGCCGGCCGCGGCTGCTCGGCGCCGAGCACGTGCGACCCGGGGCGGTGGTGGTGGATGTGGGCATCCATCGCCGGCCTGAGGGCGGCCTCTGCGGCGATGTGCGCTTCGAGGACGTGGAGCCGATCGCCGCCGCGATCTCGCCGGTGCCCGGTGGCGTCGGCCCGATGACCGTGGCCATGCTGCTGGTCAACACGGTGGTTGCCTGGTGCCGCCGCCATGGTCTCGACCCCGCCCCCCTCGCCGATCTGATCCCCTGAGGGTCTCGCCGGGGCTGGATGAGAGAATCCGGCGCAGCACGGGAAGGTCCATGACCGCGGCGGCAAGCACGGCCCTGAGCACAGCCTCCAGCACGCCCTTCGATTTCGCCGCCTACCTCGAGGCCGCCCGCCTGCGGGTGGAGGCCGCCCTGGAGGCCTCCCTCGGCCCGGAGCGCCCGGAGTCGCTGCGGGAGGCGATGCGCTATTCGCTCCTGGCCGGCGGCAAACGGCTGCGGCCGATCCTCTGCCTGGCCGCCTGCGAGCTGGCCGGCGGCGATCCCGCCCTGGCGATGCCTACGGCGGTGGCGCTGGAGATGATCCACACCATGTCGCTGATCCATGACGACCTTCCGGCCATGGACAACGACGACCTGCGCCGCGGCCGCCCCACCAATCACAAGGTGTATGGGGAGGCCAACGCGATCCTGGCCGGCGATGCCCTGCTCACCCGCGCCTTTGAGATGGTGGCCCTGCGCAGCCCCGGCGTGCCCGCCGAGCGGCTGTTGGCGGTGGTGGCCGAGCTGAGCCTGGCCTCCGGCGCCCCCGGCCTGGTGGGCGGCCAGGTGGTGGATCTGGAGAGTGAGGGCAAGCCGGTCGATCTCGACACCCTCGAGTACATCCATCTCCACAAAACCGGGGCGTTGCTGCGAGCCTGCGTCGTCAGCGGTGCCCTGGTGGCCGGTGCCCCGGAGCCGCTGTTGGATGCTCTGCGCACCTACGCCCGCGGCATCGGCCTGGCCTTCCAGATCATCGACGACATCCTCGATGTCACCGCCAGCAGCGAGGTGCTCGGCAAGACCGCCGGCAAGGATCTCGCCGCCGACAAGACCACCTACCCCAAGCTGCTCGGTCTGGAGGAATCCCGTCGTCGCGCCGAGGCCCTGGTGGCCGAAGCCCAGGAGGCTCTCGCCCCCTGGGCAGGCGACGACGGCAGCCGTGCCGCCCCGCTTCTTTCCCTGGCCACCTACATCACCAGCCGCGACCGATGACCCCGCCCGTTGCCGAGGATTCCGGCCATCTGCTGCTGATGCTGCGCGATCTGGCGGACAACGCCGTGCTGTGGTGGGGTCTGGCCGCCTGTGGCGTGGCCCAGCTCTCGAAACTGCTGGTGGAGCTGGTGCGCCACGGCCGCTGGCGGCCTGCGGTGCTGGTGGAAACCGGCGGCATGCCTTCCAGCCATTCCGCCCTGATGACCGGCACCGCCGCCGCGATCGGCTGGAGCGACGGATTCCAGTCGCCCCTGTTCGCCCTGGCGTCGGCCCTCTCCTTCGTGGTCCTCTACGACGCCAGCGGCGTGCGCCGTGCCGCCGGTCTGATGGCCGAGCGCCTCAACGGCCTACCGCTCGATCTCTGGCCCGGGCTGGTGGAGGGCCAGGGGGAGGCGCCGCTGCGGCCGTTAAAGGAAAACCTTGGCCACACCCGAACGGAGGTGCTGGTGGGCAGCCTGCTTGGACCAGCCGTGGCGCTGCCGGGCCTGGCCCTGGTGGGCTCCCCCCTCCACCTGGCCTCCCTCTGGGGCTGGATTGCTCCGCTCGCCACCGCCGTCCGCTGAATCCCCACCCCCTCACCGCTGATCAGAAGGCCGCGGAGACCGCCTTCCTCGCCTGGCTTGCGGGTCCCGCCGATGGCACCCCCTTTGTGCTGAGCGGGTATGCGGGCACCGGCAAGACCTTCCTCTCCGCCCGCCTGCTGGCCCACGTGGAGCGCGCCGGCCTGTGCTGGACCGTGGTCGCCCCCACCCACAAGGCGGTCGGGGTGCTGCGCTCTCAGCTGGAGCTGGCTGGCCTCCAGCCCACCTGGTACCCCTCCACGATCCATCGGCTGCTGCGCCTCAAGCTTCGCCGGGAGCGCGATCTGGAGCGCTGCGAGGAGACCGAGCAGACCGCCATGGCCCTGGAACACCTCGGACTGGTGCTGGTGGATGAGGCCTCGATGGTCGATGGCGCCCTGCTGGAGATCACCCTGCGTTGTGCCCACCCCTTTCGCACCCGGCTGGTGTTCGTGGGCGATCCAGCGCAGCTGCCGCCGGTGGGGGAGCCCAGCAGTCCGGTGTTTCGCCTGGAGCGTGCCTGCCGCCTGGCCCTCACCCAGGTGGTGCGGCACCAGGGGCCGGTGCTGCGCCTGGCCACCGGCCTGCGCCAGGGGACCCTGCCCTGCCGCCAGCCGCCCCGCCTGCCGCCCGTCGAGGGCCCGGAAGGGCGCGTGGCCCTGCTCGATCGCTCCGCCTGGCTGACGGCCGCCCAGGATGCCCTGCGCCGCAGCGCCGAGGCCGACCAGCCCGATCTGGCCCGCATCCTCTGCTACACCAACCGCTCCTTGGAGCGGCTCGTGCCCCTGGCCCGTCGGGCCCTGCATGGCGCGATGGCCGACCAGCTGCCGGTGCTGCCCGGCGAGGTGCTGATCACCCGCGCGGCCGTGATGGCGCCCGCCTGCCGGGAGGGCGGCGAGGCCGCCGAGGAACCCGATATGGTGCTGGGCTCGAACCGGGAGCTTGTGGTGCGCGATGTGGCGCCTGAGCGCTGCCTACTGGCGGAGTTCGGGCTTGCCGACGCCCCCCCGATCGACACGCTCATCGCCACCGTGGAGGCCGGCGAGGCGCAGCTGGCCCTGCGGCTGCTGCCCCCGATCGGCTCCAGCGCCCGCCAGGCCCTCGATGCCGTGCTGCAGCGCCTGCGCCAGCAGGCCCGCGAGGCCGGCAAGCAGGAGGCCCGCTCCCTCTGGCGACGCTTCTTCCTGGTCCGCGATGCCTTCGCCTCGCTGGGGCCGGCAGCCGTGCTCACGGTGCATCGCAGCCAGGGGAGCACCTTCGCGGAGGTTTTCATCGATGCCGATGTCTTCTGGCCCCAGGATCTGGAGCTGCGTCGCCAGCTGGTCTATGTGGCGGTGAGCCGGGCCAGTGCCGCCGCCTCTCTGGTGGCGGGAGCCGGGAGTGAGGCCGAGCGCCGCCTCTGGGGCCAGTGGCTGCAGGAGGAGGACGACCCGTTGCCCATTCGCGGCCCTGGAGCCAATGTTGCCTAGAAGATTCGCTCTGCGATTCCTGGGTTTACGCTGGCGCTGCAGGCTCTGATCGGCCAAGCGCGCTGCCGCAACTGATCCCGTTTGTCCGCCCCCGTGTCAGCTCAGCGCCGGCCCGTGCAGACTTTCCAGTTCAGACAAGCACAAAAAACTTGCCCGGGAATGATTAATATGAGTCCCTCGTCGGCGATCCCGGCTCTGAATCCCTGCTCTGCCAGACCGATTGCAACAGCGGCAGGGGTTGCCGTCCTGGCGGTGTGCTTGCAGGGATGTCCGCGGTTTCCAATTTATTTCTCTGGCTGGCGGTCGCCTGTTTGGGTTGTCCTGGGCCTGCTGCTGTTGGCTCTGGCAATCGTGGCGATCGCTCTGCTGCTGATCCGAGCACCGGGGGGTCGCTCTGGCCGGATCCCCATCTTCCGCAGCCGGTTTCCCTCCAGTGCCCGATCCCGCCTCGGGCGCGGCGTCTCAGGCGCGGCAAGGGCCGAGGGTTCCGGCTCGGTCCTGCCGGGCCCTCCCTCGCAGCTGTTCCCCCCGAGTCACCACGAAAAGCTGCACGATTCCACGTATCTGGGAAGGATTCTCGAGGCGGAGGAGGAGAGCCTGCGTCAAGCCCAGCGTCACTCCGGCCAGGAGGATGCTCCCCCATCCAGTGGACAGCGCCACAGCCATCCTGACGACGACGAATTCGCTCCCTGAACGCCCGGTCCCTGCCTGGCTCGTCAGGCATCGCGGCCAGCAAAACGATTCAGCTTGTGCATCGTTTTGCTGGCCGCGATGCGACTTCTGCAATTCTGTTCAGGATGCTCAACATTGCCGGCCCTGATCCTCCACCCGCTGCCTAGGGTCTGCGCTCTGGTCGGTGGCCTCGGGCATGGTCAGCAGGGAAAAGGTTTCGTGGCCCCAGGGCGCTGCATCCGCCACCGCAGCTTCGTCTCCCCTGCCCCTGCCAAGCCCGGAGTCCCTGATCGCCCTTGACCATCTCTGCTGGCTCGGTTCCGGGCGTGATGTGGCCGACCGGCTGGGGTGCAATCCCAGCACGATCAGCCGTAAGGCCGAGGCCTGTGCTGTCAGCCTCGGGCTGGTGCTGCGCAAGCGTGGCGGCTTCTGGAATCTCTACGGAGATGTGGATCTTCTCCAGGCCGAACGCGAACTGCACCAGCGCTACCGGCTTGCCGGCTACTGCCCCCTGCGCCTGGATCTCGCCGCCGATCTCGCCAGCCCGCTCGCCGAGCCGCCTCATCCCGCCTGGTGTGGTGGCGGTCAGCGCCACTTCAGCTGCCGCCGGCCCCTGGAGCTGCTGGAGCAGCGGGTGATCGACGGTTGGCTCTGCAGCTTCTGTGAAGAGCTCCCCAGTGAGGAGAGGAGCTTCTGGCAGGTGCTGGAGCTGGTGCGCTTGCCGCTGCTGCTGCTCGCCGATGGCCACCATCCCCTCCTCGCCTCCGATGGTGGCGATCCGATGGATGCCCTGCGCCAGTGCCCCTGCCTCTCCCTGCCGGACCACTGCCAGCCGCGGCGCCAGTCGGCCCTGCGACGCCTCGGCCTGGCCAGTCAGCTGCTCGCGCTGGAGCGTCACGACCCGCTCAAGTGGGATTCACCCCTCGCGGATGGGCGCACCATCCGGCCCGGCCTCGTCGTGGAGCTGCACCAGCACCCCAGCTGGCGGTCGCTGCCGGTTTCCATCACCCACGAGGCCTGTGTCGGCCTGGTGGTGCGCCGCGACCTCGCGGAGCACCAGGCCACGCGCGAGTTGCACGCCGCCCTGACCGCCTGGTTCGACCAATCCCTCAGCTGAGCCGCAGCCCCTCGATGCCCCCCCAGCCCAGATAAGCCGCCAACGCCAGGCTCACCAGCCCCACCAGAAGATCGCCACGGATCAGCAACCAATCGCGGGCCGCACGCAGGCCCGGCACCACCCGCTCCGGCCCGAGCAGCAGCAACGCCGCCAGTGGCAGCACCAGAAAGAGCCCGGTGCTCAGACAGAAGGCACCGCCGGCCAGCAGCTCCCGGCCCCGGCCCAGGCCCGCCGCCAGCAGACTGCCGCTCGCCTTGGCGTACAGAAACAGATCATCCGGGCTGAACAGCTGAAACAGCAGGCTCACCCCCAGCAGTGGCGCCAGCGGCATCGCCACGAAGCGATCGAGCTGGCGGCTCCAGGCCGGCGGCTCGGCCCCTTCAGCCCGCTCCTCCAGCAGCTCCCGCAGCCCGAGGGCCAGCAGCGCCCCGGCCGCCAGCAGATCAAGGCCGGTGCGATGGCTGCTGCCCTTTTCCATCGTGAGCAGCAGGCCGTGCCCAAGCCACAGCAGCGCCACCATCATCAGGGCGGAGGCCACCAGCCAGGTGGCCACGAACCAACCTCCCCGCCGCAGCGGTTGGGGCCCCAGCAGCAGGAGCAGCAACAGGGCGATGTGCACCGGACTGAATGCCACCGCCAGGCCGAAGCCCAGCAGTTCCCCCCACAGCACCGCGGTGCCCATCGAGTTGCCTCAGCGCAGGATCTCGAACCAATCGGAGCCGGTGGCCGGCACCTCGCAGCTGCTAACCCGACGCACCCGAGCCAGCGAGGGGCCTTTCTCGCACCACAGGCGCAGGTCATGAAGGGCCTGCAGCCCGCCCTCCGCTTCCAGCTCCACGCTGCCATCGGCGTTGTTGCGCACCCAGCCGCTCAGGCCGAGCTCACTGGCACGGCGTTCGGCGGCGGCTCGGTAGCCCACCCCCTGCACCTCCCCCAGCACCTTCAGCCGCCAGCGCTGCTGTGCCGGGCCCTGGCGGTGGTGCTCCTGGGGAGGGAGAAAGCGGCGCTGGACGGCGGCGGCGCGGCGGGCGCGCTCGACCCGGCCAGACGGGAAGGGATCGCTGGCCAGCCAGCCCAGTGGAGGTGAAGCCAGCTGGCGTGCATCGTTGCTGTGGTCCATCCTTCGCTCCTGCTCGGGCAACCCCATCCTTCAACCTGCCACAGACCGTCGCAGGCAGCCACCGCACCCTCAGCCGGCGGCAGCGCCTCCAGCTGCCACCGGTGGAATTCGTGGCCGATCAGGCGCTCTCCCCGCCGCACCAGCAGGCCGTCGCTGCAGGCCACCGCCTCGCGGTAGCCCAGGCTCAACTCCCCCCGCCGGGCGCGGAAGGGCAGGATGCCCGCCATCCGATGCCAGGCCCCCTCCCCATCGGCCAGGGAGTGCCCGAGCAGCAACAGCCCGCCACATTCGGCCACAACCGGCATCCCTGCGATGGCCGCCTGGCGCAGCTCTGCGAGGCTGCGACGACTCGCCGCCAGCGCCTCGGCATGCAGCTCCGGGTAGCCACCGGGCAGCAGCACCGCCTGGCAGCCGGCGGGCAGGGGCTGATCGGCCAGCGGACTCCAGGCGATCGGCTCCAGCCCGCTGGCCCGCAGCAGCTCTTCGGCTTCCGGGTAGAGAAAGTGGAACGCCGCATCCCGCGCCACGGCCACCGGTCGCGGCGCGCCGCTTGCAGGCGCGTCGGGGGGTGGCAGACACCAGCGGATCGGATCCAGTCCATCCGCCGGCGGTGGTGGCGGGGCCAGCAGGGGCCAGAGCCGTTCCAGATCGAGATGGCGCTCCGCCAGGTCGGCCCATTGCTCCTGTCGCTCGGCCAGATCGGCCAGCTCGTGGGGGGAGTGCAGGCCCAGGTGCCGGGCGGGCAGCGCCAGCGCCGGGTGGGGGGGCAGGGCCCCGAGCAGCGGCACCTCGATCGCCGCCAGGGCTTCCGCCAGCAGGGCGTGATGCCGCGGCGTCGCGACCCGGTTCAGCACCACCCCGGCCAGGGTCACGGCCGGCGGACCGTGGTCGCGGAAGCCGCGCACCAGCGCCGCCAGCGAACCCGCCTGCCGCGAAGCCTCCACCACCAGCACCACCGGCAGACCGAGCTGGGCGGCCACGGCCGCACTGCTGCCCTCGCTGCCAGGGCCGCGTCCGTCGAACAGGCCCATCACCCCCTCCACCAGCACCCGCTCCGCCCGGCTGCCGTAGCCCTCGTAGCTGCGTTGCACCCAGGCTTCGCCGCAGAGCAGCGGATCGAGGTTGCGGCAGGGACGGCCCGCCACCGCCGCCAGAAGCTGGGGATCGAGATAGTCGGGCCCGACCTTGAACGGCTGCGCGCTTGCTCCCCGGCGCCGGGCCAGGGCGAGCAGGCACAGACTCAGCAGGGTCTTGCCGCTGCCGCTGCAGGGGGCGGCGATCAGGCAGCCCAAGAACTTCGACCTCAGCGGGGCAGCAGCGCCGCCGCCAGCGGTGCCGCCGACTCCAGCAGCGGGTTGGTGGACTCGTGGCCGCCGCTCAGCAGGCGTGCCATTTCCTCCTCCTCCCGCTCCTCCGGCAGCGGCACCACCTCCTCAAGCAGCTCCAGCGCCGCCATCCCCCCCGACTCCAGCCGCATGCAGCCCCCCGATTCCGAACAGAGGATCACGCAGAGGGGTGGGCGGTTCTCTTCGTGGCAGATCAGCCGCAGGCCCACGATCGCGCCAGGGTGGGCCTTGGGGGCGCCGATGGGTACCGGCATCAGGCGGAAGCGCACGCCAACGCCATCTGTGCGCTGAAACTCGGCGGCGATGCCCTGGCCCGGACCATCGGCTTCGGTCCAGTCGCTGCTGATCAGATGCCAGCCCAGCCGGTCGGCGATCCAGGCTGCCAACAGCAGGCCCTTCACCGGATGGTCGCCTTCCACGTCGATGTCCAGCTGCACCACGTTCTGCAGGGCGCCGCGCCGGTTGGGGGGGTCGAAGACCATCGCCAGCGATTCGCGCCAGCTGCGCAGCCGCAGCCAGTTCAGGTCGTTCACCGCCGGGCCGGTGCCGATGCGCGCCACCAGCACATCGAGGCAGCGGGCCGGGGTGCCGAGCGAGGAGTCGACCACCAGGCGGCGCGGGGGTGGCGCGATCGCTTCGAGGATCTCCTCCGGTTCGTCGAGGCTGCTGTTCCACCACACCCAGCAGGGCAGATCTTCGCGCACCAGTTCGCGGACCAGAGCATCTGCCTGGCGCAGGGCTCCGAGCCCCCCGCGTAGCACAATCGCATCGCCGCAGGCGGCCCCCGCGCCGCCTTCTTCCGGCAGCGGGCAGTAGGCGGCCACCATCGTCTCCAGCGGCTGGTCGCCGGCCAGGGTGGGGGCCAGGGTGATCAGCCGCCGCGGCATGTAATCGCTGATGGCGCTTTCCACGAACTGGCCGCGCTGGTCGGCGGCCTGGTGGTTGCCGGGTAGCGCGCCGAGCTTCTCCAGCAGCCGCGGATCCAGGGGCGCCAGGCTGGGGGGCAGGTCGCAGGCGATCGTGAGTTCGCGCGCGGCCTCGAGCACGTCCTGGCGATCCAGGCCCCGGATCGGGCCGTCCAGCCGGCCGATGCGCACCAGCTGCTGCTCCAGCCACGAGGGCTCCCACACCAGAAGGGTGAAGGTGGCGGCGCCGGTGGAGGTTTCCAGATCTTCCTGCCAGAGCTGCTCCAGGTAGGGGGGCAGCTCGGTGGGGGGGATCTCGAGGGGGGCCTGGAGGGTGAGCTGGGCGGCCATGGCGGGAGCGGGAGTGGTGGGACGGGTGAGAGAACGGCAGCGCTCAGGGGCGCCGCCAGAGCAGGTTGTCCTCGGCCAGGAGGTTGTCGGCGGCGGCGGGCCCCCAGGTGCGCGCTTCGTAGGACTGCACCGGCAGCTGCCAGGGTGACTCCTCGATCAGCTCCAACAGCGGCGTATACAGCCGCCAGGCTGCTTCCACCTCATCGCTGCGGGTGAACAGGGTGGGATCGCCGAGCATCGCGTCGGCCAGGAGGCGCACGTAGCCCTCATCGGAGGGCTCTCCGAAGGAATCGTCGTAGGAGAAGGCCATGTCCACCGGGCGGCTGCGCATGCCGGATCCGGGCGCCTTCAACTCGAAACGGATCTCGGCCCCCTCATCCGGCTGGATGCGCAGGATCAGCTGGTTCGGCGTGGGGGAGCCGCCGGCAGCATCGAACAGGTGCACCGGCGCCTCACGGAAGGTGAGCACCACCTCGCTGATCCGCTTGGGCAGCCTCTTGCCGGTGCGCAGGTAAAAGGGGACCCCTTGCCAGCGCCAGTTGTTGATGAACAGCTTCATCGCCACATAGGTCTCCGTGGTGCTGTTCGGGTTGACCCCCGGCTCCTGGCGGTAGCCCGGTAGCGGGGCGGCGGCGGTGCCGCCAGGGCCGTACTGTCCGCGCACGCAGCAATTCCACGCCTCCTGTTCATCGGCCAGGCGGGCGGCCTGCAGCACCTTGGCCTTCTCGTTGCGGATCGCCTCCGGATCGAAGCGGCCGGGTGGTTCCATCGCCGTGAGGGCGAGGATCTGGGTGAGGTGGTTCTGCACCATGTCGCGCAGGGCACCGGAACTTTCGTAGTAGCCGGCCCGCTCTTCTACCCCCACCGTTTCGGCTGCCGTGATCTGCACGTTGGCGATGTAATTGCGGTTCCAGATCGGCTCGAAGATCGTGTTGGCGAAGCGCAGGACAAGGATGTTCTGCACCGTTTCTTTGCCCAGGTAGTGGTCGATGCGGAATACCTGGCTTTCTTTGGCGCAGGCCTGAACGACCCGGTTCAGGGCCTGGGCGCTGCCATAGTCGCGCCCGAAGGGTTTTTCGATCACCACCCGGCTGCGTTCGGCGTCGGCCAGCAAGCCCGCGGCGGCCAGGGCGCGGCAGCCGCTGCCATAGAACTCAGGTGAGACCGAGAGATAAAAGGTGCGGTTGCCCCGTGTGGCCCGTTGCCGATCGAGGGAATCGAGGCGCTGTCCAAGCCGCGTCAGCTGTTCGGGCTGCTGCAGGTCGACCGGTTCGTAGAACAGGCCCTGGCGGAACTGCTCCCAGGCATTCGCATGCTCGGCCACTTCGGCCGTCATTGATTCGGCCATCTTCTGGCGGAATTCTTCGTCGCTCCAGGGGCGGCGCGCGCAGCCAAGGATCGAAAATTCGCTGGGCAGGCGGCGTTGCCGGAACAGCTCAAACAGAGCGGGAACCAGCTTGCGATGGGTGAGGTCGCCGCTGGCTCCGAAGATCACGAGGCACTGCGGCGGAATCACTCGTTCCTGTCGCAGGCCCACCCGCAGGGGATTGGTGAGGATCGAGGTCATCGGGCCCGGAGTGCGCTCTCCCCTGGTTTAACGGAGGCAGGCGCTCGGCGCCGCCCCCGTTGCGTTCAGAGACGCGCTTGTGTGGGTTTGCCGATCGCGGCGCCCGGCCTCAGTAGGTTTCCACGTGCCAGCGCTCGGCTTTCTTCAGCTGGGGACGAAGCTCGGCCCAGTTCAGGCCCTTGGCGGCCGCCGCGGCCGTCATCGCCTCATCGATGCCCGGCTCCATGCCGCGCAGGCCGCACATGTAAACATGCGTCTTGGGGTTTTCGATCAGAGAGAAGATCTCCTCGGCGTGCTCGAGAACCCGGTCCTGGATGTACATCCGGCCCCCCTTGGCGTTCTGCTGCTCGCGGCTGATCGCCGTGGTGTAGCGGAAGTTTTCGGGGAACTCGGCCCCGTAGCGACGAAAGTCCTCGTCGTAAAGGAGGTTGGGGGTCTTGGGGGCGCCCATGAACAGCCAGGCCAGGCCGCGGAACTGGTAATCGGGGTTCTTGCCGCGCTCACCCGGCTCAAACATGCGGCGCAGGTAGGTGCGCATCGGCGCGATGCCGGTGCCGGTGGCCAGCATGATCACGGTCGCGTCCTCATCGGGCGGTAACAGCATCTCCTTGCCCACGGGGCCGGTGATTTTCACCTTGGCGCCGGGCTCGATGTCGCAGAGATAGGTGGAGCAGACGCCGTTGATGGTCTCGCCGTCTTTCTCGTATTGCAGTTGGCGCACGCAGAGGGAAACAGTGTTGCCCTCGAGGTTGTCGCCGTGGCGGGTGCTGGCGATTGAGTACAGGCGCAGCTTGTGGGGCTTGCCGTTGGCATCGGTGCCCTCGGGGATGATGCCGATGCTTTGGCCTTCTACGTAGTGCAGCGGAGGTTCGCCACCGCTGAGGTCGAAGGTGATGTGATTCACCCGGCCGATGGCCCCTTCGCCTACCAGGCTGTAGTTCTCGGTGACAGTGCCCACGAAGGGGGACTTGGGCTTGTAGGTGTTGACGGGGATCTGGGCGTGGCTCACGGGGGTGTTGGCAGCGGCGGCAGGGGCAGGGGCAGGCGCCGGCGTGGGATCGGCGGCGGCCGGGGCGGGCTCCGATGGGGCCGGGGCAGGCTCCACGGCGGCGGGTGCCTCGACCGCGGCGATGCTGCCGTCGGCGCTGACCACCTTGATCCGACCACCGTTTAGGGCCACGGTCTGCATCAGGGATTGCAGTTGGGCGAAGGGCACCGTGAGGCGGCGTTCGGCCCGGCGTTGGCGACCCACGCCGAAGGACTCGATCACCACGGTGAACATGCGGCCATCGGACTGGCTGGCACTGCCGGTGGATACGCGCATCTGGAGCGGCCCCTGAAAATCGCGCTGATCATAGGGAACGTTTCCCTCTTCCCCACGCTGCCGGCCTGCGCGCTCCCCGGTTGCTGCGGCTAGCTTGGCCGCAGTGCTGGCACGATCCACCGGGGATCGTTCGGCGCCCGCCACCCGGCCCGGCTCCCGCAGTTTTCGAATTGGCCCAGCTTCTGGCTCCCACCCCCCTCTCCGCCGATCCTTCGGTTGCCGCTTGTGATGCTCCAGCGGCCATGGCCCCGGCCCCCCTCGATGCCGGCTCCTGCAGTCTTGACACGATCCATCAAGTGATGGAGCGGCTACCCCAGGGAGCCCGGCGTCTGGCGGTGCAGCTGCGTCTCGATCTCCACCCCGATTGGCTCTGGTCGGTGCTCACCGACTACGAGAACCTGCACCGCTTCATCCCCAACCTGGCCGTTTCCCGCCAGCTCTGGCGGCGCCAGAACCGGGTGGCCCTGGAGCAGGTGGGCACGCAGCAGTTCTGCGGCTTGCGTTTCAGCGCCCGGGTGCAGCTTGAGCTCTCTGAAGAGCGCGAGCTCGGTCGCCTCCGATTCCGCATGCTGGAGGGCGATTTCCGCTGCTTCGAGGGGGCTTGGGCCGTCGGGGCCGATGCGACCAGCACGTGGCTCTTCTACGACCTGACCGTGCAGGGCAAGCCCGGCATGCCGATCGGCCTGATCGAGCAGCGCCTCAAGGACGACCTGGCCAGCAATCTGCGAGGAGTGCAGCAAGAGGCAAGCCGCAGGGCGGTGGCCGCCGCTTCCTGAGCAAACCCTGACCAACCGCGGATTGTCACAGTCCGCAATCTGCCGGCCACTCTGTGCTGGATCGCTCAACGGGATACCGGGTGTCGAGGAAGCCAGGGAACCTTGCCCATGCAGAGCAAACGGTCGCTTTTGCGAACCTATGGGCCAAACCAAAAAGTTGGATTGGCCAGGGCCTGCGAAGACCCTGGTGATGCAGTACCCCCAAGGGGATTCGAACCCCTGTCGCCTCCGTGAAAGGGAGGTGTCCTAGGCCTCTAGACGATGGGGGCGAGGCCTCAGCCGTTGGGCTGATGTGCTGGAAGCTACGGGGCAGGGGGACCGTTCGTCAAGAAATCGTCGCTGCCAGGGGCCGAAATGGGAAGCGCCTCCCGGGCCGGCCGCGGCGGCGGCGGCGCTGGCGGCGGTGGTTCCGGGGCGCTCTGGCCGCTCCAGACCGGCACGGTCACGTGAAAGCAGGCCCCTTTCCCCGGCTCCGACACCACCCAGATCCGACCGCCGTGCACCTCGGCGATGCGACGGCACACCGCCAGGCCCACCCCGTAGCCGGAGGTGCTGCCGGAGGTCTGGGGAAGGCGTACCCGGTCTTGGAAGATCCGCTGCTGCTCCGTCTCGGGGATCCCCGGGCCGCTGTCGCAGACGCTCACCTGCAGCCACTGGCTGGTGCGGTGCAGCAGCGTGAGGGTCACGCTCCCGCCTTCCGGCGTGAACTTGAGGGCGTTCTCCAGCAGGTTGAGCAGCACCTGCCGCATGCGCCGCTGGTCGGCGTAGACGTCCGGCAGATCGGCGGGAATGTCGGTGACCAGCTCCAGGTCGCGTCCCACCCACAGCTTTTCCAGTTCCAGGATCGCCTCGGCAGCCACCTGGCCCAGGTCGAGGCGCTGCGGGTTGAACAGCGCTTCCCAGCGGGTGGTGCCCACCTCCAGCAGGTCGCTGGAGAGTTCCTCGATGTCGTTCAGGCGGCGCTCCAGCACGTCGCGGAAGCGCTCCTGATCGATCTGGCCGAGTCTGTGGCTCTGCAGTGCGAGCTTGGCGGCGGTGAGGGGCGTGCGCAGTTCATGGGCCACCATCCGCAGCAGCCGCTCTTGCACCCCCAGCCGCTCAATCAGCGTCTCGTTCTCCTGGCGCAGCACCAGCAGCTGGTCCTCCAGCTGCACTTCCCGGCGGCTGCGGCTGCCATCGATCTCGGTGCCACGCAGGCTGAGGCCCAGGGAGGTGACCACCTCCATCTGCTGCCAGCGCGGCATCCAGTTGCGCAGCTGCGTGCTCAGGCTGTTGCCCGCGAAGACCTGCTTCGGCGTGGGCGAGAGCTTCACCAGCGCCGGTGTGGCCACCAGCCGGTGCAGTTCCAGCAGCTCGGGATGGCGGGCTGGATCGGCCACCTCCAGGTGCACCTCGAAACCGCAGTCCTCCTGGCGCAGGAAGCTGATCAGGGCCCGCAGGTCGGGGCTGCCGAGGTGGCGGGTGCCCGCTAGGAGCAGCAGTTCGAGGCGCTGGCGCACGGCTCCATCGGCGCTGCGGCTGCCGCTCCTGCGCGATCTGCGCCTGCTTTCGAGGGACTCGCCGCCGTCCGGCACCGGTGGTGACGCGACATTCCCTTCACCTTATGGGTCCGGGCCGGCGATAGGGCTGAGCCAGCCGGAGCCGTTGCCGCTAAGAAGGGGATGGCCATCCGGGTTGCGCTGGCAACCGTCGTCATGATCCACTCCGACGCCCCCCTGGATGCCTCTCTGGAACCCGTCGCAGACCCGGGGCCGCTCCCCATTGCCCGGGTGCCGGTGTTTGTCCCTAGCGCCGCCGCCGCTCCCCCCACCAGCCGCATCCGCCTCGACACCAGCCTGCGCCGCTGGTTCGCCCGCAACCTGGGCGTGTGGCGTTCCCGCCGGCTTTATTTCTTTCCCGACGACGAGGTGTTGCGGGTTGACATGTTTCTGAAAGTGGAGCTGTTCCACGAGCCAGTGGAGGGGGATGCCGGCTACCGCTTCACCTGGTGGCCCGAGCAGGAGTACGACTTCTTCCAGCGCAAGCCCCGCTTTGTGCCGGAGGGAACGATGGAGGCCTTTCTGTGCGGCCATCAGCTGCGCCGCAGCCGCGGCTACCTGTGCGGCTCTCCCACCAAGAGCCAGATTCGGCAGGTGGATGAGCATGAGGTGATCTTTGAGTCCCACTATCTTGAGTGGGACATTCTTGAGCATATCCGGCTTGTCGATCAGGATCGCTTCCGGGCCCGCTCGATCTACTCCTGGCGCGATGGCGTGTTGGAGCTGGCGGAGATCCATCACGAAAGCCGGGTCGATCCACCGATTGCTCCCCCGGCCCATCTGGCCTGAGCGGCGGCTGCCCGCGGCTCTTGCCTGCCTGCTCCCGCCGCTCCTGTTCTCCCGTTGGCTCCGTCGATGCTCCGCTCGCTGACAGGTGTTGTGAAGGGCCCGCTGGCCCTGCTGCTGTCCCTGCTGCTCCCCTGGCTGCCGCCCCGGCTGCCCGCGCTGGCCGCCCCAACGGCTGCTGCGCCGGTGTCCGCCTCCCCGGTGTCCGCGTCTCCGGTGTCCGCGGCCACCGAGGAGCGCATGGCGCTCTATCAAAAACTGGCCGCCGTGAACTACTGCGTGGCCCGCAGCGCCGGCCTGGCTGACAGCCAGGCGCTACCCCTAGCGGCGCAGACCATCGCTGTGATCCTGCGCAACGAGCACGGGTCCCGCATCGCCCGGGTAGGGGATGGCCCCCTGCCGGGCGATGCCCTGCTGCAGGGCTCCGTGGAGCTCACCCTGCTCGGCGCGCGCCAGCTCTGCGCCGCCAGCGTGCCCGCGGAGTCGCTGGCGAAACTGGACGCCCGTCACGCCGCCGAGCGCCTTCGATCTGCCGGAGATGCGCATCACGGACAGTTGTGAATCCGGCGCGTTTTTCATGGCTTCTCGGGCGCCCTTGTCGCTTGCGGCGGCCGCTGCCTTTGCCGTGTCTGCCTTGATGTCAAGAGGGGTTTGCAGAAGCCTGGCCTAAGCTGCCGGAAACACCCCCAGGGAATGAAGCTCCCCCATCTCCCCCTCCTGGCCTCGGCCCGTTTGTCAGCCGTTCCCGCCCTGCTGGTGCTTGCCGCCCCCCTGGTCTTGCCCCTGGCGGCCGCCGCCCAGTCGGCTCCGCCCAAGGCCCCTGCGGCCGCGTCGGCCAGCAAGCCCGCCACCGTGGAGGAGGTGAACACCTACATGACGATGTCGGCCATCAATCTCTGTGCTCTTTCGCAGCAGAAGGTGCCGTTCAAGGCCGCCCTGGACGGCAGCGTCTCGATGGTGGCCTCGGTGCTTACCGAGAAGCATGGCAGCCGTCTGGTGGGCTCCAGCAATCCCCTCAGCCGCGAACAGATCATCAACGCCACCGTGATCGAGTCGGTCCTGCGTTCCGATCGCTTCTGTGGCACCCGCCTGCCGGCAGACTGGCGCAAGGAGTACGACACGCTGCTGGCCCAGATCCGCAAGTCGATCCCCGCCTCCGGCGCCAAGCCACCCGCTTCGAAGTGATGCCGCGGCCGCCGCGGCCCTTCCCCCCCTCCCCGATGGCCACCGTCCATCTCGCCGATTACCGGCCGGCCCCCTATCTGCTCGACCGCACCGACCTCACGGTGCGCCTGTTTGACGACCACACCCTCGTCGACGCCCGCCTGGCCTTCGCCCCCAACCCGGCGGCCGAGGGGGCGGATGGCCGCACCGCCCTAGGGCCTCTGGAGCTTCAGGGCGTAAACCTCGAGACAATCGCCCTGGCGATCGATGGGGCCGCATTGAACCCGGAGGAGCTTTGCTTCGGCGCGGGGAGTCTGCGGCTGCAAGCCCCTCCCCACCCCTTCGTGCTGACCAGCACCGTGCGGATCGAGCCGCACCGCAACACCGCCCTGGAGGGCCTTTACATCAGTGGTGGCCTCTACACCACGCAGTGCGAGGCGGAAGGGTTCCGGCGCATCACCTGGCATCCCGACCGCCCCGACCTGCTCAGTCGCTTCCGCGTGCGGATTGAGGCCGACCGCGGTGCCGCGCCGGTGCTGCTCTGCAACGGCAATTGCCTGGAGAGCGGTGACCTTGGCGAGGGCCGCCACTATGCCCTCTGGGACGATCCCTTCCCCAAGCCCTCCTACCTGTTCGCCCTCGTGGCGGGCCGCCTGGAGGAGGTGCGCGACACCTTCACCACCGCCAGCGGCCGTAGCGTCAGCCTGCGCATCCATGTGGAGCCCGGCGACGCACCGTTCACCGCCCACGCCATGGCGTCGCTGAAGCGCTGCATGGCCTGGGATGAGCAGGTGTACGGCCTGGAGTACGACCTGGACGAATTCAACATTGTTGCCGTGCGCCACTTCAACATGGGCGCGATGGAGAACAAGAGTCTCAATATCTTCAACTCCAAGTTGGTACTCGCCGATGCGGCAACCGCCACGGATGCTGAGCTGGAGAGAATCGAGAGCGTGATTGCCCATGAGTACTTTCACAACTGGACCGGCAATCGCATCACCTGCCGCGATTGGTTCCAGCTTTCGCTCAAGGAGGGGCTGACGGTATTCCGCGATCAGTGCTTCAGCGCGGATCAGCATGGGCATTCCCTGAACCGTATCGAAAATGTGGCGATGCTGCGCAATACGCAGTTTCGCGAAGATGCGGGCCCCACAGCCCATCCCGTTCAGCCCGATCAATACCAGGCGATCGACAACTTTTACACCACCACCATTTACGAAAAGGGTTCCGAGGTGATCCGGGCTCTGCAGACCCTGATCGGCGAGGAGGCCTTTCAGGCCGGAATGGCCATCTATGTGCGCCGCCACGACGGCACCGCCGCCACCTGCGACGATTTTCTGGTGGCGATGCGCGAGGGCAGCGAAGCCTGCTGGGCGGCGGAGGGGCGGGACGGCCGCCTGGCGCCGCCGCCCTTCGATTTCGCTGACTTCCGGCGTTGGTATCACCAGGCCGGCACGCCGGTGTTGCAGGTGCGGCGCCGCTGGGACCACTGTCAGGGCCGTCTGGAGCTGCGCATCCGCCAGCACACGCCCCCGACCCCTGGCCAGGCCCACAAGCAGCCGCTGGTGATCCCGCTGGCCATGGGCCTGGTGGATCAGGCGGGCCATCCGCTGCCGCTCAGCGCCCGCGATGCCGAGGATGGTCGCCCCGTGCCGCTCACGCTGCTGCCGCGCCGCTGGGGCGAGGGCACGCACCTGCTGGTGCTCGATCGCCCCGAGCGGACGATCCTGTTGGAGGGATTGCCCCGCCAGGCCCCGCCGCCGGCCCTGTCGCTGCTGCGCCACTTCTCGGCACCGGTGAAGCTCGAGATCGGGCGGCCCACCGGTGAGCTGGTGCACCTGTTCACCACCGACAGCGACCCTTTCGCCCGCTGGGATGCAGGCCAGGTTCTGCTGCGCCGGGCGGTGCTGCGCCGCGCCGCCGGCCGCCCCGACGCCCAGCTGGAGGAGGAGCTCACCGATGCCTTCCGCCACATCCTGGCCGACCCTGCCCTGGCGGAATCGAGCCGCAGTCTTCTGCTGGCCCTGCCCGGTCTGCCGGAGCTGGAGGATGCCGCCCCCGAGCCCGACCCGCCGGCGCTGTTTGCGGCGCTGATGGCGCTGCAGCGCAGCTTTGGTTTGGCCCTGGCCGGGCCGCTGACCGAGGCCCTGGAACGTTGCACGCCGCAGTGGTCGCTGCCGTGGCCCGATGGGGTGGGGGATCGGATGCTCACCGCCACCATCTGGAGCTGGCGGGTGGCCGCCGGCGACCGCTCCGCCATCGCCTCCTGCCGCGCCGCGGTGGACAGCGGCTCGATGACCCTCGCCCGCGCCGGTCTGCGCGCGCTGCAGTGCCACTCCCTGCCGGAGCGTCATCAGGCCCTCAAGGCCTTCCATGACCGCTGGCAGGACCGGCCGGTGATTCTCGACGCCTGGTTCGCGCTGGAGGCCTCCGCCCCTTTCCCCGATGGCCTGGAGCGGGTGTCGCGCCTGCTGCAGCATCCCCGCTTCGACCCCAGCGCCCCCAACTCCGTGCGCGCCGTGCTCGGGGGGCTGGCCGGCAATGCGCCCGTGTTCCATGCCGCCGATGGCAGCGGCTACCGCTTCCTGGCGGAGCGCATCGCCGAGCTGGATGCGCGCAATCCGATCACGGCCTCGCGGCTGGCCAAGGTGTTCAGTCGCTGGGGCAGCTACGGGCCGGAGCGCCGCCAAAACCAGCGGGAGGCCCTGGCATGGCTGGCGTCGGTACGCCTCTCCACCAACACCCGCGAGGTGGTGGAGCAGTGCCTGGCGCCGGCGTCGGCCTGAAGCCTCCTCAGGGAAGGGGCGGCGGGGCGGGCGCGGTCAGGGCGGGCGGACGCGACGGCAGCCGCATCGGGCCAGCGCCGCCGCCCTCTCCCCCAGGACCGAACGCCTGCTGGTGCAGCTGCCGGAAGGCCTCCCGCCGGTAGGTGCCCCCCTCGGCGCCGGCATAGCGTCCCCAGAGCCCCTCCCAGTAGAAATAGATCACCCCGTGGCCGCGCTCGGCTGAGAGCCGCACCTTTTCGGCCAGGGTGGCCATGTCGGGGGTTCGGCCGCCGAAGCCCGCCAGGATGCCGATCTCCACAGGCATGCCCCAGCTGCGCGCTTTCACCAGGGCCGGCTGGTTGAGGTCCCGCTCAAAGCCCCGCACCGAATAGGCATAGTTCTGGACCACCAGATCGTCGATCAGGTGGCCGAGGGCCCAGAGCTCCCAGTCCTGCAGCCAGTGGTTGTAGGCGAACCGAAACGGCCCCGGCGAGAGGCTGATCACGGCCCGGCGGCCGCCTGAGGCCTGATCGAGGCTGGCCCGCAGCTCGCGCAGCAGACCGGTGAGCTGCTGGCGCCGCCACTTCATCCAGGCCCGGTCGGTGGGGTTGGCGGGGGGCTCGCGGCCGGTGTCGCGCAGGAACAGGGCGCGGGTGTAGTCGTCGTAGCCCAGGTCCACCGGCCAGGCGAAGTGGTCATCCAACTGGATGCCATCCACGCCGCAGCGCTGCACGATCTCGGTGATCAGGCCGATGAAGCGAGCCCGCACGCCGGGATGGGCCGGGTTGAGCCAGACGCGCAGGTCTTTCAGGGGGGAGGTCTGCAGGCTGGCGCCATGCATCGCGTAGAGCGCGCTGCCGTCGGCGCGGCGCAGGATCCACTCTGGATGGCGGCGCACCACCTCGGCATCGCCCGGCTCCATCAGGCCGTATTCGAACCAGGGGATCACCTGCATGCCGCGGCGCTGGGCGGTGCGGGTGAGGTGGCAGATCGGGTCGAGGTCGGGGGCGCTGGCGGCCAGCGCGGGCTCGATCGGTGCCCAGCGGCTGCGATGGAAGGTGGCGCCCCGGCTCCAGACGTTGGGGTACAGGGTGTTGAAGCCCGTGGCCGCCAACTGGGTCACCGCCGCCTCGAGCCGGGCCCGGTCGTAGTAGAGGGGGCTGGGGCTGTTGGTGAGCCATACGCCGATGCGGCGGCGGATCGGCTCCGGCAGGCGACTGGCGCTGGCCGAGGCAGGGCGGGCCGAGGCCGGTGGGCTCAGGCTGGCGGCCAGCTGGAGCAGGGCGGTGAGCGCCAGGGTGAGGCACACCGGCAGGTGACGCTTCAGGTGGGCGCGGCGGGGCAGGGGCGCCAGGGGCGGCGCTGGCAGCGGCGAAACGGGGGTCAGCGGAACATCGAGCTCACTGAGCTCTCCTCGTGGATACGCCAGATCGCCTCGCCAAGCATGGTGGCGATCGACAGTACCTGCAGCTGGGGGAAGCGGCGCTCAGGGCTGAGCGGGATGCTGTTGGTGACCACCACCTGCTCGAACAGGCCAGGTTCGGAGAGGCGTTCGATCGCCGGCGGCGAGAACACCGCGTGGGTGGCACAGCAGAGCACCCGCGCGGCGCCGTTGCGGCGCAGCAGCTTCGCCCCCTGGCAGATCGTGCCGCCGGTGTCGATCATGTCGTCGATCAGAACGGCGGTCTTGCCGGCCACATCGCCGATCACGGTGAGGCTCTCGGCCACGTTGTGGCCGGACCGTCGCTTGTCGATGATTGCCAGCGGGGCATCCTTCATCTGCTTGGCGAAGGCGCGGGCCCGGGCCACCCCGCCCACGTCGGGGGAGACCACCACCACCTCACCCAGGTCGAGGGTGCTGAGGTAATCGACCAAGACCGGGGAACCGAAGATGTGGTCGCAGGGGATGTCGAAATAGCCCTGGATCTGGGAAGAGTGGAGGTCCATCGCCAGCACCCTGTCGACCCCGGATTTCACCAGCAGGTTGGCGACGAGTTTGGCTGTGATCGATTCGCGACCCGCCGTCTTGCGGTCGGCGCGGGCATAGCCGTAGTAGGGAACGACTGCGGTGATCTGGCGGGCGGAGGCGCGGCGGCAGGCATCCACCATGATCAGCAGCTCCATCAGGTGATCGTTCACCGGAGCACAGGTGGGTTGGATCAGGAATACGTCGCAACCGCGGATCGATTCCTGGATCTGGATGTAGAGCTCGCCGTCGGCGAAGCGCTTGATCACCCGCGGGCCATCGGGGATGCCGAGGTAGGCGCCGATCTCCCGGGCCAGTTCGGGGTTGGAGGTGCCGCTGAACAGCCGCAGCCGACGGGTGTCAGGACTGCCCTGGCCGCTCTCGGCGCTCCGGGTCTGCCGTTCGGTTGTCGTGAAGGTGGTCACGGACGGCAGCGGGCCAGCGTGCTCCTGATGGTAGAAGCGTGCTGGTCCCGCGGACGAAGGGAGGATGACGGTTCCCGAGCAGAGTCGACAGCTGCCGGCAGGGCTTGTGCTGGCCGCCGTCGGTGACCCCGCGGAGCTCAGCGGGCGCCTGGCTGTTGCCGTGGCGCGGTTGCAGGTGCTCGGCGCCTGGCCGCAGGGCTCCCTGGCGGCCGATCTGCCCCCGTCCGTTGCCCTCGCCGCCCTGGGTCCAGGACGCAACACGCTCCGGCCGCCGGCATGGGTCGTGGCGTTGCCGGCCGATCCTGGGCTAACGCTGCCGCAGGGCGGTTGCTGGGCTGAGGCGCTCGGGGCCTGGCGCCAGCCCACGGCCCTGGTGTTGGCGGCTTCCCAGCTGGCCAGCGGCTGGCCCGCGGCGGCCACCGCGCTGCTGCGTCAGCAGCAGGTGCCCCTGGCGGGCCTGATTCAGCTGGGCGGGGAGTGGGAGCCTCTGCTTCGCCGCAACGACGGGCTTCCCTGGCTGGGCTGGCTGGCGGAGTCTTCCCCGGGGCTGGAGGTTCAGGAGGACGAGCGGGCTCTGCTGCTGGCACTGGCGCGGCGCTGGGCGGCGCTCGATCTGGTTTGAGGTCAAAGCGGTCAGCGGAGCGTCGCCGCTCGCAACCCTCACCAGCGCTCAGCGGCTGGAGCTGGCGCCCGCCGGGGCCGTGGTCGCGCTGGCAGCTGCCGGCGGGGGCTCCTTCCAGAACGGCTGGGGTAGATCCTTGGGAAGCTGCCGCAGCTTGCCGTGGCCAGGTTTGGGCGGATCGAGGGGCAGCGTGCTGAACTGGGCCGGTCGGGGATCATCCAGGGCCGCCGCCAGCAGGCTGAGGGCCTCGCGCGCGCTCAGGTTGGTGTCCACCTTGCTCTTCAGGGACGCTAGCAGTGAGGGCAGTGTGGCCAACTGTTCCGGCTGCCCTAGGCGTTCCCGTAGGGCCGTTTCCACCACCTGGTGGTTGGCGCGCCGGCCCGGATCCCCGAGCCAGCGGTCGCGGAACCGCACCATCTGCTCCACCTGGGAGCCGCCCATCCGCTGCAGGCCCGGCAGCAGATCGATGCGGTACTTCATCGATTTGTCCCGATAGTTCATCTTGCGCGGCGGGCTGATCTCCAGCCCGCCGAGGCCATTCACCAGATCGCGCAGGCCGCCGCGGGAGAGCACCAGGTAGCGGTCGGGCTTGTTGGCCTGCAGTCCCATGATCTCGCGCACGGCATCGGCCACCAGGGCCACGCCGCCGCTCCGGTAGAGGCTGCCAAGCGCCACGGGCTGCGGGCGGCCGGGCAGGTTCACCGCCAGTTCCGGGGGCAGGTTGAGCACCTGCAGCGGCCCCTTGGGGTTGACCCGCAGCAGCAGCAGGGCGTCGCTGTTGGCAGGGCCACGGGGAGCTGCGCCGTTGACCGGATCACCGATGCGATCGGAGTCGATTCCGATCACCAGCACCGTGACCGGCCGCCGCGGCTTTTCCGCCAATGTGGCGGCCGTGATCTCCTGGCGGGGCGGGGCGGCACGGTCTTTCAGAGGCCACACCAGGCCCAGCAGCCACCCGGCAACGACCGCGCCGCCCACGGTGGTTCCCGCCAGGGCCAGGCTGCGTCGTGACGGTGGGGACGGCAGCCGCAGCCAGCGGCGTCCCCGGGTCCCGCCATCTCCGGAGGTGCGTTCGCTCCCCTTGGGTGAACGGCGGCCACCGCGGCGGCGGGGAGAGGGGCTGGAATCCCGGCGGGGGGCCATCGCGGCGGGCGGAACAGGAAAGGATGCGCCCCACTCTGCTGCAGAGCCCGTCGCGATCCAGCACCAGCCACGCCGGCCGAATAGGTTGACCTTCGTGCCCCTCCGTGCCGTGACCGCCGCCCCGCCCCCGAGCCCGTCCGCCCCGGGACCGCGCGCCCCCGATCCGCGTCCGCCCCATGAGCGGGCCCGGCCCCTGGCCAAGGGCAGCGTTTATCCCGCCCGCGACCTCTGCAGCCAGTGCGGCCTCTGCGACAGCCGCTGGGTGGCATATGTGCGCCAGTCCTGCGCCTTCCTCCATCAGCGCTTCGAGGCGATGGAGAGCGAGGCGCACGGGCGCAGCCGCAACCTCGACGACGAAAACGAGCTTTACTTCGGCGTGCACCAGCGCATGCTCACCGGCCGTCTGCGCGCCCCGATCGCCGGAGCCCAGTGGACCGGCATCGTGTCGCGCATCGGCGTGCGTGCGCTCGAAACCGGGCTGGTCGATGCGGTGCTGTGCGTGGGCCAGAGCGCCGACGACCGCTTCACCCCTGTGCCGATGCTGGCCCGAACGCCGGAGCAGGTTCTGGCGGCGCGGGTGAACAAACCCACCCTTTCCCCCAACCTCGAAGTGCTCGAGCAGCTGCCGGGCAGCGGCATCCGCCGGCTGCTGGCGATCGGAGTTGGCTGCCAGATCCAGGCCCTGCGGGCGGTGCAGGAAACCCTGCCGCTCGACAAGCTTTACGTGCTCGGGCTCCCCTGCGTCGATAACGTCAGCCGCGAGGGCCTGCGCACCTTCTTGGAGAGCGCCAGCGCCTCGCCGGCCACGGTGGTGCACTACGAGTTCATGCAGGACTTCCGCATTCACTTCCGCCACCAAGACGGCCACGAGGAGACGGTGCCCTTTTTCGGGCTTGACACGCCCCGCCTGAAGGATGTGTTCGCCCCCAGCTGCTTGAGCTGTTTCGATTACACCAACGCCGGCGCGGATCTGGTGGTGGGCTACATGGGCGCCGAATTCGGCCGCCAGTGGATTACCGTGCGCAACCCCACCGGGGCCGAGCTGCTGGCGCTGGTGGAACCGGAACTCGACGTCGGCCCGGTCACCAGCCGCGGCGACCGACGCCAGGCTGTGCAGCAAGGCATCGACGCCTATGACAAGGCGCTGCGGCTGCCGCGCTGGCTGGCGGAGCTGGTGGGCTTCGTGGTGCAGCGAGTCGGCCCGCGCGGGCTGGAGTACGGCCGCTTTTCGATCGATTCCCACTTCACCCGCAACGCCCTCTGGCTGCGGCGCAACCACGGCGCGATGGTCGAGCGCCACATCCCCGCGTTCGCTCGTCGCATCATCAGCCGCTACCGGCTGCCCTCGCCGTGAGCCATGCCGCCAGCCCGCCCGCCGGCCACGACTGCGGCGTGCTGCTCCATCCCACCGCCCTGCCCGGCACGCCGGTGTGTGGTGGCTTCGGTGCTGCCGCCCGCGCCTGGATCTCCCTGCTGGGCCGCGAGCGGGTCGGTGTCTGGCAGCTGCTGCCCCTGGCCCCGCCCGATGGCACCGGCTCGCCCTACAGCTCTCCGAGCGGTTCTGCCCTGAACCCCTGGCTGATCGACGCCGAGGATCTGGTGGCCGAAGGCTGGCTCACCCCCGCAGACCGCGATGGCCTGCCGGGGGCCACCGCCGGCGCGGACCGCCTTGATCCCCGCCTGGCCTCGGAGCGGGCCACCGCCCTCGGGGTGGCCCTGCGGCGCCGCTGGCCCGCCCAGCCGCAGGCCTGGCAGCAGGCCTTCCGCCACTGGCGGCGCGACCAGGCCGCCTGGCTGCGTGACCATTGCCGTTTCATGGTGTTGCGCCGCCTCCACCAGGGCCGGCCGTGGTGGGAGTGGCCCCGACCGCTGGCCCGGCATCAGTCGCGCGCGCTGCGGATCCTGGAGCGGAACCGCGCGGACGAGCTGCTCGAGGAGGCGCTGCTGCAGTGGTGCTGCGAGCGCCAGTGGCGTCTGCTGCAGCGCCAGGCCACTGCCGCGGGCGTCCGCATCCTCGGCGACCTGCCGTTCTATGTGGCCCATGACAGCGCCGATGTCTGGGCGCACCCAGGCCTTTTCTCGCTGCAGCACGACGGCAGCCTGGTCGCCCAGAGCGGTGTCCCGCCGGACTACTTCTCCCCCACCGGCCAGTTGTGGGGCACGCCGGTGTACCGCTGGTGGCGGCACCGGCTGGGGGGATTCCGCTGGTGGCTGCAGCGGCTGGACCGCCAGCTCTCTCTCCACGATCTGGTGCGGCTCGACCATTTCCGCGCCCTCCAGGCCTACTGGCGGGTGCCCGGGCAAGCGGACACCGCCCAGCATGGAGCCTGGCAACCCTCCCCGGGGTGGGCGCTGCTCCGGGGGCTGCAGCGCTGTTGCAAACGCCGCGGCACCCTGTTGGCCGACGGGCGCCTGCCGCTGATCGCCGAGGATCTCGGCGTCATCACCCCGGAGGTGGAGGCGCTGCGCGATCGCTTCGCCCTGCCCGGCATGAAGATCCTGCAGTTCGCTTTCGACGGCAACACCGCCAACCCTTACCTGCCGGCCAACTTCAAGGGGGAGCGCTGGGTGGTGTACACCGGCACCCACGACAACGCCACCACTCTCGGCTGGTGGCAGGGTCTAGATGGGGCCGCGCGGCAGCAGGTGGAGGCCGCCCTCGGAGCACCGGTGACGGCTCCGGCCTGGCAACTGCTGGAGCTGGGCCTGGCATCCGCCGCCGAGTTGGTGGTGGTGCCCCTGCAGGATCTGCTGGAGCTGGGCGATGAAGCCCGATTCAACGTGCCCGGGACCAGTGAGGGCAACTGGTGCTGGCGCCTACAGCGGCCCATCGCCGCCCTGGCCGGTCCGCTGTACGGCTATGGCGCCATGGCCTCCCGCTGGGGGCGCGCGCCGCTGGGGAGCAGTGGTGTCGCGGCAGCTGGCGGGTAGCGGAACCGGCCAGCTGCCCCGGCCTCTGGGGCCAGCACCCGGCCTCGCCAGCGCACCGCACCGCTCGGCGGCGCCGGCTCTAGCTGCAGCTGGAAGGGGGGAAGCACCGGCAGGCTGAGTCGGCCACGGCTGTCCTGCAGCTCGCTCGAGCCGCCGCGCGGACCCCACAGGCGCAGCCGCGTCGGCTGTTCCAGGCGCAGGTCCAGTTGGCCCAGGCTGAGGTCGGGCCCGGCGTCGGCGCGGCCCTCGGCCCGCAGGTGTCGCAGCGCCTGGCCGCGGGCCGCGCCGCGCAGCGGCTGCAGCTCGGGGTAGGCCTGCAGTAGCAGGGCATCGGCAGCCTCGGCGCTGGCCGCCTCCTCCTGGGCGGGGGCCAGCGGCGGCAGCGGCCGGGCCGTCAGCAGTCCCTGCAGCGCCAGGCGACGCTGCTGCAGGTTGAGGGCGTAGATCAGCAACAGGGCCAGGCAGCCGTAGAGCAGGGTGCCCTGCCAGGTGGTGAAGACATCGATCGAACCGGGGGTGAAGCGCCGCAGCAGCGGTTCCCGCCGGGGGGCATGGGGCCGCAGCTGCTCCGGCGGCAGGGCGGCTTCGAGGCTGCCGGGTTGCAGGTGGAGCCGCTGCTCCAACAGCGGCACCATCGTGCGCAGGTAGGCCGCCTCGGGCAGCCGCTCGCGCCAGCCCTTTTCCAGGGCTTCCAGCACCGGCGTGCTGATGCGGGTTTCCTGGGCCAGCTGGCGTAGGCCGAGCCCTTCGGCTTCGCGCGCTGCGCGCAGTTGCTGGCCCGCCTGCAGCAGCGGGTCGGAGGGGGCACGCGCCCCCTCCGACCCGGGCGGCAGGGGCGGCTCGCCCCGCAGGCGCCGCCGCAGCCGGCCAGCCAGGCGCGCCACGGGTGAGGGCAGGACGGGCGGAGGAAGGGGAATCAGCGGTGGCCGGTCGGGCGCCCCCATTCTTGGCGCTCCAGCTCCGCCCGGTCCACGACCCGCCAGTCCCCCTCCGCCAGGGAGCCGAGCTGAAGCGCACCGATGGCACAGCGCTGCAGATCCAGCACCGGATGGCCCAGCTGCTCGGCGGTGCGGCGGATCTGGCGGTTGCGGCCCTCCCCCATCTCCAGCTCCAGCAAGGTGGCGTCGCTGCCGCGCAGACCGGCGGGCGGGGGCGCCTCGGCGACCAGCCGCCGCACCCGCACCGGCTGGCTCGGCTGCCCGTCGAGGGGCACGCCGGCCCGCCAGCGCGCGAGGGTGCCGCGGTCGGGCCGGCCCTGCACCCATACCCGGTAGGTCTTGCGGTGGCCGAAGCGGGGGTGGGTCAGACGCTGGGTGAGTTCGCCGTCGTTGCTGAGCAGCAGGGCGCCCCGGCTGTCGGCATCGAGCCGGCCCACCGGATGCAGGCCGAGGCCTGCCTGAAGCCGCGCCGGCAGCAGATCGAGCACGGTCGGGCGTCCGTGGGGATCGTGGCAGGTGCTGAGCACCCCCATGGGCTTGTTGAGCAGCAGGGTGAGCCGCCCGGGTGGCGGCTGCAGCGGCCGTCCGTCCACGGTGACGGCGTCCCGGTCGGGATCCGCGCGGTCGCCGAGCCGGGCCGGCTGCCCGTTGACCGCCACCCGCCCTTGGCGCAACAGCTCTTCCACTCGGCGACGGGAGCCCAGGCCGGCGGCGGCGATCAGTTTCTGAAGGCGCTCGGCGGCCATCGGGGCATTCTCCCGCCCGGGCCCGTGCGGGCACCTGCGGAGCAGGACGGAGTGAGTCCGCAAAGTCATGGTAGCTTTACGAAACAACAAGGTTTCGCAACTCCGCGACGATGCCCTCGATCACCATCGCGACCAGCGCCGCCGGCCTTGCCCCCACCGCCGACCTACTCCGCTCCTACCTGCGTGACATCGGCCGGGTGCCGTTGCTTTCGCACGAGCAGGAGATCACCCTGGGCCGTCAGGTCCAGGAGCTGATGCAGCTCGAGGAGCTGCGCGAGGAGCTCACCCTGCGCGCCGCAGGGGAGGAGCCC
>JBKDSQ010000046.1:0-8069 GCA_046340895.1 Synechococcaceae cyanobacterium | reverse complement strand
ATGTCAGGCGCCAGCAACACAACCCGCTTTCAAGAGGTGCACGTCGGAATCCTCTACTGCTGCTCCGACGACCATGCCTCGCATCAGCCCCGCGATCGAGCGGGCCAACGCCATCCTTCGGGCCCACGGCACCCCCTTTCGGCTCCGGGAAGGGCATGGCAGCCGTTGGCTGAGCGTCTACGAGACCAGACCCGGTCGCAAGGTGGTCGAGCGGGCCGCTCGCGGCTACGCGGCCCGGGACGATCAGGCGGTCGAGGGCCTTTGCAGGCGCCTGCTCGATCTGGCCGCTGAGCCGCACCCGAAGGGCATCGAGAGCCTGCTTGAGCAGCCCCTTCAGCCAGAGCGCCGCCCCACCTCCGCCCCCTGCTGGCCCGCCATCTGCGAGGCGGTGGTGGCCTACCAGCGCGGCCAGGGCGTGAACATGAACCTGGTGGGCCCATTCAAGGGCAACGGGTATTTCCGGCTGCTGCCGCCCGATCGCCCCGCGAGCGTGGAGGACGTGCGGCGCTTTGCCCTGCACACCAGCGAGAGCCTCAAGGCCCACCTGGAGGACCCGAGTGAGCCGCTGCTGCCGATGGCGACCCACCGCCAGGGCTTCCGGCAGAAACGGGAGGTGGTGTCGCTGCTGCGGCGGGCGGGCTTTGCGGCGGTGGCGCCGGAGGAGCTGAGCCACGAGCTCAAGGGCCTGGTGAACCGCAAGAAGCAGGCGCTGGTCGCCGCCGGGCAGTCGCGTAGGCGGATTCCGAGCACCGAGGCGATCGAGGACTGGCTCGATGCGGTACTGGAGGAAGACCCGTTGTGGGGCTGGGTGTTCGCGATGGTGGCCACCTACGGACTGCGCCCCCATGAGGTGTGGCATGTGGACGGCCTGCCGGATGAGAACGGCCTGATCACCGTGGGGGTGGCCGCCCGGCACATCAAGGTGACCAAGACCGGCTTCCGGGCGGCGGTGCCCCTGCCGGCGGCCTGGGTCGAGCGCTACGGGCTGGGTGGATCGAACGGCGAGCAGCGGCTGGCGGAGCTGCGCAGCCGCTACAAGCCCAAGTACGTGAACGAGGAAGGTCAACCGTTCGACCCCGAGCGCGACCACGTGAAGCGCTGCGACAACAACGAGCGGCTGGGAGCGGTGTGCTGCCACAAGCTCAGGAGCTGCGACGCCAAGGCGGAATTCGAGCTGCGCGCCAAGCTCTACGCCTGGGTGGAGACCGCCCCGGCCCAGGGAAAGCGGAAGGCCCAGAGGCGCCGCGAGCGCTGCGTGCCCTATGACCTGCGCCACGCCTACGCGATCCGCGCCCGCGAAACGACGAGCTGGAGCTATGCGGACGTGGCGGCGGTGATGGGCCACAGCCCGGAGGTGCACCGCCGCACGTACCTGAGCGAGATCACCGGCGAGCAGACCAAGGCGGCGGTGGTGCGGCGGCTGCTGGGGGAGGAGCAGGCGGCCTGAAGGGGGCAAGGGCCCCAGTGCGGTGGGGCCTCAGCCCTGCCGCTGGGGCCCGTGCAGACCCAGGTGCCGCGCCGCCACATAACGGCTTGCGCTGCCGGCCCCCTGGAGCCGCTGGTTAGCCCGGTGGATCTCGGCGGCGGTGGCGCGGGTGGCGTAGCCCGCGGTGCCGGTCTCGCGGTGCAGCAACACGTAGTCGCCAGCGGGTTCCGGGGCCTGGAAGGGAAGCGACTCCGCCATGGCGCGAGGAGATCGAGCACGGGCGCCCGCCAGCAAAGCGGAGCAGCGGCCCCGGTGCCAGAGCAGATCGGAGCAGGGACAGGCCGGGTTCTTGCGCACCCAGTGGTGACCAGCGATCAGCAACCCCCGTCGGCGCCAGCGGCCGAGGGTGGAGCGGCTGATGGCCAGGGCGGAGCAGAGCGCGGGGGTCTCCAGCCAGTCGGCACCGCCGCCCGTCTCGGGGCAGGGCTCAGGGGATGGCCCAGTGGCTCGGCAGGGTCGCCTCCTCATGGCTGCCTCCCGAGCGCCAGCTCGCAGCGCTGCAGGTGCCAGAGGCGGTGGGAGCGCCGGCAGCCGGGGTTCTTGGCCACCACATGGCGGCCGTCGCGCAAAAGGCCCTGACGGCGCAGCTGGAACAGGGTGGTGCGGCTGATCGCGAGGCGGCGGCAGACCTCCTCAGTCGGGAGCCAGAGCGGATCGTCCATGGCGGCAGCGGGGTGGGGCTGGGCTGCCTGGGGCAGCGGGAGAGGCTACCGAAAGTGGGGGGAAACGACTCGTCGGCTTGACCTGGGGCTTAAGCCCACGCTAGTAGTAGCGCAGTGCATGCAACCGCACGTTGCGGTGCATGTCAATTGTTGGCGAATTCACCCTTGTGCACGATATCCGTGGATGCGAGAGCAGCATCAGGCACGTCTATTATGCCGAGGAGTTTACCGATTTTGAGTGTCATTCATTCGATGCATTACGGCTCGTTAATCCTATATTGGAGTGCTAAGTGCAGCTAGTTGACATCCGCGTTCGGAACTTTCGCTCAGTCGGCCCCGAGCAACATGTGCCCATTCCGGGCCAGATGACTCTTGTTGGACCGAATAATTCGGGAAAAACGAACTTGCTTAGAGCTTTTCTGACCCTATTCACTGGATTTGACAATACGCATGGATATGCACGAAACATTGACCTGACTTTCGGCGCTGGAAGATCCCGAACAAGTATCATAGCAACGTTCGATGGGAGCCCACAGGATGACCCTGAGATCTACCGCGAGATTGATGAGCTGCATCAGCTACAGGGTACAGATCGAAATAATGCAACAGCATTGCCACTGACTCTCTACTTCACAGATACTAGTACTCCGGTCTACAGCTTTTTCCCTAATGTCAAGAGACCCACGGACGGATCTCAGTCTGCCCTGTATTCACGTACACACAAATCTCTGGTAAATCGACTTCTAAGCGGCTTTAGTGTTCACTATGTGCCTTCTGCCAAAAGTGTCGAGCAGATACATGATGAACTCCTGGCACCCTTTTTGCGCCGTGAAGCTGCCGCAGTATTGGCCTCACACGTGTCTGATATTCAGGAAAAGCTTGATGATGCAGCCGCAGCTCTTAATAGGGAGCTGAATCTTGCAGGCTTGACAGACTTTAGGGCAGGTTTCTCATTGCCAAATGATTCGGTTGAGCGGTTGTTTTCTGGTTTTGACATGGTTATTTCCGACCCAACGCAAACTCCGATTCGCGAAAAGGGAATGGGCGTTCAGGTAACCGCACTGATCGCAGCATTTCGCTGGATAACGCAGCAAGAAGCAGCAACTGGAAGAAAAGTTATATGGCTGCTTGAGGAGCCCGAGTCATATCTTCATCCTGATCTGGCATCTAACTGTAATTTAATTCTTGACCAGCTTGCAACCGAGTCGATAGTAATAAAAACCACTCACTCGATGGCTTTTGTGCCGCAGAATCCGGATCTTGTGTGCGGAACGCAGTTGAATGATGACAGTCGAACCGAGGTGATTCGCTTTAAGACGTATAATGATGCGGTAACTAGTATTCGTTCGGCTCTTGGCATTAAATTTGCAGACTTTTACAATCTAGCGCAATACAATGTTATGGTAGAGGGGCCTAGCGATCGCGAGATATTCAAATGGCTTCTTGAGAAAATCTCTCCGCAAGAGCGGCCTTGGACTAAGCTGAGACTTGCTAAATTCGAGGACTTTGGGGGCGTACAGCATCTCGCAGGATTCCTGCGTGCTACTTATTCGTTTATTGCACAAGAGCGCATTTGCGTTGCAGTGTTTGACGGGGATACGGCTGGCTTGAAAGCGCGGCGAGAGCTTCAGCATTACTTTGGGAATAAGCAGATATCTTTTGAGCCAAACCGGAATTTTGTCTCGATTCGAAGTGGGTTTGCCGTTGAGGGCTTGTTCCCGGACGATTGGATTATCGAACTTCACTCCGAGCATCCTAGCTGGTTTGAAGATTATTCCGAAGATTCAACGGGGTCCTTGGAGCCGTTTCGCATTAAGGATGACAAGAAAAGTATATTCATCGAGCGGTTAGTTGGCAGGGCTAATTCACAGGATCCGAGCAATTGGTCTGAAAGATTTCTCGGTGTTGGCGATGCGCTTGAAAACGCATTAAACATGCTTGAATTGCACCTGTCTCAGTGATATTGAACTTAGCGTATTGACGCCATCTGCCTTGCTGTGTCATGCGAGTGAATATAGTGCATGTGTAGGCTTGCTTGTTTATTCAATGAACTAGTTGGCAGTGCTTATTGTTATTTCATTCGCTCTGTGTGGACAGGCTCCAGTACATCCAACACCGCCATCACCTCCCCCTCCAGGTTCCCCCCGAGCATCTGCTGAGCGTCCAGCCCGTCCCTGCAGAGCTGCTGCAACAGATCTGCCAGCTCCGGCTCCAGCCGCCCGCATAGGCCCCTGACGACCCGCACCAGCGGATCGTGCTCTGGCTCCCCAGCTGCCTGCGGCAACCGCCGCTGCACCTCCTGCAGCACCTCCATCGCGCGCCGATGCAGCGGTGTCTGGAAACGCAGCCCAGCAAGCAACGGCCGTGAGTCGGGCGAGGCGATGAACAGCCGCAGGGCCCGCCACTCCGCCCGCTCGATTGCAGAAGCCGCCGCGACAAGGCCTCCCGCTTCTGCTTCCTGTGCAGGCACCGGCGCCTCCGGCACCGCTCCCAACACCTGCCGCAGGGTCTGCTCCGCCCGACGCCGCAACGGCCCCGCTGGCAACACCGCCAGGAGCTTGCGGCCTGCAGTTTCGCAGCGCTGCAGCACCGCCAGGTCATCGGGCGATTGGTGGAAGGGCGCAAGGAGCTGCTCCAACTCCCAGCCCAACCAGTGCTCGGCCCGCTGCAGCCGCGCCCGAAAGGCCTCGGCCCCCTCGCGCCGGAACAGATCATCGGGATCAGAGCCGGCAGGCAGAACCACCACCGCCAATTCGAGTTCTGCCGCAACGAGCATCGGCCGGAGGTCTGAGATCAGCGCGCCGCTGGCCGCCCGCCCCGGCCCATCGCCATCGAGGGCCAGCAGCAACCGCCGGGCGCCGCTGCGCTGCAACGCCTGCCGCTGACCCGGCGCCAGGGCGGTGCCCATGGCGGCGATGGCGTGCTCGATGCCCCCCTGGTGGAGCTGCAACACATCCAACGGCCCCTCCACCAGCAACGCTTCCCCGCTGCGGCGGATGACGGGGCCGGCCCGATCCAGCCCAAAGAGCATCTCACTGCGCCGGAACAGGGCATCGGCGGGAGTGTTGCGGTACTTGGGCTCCTCGCCGCTGAGCGAGCGGCCGGAGAAGCCGCAACAGCGCCCCTGGCTGTCGCGGATGGGGAGCATGAGGCGGGATCCGTTGAGCCCCAGCCCCCAGGCTTCTGCGGTGGCGGCGGTGAGCCCCCGCTGGCGCAGGAAGGCAGCGGCGGGGCCACCAGTGGCCAGATCTGCCGCCAGAGCCCGCTGGAACCGCTCCTGCTGCCCCTGGCGCACCGCGAGGAGTTGTACCCGCTCCCGCTGCTCCGCCTCCAGCCGCGCCGCCGCAGCGGGGTCCTGCTCCGGGATGGGGATGCCATAGCGCCTGGCCAGCTCCTCGACGGCCTCGCGGAAGCCGAGCCCCTGTTGGTCTTGGATCCAGCCGATGGCATCCACCCCCCGATTGCACACGAAGCAATGGGCCCGTTTCCGGCCGGGATGGACCGACAGCGATGGGCGCCGGTCGTCATGCCACGGGCAGGTGGCAAGAAACGCCGAGCCAGCCCGCTTGAGCGAGCCGGCCGGGAAGAGATCCTCGATGCGGGCCTGCTCACGCACCGCCTCCAGCAGCTGCGGCGAGATCCCGCCGGAGGAGGTGGCAACGCCAGGGCTGCTGCTGAGCCGATGGCCCTGGCCGCCCAGGTGGCCAGAGCGGTGGCCCCGGCCCAGGAGCTGGCCCGGATGGTGGCCGGAGGGGGCCCGCGCCCCGCCCGGCCCGTGATGGCCAGAGCGGGGCGCGCCTGGGCGTCCCGGCTGCTCGGTGGCCCTTGGGGCCGTGCTCATAGCGCCTCCACGCCGGGGTAGAGGTGGCTGCCGCAGAAGGCGATGCGGGCTTCATCGGCCTCCAGGAAGCAATGGGCCCGGTCCAGGCGGATGGAGGTGCGGCCCAGCTCGCTGCCGTGGAGCTGGCCGTGGCGGAACTTGCCGTGGTGCACCTCCAACAGGCCCGGCTGGGGCGTGGAGCCATCGGGGGTCTTGGGCCTCTCCAGCAGCCACACGGCCGACGCGAATCGCTCCAGCTCTGAGGTGCCCGCCAGGTGTGACACATCGGGGGTGCTGCTGCCGTAGGCGCCGCGGTTGAGCTGGGCGACGACGAGGATGTCCACCTGACAGCGGCCGGCGAGGGCCTTCAGGCTGGTGGCGCGGGCGGCCAGCTCAGCGGTTGTGTTGGTGCCGTAGCCGGGGCTGGGGCCCATGGCGTGGAAGTGATCGAGCACGACGACCGAGAGATTGGGATGGGCGGCCTTGGTGTCCTCCACCAGGGCGCAGAAGTCCTCGACGCTGGCGGCGAACTGGGACTGGTAGAACACCGGCCCGATCGGATCGCCGCTGGGGCCGAGGCCCTGGCCGAGGGCCTGCTGCCAGCGTTGGAGGGCCTCCAGATCGGCGCCCTGGATCTGGCGGCCCCGGCCCTCCATGTCGGTGCTGGTGAACAGGGGCGTGCTGCAGCGGATGGCGCGGCGGCAGTAGTGGGCGATCAGGCGGGCGCCGATGGCGCGGCGGCTGAGTTCGCAGGAGAAGAAGAGCACTCCGGCGCCATTGATCGCCAGGCCCATGGCGGCGGCGATCGCCAGGGAGGTCTTGCCGATGCCGGAGCGTGCGGCGAGCACCCAGAGCCCCTCGCCCTCACCCGGAAGGATGCCCCCCCGCATGTCGATGTCGAAGGAAGGGATGCCGGTGGAGATGGGCCTGGGGCGCTGCTCCAGCGGCGTGGCGGCAAGGTCGATGCAGTCGGCGATCTCCTGGCTGACGGTGAGCACGGGCCGGTGCTCCCGGCAGCGGCCGGAGAGGATCGAGACCGCCTCGTTGAGCATCCTGCGGCAGTCCTGCAGCTCGGTGGTGATGGCGACGTCCTTGTGCTCGCGCTCGAGCAGACGCCGCAGGGCGGGATAGAAGATCTGGCGGGCCTTGGCGGCCTGGAAGAAGTCGCAGGCGAGCGCGAAGTCGAGGGCGGAGGAGGCGTCTGCCCAGTGGAGGAGCGAGAGAAGGCCCTCCTCCATCTCCATCAGATCGCCCATCCAGCGGCCGGCGATGGCGCGCTCGCGCAGGCCGTGGCGGATCGCCTCGGCGTTGATGGTGCGGCCATCGCGGAGGCCGCGGAAGATCGCGTCGATCTCCTCAGCCAGAAGCCGATGGCGGCGGTCGCTCCACAGCTGCGGCGGCACCGGCTCGTCGTAGCGCAGCGCGATGCGGCGCCGGAAGATGCCCCACAGGCTGCTGTGGTCCTCCTTGCCGGGAAGTACGGCAGCGAGCACGTCGCGCTCATAGGCGAGCATGCGCTCCAGGTGTTCTCCGGTGGGTTGCTCCCAGCCGTCGGGATCGCCGATGGGCAGGGGTCCGTTGGCGGTTTCGACGTGATCGCCGCTGCGGATGAGGGCATCGAGGTGGGCGATGAACGCCTCGTGGTCGCTGGCGTCGCCCAGCGCCGGAGGGTACGGGGCCGGCGGCGAGGCGGCAGGGGTGATCGACGCCGCAGACGGGTGGTCGTTGGCCGCTGGATCAGCGCTGGCCGGCGTGCAGGAAGGCTCGTGCATGGCGGTGAAGCAGGAATGGGGAACGGCCCGCGTGCAAGGGCGGGCAGTAGAGGATTCCGAGATCGCCGTTTCTGTCAGCGCTCGCCCACAACGGCGTCCTGAGGGTCAGGCTCTGCGAACTGGAGGGCGCCGGTGCCTGGGATGCCGAGGCCGCTGGCCTCCAGCAGGCCGGTGAGGCGCCGCCGCTCCGCTGCCCCCACCTGGAAGGCGCGGATGTCATGGATGGACCACTGCCCGGCGGACCAGCCGAACCAGCGGCGGGCGAGCTCCAGATCCCGCTGCTCAGAGCCCGCGGCCCCCGCGGCGCTCCCGCCTCCACCGGCCAGGTG
>JBKDSQ010000045.1:0-32347 GCA_046340895.1 Synechococcaceae cyanobacterium | reverse complement strand
AGAAGCTTCCCAGCTCGACACCGCTCAAACCAGCGGTCTGGATCACCGTCGCCAGCTTGTCGGCTGGTGACCACTGCTCTGGCGGCCGCGATGTCGCAGGGACCAGCAGCCCCTGCTTTTGCCACTGGCTGCGCCAGCTGTACAGGGTTTGGACAGCAATCCCGGTGTCCCGGGCAATCTCAGGCACGCTCTCACGGTTCGGCGGGCTCATCCGCTGGCGGACAGCGTCTCGAATGCTTGCGTCGTAAGTCGGTCTCATGGTGATCGGTTGGGCCCCCTGGTGAGTCGCTCAAACCGAGTGGACTTCTTTGGTGACACAGGGGGGCCACAAGTCCCTGGGTTCCCTGGGGCACTACCTGCAGGCCGACGAAAGACAAGTCCTCGCCGCGATCGTGGGGTAGCTAAGATAAGGGGCTCTTTTCGGAGCCCCTCGGCAATCTTGCCTGAGTAGTTTTCTCAGGACTGGGGGGCACTGACGCCACCGACTTGTGATACTGACCATCGCCCGTTTGCTCTAGTAACACAAGTCCTTGGCACTGCTCGGCACTGATACCCACTACGAGCCAGAAGTCCATGAGCCCACGCAAGCACTGCACCGCACAGACCGGGGCAGATTAGCTGCTCAAGATGGCAGGAGATTGGCCTGAGACTCTATATGCCATCAACTATCAGGTCGCCAATGCAAAAGGATGTGTTTACACCCTCAAACTCTCTCTTGACAAAATTATACAAGTGCGTGCTGTCTCGCAATATGGTGCTCTTGGATAGCCCAGTCTTGCATTCGAGCTCTTCAAGTCCATGTGCAACAGCAGGAGTCACTCTTAATGCTATTCTTTCTGTTTTCAATCCCTTTGATACATCTATATATGCTCGATTCAATGCAATGGGTGTTTTTCCTTTATCGGCGAACTGCTCCCTTACTGCAATAACAGTCTCGTAGGCATCACTGGAATCTATTCTCGGCCTTGGCCCTGACAAAGATGGAGTCCTGATCATAATAAGACTGCCTCCTTGCTCTACAGCTTCAACAATAGCCCGGTACAGCCTTAAGGATTTACCTACGATAGTGACAATACTCTCTGCGTAATCACTGGAGAGTCCGTCAATAAGATGCCTGTCTGCTCTGTTAAGCCTAAACACTAATGATGATAGTATCTTTGTCTTTGTTTTTTTTGCTATATTATTTGCTTTGCAAGTGCCGATAAGGGTGTCGTTGCCATTCAGGGTGAGGGTGTCGTTGCCGGCGCCACCGACGAGGGAGTTGCTGGCGGCGTTGCCGGTGATCGTGTCGGCAAAGCCGCTGCCGATCACGTTTTCAAACTGGCTGACATTGAAGGTCAATGGCAGCGGAGCAGCGGTGCCGTTGACGGTGACGACGCCGGTGCTGAGGTTGGTGACGGTGCCGGTGGCGGGTGCGACGCTGGCGCCGCTGTGGTCGACCGTGTCTCCCAACAGCGAACTGCCGATGATCGTTTCGATGCCGATCAGGCTGTCTGTGCCGAGGGCACCTTTCCTCAGGACGCCAAAGGCGCCGAGGGATACCACAGAACCAAGGGCATTGTAGTCCGCCGTGTCAAAACCTACGCCACCATCCAGGATATCGGAACCACTCGTGCCGATGAGGAGATCATTGCCGTCACCGGCAATGATGACATTGGCGATGGCGTTGCCTTGAAGCCTGTCAGAAAAGCTACTGCCGATTACGTTTTCGAGATTTAAAAGTGTATCGAGGCCTGCGCCTCCCGTAGCTTGCGCTGTTGTCAAGGAAAGCGATATTACAACAGCTGAAGAGGCATTTCTGTAGGATACGGTATCCGAGCCGGCGGCCCCATCAATGATATTGTTGCCACTATCTCCATCTAGTGTATCGCCGAAGCTGCTGCCAAGGATATTCTCGATTGATATCAGGTCGTCAAAGAAGGAGCCTCCGGTGCTCTGGGCGCCTTTGAGTGATAAAGAAACATTGACCGCTGATGTTGCAGTTGCATAGGAAACCGTGTCACTGGCGGACGTTCCTGTAATTCGATCGTAAAATTCGTTTGTGCTTATCAGCAATCCAGATCCGGAAATAAAGGCCATTGAAAGTGCTTTGTAAGGGAGAGGGAAGCAAGCTCAATGCCTTTACGGCTTAAGCATTACATCTACAGAGCCTCACATGTGGGGCTGTGTGCAGCGTGTTGCAGCACCCGGTTAAGCAAATGTCCAATCCCCCTGTCCGGTTATGTAAAGGCATGTACCTGCATATTCAATTTTCATTTGCTGGTTTGGTCGGGGCTGACTGGTCAGCGCCTGCGCTGCGTTGATGGCCCGCTGCCTCGCTCACATCAGCTCTCAGAACTTGCGGAGTTCCCGGCGGATCTTGAGCGGATCGCCGGAGTGCTGCTGGTTGAAGGCCATCAACAGCCCGCCCAACAGCAGCAGCGCCAGGGCGGCCCGTCCCCAACCGGAGTCTCCAGGCCCATGCCGCACGCTCGTCAGCCCCGGTGGCCGTGGCCCACCGGTCCGCCGTCGTCGCCTGTCTCGCGGGAACCGTGCCATGGCGGCGGCCCCGGCGGGCGGCGGCCGGGCTGAATTGGCTCCCTCAGTCTGGCGGCGGCTGGAGCCCCGCGCCGCAATCCGGCGAGGCGGGCTGTCGCAGCGGCCGGCGACGACCGGCGGTGGCCTCGATTCAGAATGCTGTTCCTTTCTCCCCTCCCTCCGCCCGATGGCCAGCCAGTGGCAGAACTTCCTGCGCAACCTGGGGGACTGGCGCGGTTCCTTCACCTCGCTCAGCCCGGCTGGCGAGATCCTCGACACCACCCCTTCGATCCTCACCCTGGAGAACGGGGCCCCCGGGGCCGGTGACGGCGTGGAGGAGCGGCTGGTGCGCTTTCGCCTGCGCCGCTACGCCCATGGCTTCGACCAGGAGCCCACGCGGGATTTCAGCCAGGACTACCGCAGCCTGGGCCGCCAGGTGGTGTTCTTCGATTCGGGCTCGTTCTGCAAGGGCTCGTTGCAGGTGGCCCCCAACACGCCCTTCGGCGCTGAGTTCGGCTTTGTGCACGGTGACCGTCGCCATCGGCTGGTGCAGTTGTATGAGGCCTCGGGAGACTTCGATGGCCTGGTGCTGATCCGTGAGTTCCGGGCTGGCAGCGACGCCGCCGAGCGCCCGCCGCTCAGCCTTGCGGCGTTGCAAGGTGCCTGGCACGGCCAGGCCGGCACGGTGCTGGCCGACTGGCCCGAGATCGAGACGGCCGAGGCCGAGGCGCACTTTGCGCCCAGCGGCGCTGGCGGGCTGCGCTTGCGCACCCGCATCGGCAGGGAGGAGAGCGAGCTGGAGGCCCCGGGCCAGGCGCGGCTGCAATGGCTGGCCGACGGCGGCTACACCCTGATGCCGCCGCAGGTGAGCCATCGCCAGGCGTTCACGGTGGAGGCGGGCTGGCTGAGCGGCCCGGATCGCCTGGAGCGGCGGATCCGGCGGTACGACGCCAGCGGCGCCTGGCAATCCGCCGCGCACCTGGTGTTGTCACGCCGCGCCTGAGCCGCGGTTCCCCACCCCGCCCATCGGCGGTGGAGCGGCTCGTGCCGATGCTGGAGGGCGGCATGGAGGGCGTGGTGGCCTTTGATTTCAGCGACGGATGCATGTGAGATCGCAGCTCTGGCTTCTGGGACCCCAGACGTGGCGTCACCACAGGCCGCGGATGATCGTTTTCGACTGGGGTTGGCCGGAGCGGCTTGGAGCTGCGGCGGCGACCGGGGCCAGCTGCAGGCGACCACCCATGGTGGTGAGCCGCGGCCCGCGCAGGCCGCTCAGCTTCATGCCTTGCAGGCCCATGAGCTCGGAGCCGGGTTCGATGTCGGCGCCGAGGCGGTCTCCGAGCAGCAGCATGTCCAGCTGGTCGGACTTGGCATTGAGGTTGCCCTGGATCGGGGCTGTGACCTCGCCGATCCGCAGGTTGCCGCGGATCACCACCATTTGGCCAGCAGACACAGCCGAGGCGATGCTCAGCTGCACGGGGTAAACCTTGCTGGGGTTGTCAAACGGTCGGTAGTCGCCGCTCCAGCCGCGGGGCATCTCGGCGGCGATCAGGGCCGCCCGGGCCACGGGATCGAAGCTGGCCACCTCGCCAACCAAGCCCATCTGTTGATCGCTGTAGGCCGTCGCCGGTGGTGTGTACGGCCGGAAGTCTTGCTGCGAGATCGGTCTCGGCTGCGGAGGCGCCGGCCGCAGCAGGGCTGGAGGAGCCGGTTTGGCGGGTGGGGCCGGCGGCATCGCCATGACGAGAGCGTCGGAGGGCTGCGCCGCAGACTAGGAGCGTGGCCTTCCCGCCTGCCGCTCGCCCGTGACCCCAAGTTCATCTGTCCCTTGCGCCTCCGGCGAGGCGGGCTCCCGGCCGCCCGCTGGCCCCCAGGTCCCAGCGTCCGAGGACGCTTTGGTGATCGCCGGCCGGCGTTTCCGCAGCCGGCTGATGACCGGTACGGGCAAGTACCCCTCGCTCGCCGCCATGGGGGCCAGCCTGGAGGCCAGCGGCGGCGAAATCGTGACCGTGGCGGTGCGGCGGGTGCAGAGCCGGACCGCTGGCCACGAAGGCCTGCTGGAGGCGATCGATTGGAGCCGTTATTGGATGCTGCCCAACACCGCCGGCTGCGCCACGGCCGAGGAGGCGGTGCGGGTGGCGCGGCTCGGCCGCGAGCTGGCGCGGCTGGCCGGCCAGGAGGACAACAACTTCGTCAAGTTGGAGGTGATCCCCGATAGCCGCCACCTGCTGCCCGACCCTTTCGGCACCCTGGAGGCAGCGCAGCAGCTGGTGCGCGAAGGCTTCAGCGTGTTGCCTTACATCAATGCCGATCCATTGCTGGCGCGCCGGTTGGAGGACGTCGGCTGCGTCACGGTGATGCCTCTGGGGTCGCCGATCGGCTCGGGGCAGGGCATTCGCAATGCCGCCAACATCGCCCTGATCATCGAAAATGCCGGCGTGCCGGTGGTTGTGGATGCTGGCATCGGCGTGCCCAGCGAGGCGGCCCAGGCCATGGAGATGGGAGCGGACGCGGTGTTGATCAACAGCGCCATCGCCCTGGCGGGGGATCCGGTGGCGATGGCGGCGGCGATGGGCCTGGCCACCGAGGCTGGTCGCCAGGCGTTCCGGGCCGGTCGCCTGCCGATGCGCCCCGAGGCCAGCGCCAGCTCGCCGTTGCAGGGGTTGGTAGGCGCCTGAACCGCTGCTCCGCGGGCTGGCAAGCGGCCGGCCTAGCTGGGCTGTAAGCGCCGCTTGGCGACGCGACGCGGCAAGCAACTATGACGAAGCGTGCTGCTGCCGCTTCGACCTCGCGGACCGCCCATAGGGTTCCGCCAGTTTCGTGATCCAGCCATGCAGGTCACCCAAGAAGATGGAGGCAGGCTCAACGCCTTTGCCAAGGAGCCCCGCATGGTGGTGATGGAGCGTGGCGAGGGCCGCGGCGCCAATCGCGCTCTGCTGCTGGGAGGCCTGCTGCTGGTGGTGGCGCTGCTGGCCGTGGCGGCCCTGATCAGTTGAGCCCAGCCCGGGGCCGGCCATCTGGGATGGCCCCGAAGGGCTGTAGTAGCTTGTGCCCTCAGGCCAACCGCTCGTTCAGGAGTCTCGGGTGAAGGTTTTCGTTCTCGGCGGCGACGGTTTCTGTGGCTGGCCCTGCGCGGTCAATCTCGCTGATTCGGGCCACGATGTTGTCATCGTTGACAACCTCAGCCGTCGCAAAATCGACATCGATCTCGGCGTTGAGTCGCTGACTCCGATTGCCACCATCCAGGAGCGTCTGCGGGCCTGGGAGCAGATCGGCGGCCGCGCCATGCAGTTCGTGCAGTTGGACATTGCGCGGGAGTATGAGCGGTTGCTCGAACTGCTGCGCCAGGAGCGTCCGAATGCGGTGGTGCATTTCGCCGAACAGCGAGCTGCGCCCTATTCGATGAAGTCGAGCGCCACAAAGCGCTACACGGTTGATAACAATGTCAACGGCACCCATAATCTGCTCGCGGCCATTGTCGAAAGCGGGCTGGATCTCCATGTTGTTCACCTCGGCACCATGGGGGTGTACGGCTACGGCTCCCATCGCGGCGCCACGATTCCTGAGGGCTATCTCACCGTTGAGGTGCCGCAACCGGATGGCAGTCGTTTCACCGAAAAGATCTTGCATCCAGCCAATCCGGGCAGCGTCTATCACATGACCAAAACCCTGGATCAACTGTTGTTCTTCTATTACAACAAGAATGACGCGATCCGGGTGACGGACCTGCATCAGGGCATCGTCTGGGGCACCAACACCGAGCAAACCGATCGGGATCCCCGCCTCACCAATCGCTTCGACTACGACGGTGACTACGGCACTGTGCTGAATCGCTTCCTGATGCAGGCGGCGATCGGTTATCCACTCACCGTGCATGGCATCGGCGGGCAAACCCGGGCCTTCATCCACATCCGCGATTCGGTGCAATGTGTGCAACTCGCCCTGGAGAACCCCCCCAGCCACGGCGAGAAGGTGAAGATCTTCAACCAGATGACCGAAAGCCACCGGGTGGGTGATCTGGCCCGCAAGGTGGCCGATCTCACCGGCGCCGAAATCCGCAACCTGCCGAATCCCCGCAACGAAGCGGTGGAAAACGACCTGATTGTGGACAACCGCTGCTTTATCGAGTTGGGCCTCAAGCCCACCACCCTTGATGAGGGATTGCTGCGCGAGGTGGTGGATGTGGCACGCCGCTGGGCGGACCGTTGCGATCGCTCCCGCATCCCCTGCCTTTCGGCCTGGACCAGCCGCCAGGCTGAGGCCATCGGCCTGAAGGCCTGAGCGCTCCGGATTCCATCTGCCCGTGAAGGTCGCCTTCTTCACCGAAACCTTCCTGCCGAAGGTCGACGGCATCGTCACCCGGTTGACCAAGACCATCCCCCACCTGATCGCCGCCGGCGATGAGGTGATCATTTTTTGCCCCGAGGGCTGCCCGGAGCGGTTCATGGGGGCCGAGGTGATCGGCGTGCCAGCGATGCCGCTGCCCCTCTATCCCGAGCTCAAGCTGGCCCTGCCCCGGCCGGCGGTGTCGGAGGCGTTGGAGCGTTTCGCCCCCGACCTGGTGCATGTGGTGAACCCGGCGGTGCTGGGATTGGGCGGCATTTGGCTGGCCCGCACCCGCGGCTGGCCCCTGGTGGCCAGCTATCACACCCATCTGCCCAAATACCTGGAGCACTACGGCATGGGCATGCTGGAGCCGCTGGTGTGGGAGCTGCTCAAGGCGGCCCACAACCAGGCCAGCCTCAACCTCTGCACGTCCACGGCGATGGTGGAGGAGCTGAGCGAGAAGGGCATCCAGCACACCGCCCTGTGGCAACGGGGCGTGGATACGGAGCTGTTCCAGCCCGAACGGGGCCATGCCGCCATGCGACAACGGCTGCATGGCCACTGGCACGACAGCGGCAACCTGTTGCTGTACATCGGACGTCTGTCGGCCGAGAAGCAGATCGAGCGGATCCGGCCGGTGCTGGAGGCGATCCCCGAGGCGCGGCTGGCCCTGGTGGGAGATGGCCCCCACCGGGCCCAGCTGGAGCGTTGCTTTGAGGGCACCGCCACCACGTTCGTGGGCTACCTGGCGGGCGAGGAGCTGGCGGCGGCCTATGCCAGCGGCGATGCATTTGTGTTCCCCTCCAGCACCGAAACCTTGGGCTTGGTGTTGCTGGAGGCGATGGCGGCCGGCTGCCCGGTGGTGGGGGCCAACCGCGGCGGCATCCCCGACATCGTCAGCGATGGGGTGAATGGCTGCCTTTACAACCCTGACGATCCCTCCAGCCTGGTCCGGGCCGTGCGGCGCCTGCTGGGCGATGCCGCCACCCGCCTGCAGCTGCGCCAGGCCGCCCGCAGCGAGGCCGAACGCTGGGGCTGGGGCGGCGCCACCCAACAGCTACGCGGCTACTACCGCCAGGTGCTGGACCGCAGCACGCTGGCCTTGCCGGTTTAGGAGCCGGAAGCGTTAGGCGCCGGAGAGGTGGCTGCGCCAGCCTTCTCGCCGCCCCCAGCCCCGCCCCCGGCCCCGCCGCTCAACCCCCCGCCTGCTTCGGCCGGAACCCCGCTGCCTCCAGGGCCGCCAAGGCCGCAGTCAGCTGGTCGCCCTGCAGTTCGATGACGCTGTCTTTGAGGGTGCCGCCGGTGCCGCAGGAGGCTTTCAGCTGCTTGAGCAAGGCGCGGGCATCGGGCTCGGCGATCTCCAGCCCCGTGATCGCCGTCACCAATTTGCCGCCCTTGCCCGCCTTGGTGCGCTGCACCCGCACCCGCTGCTGGGCCTTCGGCGTGGCGGGGGCGTCCGCCGCCGGCCGGGCGGTGCTCAGCGAGCGACCCTGCTCCTGGCTGAACTCCTGCCAGCCCCCCTTTTTGGCCATCCTTGAGGCTCCCGTCACCGCCCCCGATTCTGGGGCGCCGCGCCCAAGCCCCAGGCTGCCAGTGAGCCCCCAGGCAGGTTGGGGCCAGAGCAGGCGTTGGCCCTAGGCCGCCACCGCCTCCACCACGCTCACCGGGGAGGGGGTGGGCACGATGCGCTGCAGGGCCAGCCCGGCGCGGCTCAGCAGCAGCGCGTACTCGCTGGGGCTGCGCTCCCGGCCGCCTTCAGTCATCACGAGCATGTTGAGATCGAGCAGCTTGCCGGGGAAGGGATCGTTGCCCGGAGGGATCACCTGCTCCACGATCAGCACCTTGCCGCCCGGCGCCAATGCCGCCCGGATCGGGGCCAGGAGGCGCAGGCAGGCCTCATCGCCCCAGTCGTGGATGATGTGCTTGAGCAGGTAGGCGTCGGCGCCGGCGGGGGCTTCGCAAAAGAAGTCGCCACCCCGCACATCCAGGCGCCCCTCCAGATCGGCCGGCACGGTCACCGGAGCCACCACCGCCGGCTGGTCGAACAGGGTGCCGCGCATGTGCCCGTGGGCCCGCAGCACGGTTTGGAGCAGCTCGCCCCGCCCGCCGCCCACATCCACCAGGTGCGAGATGGAGGCGAAGTCGTAGCTGGCCAGCATCGCCGCAGTCTCCTGGCGGGAGTAATCGCTCATGGCGCCATCGAAGATCTCGGCGCGCTCCGGCTTGCCTTTGTACCAGTCAAAGATGCCCAGGCCGTAGCGCTTGCGGAAGGCGCTTTCGCCGCTGCGCACGCTGTGCAAGAGGTCGTCCCAGCTGAGGTAGTGCTCGTCGCCGAGCATGCGGGCGAATTGGCGTAGCGATTGCGGGTGATCGCTGCGCAGCAGCTCGGCCAAGCGGGTGAGCGAGAAGCGGCGAGGCTCCGTCTCCGCGAAGATCCCCAGGCTGGCCAGGCCCCGCAGCAGCCGGAACAGGCTGTCGGGGTCAGCCCCGCAAGCGCTCGCCAGGTCGGCCACCTCCCGCTCGCCGGCGGCCAGCTGATCCGCCAGCCCCAGTTCGGCGGCCACGTGGATCATCTGGGTCACCCAGGCGCCACTGGCCATGGCGATCAGCTGCTCGGCGGGCGTGGCTGGCTTGGCGGGCGAGCTGGAGGCCGGCGGGGGGGGCGTGGCGCTCATTGGGGCCGGGCACTGGACTCGCTCGCTGTAGCGACGGCCCGGCGCTGCCGTCAGCCTTCGGGTCGGATTCGGTTACGAAGCGGTCATTCGGCGCTCCGTGGGCGCTCACCAGGACGGCATCCGCCTTCGGTAGCGGTTATGGCATCCAAAAGGCCCGACGGCTGAGTTGGGTGGAACCAACCCCGCCGCCATCTCCATGCCTTCCTCCGCCCGTCTTCAGGCCATTCAGCACATCGTGAGCCGGCCGCCCACCCCCGTGCCGCCGCTGCAATCGCTCGAGGATCTCTGGGCCTGTGATGTCTTCGGGCTCGAGGCGATGCGCTCCGCCCTGCCGAAGGAGGTGTACCGCTCGATCCAGCGCTCGATCCGCGAAGGGGGCAAGCTCGATCTCTCCGTGGCCGATGTGGTGGCCCAGGCGATGAAGGATTGGGCTACCGCTCGGGGCGCCCTGTATTACGCCCACGTTTTCTATCCGCTCACCAACCTCACCGCCGAGAAGCACGACGGCTTCATCTCCCCCCAGTCCGATGGCAAGGCCATCGCTGAATTCTCCGGCAAGTTGCTCGTGCAGGGGGAACCTGACGGTTCCTCCTTCCCCAACGGTGGCCTGCGCACCACCTTCGAGGCCCGCGGTTACACCGCCTGGGATGTCACCAGCCCCGCCTGGCTGATGCGCAGCGCCAATGGCGTCACCCTGTGCATTCCCACCGTCTTCATCAGCTGGACCGGTGAAGCCCTCGACAAGAAAACCCCCCTGCTGCGCTCCAACACCGCCATGAACCGCCAGGCCCAGCGCCTGCTGCGCCTGCTTGGCGAAACGGAGATCGCGCCGGTCAATTCCAGCTGCGGCGCCGAGCAGGAGTATTTCCTCGTCGATGCCGGCTTCACCGCCCTGCGGCCCGATCTGCAGCTGTCCGGCCGCACCCTCTTCGGAGCCCCGCCCGCCAAGGGGCAGCAGTTTGACGACCACTACTTCGGCGCCATCCCCGAACGCGTGCAGCTGTTCATGCAGGACGTGGAGCTGCAGCTCTACCGCCTCGGCATCCCCGCCAAGACCCGCCACAACGAGGTCGCGCCGGGCCAGTTTGAGATCGCCCCCTTCTTCGAGGCCGCCAACGTGGCCACCGATCACCAGCAGCTCACCATGACCGTGCTCAAGAGCACAGCCAAACGGCATGGCTTCACCTGCCTGCTGCACGAAAAACCCTTCGCCGGCGTCAACGGCAGTGGCAAGCATGTGAACTGGTCGATCGGCAATGCCACCCAGGGCAACCTGCTCGATCCCGGCAAGACGCCCCACGCCAACCTCCAGTTCCTGCTCTTCTGCGCCGCCGTGATCAGGGGTGTCCACCGTTTTGGACCCCTGCTGCGCGCCGTGATCGCCACCGCCAGCAACGACCATCGCCTCGGCGCCAACGAGGCCCCGCCGGCGATCATTTCCGTTTATCTCGGCAGCCAGCTGGAGGATGTCTTCCAGCAGATTCGTGGCGGTCGCCTCGAGGGCTCGGCCGAGGCGGCGCTGATGTCCCTCGGGGTGGACACCCTGCCCGAGCTCAACCGCGATCCCGGCGATCGCAACCGCACCTCCCCCTTCGCCTTCACCGGCAACCGCTTCGAATTCCGCGCCGTCGGCTCCGGCCAATCGGTGGCCGGCCCCCTGGTGGCCCTCAACACGATCCTGGCCGACTCGCTGCAGTGGATCACCGACCAGCTGGAGGACCAGCTGGCCAGTGGCGCTCCGCTGGAGGAGGCGGCCTTCGCCGTGCTCAAGCGCACCATGGATGACCACGGGGCCGTGGTTTTCGGTGGCGACGGCTACGCGGCTGAGTGGCACCGCATCGCGGTGGAGGAGAGGGGTCTGGAAAACCTGCGCACCAGCGCCGATGCCCTGCCCGTGCTGCAGCGCCCTGAGATCCGCGACCTGTTCGAGCGGCAGGGGGTGCTCTCGCCGGTGGAGCTCGCCAGCCGTTTCGAGGTGTATGCCGAGCAGTACGTGCTCGCCATCGAGGTGGAGGCCCGCCTGGTGCTGCGCATCGCCCGCTCCCAGATCTATCCCGTGGTGATGGAGTGCTTGGGACGCCTCTGCCGCTCCCTGGGGGATCAGGAGGATCTGGGGCTGCCCTCCGACCGCAGCACCGCCGGCGCGATCGCCGCCCTCAACCGTCGCCTGCTTGACGGCTGCGTCGCCCTGGAGGAAGCCCTGGCCCACGCCCCCCACGACAGCCACGGCCATCTGCGCCACTGCGCCGACGTCCTGATGCCACAAATGGGGGAGATCCGTGCCGCCGCCGATGGCCTCGAGGGCCTGGTCGATGACGATCTCTGGCCGCTTCCCACCTATCAGGAGCTGCTTTTTGTGCGCTGAAATGCTGCGCTTGGTGTCGGTTGCTACCCGCGAAATCGAAGTTGGCGCGTGATCCCGAACAGCAGCCGCTGTTTTTCCACCCTCGCCTTGCCCCCGGCTTGACTTGGGGCAGGTTCGTTTCCTTTGCCCCTTTCAAGACATGTTCACCATCGAAGCCCTTCACCCCGATGGCTGGCGGCGCCAGGGCATCGCCCGGCTGGAGTACTGGGCCTGCCAGGAGGCACAGGTGCGCTGCTGCTCCGATGGCCGCCATTACCGCATCTGCGATCTGGAAACGGAGTGCCTTGTGGCTCTGATCAACCCCAGCAGCTGCCGCATCCCCCCCCAGCGCAGCACGGTGGCCGGTTGAGGCCTCCGCTCGGGCGGTCCCCCCCCCCAGCCCGAGCGGCAACTCCGCCGGCACGGTGAACGGGGCCTGCCGGCGGTTCCAGGCGGCTGGCTTTCTAGGCTGCTGCTACCACTACGCCGCCACCGGTGACCAGCACCGCCTCCCCCGCCGCCAGCTCCGCCGCCAGCCCGGATCCGGCCGCCCTGGCCCCCGCCGCCCGGCCCGACCGCCTCGGCCGCTTCGGCCCCTTTGGCGGCCAGTACGTGCCGGAAACCCTGATGCCGGCCCTGGCCCAGCTGGAGGCCGCCGCCGCCGAAGCCTGGGCCGATCCCGCCTTTACCGCGCGGCTCCAGCATCTGCTGCGCACCTACGTGGGCCGGCCCAGCCCCCTCTACGAGGCGGAGCGCCTCAGCGACCACTACCGCCGTGCCGAGGGCGGCCCGCGCATCTGGCTCAAGCGCGAAGACCTCAACCACACCGGCGCCCACAAGATCAATAACGCCCTCGGCCAGGCCCTGCTGGCCTTGCGGATGGGCAAGAAACGGGTGATCGCCGAAACCGGGGCCGGCCAGCACGGCGTGGCCACCGCCACCGTCTGCGCCCGTTTCGGCCTGGAGTGCGTTGTTTACATGGGCGCCGAAGACATGCGCCGCCAGGCGCTCAACGTGTTCCGCATGCGCCTGCTCGGCGCCACCGTGCAGCCCGTCACCGCCGGCACCGCCACCCTCAAGGACGCCACCAGTGAGGCCATCCGCGACTGGGTGACGAACGTGGAGACCACCCACTACATCCTTGGCTCGGTGGCCGGCCCCCACCCCTATCCGATGCTCGTGCGCGATTTCCATGCCTGCATCGGCCAGGAAACCAAGCAGCAGTGCCAGGAAGCCTTCGGTCGCCTTCCCGATGTGCTGGTGGCCTGCGTCGGCGGCGGCTCCAACGCCATGGGCCTGTTCCATCCCTTCGTGGAAGACACCAGCGTGCGCCTGATCGGCGTCGAGGCCGCCGGCGAGGGGGTGGCCAGCGGCCGCCATGCCGCCACGATCACCGAGGGGCGGGTCGGCGTATTGCACGGGGCGATGAGTCTGCTGCTGCAGGACGAGGAGGGCCAGGTGCAGGAGGCCCACTCGATCAGCGCCGGCCTCGACTACCCCGGCGTGGGCCCCGAGCACAGCTACCTGCGCCAGATCGGCCGCGCCGAATATGCCGCCGTCACCGACGACGAGGCCCTGGATGCCCTTCAGCTCCTCTGCCGCCTCGAGGGCATCATCCCCGCCCTCGAAACCGCCCACGCTTTCGCCTGGCTGGAGAAGCTCTGCCCCACCCTGGCCCCTGGCACCGAGGTGGTGCTCAACCTCTCCGGCCGCGGCGACAAGGATGTGAACACCGTGGCCGAACGGCTCGGGGCCGGTCTGGGGGGCTGAGCCTGCGGGCTCAGAGCGGATCCTCCTCCCAGGCGAAGCGGGGCAGCCGGTGGATCGCGTCGGTCATCGTGCGCGACCAGGTTTCCATCGTGCGGCTGATCTCCGGCGCCTCCTTGCCCAGCTTGAGGCGCCGGCTCACGCGCAGCTCATCGCGCGGCACCATCGCGATCTCGAACGGCGGGCCCACCGTGAGGTTGGAGCGGCGCGTGATGATCTGCGACACCAGGCACAGCCGCCCCGCATCCTCCAGGCTCATGCCGGGATGCCCGATGTAATCGAGCGGCGGCTTGCCGTATTTGCTCTCGCCGATCTGCAGGAATGGCGTTTCGCCGGTGGCGCTGATCGCATTGCCCTGCGGATAGATCAGAAACAGCCCATGCGGTTCGCCGGCGATCTGGCCGCCGAGGATGAAGGTCACATCGGCGCTGGCCCCGGTCTGGCGCAGGTTGGGCCCCACCTTCTGCTGCACCGCCACGCTCAGACCGCCCACGTAGTCGGCGGCCTCGAACAGGTGGCGGGCGGTCAGCAGGGTGGGGCCCTCTGTCACGCCCGGGGCATCGGCGCTCTGGTGGTCGGCGATGTCGCGGCGGATGCGGTGCAGCACCGCCTGGGCGGTGGCGAGGTTGCCGGCGGTGAGCAGCACGAACAGCCGGTCGGGGGCTGGCTGGAATACGTGCATCTTGCTGTAGCTGGAGATGTAATCCACCCCCGCATTGGTGCGCGAGTCAGAGGAGAACACCAACCCCGCTTCCAGCAGAAAACCGACGCAGTAGGTCATGGCAGGGGGTCAGCTCAGCAGCCGTTGCAGGATCGTCGCCACCGATTGAACCGCGGCCCGCGCCGTGGCGTAGGCCATTCGCATCGGACCGATCAGCGCCACTTCGCCTTGGGCCCCGTCGCCGCAGCGGTAGGAGGCCTGCACCACCGCGCATTCCCCCAGGGCGGGCTGGGGATGCTCGTGGCCGATCCAGATCGCCTCGCGCAGGCTGATACTGGCGTCCAGGGGCGCCGGGCTGGGGCCCAGCAGCTGGCGCGGCCGCTGCTCCACCAGCTGCACCAGCGGCAGCAGGCTGGAGCTGCTGCGGAACTCCGGCTGGGCCAGCAGGCCACCGAGGCCCGCCGCCACCATCGCCTCGGCCTCGCCCCTGCGCTGTTGCTCGTGGCTCTCCAGTGCCTGGCGCAGCAGCGCCCCGCCCTCGCGCAGCTCCGCCGGCAGGCGGCCCCAGGACAGGGGGGCCGGCTCCTCCAGCTGGGCCTGGATCCAGCGCTCCAGGATCGGCACCTGGGGCCGCACCTGTGCCGGCAGGCGCAGGTTGAGGCTGGTGGTGAGCGCCGGGCCCTCCACCAGGAACACCAGGAGCCGCTCGTTGCTCGGCACCAGCCGGATCGCCTGCAGCTGGGGGCGGGGTCGCAGCGGCCGGCTGATCAGGCTGAGCAGGCCGGTGAGATCGGCCAGGCGGCGCGCCAGCTGCAGCAGCAGGTCATCAAGGGCGGACCACTGCAGCGTCAGCCCGGACAGCTCGCGCTCCAGCTGCTGGGCCGCGGCACCTGGCGCGGGCAGCAGCTGGTCGACATAGATGCGGTAGCCCTGCTGACTCGGGATCCGGCCGGCGGAGGTGTGGGGCTGGGTGAGCAGCCCCCGCTGCTCCAGGGCCCCCATCGCCGAGCGCACCGTGGCCGGGCTGGCCGGCAGACCGAACCGCCGCACAAGGGTGCGGCTGCCGACCGGCTCCACCGTGTCCACGTAGTGGCGCACCGTGGCGCGCAGCACATCCTGTTGTCGCCGGGGCAGGCAGTCCAAGGCTGGGGGATCGGGCAGGGGGGCGGGGGGGAAGGCGGCCGGCGTTGGTGCGGCGATCGTAGGCAGAAACGCCGGCCGTGCCGACCGCCGCGCCTGGGCCCGCGCGCCGCTCAGTAGCGCGGCACCGACGGGTCGACCTCCACGCTCCAGGCGTCGATTCCGCCCCGCACGTTCCACACCTGCGGGAAGTCGTGCTGCTCGATCAGCCAGCAACCGAAATGCCAGCTGCGCACCCCGGCATGGCAGAGCACCGCCACCGGCCGATCCCGCTCCAGCCGCTGCGGTAGATCCGCCATCCATTCCGCCGAGCGGCTCAGGGGCAGGTGCAGCACCGGCTGGGACAGGCGGGCCATCGCCAGCTCGGTGTCCTCTCTCACGTCCACCAGTTGGATCGCTTCCCCGGCCGCCAGGCGCTCGGCGAGGTCCTGGGGGGGAATCGTCTCGGGTTGGCGGGCGGGGTGGGCCATGGGCGGCGCGGGCGTCAGGATGGGCCCATCCTGCTCGGGACGCATGAAGGGCCGCCCGTTTCTGGCGGTGGTGCTGGCGCTGGCTCTGCTCGCCGCCGGTCTTGGCCTGGGGGGCTGGGCGCTGGTGTTGCGGCGCAGTCCGCTGGCGCTCCAGCACCAAGCGCTGGCGCTGCCGCGGGCGGCGCGCTTCGTGCCGGCCCAGGCGCCGCTGGCCCTGTTCCTCGGCAGCGACGGCGAGCAGCCGGTGGGCTACGCCCGTGCCGTCGCCCCCACCAGGGCGCGGCGCGCGGCGGTGGATGCGGTGGAGCGCCTGCGCGACGGGGCCTTCGCCGTCGCCGGCCTCGACTACCGCGATGAGCTGGCCAGCTGGCTGGCACCCGGCATCGCCCTGGCGCTCTTCGATGGCGGACTGCCTGCGCCTCCCTCCGACCCCCCGGGGTCCGCGCCCCCAGCCGCCACGGCCCCGCCCGGAGGCTGGCTGCTGGCCCTCGCCAGCCGCGACGACGCCGGGGCTCGCCACTTCCTGCAACGCTTCTGGCAGACCCGCAGCCTGGCCGGCACCGATCTCCAGGTGAGCTCATACCGCGGCATGGGCCTGATCAGTGGCCGTGGTGCCCTGGTGGGCTCTGAGCCCGTACCCCTGGCCACCGCCCTGGTCGACGACGACCTGGTGCTGATCGCGTCCGGCCGCGGCGTCTTGGAGCAGGCCCTCGACGTTTCCCAGATCGAGGAGCTCAACCTGGCTGGCCAGCCGCGGCTGCAACAGGGGATCGAGCGCCTTGGCCAGGGGGTCGGTCTGGTGGTGGCCCGGCCCGCCGCCCTGGAACGCTGGTTGGGGCTGCCGCTGCCGGCCGCGGAGGAGGCCCGCCCCGGGCCGCTGCTGGCCGCCCTGCGCCCGGAAGGCCGTTCCCTAGCTGTCGAGGCTTTACTCGCCTTGCCCGCACCGCTCGCGTTGCCGGCAGCCGACCCGCCGAGCCAGCGCTCCCTGCTGGAGGGGTTGGCGGGGCAGCCCAGCAGCCTGGCTCTGGTGCAGGCTCCGGCGGTCTGGTTGACCCAGCCCCTGCTGGCCCCGCTGCTGCGCCGCGCCGCCCTGCCAGTTGAGGCAGGGCCCCTGCCGGCGTTGCTGGCGGCCGCCGACGGCGGCCCCCTGCTGGCGGCGGATGGCGCGCAGGGCTGGCAGCTCGGCACCCCCGATGACCAGCCGGCCCCGGCGGCGATCGAGGCGGCCCTGGCCGCCGAGGGCTTGATCGCCGCTCCGCTCGAGCTGCCCGATCGCACCGCCCTGGTCTGGACCCGTCTGCGCGCCGGCGAGGCCCGTCCGGCCCGCCGCGGCGGCGGCGATCAGCTGCAGGCGTCCCTGGCCGGTTGGCGCACGGCCGAAAACGGCCAGGCCTGGTGGGGCAGCGGCCTGGCCCTCCTGGAGGCCCGGCCCGCCGGTGCGGCGGCCGCCGCCACCCTGCTGCAACGCCTCGACGACCTCGATCAACCATTGGCGCCGTTGCGCTGGGCCTTGGCCGCCGATCCCGCCCGGGGTCTGCTGCGCCCCTGGCGCCCCTGGCGGTTGCTCACCGCCCTCGCAGGCGGCGGGCCGGAGCCGCCGGTGCGCAGCCTGGCCCTGGCCCTGGAGCCCGAGGGCAGCGCCCTGCACCTGCGGGCCCTGCTGGAACTCGGCTGACCGGGCCATGGCAACTGCCCCGCCCCCGTCGCGCCCCGTGGAGCTGCTGCTGCTCCGCCACGGCATCGCCGAGGAGCGCGGCGGAGCCATCCCCGATGCCGCCCGGGCCCTCACCCCGGAGGGCCGGGAGCGCACCGAAGCGGTGCTGCGCGTGCTCGCCAGCCGTGGCCTGGCCGCCGACCGCCTGATTGCCAGCCCGCTGCGGCGCGCCCGCGAAACCGCCGAACTGGCGGTGGCCGCAGGTCTGGCCTCGGCCCTGGAACTGGCGGAAAGCCTGGCGCCCGGCGGCGATTCCCTCGCGGCCCTGCCGCCCTGGCTGGAGGCCCTGCCCGCGGCCGAGGGGAGCAGGCCGCGGCTGCTGCGGGTCGGCCACGAACCCGACCGGAGCGACCTGGCCACCCGCCTGCTCGGGGCGCCACCGGGCCGGCTGGCCCTGCGCAAGGCGGGCCTGGTGGCGCTGCGCTTGCCCAGCTCCGCCCGCCCCGGCCAGGCCCGCCTGCACCTGCTGCTCAGCCCACGTCTGCTACTGGGCTGAGTCCACGGCAGTCCCGGCTACGGCGTGGTTCCCCGTCGCGGCGTAGCTTCGCCCCAACGCAGCATGCAGCCCATGGCGGACCCCACCTCCCCGTCCAGCGCCGCCGACGGCAGCGGCCGGGCGGCCCCTGCGAAAGGCTCCCGCCCCGCCGCTGCCGCCAGCACTGCCGCTGCCGCCAGCCCCTCCGCCCCGGCAACGCCCGCCGCCCGCCCAGGCCTGGAGGGCGTGCCGGCCACCCAGTCGGCGATCTGCGACATCGATGGCCAGCAGGGCCTGCTCACCTACCGCGGCTATCCGCTCGAGCAGCTGGCGGCCCACAGCACCTTCCTGGAAACCGCCTACCTGCTGATCTGGGGCGAGCTGCCCACGATCTTCCAGCTGCGCGAATTCGAGCACGAGGTGCAGATGCACCGGCGGGTGAGTTTCCGCATCCGCGACATGATGAAGTGCTTCCCCGCCACCGGCCATCCGATGGATGCGCTGCAGGCCAGCGCGGCCTCGCTGGGGCTCTTCTATTCGCGGCGCGCCCTCAACGATCCCCAGTACATCGTGGCTGCCGTGGTGCGGCTGATCGCCAAGATTCCCACGATGGTGGCGGCGTTCCAGCTGATTCGCAAAGGCCAGGATCCAATCCAGCCCCGCGACGATCTCGGCTATGCCGCCAATTTTCTCTACATGCTCACCGAGCGGGTGCCGGATCCGCTGGCGGCCCGCATCTTCGATGCCTGTCTGATCCTGCACGCCGAGCACAGCCTCAACGCCAGCACCTTCAGCGCCCGCGTCACCGCCAGCACCCTCACCGACCCCTATGCCGTGGTGGCCTCGGCAGTGGGCACCCTGGCGGGCCCCCTCCACGGCGGCGCCAACGAAGACGTGCTCGACATGCTCGAGCAGATCGGCTCCCCCGATCAGGCGGAAGCCTGGCTCGACCGGGCCATCGCCGAGAAGCAGAAGATCATGGGCTTCGGGCACCGCGAGTACAAGGTCAAGGATCCGCGCGCCGTGATCCTGCAGGGTCTGGCGGAAGACCTGTTCCGCAGCTTCGGGTACGACGAGATGTACGACGTGGCCCGCCGGCTGGAGGCGGCGGCCGTGGATCGCCTCGGTCCGAAGGGCATCTATCCCAATGTCGACTTCTATTCGGGGCTGGTGTACCGCAAGCTTGGCATCCCCCGCGATCTGTTCACGCCGATCTTCGCCATCGCCCGCACCGCTGGCTGGTTGGCCCACTGGCGCGAGCAGCTCGGCGCCAACCGCATTTTCCGGCCCACGCAGATTTACACCGGTTCCGGCGTGCGCCAGTGGCGGCCGCTGGAGAGCCGGCCCGCCAGCGCCTGAGTCGCCGGCTTTACGGCCGCTGCGTTTAAGGTGGCCCCGCCTAGGCCCGAATCCGTTCGGCCCCCCTCCCGGCCAGCCCCACGCCCATGGACAGCGCCCCGACCGTGATGAGTGGCCTCGATCTGCAATCCAGTTTTCTCGACGCCCTGCAGGGCCTGGGATTGACCAGCGGCGCCGCCCGGCTGCTCTGGCTGCCCCTGCCGATGCTCACCGTGTTGGTGGCTGCGGTGGTGGGGGTGCTGGTGAACGTGTGGCTGGAGCGCAAGATCTCCGCTGCCGTGCAGCAGCGGATCGGCCCCGAGTACGCCGGCGCCCTCGGCATTCTCCAACCCCTGGCCGATGGCCTCAAGCTGGTCTTCAAGGAAGACATCATCCCTGCCAGGGCCGATGGCCTGCTGTTCACCCTCGGTCCGGTCCTGGTTCTGGTGCCGGTGATCCTGTCCTGGCTGGTGGTGCCCTTCGGCCAGAACCTGCTGATCAGCAACGTCGGCGTGGGCGTGTTCCTGTGGATCGCCCTCAGCAGCATCCAGCCGATCGGCCTGCTGATGAGTGGATACGCCTCCAACAACAAGTATTCCCTGCTCGGTGGCCTGCGCGCCGCCGCCCAATCGATCAGCTACGAGATTCCCCTGGCCCTGGCGGTCCTCGCGGTCGTGATGATGAGCAATTCGCTCAGCACCGTCGACATCGTGAACCAGCAGGCGGGCGCCGGAATCCTCAGCTGGAACATCTGGCGCCAGCCCGTGGGCTTCGTGATCTTCTGGATCTGTGCTCTGGCTGAATGCGAGAGGCTCCCGTTCGACCTGCCGGAGGCGGAGGAGGAGCTGGTAGCCGGTTACCAAACGGAGTATTCCGGCATGAAGTTTGCCCTGTTCTATCTGGGCAGCTACATCAACCTCGTGCTCTCGGCCCTGCTGGTGGCCGTGCTCTATCTGGGCGGCTGGTCCTTCCCGCTGCCGGTGGAGTGGCTGGCGGGTCTGCTCGGCCAGTCGGCCGACGCCCCCCTTGTGCAGGTGATCACCGCCAGCGTCGGCATCGCCATGACCGTGCTTAAGGCCTACCTGCTGGTCTTCTTCGCAATTCTGCTGCGCTGGACGGTGCCGCGGGTGCGGATCGACCAGCTGCTCGACCTGGGCTGGAAGTTCCTGCTGCCGGTGGCTCTGGTGAACCTGCTCGTCACCGCAGGCCTCAAGCTTGCCTTCCCTGCCGTGTTCGGCGGCTGAATCGGCGGGGCCGCCGCCCCATCGCTCCTCCGGCCCGGCCATCATGGCCCCAGCCCATTCCTCTCCCCCCTCGCGTTCCTCCCATGTTCGGCTTCCTCAAGAAGGTCGGCGACTACACCAAGGACGCCGTAGGCGCGGCCCAGACCCTCGGCCAGGGGCTGGCGGTCACCTTCGATCACCTGCGCCGCCGGCCGATCACGGTGCAGTACCCCTATGAGAAGTTGATCCCCTCGGAGCGCTACCGCGGCCGTATCCACTACGAATTTGACAAGTGCATCGCCTGTGAGGTGTGTGTACGCGTCTGCCCGATCAATCTGCCGGTGGTGGACTGGGTGATGAATAAGGCCACCAAGAAAAAGGAACTGCGCAATTACTCGATCGATTTCGGAGTGTGCATTTTCTGCGGCAACTGCGTCGAGTACTGCCCCACCAACTGCCTTTCGATGACCGAGGAATACGAGCTGGCTGCCTTCGATCGCCACAGCCTCAACTACGACAACGTCGCCCTCGGCCGCCTGCCCACCAGCGTCACCAGTGATCCAGCTGTCTTCGCGCTGCGGGAACTGGCCTACCTCCCCCAGGGTGTGATGGATCCCCACGGAGTGCCCGACACGGCTCCGCGGGGAGGCAAACTGCCCGAGCAGGTGCTGGAGACCCTGCCCGCTGCCCCCGACCAAGGAGCTTCCACCTGATGACGCTCGCCTCCGCCACCCAGCTTCTCTGCTTCCTTGTGCTCGCCGCCACCGTGGTGGGCGGTGCGCTTGCTGTGGTGCTTCTGCCCAACATTGTCTATTCCGCCTTCCTGCTCGGCGCCGTGTTCCTCGGCGTGGCCGGCCTCTACCTGCTCCTCAATGCCAGCTTTGTGGCTGCCGCCCAGGTGTTGGTGTATGTGGGTGCGGTCAATGTGCTGATCCTGTTCGCGATCATGCTCGTGAACAAGAAGGAAACCATGGCCGCCATCCCTGGCCTGCCCCTGCGTCGGCTGCTCTCGGGCCTGGTCTGCGGCGGACTGTTCGCCCTGCTGCTGCGGGTGGCCTACACCACCAGCTGGTCCCTGCCAGGCCCGCTGCCGGTGGGCGAGGAAGCCACGATCCGCATCGGCGAACACCTGTTCAGCGATTACCTCCTGCCCTTCGAGCTGGCTTCGGTGCTGCTGCTGATGGCCATGATCGGCGCCATCGTGCTCGCCCGGCGCGATGTGTTCAGCAGCGACGTCATCACCGGCGAGCCCGCCGACCAGGGCCTGATCGAGAAAACCCGCACGCCACTGCTGCTCGAAACCCCTGCCTCCGCCTCGACCCTTCAGGAAACCGCCCCGTGAGCCCCGAAGCCCCGATCCCCCTGCAGGCCTTCCTCTCGATCGCCGCCCTGTTGTTCTGCACCGGCGTGTGGGGCCTGATCAACAGCCGCAATGCGGTGCGCGTGCTGATGAGCATCGAGCTGATGCTCAACGGCGTGAACATCAACCTGATGGCTTTCTCCAGCTATCTCGACGGCCAGCTGATCCGCGGGCAGGTGTTCACGATCTTTGTGATCACCGTGGCCGCTGCCGAGGCGGCCGTCGGTCTGGCGATCCTGCTCTCTCTGTATCGGAATCGCGAAACGGTCGACATGGAGCGTTTCAACCTGCTCCGCTGGTAGCCAGTCTGGGGACACCTCCGCGGCTGCCGCATGCGCCTTGAGACGGTCTGGCTGATCGTGCGGGCCGGCAGCCAGGCTGCCGCCAGCCAGGCACGCCGCTGTGCCGAGCAGCTCCAGGCCGAGGGGGTGAAGGTGGTGAGTGCGGTGAGCGGCTCCAACCGCAATCCGTTCCCCGGCCTGCTGGCCACCGAGCCCGGTCCTCCCGATCTGGCGGTTGTGCTCGGCGGTGATGGCACCGTTCTCGGCACCGCCCGCCATCTCGCCCCCCACGGGGTGCCGATCCTCAGCTTCAACGTGGGAGGCCACCTGGGCTTCCTGACCCATGAGCGCCGCCAGATGCGCCCCCAGGGCGCTGAGCCGGCGGCAAACCTCTGGCAGCGCATTCGCGACGACCGTTTCGCCCTGGAGCGGCGCATGATGCTGCAGGCCCGGGTCAGCCGCGCCGATGGCGTGCCCCTCGACGGCCCCGGCGAGGAAGGCGATCTCCCCCATCGCGCTCTCAACGACTTCTACTTCCGCCCCTGCCAGGACGAGATCTCCCCCACCTGCCTGCTGGAGATGGAGATTGACGGCGAGGTGGTCGATCAGGTCCGCGGCGATGGCCTGATCGTCGCCACCCCCACCGGCTCCACGGGGTACGCCCTGGCCGCCGGTGGTCCGATCCTGCACCCCGGCCTGGAGGGCATCGTGATCACGCCGATCTGCCCGATCAGCATCTCCAGCCGAACGATCGTGGTGCCCCCCCGCGCCCGCCTCTGCGTCTGGCCGCTCGGCGAGGCCAGCCGCCGCGTGCGCCTCTGGAAAGACGGCACCCAGGCCACGGTGCTCGATCCTGGCGACCGTTGCATTCTGGAGCGGGCCGCCGAGCCCGCCCTGTTCGTGCTGCTGGAGCACAGCCCCTCCTACTACCGCACGATCAGCCGCAAGCTCCACTGGGCCAGCGACCTGGTGGGCGCCGAACCCTCCCACAACTGAGCGCCATGGCCCTGGAGATCGAACGCCGCTTTCTCGTCGCCGGCGATGGCTGGCGGCCGCTGGTTCGCTGGAGTGCCCGGCTGCGGCAGGGCTACCTCAGCCGCGCGGGCGACAGTCTCACCTTGCGTGTGCGGCTCAGCGAGGCCCGAGGGCCCGCCCAGGCCTGGCTCACCATCAAGGCGCCGCCCCCCGGCGGCGCGGATGCCATCACCCGTTTGGAGTTCGAGTACCCGATCCCGCTCGCGGATGGTGAGGCCCTGCTCGCCCTCACCGCGCAGCGCGTGGAGAAGTGGCGCCACGGCCTTGCTCTGCCCGGCGGCGACTGGGTGCTTGATGTGTTCGAGGGGGCGAATACGCCGCTGGTGGTGGCGGAGGTGGAGCTGGCGGCCGCCGACCAGCCTTTGGAGCTGCCCGAATGGTGCGCGCGCGAGCTCAGCGGCCGCCAGGAGCTCAGCAATGCGGCCCTGGCGGCAAGGCCCCTAGCGCACTGGAGCGAGGCGGAACTCCAGGCTTTGTTTGCCTTCCAGGATCGCGGCTGAGCGGGTGCGGCCCTCAGGGCCGCGGTCGGGTCTCGCCGTTGGCGGCGCCTTCCAGCGAGCAGCAATTGAAGCCGTCGCGGCAGATCTTGCCGTGATCCATGGCCCAGTTGAGGAGCGCCACCCGGTTCTTGGCGCCGGTTTTGGTGAAGATATTGCTGACGTGGTTGTCGACCGTGCGCTTGCTGATCGTGAGCCGCTGGGCGATCTCCTGGTTGGTCAGGCCGATCGCCACCAACTCGATGATCTCCAGCTCGCGCTCCGACAGGTCGGCGCGGGGCTGGCTGGGGATCGCCCCTCCAGCATTCTCGGCCAGCGAACCCCTGGGGCGCTCAGACATGGGGACCCGTCTTCGGAGCCTCACTGTAGGCAGCGTTGTGCTCCATGATGGCGCGATCTCCAGGAGAGGATGTGGGGCTACGGGAGACGCTGGCCGGGGGGCGGTTCGCGATCACGGCGGAGGTCACGCCACCCCGGGGGGCCGATCCAAGCCGCACGCTCGAAGCGGCTGAGTTGCTGGCCCCGCTGGTGGATGCGGTGAACATCACCGATGGCAGTCGCGCGGTGATGCGCATGAGCAGTCTGGCCGTGTGCCGCCTGTTGGTGGAGGCGGGCATCGAGCCGGTGCTGCAGATGACCTGTCGCGACCGCAACCAGATCGCCCTGCAGGCAGACCTGCTCGGGGCGCAGGCCCTCGGCATCCGCAATGTGCTCTGCCTCACTGGCGATCCCGTGCGGGCGGGTGACCAGCCCGCCGCCCGGCCCGTGAACGAGCTGGAGTCGGTGCGGCTGCTGCAGCTGGCCCAGCGCTTCAACCGGGCCGAAGATCCGGTGGCCGGTGTCTTGCCCGATGGTGGCACCGATCTGTTCCTGGGCACCGCCGCTGACCCCCAGACCCGCAGCTGGAGTGGCCTGGTGGCGCGGATGCGACGCAAGCAGGCCGCCGGGGCCCGCTTCGTGCAGACCCAGATGGTGATGGATGCGGCGGCCCTGCGCCGCTTCGTGCAGGAGATCAGTGCGCCTTTGGGACTGCCGGTGCTGGCGGGGGTGTTCCTGCTGAAGTCGGCGAAGAATGCGCGCTTCATCAACCGCGTCGTGCCCGGCGCCGCCATCCCGGAGGCGATCATCACCCGCCTGGAGGGGGCAGCCGATCCGGCCGCCGAGGGCATCGCCATCGCCGCAGAGCAAGTGGCCAGCTACCGGCAGATTGCCCAGGGTGTGCACCTGATGGCGGTGAAGGCGGAGGAGCGGCTGCCGGAGGTGCTGCGTCAGGCGGGGCTGGTGGGTTGCGAATGCCCCACCGCCCAGAGAGCATCAGATGTCAGTCTCGGGTAGATAAACCTCCATGTCTTCCGGAAAATGATTTGTTTCGCGCAATCCCGTGAATGCGAAGCCGTAGAGAGCTGTTACGATGCAATCTCTGAGCAAGCTCTGAAGGGTCTTCTCAATTGCTGATCGCCTGCGTTCTTGAGATTGGGTTCTGATCCGGGCCAACTGAGGTTCTATTTTTGCCAACACATCTCTGCGATTGCTTTCCAGGCTCCTGTCGCTGATTGGCTGCCAGGATTGCGGCAGGCCTTGCGTGAGCTGCTGTAACGCGCCGTTGCTGTCCGCCGTGCGAACAGCGTTGAGGCGACGATCGATGCTGCGCAGTGTTTGCTGGGTCTCGGAGTCGGCCTGGCGAAGCTGTGACCAGGAGGCATGCAGCATCAGCGGAATGAGCAGAAAAAATCCCAGGGCTACATAGGTAGACATGCGCTGAATACGGCGCAGCATTTGGCTTGGTCTCTCGGCAGTCTCGCCAGGACTGAGCTTCATTTCCAGGTAGATTACGCCGGTGCCAAGCAGAGCAAATGGTGCGGTTGCCAGCAGTGTGTTGGCCATCCGCAGCTGCCAGAGAGGATCCATCAGCCGCAACGGAAAGAGCGCCACAAGAATCGTGACCGCAAAGGCGCCGATCAGCGCCCATGCCAAGCGTCGGAGAAAGAGCATGTCCTGGAGTGGAAGGTTTGGGGCTTGTCTCATGGACATGGACTTCGTGGTGACTCGCGAAGCGTTGTCCCGATCGCCCATTGTCGGCAAGACAAAAAAAATCCCCTGCCAGGAGGGGATCGATACAGGTCGATTGTCGAAACCGAGGATCAGCAGCTGGAGGATTTGATCCGCTTGCGCAGGCTGCGCGCGCTGAAGAAGGCGCTTGCTGCACCCGCGAGCGGCAGAGGGCCGGGAACAGGCGGAGCGGGGGGGGCGAGACGGGTGTAAAGGGCCGTGCTTTGGGCAAGGTTGTTGCCGGCGTCCCAATCGAGCAAAAATTGGGCAGCTGTGGGCGCGCCGATGAACGGATCGTACGCCGACGCTGATCCGGAAGTGGTCAGAGGATTGGTTGTGAGGCTCGAAGTGCGGTAGTTAAAGACAAACGGAGTGCTCGGCGCCATCGTGGAGTTTGCCGATGCCTCAAGAAGCGTGTAGCCGTTGAGGGCCGTGAGGTCAAAGCTGAGATCTGCCTTGGAGTCAAAACTCCCTGACCCTCCAGTAGCAAGAAACGAAATGATGACGTTGGTTGGGTCTGTTGCTTGGAGAGTGATGGAATCAGTGCCCTCCACGCCATCGCCACTGTAGGCGAAGTTGGTGAGGCTCAGATTGCCTTCGCTCAGCAAGCACGTGCCAGCAGCAGCGTCTGCGAAGGAGCAGGTGACGGTTGCGTTTGCTGCGCCTACGGAAAGGGTGCTTGCAGCCAGAGTCGCTCCGAGGACAAGGCGGAGCTTGCCGGGGAGCGTTGCCTTGGGTTGCATGGATTGACACGAAGAGTCTGCCCCATCTTACCGGAATGTCCGCCAAACAACCGAATGTGTTCGTTCTTGAATGGAGTCTCGTGGGACGGGGATTCTCCCGGGGCCGTTGCGCCTCAGGCGGAGACCCGTGGGCGTGACGCCTCTCCTGGCCTTGCCGGGTGGTGCGGGTATGGATTGTGTGGGCAGGGCCAGGTTCATTGCCGCGAGGGCCGTCCCATCATGGAACGACGAAATCGTTTCAATCTTCGTTGCAGTTTTAACCAGTTCGCTGATTTCGGCTGGGCCGCCGCTTGCTTGTTCAATTCCAAGCTCTGGCTGCTGGCACGGCGCACTGCCAGAAAGCCGAAGCCGTAGGCAGCGCAGACCAGGCTGTCGTTGAGCACCTCTTTGATGCGTCGTTGGATCACTTGGCGTTTGCGGGCGCTCGTCTGGGTGCGAACGGCGGCGAGCCGCGGCTGAATGCTGTCGACCAGTCGCCGACGATTGCTGTTCACGTCTTCCTCGAGACGGGGCTGTAGGGCGCTGGGAAGACCGCTGGTGATTTGTCGCAGCTCCTCATTGCTGCGGGCATTACTAAATTGGTTAATGCGCCGTTCAACCGCACGCAGGGTGCGCTGGCTTTCGACATCTGCTTGTCTGAGTTGCACCCAGGATGCATGCATCTGTAGGGGAATCAGCAGAAAAAATCCCAGGGCGGCGAAGGGAGCTAGCTTGCGGACCCTCTGCTGCAAAGGATAGTTACTTCCATCGAGCCTGCCGGTGCGCACGAAGGGGACCAAAAACAGCAACGCAACGCCGAGCACGGCAAGTGGTGCCGTGTTTTTCAGCGCCTCCACCAGCGTGAGCTGCCAGCGGCTGTCCGTCAGGCGCACGGGCAGCAGCGCGAACACAGAATTAATGGCGAAGATCGCCAGAAACACCTGTCCCAAGCGCCGGTAGAACAATTCCGCCTGGGCACTGCTCGCGCTTTGGGTGGCCATTCGTGGAAGGTGTGTTTGCTCTATGACTGCAGCGGCACTCTAAGTTGGAATCATGCCTGCAGACGTGAGGATCATTGGTGTCTGTTGAGGATGAGGAGCTGGCCTGTGGAAATGAGCAAGGCAACCGATCGCACCAGTTCTCTCGGAGAGATGCTGGCTCAGCCGGCTGCCCGGGTCACGGCCAGGTCGCTGCCGAGCAGCTCGGCCATTGCTTTTTGCTGGGGGGAGGGGGAGAGCACGTCCTGGCGGCGGGCGTCGGTGATCAGCCAGTCGAGGGCAGCTTCCTGCAGATCGAAGTGGTCGCCGTTGCGGTCTACGCAATAGCGTCCGTACACCAGCTTCTCCACCAGCCGCACGCCGGGGCCGATGCGGGAGTAATCGAAGATGATCGAATTATCGATCGTGGCGCCCGCGCAGATGTGGCAGCTGGGGCCGATCATCGCCGGGCCAATGATGGTGGCCCCGTCCTCGATGCGGGTCATGCCGCCCACATAGATCGGTCCCTGCACCGTGATGCGGTCCCAGTCTGCCGCCACGTTGAGGCCCGTAAAGATGCCGGGTCGCACCTCCTTGCCGGGAATCTGTACCTGGCGCACATCCCCCTGGAGCACGCTGCGGATCGCCTGCCAGTAATCGGGCACCTTGCCGATGTCCACCCATTCAAACTCCATCGGCAGGGCGTAAAAGGGAGCCCCTGCCGCCACCAGCCTCGGGAACAGGTCGGCGCCGATATCAAATGGTTCGCCGCTGGGGATGAAGTCGAGTACCTGGGGCTCGAAAATGTAGATGCCAGTGTTGATCATGTCGCTGGCGGCCTCTGCCACATCCGGCTTCTCCTGAAAGGAGAGCACCCGCCCTTCCGCATCGGTTACCACCACGCCGTAGCTGCTGACCTCCTCCCGTGGCACGCGGCGGGTGATCAGGCTGGCCATCGCCCCTTTCTGCTTGTGGCGACGCACGGCCTCGGTGAGGTCGAGGTCGATCAGGGCGTCGCCGCAGAGCACCACACAGGTGTCGTCAAAAAAGTTCTGAAAATCCTGGATGCGCTTGAGGCCACCAGCGGAGCCGAGGGCTTCGCCAATCAGCTCGCCATCCTCGATTCGGCCTTCAAAGCTGTAAGCAATCTGAACGCCGAAGCGCTGGCCATCGCGGAAATAGTTTTCGATCTCCTCCGCCAGGTGCGACACATTCACCATGATCTCGTCGAAGCCGTGCTGGCGCAGCAGCTCGAGCAGAAACTCCATTACGGGCTTCTGCAGGATTGGAATCATCGGCTTGGGCGTGGTGTGCGTGATTGGACGCACACGTGTGCCCTTGCCAGCAGCCAGGATCATCGCCTTCATTGGCGTAGGCATCGTCGCTTCGGTCTACGCAGCCTAAGCGCTTCCCTCAGGCCGCCAGGAGCGTGCGAGCCGCCCCAGCAGCTGACCCAAGGTTCGGCTCCCCACCCCTTGCCCCCGCCGCCAGCTGGTGCCGCTGGGCCATTTCCTGGTTCTCCGGAATGCGCCGCAGCCTCAGCGGCCCGAACAGCCCGCCGCTCTGCTCCAGCTCCAGCCGGCCCTGGGCGGAGAGGAACAGCAACGCCCAGAACACCCCCACCCGGTCGCGGTCGAGGTCGTCACTGGCGTTGCGCCGATCCACCTCCTCCCCCCAGGCACCCACCAGCTGCTCGAAATCAACCCAGTCGGCGCCGGCGCTGCCCTGCCAATCCTGCAGGTAGCGACTCAGGGCAGCGGTGGTTTCCGGCAGCTTCTCGCGGTGGGCAAGGGCCGCCACCTGGGCGATGGCGGCGCGGTCGCTGTAGCGCTTGTTGCGCACCCGGGCCCGGCCGCCTCCCTCCTGCTGCTCCAGCCGCTCGGCGATGTCCTCCAGCTGGCGGATCAGTTCCCCGAGGGTGACGGGGCGCTGCAGGGGGGGCGGGGCCACAGGGCGGCGCAGCAGGTGCCGCTCCGGTCGCCGCGGCAGCACAAGGCTCAGGCCCTCGTTCCAGCCCAGGCCGTCCTCTTCGGCGTCGCACGCTTCCTCCAGCACCGGCTCCGGCGGGAAGGTGGCGGATTCGAGCAGCTCCGCCTTGAGCCCCACCAGCACCGAGGCAGCCAGGAAGGCTTCGCTGGTCTGGGCGAGCTCCTGTTCGTAGCTGCCCCCGGCGCCGAGGGCGGCCTCCGCCAGCCGAGGCAAGGCGATCCGCTGACGCAGCTGATCGAGGAAGCCGTCGATGACGGCGATCACATCCACATCCCAGGGATCGATGTCGCCGCGCTCGGCAGCGTCCTGGAGGAGCCGGATGGCCAGCCTGGCGCCCGCTTCAGCCACGTGGGATCATTCCGCTCCTCTGGCCGGAGCTGGCTCCGGTAGCTCTCAAGGTACCGGCTGGCTCTGGGGTGGGCCAGGGGCCGCGGCGGGCTCAATCCAGGGTCACCGCCAGGCTTTCAGCGCTCTGGGTTCCGGAGCTGCCACCCGATGCGGGCAGCAGGGCGAGCTGGGCGTCGAGGCTGGCGCGGGTGCGCTGCAGATCATTCTCCAGATCGCGGATGCGGACTTGCTGGGCCTCGAGGTCCTCCTGGCTCTGCAGACCTTCCACCTTCTTGACCACCCCGCTCCACACGGCGTAGATCCAGGCGGCCGTTGCCCCCAGGCCACCCACGAGCAGCAGCAGGGCCGCCAGCGGCAGGGTGGTGCTGACGCCCGGCAGGAAGCGAACGGTGGTGGGGGCGGTGTTCTCGAGGGTGAACATCACCATGGCCAGGCCGAAGCTGAAGATCAGCAGGAAGTTGAGCTGCCGCATCGTCCGCGCAAGGAGATATCAGGAGAGTACCTGCGGTGCCTGCAGGAAGGGTTGGTGCAGCAGGGCCGCCACCGGTCGCCGCAGCAGGGCGGCCGCGGGAGGGTGGCTGTCGCGCGCCAGGGCAGCGTTCTCGCGGCCCACCAGGCTCTCCATCGAGGCCCTGTAACTATCGGTTACGAGGCGCGGGTAGAGGCCGATGCCGATGATCGGAACCAGCAGGCAGGAGATCACGTAGATCTCACGAGGTTCCGCATCGACCAGGTGGGTGTGGGAGGCCAGTTCGCTGTTCTCGCGCCCAAAGAAGATCTCACGCAGCATCGAGAGAAGGTAGATGGGAGTAAGGATCACTCCGACGGCCGCCAGCACGCAGATCACCACGCGGAAACTGAGCGAGTAGGCCTCGCTGGTCGCGAAACCCACGAACACCATCAGCTCCGAGACGAAGCCGCTCATGCCAGGGAGGGCCAAGGAAGCCAGAGAACAGACGGTCCAGAGGGCGAACATCTTGCGCATCTTCTGGCCGACGCCCCCCATCTCATCGAGCTGCAGCGTGTGGGTGCGGTCGTAGGTGGCGCCCACCAGGAAGAACAGGCTGGCGCCGATCAGGCCGTGGCTGATCATCTGCAGCATCGCGCCGCTGGTGGCCAGGTCGCTGAAGCTGCCGACGCCAATCAGCACGAAGCCCATGTGGCTGATCGAGCTGTAGGCGATCTTGCGCTTGAGGTTGCGCTGGGCAAAGGAGGTGAGGGCGGCGTAGATGATGTTCACCACTCCCAGCACCACCAGCAGCGGCGCGAAGCGGGCGTGGGCATCGGGCAGCAGCTGCACGTTGAAGCGCAGCAGGGCATAGCCGCCCATCTTCAGCAGAATGCCCGCCAACAGCATGTGTACCGGCGCCGTGGCCTCGCCGTGGGCATCGGGCAGCCAGGTGTGCAGCGGCACGATCGGCAGCTTCACGCCAAAGGCGATCAGCAGGGCCGCGTAGCAGAACAGCTGGAAGCCCACGGGGAAGCCGCGCTCCGCGAGCACGGTGTACTCGAAGCTCGGGGTGCCGCCGCCGAAGAAGCCCATCGCCAGGGCCGCCAGCAGGATGAACAGCGAGCTGCCGGCGGTGTAGAGGATGAACTTGGTGGCCGCGTACTGGCGCTTCTTGCCCCCCCAGATCGCCAGCAGCAGATACACCGGGATCAGCTCCAGCTCCCAGGCCAGGAAGAACAGCAGCATGTCCTGTACCGCGAAGACGGCGATCTGGCCGCCATCCATCGCCAGCAGCAGGAAGTAGAACAGCCGGGGCTTGAAGCTCACCGGCCAGGCCGCGAGGCAGGCCAGGGCAGTGATGAAGCTGGTGAGCAGGATCAGGGGCATCGAGAGGCCATCGGCCCCCAGCGACCAGGCCAGGCCCAGATCGGGGAGCCACTGGACCCGCTCCGCCAGCTGCAGGCCGCTGACCGCAGGGTCGTAGCCGTTGAGATAGGCCGCCACCGTGATCAGGAAGGTGGTGAGCGACACACCGAGGGCGTACCAACGCACGCCGCGGCCATCGCCGGGATCGGGAACGAAGGGGATCAGCAGGGAGGCGGCGATCGGTAGAAGGATCGCGGCGCTCAGCCAGGGAAAAGCCAAGGTCCAGGCGTGGTCTGGGTGCTCGGAGTGTAGAAATCACAGCCGCCCAAACCAGGGCCCGATGACGGTTGTCACACAACCGGTGGCGAGCAGGTGCTGCCGCTCAGCCAAGGCTGCCGAACAGAACCACCAGGGCGATCACACCCCCGAACACGATCAGGGCGTAAAACTGGGCCCGGCCGGTCTCGAAGTACTTCAGGCCCTCGCCGCTGCCCAGGGTCATCAGGCCGGTGAGATTCACCACGCCATCCACCACCTTGGAGTCCACCTCCAGGACTGAGCGGGCGAGCTTGCGGCTGCCCTGCACGAACAGCTTGTCGTTGATGGCGTCGAGATACCACTTG
>JBKDSQ010000044.1:0-8127 GCA_046340895.1 Synechococcaceae cyanobacterium | reverse complement strand
CTCATGACGATCGCTGCAGGGCGCTTGCCGCAGCGGGGATGGTTCGACGTCCTCGACGATTGGCTCAAGCGCGACCGCTTCGTTTTCGTGGGCTGGTCCGGGTTGCTGCTGTTCCCTTGCGCCTATCTGGCGCTGGGCGGCTGGCTCACCGGCACCACCTTCGTCACCTCCTGGTACACCCACGGCATCGCCTCCTCGTACCTCGAAGGTTGCAATTTCCTCACCGCCGCCGTCAGCACCCCCGCTGACGCCATGGGCCACAGCCTTCTGCTCCTCTGGGGTCCGGAAGCCCAGGGCGATTTCGTGCGCTGGTGCCAGCTCGGCGGCCTCTGGCCCTTTGTCGCCCTGCACGGCGCCTTCGGCCTGATCGGCTTCATGCTGCGTCAGTTCGAGATCGCCCGTCTGGTCGGCATCCGCCCCTACAACGCCATCGCCTTCTCCGGCCCGATCGCGGTGTTCGTCAGCGTCTTCCTGATGTACCCGCTCGGCCAGAGCTCCTGGTTCTTCGCCCCCAGCTTCGGCGTGGCGGCGATCTTCCGCTTCCTGCTCTTCCTGCAGGGCTTCCACAACTGGACGCTCAACCCCTTCCACATGATGGGAGTCGCTGGCATCCTCGGCGGCGCCCTGCTCTGCGCCATCCATGGCGCCACGGTGGAGAACACCCTGTTTGAAGACAGCGAGCAGGCCAACACCTTCCGGGCCTTCGAGCCCACCCAGGAAGAGGAGACCTACTCGATGGTCACCGCCAACCGCTTCTGGAGCCAGATCTTCGGCATCGCCTTCTCCAACAAGCGCTGGCTGCACTTCTTCATGCTGTTTGTGCCGGTGATGGGTCTGTGGACCAGCAGCATCGGCATCATCGGCCTGGCCCTCAACCTGCGGGCCTACGACTTCGTGAGCCAGGAAATCCGGGCTGCAGAAGATCCCGAATTCGAGACCTTCTACACCAAGAACATCCTGCTTAACGAAGGCCTGCGCGCCTGGATGGCCCCGGCCGACCAACCGCACGAAAACTTCGTCTTCCCGGAAGAAGTTCTTCCCCGCGGCAACGCACTCTGATGTTCCCGCAAAGCAGCAGTCTATGTCTGTTGCTACTTGGCCCCACCGGATTCCGGTGGGGCCTTTTTCATGCCTGCGCCACGCCGGGCGCCCACCGCCATCTGGCAGGCCGGCAACTTGTTGCTGTGATGCCTACTCATCGGCTCGCGTTCAGATCCTGCAACAACACCCGCAACGCTTCGCTGGCCTTTGCGTTCGCCGCGGCGCCTCGCTGCAGCATCACCACGCCGTCGTCGACGGCGCGAACCCCGTACTGGGCCTGCAGCTCCGGCAGTGCCTCCAGGCTGGCCCGCAACGCCCGCCGCTCCTTGGGGAACGCCACGGCATACCTGTGCATCCAGTCGAGGTCGATCACGATCCAGTCCACCGGCCACTCCCGCCCCTGACGGTCCTGGTAGGCCATGTGCTCGGGGAAGCGCACCAGCACTGGCCGCTGCGCCAGCAGTGGGATCAGTGGCGTGGAGGCCGCCACGCTCGCCTGGGGCGGCAGGGAGGCCAGCAGGGTGCGTGCCCGCCGCGCGTGCTGCCATTGCCGCCCCGGACTGCGGTAGACCCAGGGCTGGATACTGTCGGGAATCAGCCACGACAGGCTGCGGTTGGGGTTGCCTCCGATCGTGAACAGCAGCGAGAGGGCCAGGCAGCAGGCCCAGAGCCGCCGCAGCCGCCGCACCTGCCACAGGCCGGCGTGGCGCTGCCACCACAGAATCGTGCCGGCAAACAGCCCCGGAACCACCAGCAGTGTGTAGCGGATGTTGATCGAGAGCGGGTTGTTGTCACCCTGGGCCAGCAGCAGCCCGAGCAGGGGAAGCCCCATCAGCAGCCAGGCATCGAGGCTGATCAGCGGCACGAACAGCAGTGGTAAGCCCTGGCCGAGGAGATAGGTGAGGGTCTGCCGCGGTGGACTCACCAGCTCCCGTAGAAGCACCAACGGCTGGGACAGCGCCCGGCGCAGCACCTCCAGGCTGCTGGCCTGCTCCTGGCCGGGGATGTACTGCCCGAAGTTCTCCACCATGAAGCGGCGGGCGTTGTCGTCGCTGAACAGAGGCATCAGAACGTTGGTGGCCAGGAGCACCCAGCCGCCGCCCCACAGGGCCAGGCCCGCCGCCAGGGGCCAGCGCTGCGGCTGCCGCACCGCCAGCCAGAGGCCCACACCCACCAGCAGTACGCCGGTGTCCTCCCGGATCAGGGGCACCGCCAACGCCGCGGCCAGTGTCAGCCAGGGCCGCCGTTGCTCCAGGGCGAGCAGGAGCAGAAAGATCGCCAGGGGCAGCTGGCAGAGGTCGGTGAAGTTGCCCCAGGTGGGTCCCAGCACGGCATTGGCGCCGAAGAACGACAGCGCGATCCAGCTCGCCGGAGCCGCTGCCAGCCGCTGTCGGGCGAGGCGGTACAGCACCAACCCGGCCGCAGTCATCAACCCCACCTGGAGCAGCGGCAGGGCCCAGGCACCCACCAGCCCCACCAGCGGCATCCATAGCACCAGGATCGGCGTGAAGTGCTGGCCGAGGCGGTGATAGCCAAGGGCCGGCAGCTGCCCTGCATGGATCACGTTGGTGGAGAGCTGGGAGGAAAGGGTGCTCTCAAACGGATGGCCCCGCAGCCCGTTGCTCAGCACCTGAAGAAAGATTCCCTGGTCCAGCGAGGCCTGCAGCACCTCCAGACGCCAGAGCTGCAGCACCAGGCCCACCAGGAAAAAGGAAGCCGCCCCCACGAAGACCCTGTGTTGGGCCCTGCGCCGCTCTTCAGGGGGTGTCGCCGGCCGATCCGAAACTGCCATGGCGATCCTTTCCATTGCAGCCATTGTGGGCAGAGCGCCCTAGGCACCGGTTGGCTTGCGTTCCACAGCTGGCGCGGATCCGTTCAGCTGGCCCCACCCCTTGCCTTGCAATCCCACCGCTTCCAGCCGTCGTCCCCTGCCTGGGCGAGCTGGCATCGTTCCGATGCCGACTCGGTTGGGGGCCTGGTGCGGGAGATCAGCCGGAAGCGGCTGCGGGGCCAGCGCGACGCCTCTGGCTCGAGAGGGGCTCCAGGGGAATTGAGGTACCAGTGCAGGCTGGGCCTCAGGCTCTCCGCATCCTGTTCCAGCAGGTGAACAGGCGGAGCGGCCGGTCCGGTGAACGCCAGGCGCACCGCTGGGGTGATCGGCGGCTGCTCCGCCAGCTCCCAGTTCCATAACGGTCCAGCGAAGAGAAGCCCCAGGGCCAGAAACCAGCCGAACGAAGTCGTGCAGACGCCCCGGAGAGCGGCACGTGGTTCGCGCGGGCGCAGGAGCAGCCTGCCTCCCGCCAAAAGGGCCAGACCCGCGGGCAAGGCGCTGAGGAGGCCCGCCAGCGGCAACGGTCGCCCAGGCAGACAGGCGAGAACGATGGCAGCGCCAAGCACGACGGCTCCCAGGCCACTCCAAATCCGGCCAACCCAGGCTGCCAGTGCGGGGCGCGTTCGTCCTGCCATTAGATCGGCCAGCACCGGTCCGCACAGCAAGGCGTAGGGCGGCCAGAGCAGCAAGGAATACCAGGGGAGCTGGGTGCGTAGCGGCAAGACCAGCAGGCCGGCCAGGAGGAAGAGCCCCAGACCCCAACGTCCTTCTTTCCGGTTGCGTTCGTGCCAGGCCCGCCCCATCGCGGCGGGCAGAAGGGGCAGCCAGGGCCACCCACCGATCAGAACCTGCGTAATGGGCACCATCGGTCCGCCGCCGTTGCCATTCACCACTCGAACAAGCCGCTCCAGTCCCTGCGGCCCCCACATCACCAGAGCCTGGCTGCCGCGGACCAGCCAGTGCCAGCCATGCCAGGCCACGCCAGGGAGGAGAGCCAGCATCACGCCGAGCAGAAGCCAGCGCCATGCCCGCGTGTCCAGGTCGCGATCCATCCAGCGCAGCATCAAGGCACCGGCGAGCACCGGCGGCGCCACCGGTGCTTTGAGCAGCAACAGAAGGCACCCTCCCAGCCCCGCAAGAAGGCCGCCATGGAGGGCTTGTCTCGGTGATCGGCCCGCCCAGAGAACACCAAGCCAGACCAGCGCCATCGCGGTCAGCTGGGTTCCGTCGAGCATGGCCAGACGGCCATGGCGTGCCAAGGGCAGCAGGGTGAGAGTGATCAGGGCCGTGGCGATGGCGGCATCGGGTCGCGAGGGGCGGATTCGCGCCTGAACCAATCCCATCAGAGGCACAATCAGGCTGGAAGCGAGCGCCGGGAGCAGCCGTACCAGCCACTCAGGCGGCAGTTCCGCGCTTGCGTCGCCGCGTGCCAACTCCCAGATCTTGAGAACGGCGGCGATGGCGAGGTGCAGGCCGGGAGGCTTGTTGAGATAGTCGCGCCCGAGGTAGGTAGGCAGCAGCAGATTGTGCCCGTTGCCGCGACTGATCTCCAGGGAAACCCTGGCCACAATCGATTCATCCCAGTCACGCAGGGGAACGTTCCCCAGGCCAACCAATCCGAGCAGAACGGCAGCGATCCACAGTGCCAGAAGCGGCCGGGTGGGGCATGAAAGGGGCCGCTGGGTTCGCACCATCCTTGGCCGATTGGCGTTCAAGCCATTGTTTGGGCCATGCCGAGTGCGCGCTGTGATCCACCCGACGTGAGGCTGTGTTCTGTTGCTTGGCTCACCGGCTGGGGTTGCCGCCCACACCGGAAGGGCGCATCGCACCTGGCGGCCCGCCTCGGTAAGGTTGATGGGTTCCGTCAGCAGTCGCGTGGGGCCTGGCCCCGCAGGCGCGGCCGGCTGGCATTCGCCCCACCGGAGGAGGTGTTCGTGAGTTCCAGTTGTTTCCCCCAGGGTCTGCTGATCGCGGAGAACGCCGGCTGATTTCGGCGCCTGTCCCCTGATCCATCGGTTCCGCGCCAGAGCGGACCCGGCGAGAGCCCCCGTCTCCCTTCTGCCTGGCAGAGGGAAGTCGGGGGCATCGTTCTGCTCCCGTCTGGGCCCTAGGTTGAGCGCGCTTGCTGCCCGCCGAGGTCGATCGCGATGCCCCCTCCGCCCGAGTCCAGGATCGTGCGCACTCCCTGGGGAGAGCTGCGGCCGCTGGTGGATCTGCGGCCGCTGTGGTATCTCCTGATTCTGTACGGCGTCGTTTGGTTCCTGCCGCGCCCGGTGTTTGAGTTCTGGCGCAAGGGAGAGGACGGCCCTGCGGAATGGATCCAGTTCGCGGGCTATGCCGGCGCCTGTATCGCCTCGCTGGTGGTGGCCTGGCGGCGTCGGGCCCAGCCAGGCACGCTCGCCTGCCTGGGCTGGCTGGCGCTGGCGGCCTTCTGCTTTTTGATGGCCGGGGAGGAGATCAGCTGGGGGGAACGCATCACCGGCGTGGGTATCGAGGCGATCAGGGAGATCAACGCCCAGGAGGAGACCACGATTCACAACATCCCGGCCGTGCAAAGCCTGATGCACTTCGGCTTCATCGTCTTCGGCCTGCTGTTCGGCTGGGCCGGCTGGAGGCTGCTGCCGCGGATCGATGCCCTGCCGCCGCGCTGGTACAGCCTCTGGTTTCTGCCGGTGTCGCTGTTTTACACCTACTTCGATCTTTCCTGGATCACCCATGCCGAGCGTATCCGCAACGACCAGGAAGCGATCGAGCTGATGATGGCGGTGGGCCTGTTGCTGCACGCCGTGGCCATGGCCCGCCGCCGCGATCCGGAGCGGCTCAAGGCTTGCGAGTGAGCTCCCGTCGCACCGCCGCCACCGCTCGCGGCAGGCTCTGCGGCAGCGACGCCACTCGGCGCAGATCGCCGCTGAGCAGCCCGCTCACATCCTGCAGCCCGCGGATGACCGGATCTTCGGCGGCCGCGGCCGGAACGGCCGCCAGCACCGCCTGGGCTCGCCACGGCCGCCAATCGGCGAGCAGAACCAGCGCGCGGTAGGCAGCCGGCCAGGGGTTGACGGGCTCCAGCTGCTGAAGGCGCCCATACCAGCGTTGGGCCGTTTCCGGGCGGTTCTGCAGGGTGGCCAGCAGCGCCAGGTTCCAGAGGGCGTCGCGGTCGTCGGGGGCGGCTGCCAACCGCTGGGTGGCCCAGCGGTCCACCCGGCGCTGATACAGGAGATGGCCGTCGAGCTGATGCTGCAGCCCGATCGAACTGAACAGGGGTGCGAGGCCACCAGGACCGCGCGCCATCGCTGGGGCCAGACGGCGGAAGTCGTCGGCAAAGCTGCTGGCGCGGGGGGCGTCGGAGCGCCGTCGCCACAGCTCCAGATCGGCGGCCTCCGCCCGCGGCCAGCGACGGATGCGCTCGAACCGCCCGTCCTCCCGCACCGAACGGCTCAGCTCCTGGGCGCTCGGTCGCGAGCTCGCCTGGTCGCCGGTGGCCAGCAACAGCCATTGCGCCCGATCCAGCACCGCCTGCTGTTGCCCGTAGCGCGTGCCCACCCGACGGGCCACCACCTGCCCCCCCGCCAGCCGTCCGTAGACCGTGGCCGTGTGTTCGTTGAAGTCCGGCCGGCTGGCCACCAGCAACACCGTTACTGGCTGCCTGCCCACCAGCTGCCGCACAGCGGCCATCGCCTCCGGCAGTGGGTAGCCCGCCGCCCGGGAGAGCGCCGCCGTGCGCTCTGCCGCTGTTCCCGCGGAGGCTCCCATCAGACCCGCCGCTAGGGCCGCGCCGGCGGCCCCCATGCCCCACCGCCCACGCAGTACCAGGCCGATCTCCCACCAGCCCCGCGTCAGCACCAGCAGGAGCAGAGGCAGCACCGGTGTGATGTAGCGCGGATCCTTGTTGGGGCTGAGGGTGGTGGCCAGCCAGCCGGCCAGCGTGCAGCCGATCAGCCAGCCCCAGCCCGGAGAAAGGCCCTGTCCCTGCCGCCGGGGCAGGAGCCGCCATCCCTGCCGCTGCCGCAGCGCCGCCGTAGCCAGGCCGGCCAGCCCCACCCCCAGGCTCAGGGGGCCAAGCTGGGCTGCGGCCAGGCGCGGGTACCACACCAGGGAGGCCAGGCTCAGCGGGGCTGGATCACCCTCCGCCGCCGCCGATTCCAGCACCGCCCGGTTGGTGCCCCCCAAGGTGGAGATCCAGTTGTGGTGCAGCCAGGGAAACACCAGGGCCAGCACCAGCGCCAGGGCGAGCAGCACCTGGGCCCGACGGCCCCGCTGGGCCAGCCCCAGGGCAGCGGCCCAGATGCAGGGCAGGGCCACCACCAACAGGGCGCTCTGCTTCACCAGCACCGCCGCCGCCACCGCCACCGCGGCGAGCATCGCCTGCGCCGTCCTGCCGCCCATTGGCGCCGGTGCCTGCCAGCGCCCCAGCAGCCACAGGGCCAGGCTGCCGGTGGCGGCGAGGGGCATGTCGAGGGTGTAGTCGACCCGCAGCTCCGCCAGCGCCGGCGCCAGCGCCAGCAGCGCCGCCGCCAGCAACCCGAAGCCCTTCCCCTGCAGCTGCCGGCCCCACAGCGCCACCACCACGAGCAGCAGTCCATGCCAGAGCGCCAGGGCCCAGCTCGCCGCATCGGGCTCCTGACCCGCCAGCGCCATCACGCTGCCGTTCACCAGCGAGGCCAGGGGCGGGATCTTCGGGGAAAGATCAAGCAGGGTTGCCCACCCCTGCCAGCCACCGCCGCGCAGCAAACCGAGGGCGCGGCCATGGTCGACGGCGCTGTTGAGGTAGTCGGCCTGGTCCCAGGCGGGCAGCCGCACGTCCAGGCTCAGCCAGAGACGGTCGGCCGTCGTGGCCATCAGCCAGAGGCTGGCCAGGGCCAACCACCACAGCCAGCCAGGCCGTGATCGGGCGGGGGGCAGCTCCGGGGCGGAGGCAGCGGGGGGGGTGAGCTGGGGCTGCAGGACGGACGCACGCAGAGGCGATCAGTGTGGGGCAGCGGTGACGCCGGTCCTCTCCTGGTTCTGGCACAGCGGCGATGGCCGGCGCGGGTGGAGGTCGCAATCCTTCTCGTGGCGCATTGCGCCTCCGCGTGTGAGGACCCATGAAACCCTTCCATCACCTCCTGGTGGCCCCCGCCGCTCTCGGCCTTTTGGCGCCGATGGCTGTGAGCGCCGCCGAAATCAATCTGACCGACGTCAACGCCTACGCCGCGGGCGGCAGCGCTGACCAGGTCACCAGCATCAACCAGTTCAGCGACGTGCGCCCCACCGACTGG
>JBKDSQ010000043.1:0-7120 GCA_046340895.1 Synechococcaceae cyanobacterium | reverse complement strand
GTGGTGATCCAACGTCTGGAAGACGGGTGGCTCATTTTTCGTGTCGCCGCCCCCAGGTTGTCGCCGGCGACAACCTGGGGGCCCTCACCGGCCAACTTGGTTGTCGCGAAACGGCCAAGGGGGTTGACGCGGGACACCCAGCGCTTCCCGCAGCCGCTGTTCCGCCCGCTGGCGCAACGTCCCGCCACGCGGCAGCTGGGCAAGCAGGGCGGCGCCCTGGCGCTCGCAGGTCTGCAGCCGCGAGAGGTCATCGGGTTGGGCCTGCAGATCCGCCAGCAGGCGATCGAGCTCCCAGGCCAGCCAGTGGCGGCTCTCCTCCAGGCAGCGGCGGAGGGCATCAGGGCCCTGCTCGCGCACCAGCGCATCAGGGTCTGTCCCGGCGGGCAGGCTGACGACCCGCAGATCCGGCTCCCCCCGCACCGCCTGGGCTCGCCAAGCGTCGAGCAGGCGGGCGGTGGCGGCGATGCCGGCGCTGTCGCCGTCGTAGGCGATCCAGAGGCGCCGCAGGCCGAGCCGCAGCAGCCGCTGGCCCTGCTCGGGGCAGAAGGCGGTGCCGAGCGAGGCGACCGCGTGCTCGATGCCGCCCTGGTGCAGCTGAATCACATCCAACGGCCCCTCCACCAGCAGCGCCTCCCCGCCGCGACGGATCACCTCGGCCGCGCGATCGAGCCCGTAGAGCATCTCGCTGCGCCGGAAGAGGGCATCGGCGGGGGTGTTGCGGTACTTGGGCTCCTCGCCGCTGAGCGAGCGCCCGGAGAAACCGCAGCAGCGCCCCTGGCTGTCGCGGATGGGGAGCATCAAGCGCGATCCGTTGAGCCCCAAGCCCCATCCCTCGGTCGTGGCTGGGCTAAGCCCCCGCTGGCGCAGAAAGGCCGCCGCCGGCCCATCGCGAGCCAGGTCCGCCGCCAGAGCCCGCTGGAACCGCTCCTGTTGCCCCTGTCGCAACGCGAGGAGTCGCGCTCGCTCCCGCTGCTCCGCCTCTGCCCGCGCCGCCGCGGCGGGGTCCTTCTCCGGGATCGGGATGCCATAGCGCCGCGCCAGCTCCTCCACCGCCTCCCGGAACGTCAGGCCATGCCGCTCCTGCAGCCAACCGATCGCATCGGCCCCCCGACCGCACACGAAGCAATGCACGCGGTTGGTGCGGGGGCTGACGGTGAGGCTGGCGTTGTGGTCGTTGTGCCAGGGGCAGAGGGTGAGGAATTCCTTGCCGCGGCGGCGCAGCTGCTCGACGGGGAAGAGATCGGCGATGCGCGATCGCTCGCGCACCGCCGCCAGGAGCTGGGGCGCAACCGCGCTCACAACACCTCCACGCCCGGATACAGATCACTCCCCACGAAGGCCCGCCTGGCCTCATCGGCCTCGAGGAAGCAGTGGGCGCGATCAAGGCGGATGAGGGTGCGGCCCAGGTCGTTCTCCCCCAGCTGGCCGTTGCGCACCTTGCCGTGGTGCACCTCCAGCAGGCCCGGGACCGGCGCTGCGCCGTCGGGGGTCTTGGGCCGATCGATCAGCCACACCGCCGACGCGAAGCGCTCCAGCTCCGAGGTGCCCGCCAGGTGCGACACATCCGGGGTGCTGCTGCCGTAGGCGCCGCGGTTGAGCTGGGCGACCACCAGGATGTCGAGATCGCAGCGGCCGGCGAGGGCCTTGAGGCCCATGGCGCGGTGCGCCAGCTCGGTGGTGGTGTGCACGCCGTAGCCGGGGCTGGGGCCCATGGCGTGGAAGTGATCGAGCACCACCACCGCCAGCTCAGGGTTCGCCGCCTTGCTGTCCTCCACCACCGCGCAGATCTCCTCCAGCGATGCGGCGAAGTGGGACTGGGTCAGCAGCGTGCCCAGCGGCTGGCCGTCGGGGCGGCGCTGCTGCTGGAGGGGCTCCAGCAGACGCTGCAACAGCTCCATGTCCTGCGCCTCGATCACCCGTCCGCGGCCCTCCAGGTCGCTGGTGGTGAACAGGGGTGTGGAGAAGCCGAGGTGGCGGCGGCAGGTGTGGGCCAGGCAGCGGGCCCGGATCGCCCGCTGGCTCAGCTCGCAGGAGAAGAAGAGCACACCGGCACCGTTGTTCGCCAGGCCCATGGCGGCGGCGATGGCGACGGTGGTCTTGCCGATGCCGGAGCGGGCGGCGAGCACCCAGAGGTTCTCGCCCTGGCCGGGGATGACCCCGCCGCGCATGTCGACATCGAGCGAGGGGATGCCGGTGGAGATGGGCCTGGGCCGCTCTGGCAGGGGCGTTCCGGCCAGGGCGATGGTCTCCGGGATGTCCTCGGCGATGGGTGAGGCGCCCTGGTGGGGGCGGAACTGGCCGGTGCCGAGGGCGAGGGCCTCGTTGAGGGCGGATCGGCAGCTCTCCAGCTCGCCGCCGATCGGCACATCGAGGTGCTCGCGGGAGAGGAGGAAGCGGAGGGATCCGTAGAAGATCTGGCGCGCCTTGGCGGCCCGGAACAGCTCGCAGGCGATCGGGAAATCAAGCGGCGAGGACAGCCGGGCCCAGGCGAGCAGATCCGCCAGGGCGCTCTCGAGTTGCTGCAGGCTGCCCTGGTAGCGGCCATCGGCGAGGCGGGAGCGCACGTCCTGGCGGATCGATTCGGCATTGAGGATGCGCACCTCCCGCTCGCCGCGGAAGAGGGCATCCACCTCGGCGGCAACCAGCCGCAGCTCCTTGGTGCTCCACAGCTGGGGCGGCACCGGCTCGTCGTAGCGCAGGCCGATGCGGCGGCGGAACAGGCCCCAGCGGGCGCTGTGGTCCTCCAGGCCGACGAGCACCCCTGCGAGCACGGCCTGCTCCTGCTCCAGCCACTCGATCGGCACCGCCTCCGGCGCGGTGGTGGGCAGGAAGGCGAGGGGATCAGCGGGAGCGGCGGGAACGGGCAGGGGCCCGGCAGCGGTGGCGATCCAGTCGCCGCTGGTGATCAGGGCATCGAGGCGCTCGCGGCCGTAGGCCGCTGCGGCGGGGGGCAGGCTGTGGGTGGCTGGGGTGGCCGTACTGCGGTCGTGGGTGGTGCCGTCGGCGTTCGGGCTGCGGTAGGGGCGGTGCATGGCGATGCGGGGGAATGGGGATCAGGCGGCCGGGGCGGGGTGCGGGAGAGCGGGCGGCGTCGGCTGACGCGCCATCGCCTGGCGGTTCCGTCGCTGCCGCCGCGGGCGATGCGCCGCCGAGCGGGGGGCAGGGGCCACCGGGGCGGAGCAAGGCGCCAACGGCGCGGCGGCGATCGGGCCGGCAGAGGGTTCCAGGGGTGTCAAGCCGCTGCTGGGGCCAGGGGGGTCGGCGGCGCTGACGCCGGACTCGGTGCAGGGGAACTGGCGATCGGCGCTGCCCGGGATGCCGATGCCCTGGGCCTCCAGCAGGCGGGCGAGCTCGCGCTTGTCCGCAACGCTGAGCCGCAGCGCCTCACGGCCCAGGCCGCGCCAGATGCCGGCGTCCCAGACGAGCAGGCGCCGCGCCCGCGCCAACGGCTCCTCCGCCGGCCCGCTGTCTCCCTCCGCCCTGGCCTCGCCCGTGCTGCCCAGGCCCGCGCCCGCCTCCGCCCGCGACGCTGACCAGCGGAAGAGGTGCCAGAACTCCACCCCCAGCCCCGCCGAGGCGCGATCGGCCTGGAACAGGGCGGAGAAGCATTCCGCGCCGCTGCGTCCCTGCGGGTAGGTGTCGCGCCAGAACGGGGGCATGGCCTGCAGGGCCTCAAGCAGGGCCTGCTGCAGGCGCTGGGGATCGCCGGCATGGCGCAGGGCCTGGCGGATGCGGCCGAGCAGGGCGGTGCCGCGCGGCTGGTAGGCGGACCAGGAGGGCGGCCGGTGCTGGTTGTAGAGGGCGACCAGCTCCTCCAGTAGGGCCGGCTCTGGCGCGGAGCGCGCCTGGCGGGGGCGTTGGGGCTGCGCAGGGGTTGGGGTTCGCGTTGGCGGGGCGCTGGACCCTGGGGCCTGCGCGGGAGGCATGCCTGCCGCCAGCTCCGGCGACGCCACCGGCCCAGCTGCCGGCTCTGTAGCTGCAGCCGGCGCTGGCTCCGGGTGGGGCACCGACTCCGGCTCCGGGTTGTGCAGCGTGATCTGGGTGCCGCGGCTGGTGCCTCGGGCCTCCAGCCAGCCGAGTTCGTGCAACAGGGCCAGGTCTTGCCGCAGCTGGCGGGGCTGCAACCGCCAGCTGGCCGCCAGCTCGCACAGCGGCAGGGAGAAAGAGCGCCGGCCTGCAGCGCGCACCTGCAGGTGCCCGTAGAGCTGGGCGATGCGCAGCGCACGGGTGGGCCCCGGTGGGCGCATGCCCGTCTGCTGGGCATGGCGGCGCAGGCTGTCGTGGGTGAACGCGAGCGCGTCGCTGTGCACCGCAAAGAACTGCAGGGCCATGGGCTGGCGCAGGTGGCAAAGGCTAGTAACAGTCCCCAGATCGCTCTCCAGCACTGGCATTGCGCAAACCGGGCGGCCTGCACAGGGGAGCTGCTGGAGCCCAAGGCGGGTCGGTTCGCAGGCGATGCGGCGCTTCTGGCGGTGGCGGAGGTTACCGACGTCGGCCGTTGCTCATTCCGCAGCGGCCTCGGTTCAGCCAAGGGATCGCCCCTGCAGGCCGGCTGTTTCTGGGTCTGCCCTTTCTTGCCGCAGCTCTGCTGTTCTGCTTGGCAGGGCTCTGGATTGCCGCCTGCTTTGGCTGTTGGTGCTTTGGCTGTTCTTCTTTCCTTCTTAGTGGGGGCCTCCAGTGCCCAGCGGCGGGGCAGTGGCGACCCAGCGGGTAGGGCATGGGGTGCCCAGCGGTGATGGGCAGTCATTGCCCACCGCCCTTGATCCGGCAGGGCAGCGGTGACCCAGCCGGAGCCGCCTCCGCGATCCGCCCCGTCTACCCTGAGCCGACCGACCGCCACCCCGCCCGCCGGTGCCCGAGAGCCGAGCCGCTGCGATGGGAGGAGGGGACTGGCCGCCATTCCTGCCCCCCGAACGGCTGCTGCGCGTGCCTGGGGAAGAGCGCCGCGAGGCCGGGAAGAAGCACTTCCAGGCGGTGATGGAGCTGCTGCTGGAGCCGATCAGCCATCCGCTGCTGAGCGAACTGGCGGACTGGGCCTGCCATGAGCCGGGAACGCTGCACACGTCGCAGATCAGCCTGCTGCGCAACGGCAAGGCGACGATGCTCGGCAACAAGGTCGCAGAAGCTCTGGGCCGCATCAACCAGGCGGTGTGGGCAGCCCGCCACCGCCCCGAACTGCTGCCGCGGTTGGCAACGGCGCCGGTGGAGGCGCGGATTCAGTCGCTGCTGTGGCGCTACAGGCCGCTGCTCCATACCGGCTGCGGCGCACCGCTGGGGCCAGGGGACTTCCTGGAGTTGTACATGGGCAGCCTGCGGCTGCCGGCGGCGGAGGAAGTGCGGCTCAGCCCCGAGCAGGCCGAGGCCCTCTCCCAGCGGTTGGGTCCGTGGCTGGATGCGGCGCTGCTGGAGCAGGGCCTAAGCCTGCGGATGGCGGCGGAGAAATTGCGGGAGCTGCTGCCCGCCGATGGGGAGCTGGTGCAGCGCCTGCTGGCGGTGGTGGTGGGCCTGGAGCCCTGCGATCCGGCCTGGCTGGCGGTGGTGTGGGCGCAGCTGCAACCGGCGCTGGAGGAGCTGGTGGGGAGGGAGATCGGCCCGGAGCTTGAGGGCTAGAGGCACCTCAGGCGCCCAGGCCCCCGACCAGAAGCCGCGGGCAGCGGGCCGCTTCCGCCAGGAGACGCCAACAAGAAGCGGAAGAAAATCCGCGCACGCCTGTCTGGCCTCGGATCAGCGGCTATCCAGTCTCCGTGCCCCAGGCGCAACAAAAGTTCGTCACGACCTGCAACGACCCGATTCGTCCCGTCGCCCCAGTTGTCATGAGCCGTACACCCCGCCGTTCTCGGCGCCCCGCCCATCCCCGCTGCGCAGCTGCCCCCGCGCCTGCCCCTGCGGCCAGTCCAGATCGCCGCTCCCAGGCCCCCGGCCGCGCAATCTCCTCGCTGGACGCCTGGCTGGCCAGCAGCCTGCGCCATCAGCCGCTTGCCCCCCGCACGGTGCTGGAGCTGGCGCGGCGGGTGCAGAGCTGGCGGCAACACCCCACCGGCCTGGAACAGGCCCCCTGCGCGATGCGCCGCCGGGCCCTGCGGGCCCGCAACCAGCTGGTGTGCCACAACCTGCGGCTCATCGCCCACAGCTGGCAGCGCCAGGGCTATGCCGTCTCCCGCCAGCAGGAGGACGCCGCCGATGCGCTGCAGGAGGCGGCATTCGCCTTGCTGCGGGCGGCCGAGAAGTTCGATCCGGCCCGCGGCTACAGCTTCTCCACCTACGCCGCCTTCTGGGTGCGGCATGGCTTCTCGGTTCACCACCGCACGCAGCGGCGGTTGATCCGCCTGCCCAGCAACCAGCTGGAGCTGCTCCAGCGCGCGCAGCGTCTGGCGCAGGAGCACCAGGCCCGCCATGGCCAGGCCCCAACCATCGGGTGGCTGGCGGAGCGCTGCGGACCCCGCGGCCAGTGCGTTACCCCTGAGACGCTGCGGTTGCTGCTGTTCCTGTGGCAGCAGAGCAACACGCTGGAGCTCGATCGCCCGCTTGCGGGCCAGCCCGACGATGGGGAGCTGGTCACCTTGCTGGAAACGGTGCCCGATGAGCGCGGCACCGATCCCACCCTTTCAGAAGCGGTGGCGCTGGAGGCACTGGAGTGCAGCGGTACCGCCGACTTCCCCGACGCCGAGGCCCTGCTGGCGAGCTGCGCCCGCGACGGCCACGACGAGCAGCGCTCGATGTTGCCGCTGCTGCTGCGTGCTCTGGAGCCGTTGGAGCGCCGGCTGCTGTGGCACCTGTACCTGCGCGAGCACCCGCTGCGGCCGGCGCAGATCCAACGGGTGATGGGCCTACGGCCGGAGCAACAGGCGGAGCTGGAGCGACAGGCGTTGCGCAAGCTGCGCGAGGCGGCGCGGGCGGCGGGGATGCGGATTGGGTTGTAGCTGCAGCGACCGTTGCGGGAGTTGGCCGGGCCCGGTGTGTCAGCAGGGCCCGGCCGATGGCTGCGCAATTTCCCGCCGCTGGATATGCCAGGGGGGTCACACCAGCCCGGCGGCGGGTCATGAGGCACACCGAGCGGCAGCAGGCGCAGCAGTGGCTGGCGAATCTGGCGACGGCCCTGACGCCCTGGCGGCTGGTGCTG
>JBKDSQ010000042.1:0-38458 GCA_046340895.1 Synechococcaceae cyanobacterium | reverse complement strand
AAGATGACGGCCAGGTGGCCGAAGTGAGCCGAAAAGATCTTGCGAGAGACCTCTTCGAGGTCGCTCGTGTGGCTGTCGAAGTCGTGAGCGTTGGCGTGGAGGTTCCAAACCCAGGTGGTGGTTTTGGGACCCTTGGCGAGGGAGCGGTCGAAGTGCCCGGGCTTTTCGAAAAGCTCGAACGTCGCCGGAACGGGGTTCCGGTCAACCATGGCTTCCGCCTTCTTCCCACGCTCTGGTGGGCTGATGGTCATCGAGACGTTCCTCGAGGGACGGGATCGAGGTGGAGGTCCACCCCTGGCGGATCCGGTGCCCACCTGCCGCGGAGACCGCAGCGAGCGGAGGACTGGAGCCGCCGATGGGACCCGCGGGAAGGACGCGGCCAAAGGCCGGCCCGACCACGGGCACCAGCGAGGCAGGGCAGAACCCTTGCCACAACTGGAGCTTTGGGCCCCGAAAGGGGACCGCTGGCGGAAGTATAGGGGCCAGGAACAAGCGGATTTGGCTCCCAGTTACAAAGGTTCAATCCCGGCGCTCCCCAGGCCCTGACTGGGGTCTGCCCGGGGGTTAGCAACAGCAACTAGCGGCAGCTTCAGGGGGACTGGCAATAGTTTTCACTGGCGTTTTGTGGCGGAAGGCGCAACGGTTCAGACGCGGCGCCATGGCTGAGCAGAATGGGGCCCACCTTCGCTGTACAAAGGTTTGGCCAGGGCGTGCAGGGCGGCGTGCAGAGCCGCAGGCCAACGGCGATTGGCCGCGGTCGCAGGGCTGGTGGCCTGGTGCGTTCTGGCTCTGTTCCTGCCGCTGCCCGGATCGGCCGGCGAGGCGCTGGCCCTGGGCTGGCCGTCGCGCCCCGGCCCGGCCCGCCGCGAGGCTCCGAACCTGGCGAGCGCCCAGCGCCTGCAGGAGGTGGCCCCGCCGGCGGCGGTGCAGCAGCTGCAGGAGGCGCTGGCCGAGCGGCAGCCGAAGCTGCGCATCCTGGAGCCGGCCGCGGAGGCGGTGCTGCCGGAGGGCCCGTGGCACCTGCGCCTCCAGGTGGACGACTGGCCGCTGGTGGATGCGGGTGGCCTCGGCCTGGGCCCCCACCTGCTGGTGCGGATCGACGACGGCGAACCGCTGCGCCTCACCAGCCCCGAAGCCACCCTGTCGGCCCTCTCCCCGGGCAGCCATCGCCTGACGGTGGTGGCGGCACGACCCTGGGGGGAGGCGGTGAAGAGTCCTGGCGCCCTGGCGCAGATCCGGCTGCATCGCACGGCCGCCAATCCGCTGGCCCTGCCCGCCCCCGGCAGTCCCCAGCTGCTGCCGGTGAGCCCTGCGGGCGCCCTGGCCGGCGAGCCGCTGCTGCTCGACTGGCTTCTGATTGATGCACCGCTCCAGCACCTGCGGGATGACGATGCCCAGTGGCGCCTGCGCGTGACCGTGAACGGCGACTCGTTCCTGGTGGACCGGCAGACGCCGCTGTGGCTGCGGGGCTGGCGGCCCGGCAGCAACGCCCTGCAGCTGGAGCTGCTCGATGGCCGGGGCGAACCGCTGAATCCTCCCTTCAACAGCCTTGTGCAGGAGGTGCGGCTCGATCCGGCGGCGCCGCGGCCGGCGTGGTCGCAGGGGCGGCTCGCCCCGGGCGATCTGGCGGTGCTGCTGGGCCAGAGCCCGCCGCCGCCCACCCCGGAGCCGGTGGCGTCGGCTCCCGAGGAGGCCGAACCACGGGCCGCGGAGGCCCCATCATCTGAGCCTCCTGCTTCTGAGCCAGGCCCGGCCGCGCCAGAGGCAACAGAGACGCAGGCCGCAGAACCGCAGGCGGAAGTGCCGCAGCCAGAGGAGACGCAGACCGCGGAACCCCAGAACGCCCAGTCATCCCCAGAAACGGCTCCGGCAGAGGAGGAACCAACAGCAGAGCCTCCCTCCCCAGACTCCCCAGCCCCCGAGCAGCAAGCGCCCCAACCTGGGCCGGCCGAGGCAGCACCTGCCGCTCCAGCGGTGTCTTCGCCGGCTCCCTCGCGTCAGGGCAGCGAAGCGCCGCCCTCCCCGTCTTCTGACCCGGGGGAGACGCTGGAGGACAACCAGCCCGGGCCCGTCGCACCGGCGGGTCCGTCCGCTTCGCCAGAGCCCCTGTCGCCCGCGCTGCGTCCGGCCCGCGAGGAGGTGAACGCCGACGGCACGCTCAAGCGCGAGCCCGCTCAGGGCCCGCTGGCGGGGCTGCGGGCGAGGCTGGGGCGATGAACGATGTGAGCATCAGCGGGGAGTCCCGCCGGATCTTCGCCCTGGCCTTCAGCGCCGCAGCCGAACCGGTGCTGGCCCAGCTCGAGGGTTCCGGGCTGGTGCACGCAAGCCACCGCGCCGCGACAGACGACGGCTCCAGCGCAGCCTGGCTGGCCCAGCGCTGGGGCGGAGCCTCGGCGGTGGTGGCGGTGGGCGCCTGCGGTCTGGTGACCCGCCTAATCGCACCGCTTCTGGCCGACAAGGAACGCGATCCGGCGGTGGTTGTCGTCGATCCGCGCGGCCGCTTTGCCATCCCGCTGCTGGGCGGCCATGCCGCCGGCGGCGAGCGCCTGGCCCAGGAGATCGCCGCCCTGCTGGGGGGCCAAGCCGTGCTCAGCGGCGCCAGCGGGGCCCAGGGCCGCCTGGCGCTGGATGCGTTCGGCACGGCCTGGGGCTGGCGCCGGGGCGCGGGTGACTGGCGGGCGCTGATGGGGCACGCGGCCGGCACGGAACCGGTGGCGGTGCGGCAGGAGCATGGCCTGGCCCTTTGGCGAGCGCTATCGGCGGCCGAGGCGCTGGTTGACGCAGCACCTGAGGCCGCCGCGACGGCGCCGGAGCTGGTGGTGAGCATGCGGCGGGGGCAGGGCTGCCGCTGGCATCCGCCCTGTCTGTGGATCGGCCTCGGCTGCGAGCGCAACACCAGCGAACCCTTGCTGGAGCGCCTGGTGGCCACGGCACTGGCGGAGCACGGGCTGGCCGAAGAGGCGGTGGCCGGCCTGGCGAGCGTGTCGATCAAGGGCGACGAGCCGGCCCTGCTGGCCCTGGCGGCCCGGCGCGGCTGGCCGCTGCAGCTTTACGCGCCGGAGCGGCTGGCTGCGGTGCCGGTGCCGACCCCCTCGGCCGTGGTGGCCCAGGAGGTGGGCACCGCCTCGGTGGCGGAGGCCGCCGCCCGGCTGGCCGCGGCGGAGGCGGGCGGAACGGCGCCGGAGGCCACGCCTCTGCTGGTGGCCAAGCGCATCGAGCGTGCTGGGGCCAGAGAGCGCGGGGCGGGCACCCTGGCCGTGGCGCTGGCGGAGCGGCAGTGGGCGCCGCAGCGGGGCGCGCTGCACCTGGTGGGCAGCGGTCCGGGCGGGCTCGATCTGCTCAGCGGCGACGCCCGCCGGGCCCTGGCGACGGCGACGGTGTGGGTGGGCTACGGCCTCTACCTCGACCTGCTCGAACCGCTGCGCCGCCCCGACCAGCTGCGCCGCGACGGGCAGCTCACCCAGGAACGCGAGCGCTGCGCCGAGGCCCTAGCGCTGGCGCAGCAGGGGCTGACGGTGGCGCTGGTGTCGTCCGGCGACAGCGGCATCTATGGCATGGCCGGCCTGGCCCTGGAGCTGTGGCTGGCCGAACCGGAGGCGGAGCGGCCTTCCTTCGCGGTGCACCCCGGCCTCTCGGCCCTGCAGCTGGCCGCCGCGCGGGTGGGCGCCCCGCTGATGCACGACTTCTGCACGATCAGCCTCAGCGACCGCCTCACCCCCTGGCAGGTGATCGAGAAACGCCTGCGCGCCGCCGCGGCCGGCGATTTCGTGGTGGCGCTCTACAACCCCCGCTCGCGGGACCGCACCTGGCAGCTCGAGCGCGCCCGCGACCTGCTGCTCGAAGGCCGGCACGCCACCACACCGGTGGTGCTCGCCCGCCAACTCGGCCGCGCCGACGAAAGCATCCGCCTGCACACCCTGGCCGATCTGCCCGTGGCGGAGGTGGACATGCTCACCCTGGTGCTGGTGGGCAACAGCACCAGCCGCCGCCACGGCGACTGGGTGGTGACACCGCGGGGGTACCCCGGGGCGGAGCTGGCTTGAGCAATAAAGTCGGGATGACAGGATTCGAACCTGCGGCCCCTTCGTCCCGAACGAAGTGCGCTACCAAGCTGCGCTACATCCCGATGGGGTGAGTGTACGGGATCGCGGCCCCGCCAGCACCGCCTCCGAGCCTCGACCGGAGGGGGTGTGGACGCTTCCTAGATTCGGGGTCCTCCGCAGCGGCCCCGTGACCCCCGGCGACCCCGCGACCGCTCCCACCGCCGCTCCCACGGCCACCACCACCGCCAAACCCGATTGGCTGCGGGTGAAAGCGCCGCAGCGCGAGCGCATCGGCGCGGTGGCCGACCTGCTGCTCGACCTGAAGCTGAACACCGTCTGCCAGGAGGCCAGCTGCCCGAACATCGGCGAGTGCTTCGCCGGCGGCACGGCCACCTTCTTGATCATGGGGCCCGGCTGCACGCGCGCCTGCCCCTATTGCGACATCGACTTCGACAAGAGCGTGCGCAGCCTCGACCCGAGCGAACCCGAACGGCTGGGGGAGGCGGTGGCGCGCCTGGGGCTCAGCCATGTGGTGATCACCTCGGTCAATCGCGACGACCTCGCCGATGGCGGCGCCAGCCAGTTCGTGGCCTGCATCGAGCAGGTGCGCCGCCGCTCCTCCCAGACCACGATCGAGCTGCTGATCCCCGACTTTTGCGGCGATGCGACCGCCCTGGCCACGGTGATGGACGCCGGGCCGGATGTGCTCAACCACAACATCGAAACGGTGCCTCGGCTATACGCGCGGGTGCGTCCCCAGGGGATCTACACGCGCTCGCTGGAGCTGCTGCGGCGGGTGCGCCAGGGCTGGCCGCGGGCCTACACCAAATCCGGACTGATGGTGGGGCTGGGGGAGAGCGATGCGGAGGTGATGCAGGTGCTGACCGATCTGCGCGCCCACGCCGTCGACATCGTGACCATCGGCCAGTACCTCTCCCCCGGCCCGAAGCACCTGCCGGTGCAGCGCTTCGTCTCCCCCGACACCTTCGCCCACTACCGCCGCCACGGCGAGGAGGAGCTGGGCTTCCTGCAGGTGGTGAGCACCCCCCTCACCCGCAGCAGCTATCACGCCGGCGAAGTGCAGCGGCTGATGCGGGAGTTTCCGCGCTGAGGGATCAGCCGAGCGAAACGATCGTAAATTCGGCCCGCAGAGCTGCGCCGGCGGCTGGGTCGCCCTCGGCATCGAGCTCCTCCAGACGGGCGCTGACCAGGTTGAGCGGAAGGTTATGAACTGCGCAGCGATGGAGAAAGGCGACGGCGATCTGGCGGGCGAAGAGCTGTTGCAGCTGCTGGGCGAATTCGGGAGGCATGGGGAGGAAATGGCCCGAAAAGGGTGCAGCAACCCTATGGAGAGTCAGCTGCCGGCCGGGTCGGTGGAACCGACCCCCAGCCGTACGGTTGCCCGCCTCAGACCGCCACCTCCTGGCGCTCCTGCAGGCCCACGAGAGCCTTCTCGCTGGCCGGCACCAACACCTTGAACTGGGCCTTCCAGGTGGGCCAGTCGGCGAGGATCGCGGCCGCCCGGGCGCTGCCGGTGTGCTGGTGGTGCGCCTCGAGCAGGGGCAGCAGCAGGGCCTCCTGCTCGGGTGTGGTGAGCGGGCAGAGGGCCACGCTCTCGCCGTTGAGGCGATCCGCCAGGCCGCCGTTCTCATCGAGCAGGAAAGCCACGCCACCGGTCATGCCGGCGGCGACGTTGCGGCCGGTGCTGCCGAGCACCACCACCACACCGCCGGTCATGTATTCGCAGCAATGGTCGCCGGTGCCCTCCACGACGGTGCGGGCACCGCTGTTGCGCACCGCGAAACGCTCGCCGGCCCGGCCGAGCGCATAGAGCTCCCCGCCGGTGGCGCCGTAGAGGCAGGTGTTGCCCAGGATCACCTTGGCGCCGGGATCGCTGGCGCCGGAGGGGGGCACCACCACCACGCGACCGCCGTTGAGACCCTTGCCCACATAGTCGTTGGCCTCGCCCACCAGGCGCACCTCCATGCCCTGCAGCACGAAGGCGGCGAAGCTCTGGCCAGCGGCCCCCGCAAACTGCAGATCGAGGCGGCCCCGGAAGCCGGAGTTGCCGTGGCGGGCAGCGATCTCACCGCTGAGGCGGGCCCCGACGCTGCGGTCGGTGTTGACGATCGCCAGACGGCGGCTGACGCTGCCATGGCCTTCGATCGCCGCCATCACCTCGGGGTCGGCAAGCAGCTCGTCTTCGAGCACCGGGCCATTGCCGTGGGCCTCAAGGCTGTGGCTCAGCCAGCCGCGCTGGTCGGCCGGGGACGCCGGCGCCAGCAGACAGGAGAGGTCGAGGGAGCTGGTCTTGCTCAGGCGCACCTCGCGCGGCTCCAGCAGATCGGTGCGACCGATCAGCTCGTCGAGGGAGGCCACGCCGAGCACGCTCAGCAGCTGCCGCACCTCCTCGGCCACGAACAGGAAGAAATTCACCACGTGCTCCGGCAGGCCGGTGAAGCGCTTGCGCAGCGCCTCTTTCTGGGTGGCCACCCCCACCGGGCAGTTGTTGGTGTGGCAGACGCGGGCCATGATGCAGCCCTCGGCGATCATCGCCACCGAGCCGAAGCCGAATTCCTCGGCGCCGAGCAGGGCGGCGATCACCACGTCCCAACCGGTCTTCAGGCCACCATCCACGCGCAGCAGCACGCGATCGCGCAGGCCGTTCTCCAGCAGGCTGCGGTGCACCTCGGTGAGACCCAGCTCCCAGGGGCTGCCCGCGTGCTTGATCGAGCTCAGCGGCGAGGCGCCGGTGCCACCGTCGTGGCCGGAGATCTGGATCACATCGGCATTGGCCTTGGCCACGCCAGCGGCGATCGTGCCGATGCCGATCTCCGCCACCAGCTTCACCGACACCTTGGCCGCCGGATTGATCTGGTGCAGGTCATGGATCAGCTGGGCCAGATCCTCGATCGAATAGATGTCGTGGTGCGGAGGCGGCGAGATCAGGGCCACACCGGGCTTGCTGTTGCGCAGCCAGGCGATGTATGGATCCACCTTCGGACCGGGGAGCTGGCCGCCCTCGCCAGGCTTGGCGCCCTGGGCCACCTTGATCTCCAGCTGGCGGCCACTGCGCAGGTATTCGGGGGTGACGCCAAAGCGACCGGAGGCGATCTGCTTGATCGCCGAGCAGGCGGTGTCGCCGTTGCGCAGGCCGCGCAGGGTGGGCAGGGTCGACGAGCGGCCCTCTCCGTCCACGTCGTCGAGGATGCGGAAGCGGGCCGGGTCCTCGCCGCCCTCGCCGCTGTTGCTCTTGCCGCCGATGCGGTTCATCGCCACCGCCAGCACCTCGTGGGCCTCGCGGGAGAGCGCCCCGAGGCTCATGCCGCCGGTGCAGAAGCGGGCGCAGAGGCTCTCGACGCTCTCCACCTGCTCGATCGGCAGCGGCGAGGCCGCAGGCCGGAAGGTGAGCAGATCGCGTAGGGCCGTCACCGGCCGCCCCTCCAGCAGCTTCTGATAGGTGGCGAAGTGGTCGTAGCCGGGCCCGGCCGCAACGGCGCTGTGCAGGGCCTTGGCCATCTCCGGACTGTTCATGTGGTACTCGCCGCCGGTGCGGTACTGCACGAAGCCCATGAACTCCAGCTTGGAGCGGTTGAGCTCGGGGTAGGCCTTGGCGTGGAAGCTGAGGGTCTCGCTGGCCAGGTCGGCGAGGCTGAGGCCGGCCACGCGGCTGGTGGTGCCGCGGAAGGCCAGGGCGATCAGGTCGGCGCCGAGGCCGATGGCCTCGAAGATCTGGGCACCGTGGTAGCTGGCCAGCAGCGAGATGCCGATCTTGGAGAGGATCTTGCGCAGGCCGTCTTCGAGGGCGGTGCGCACATTGGCCTGGGCCCGCGCCGGGGTGAGGTCGGGCAGCTTGCCGCGCTCGATCAGGGAACGGGTTTTCGGATGGGCCAGCCAGTGGCGGGTGGTCTCCCAGGTGAGCCAAGGGCAGACGGCGCTGGCGCCGTAGCCGATCAGGCAGGCCAGGTGGTGGGTGCTCCAGCACTGGGCCGTGTCAGCCACGATCGAGGCCTGCAGCCGCAGCCCCAGGCGCAGCAGATGGTGGTGCACCGCGCCCACCGCCAGCAACGGCGGGATGTAGGTGGTGCCGGCGCTGATCGCAACCGACGCACCGCCCGGAGCGACGCGATCGGAGAGCACCAGGATCTGGCTGCCGGAGCGAACGGCGGCCTCGGCCTCAAACTGCAGCCGCTGCACCGCCTTCTGCAGGCCGCCGGGGCCGTCGGCCACCGGCAGCAGGGTGGAGAGCGTGGTGGTGGGCAGCCCCTGGTCGCCCAGGGCCGCCAGCTCGGCCTCGTTGAGCACCGGCGTGGCCAGATGGAGCACCGCCGCGCCTGCCGGATCGGGCCGCAGGGCGGAGCCGCGCCGGCCGAGGTGCATCTCCAGGCTCATCACCAGCTTTTCGCGCAGCGGGTCGATCGGCGGGTTGGTGACCTGCGCGAAGCGCTGCTTGAAGTAGTCGTACAGCAGGTGCGGCTTGTCGGAGAGCACCGCCAGGGGGATGTCGTCGCCCATGCAGTAGGTGGGCTCCTTGCCGGAGCCGGCCATGTCCTCGATCACCAGGTCGAGATCTTCGGCGGTGAAGCCGAAGGCCGTCTGCTGCCGAAGCAGATCGAGGTCGCCCAGGCGCCGCTCCTCGGCCCAGACCCCCGGGGCCAGGCTGCGGCGGTGCTCCGCCAGCCAGGCGGCATAGGGGAAGCGGCCGGCGGCTTCACGCTTCACATCCCAGTTGCGCAGCAGGCGGCCGTTCTCCAGGTCGACCGCCAGCATCTGGCCTGGGCCGAGACGGCCCTTCTCGACGATCGTGCTCTCGTCAAGCTCGACCACGCCGGTCTCCGAGCCCATCACCACGGTGCCGTCCTGGGTGAGGCAGTAGCGGGCGGGGCGCAGGCCGTTGCGGTCGAGGGTGGCACCCACCATGCGGCCATCGCTGAACACCAGCAGGGCGGGACCGTCCCAGGGCTCCTGCAAACAGGCGTTGAACTCGTAGAAGGCGCGGATGTCGGGCTGGTCGTTGAGCTCGGGCTGGTCGCGGAAGGCCTCGGGCACCAGGGTGAGGAGGCTGTCGGTGATCGGCCGACCGCTGCGCACCATCAGCTCGAGCGTGGCATCGAGGTTGGCGGAGTCGCTGAAGGCCGCGTTCACCAGGGGCCGCAGGTCGCCGGCAGCCTCCCCCCAGACCGCCTCAAGGTTGGCCTCGGCGGCACTGGCCCAGTTGATATTGCCCAGCAGGGTGTTGATCTCGCCGTTATGGCCCAGCAGCCGCATCGGCTGGGCCAGGGGCCAGCGAGGCAGGGTATTGGTGCTGAAGCGGCGGTGGTAGACGGCGAAGGGAACCGCGAACCGCTCGTCACGCAGGTCGCTGTAGAAGCGGTCGAGCACCTCCGAGCGCACCATGCCCTTGTAGACGACGGTGCGGACGCTGATCGAGGCGAAGTACAGCTGGCTGTAGTCGACGCCCCAGCGTTCGCGGGCCCGGTCGACGGCGCGGCGGCGCAGTCGGAACAGCAGCGCCTCCAGCGCATCGAAATCCACCGGTTGGGCGGGGGAGGCCTCCGGGGCCTGGAGCAGCCACTGCTCGATCACCGGCGCCGTCTCGCGGGCCAGCGGACCAAGGACCGCGGCGTCCACCGGCACAGGGCGCCAGCCCAGGCTGCGCAGCCCCAGCCGCGTGGCCTCCTCATCGCACAGGGCCCGGCACTGGTCGCGCTCGTCAGCGTTCTCCGGCAGAAACACCATGCCCAGACCGCGCAGGACGCCCTGGCTGGCCGCCGCCTCCGGCCAGACCGCTTCCAGGAAGGGCCACGGGATCGCCGTGAGGATGCCGGCGCCATCTCCGGAATCGCTGTCGCCGCCGCACCCGCCGCGGTGCTCCATGCAGCGCAGCCCGCGCAGGGCCTGCTGCAGCAGCCAGTGGCTGGGCTGGCGGTCGAGGCGGGCCAGGAAGCCCACGCCGCAAGCGTCCTTCTCTCCGGCCACGGCCGCTGGCGCGGGGCTGTCGCAGTGGGGCCAGGCGGGGGCGGTGAGATCGGGCATGAGCCGGGACAACGGGTCTGCTGGAGGTGCTGGCGGATTCCCAAGGCGGCGGCCATTCCGGCCCTCGCAACGGGAAACAGCTGATCCTAGGCAGCGGCCGCCTCGCCTCGTCTGCCGCGGCTACGTTGCAGGTCTCGGCGCGCACACGATGGCCCTGGCCCCCTGGACGGCCCTGACCGCAGCCGTCACCTCCTCACTGCTCGCCGTCACTCCCCTGGTTCCGGTTCCCGCCGGTCCGATGCCGGCGCCGCCACCCCCCGCCGACGGCGTCCCGTCCAGCGACACCCAACCGCCCGGGCCCGCCGCCCCGGCCCCTGCCCCGGCCGCGCTGCGCCGCGGCACCGCGCTGCTCGTGCAGGGGCGACCCCAGCAGGCGGCCTGGGAATGGCTGCCGGGGAGCGGAAGCGGGGCCGGCCAGCTCTGGCTGCCGCTGGAGGTGCTGGTGAACCAGCTGGGCTTCAGCAGCCGCAGCCGTCCCGACGGCAGCCTCGATCTGGAATGGTTCGGCCGGCGCCTGTTGGTGCCGCCGGCGGCCCAGCGCCCCCTCGCGGATGAGGTGGCGGTCGAGGTGGGGCCGCTGCTGCAGGCCAGCGGCGTACGGCTGACGCAGCGCGGCGAGGCATTGGAGATGGTGGCGCCGCCGGCCCGGCTGCTGGGCGTTCGCCAGGCCCAGCAGGGCCGGCTGCGGCGGGTGGTGCTCGATCTCGACGGTCCGGCGCTGGTCCGCAGCGAAGACGGTGGACTGCGCCTGGCACTGGTGGGCACCCCGCAGCAGCTGGGGCGCCTTGCGGAGCTGGGGCTGCGCAGCCGCCAGAGCGGCACCGAACTGGCCCTGGCGGGCGTCGCGGCACCCCCTGGGCGAGTGTTCACCCTGGGGGAGCCGGCGCGGGTGGTGATCGAGCTGCCGGCGGCACCTGGGGCGGCGCCGGATCGCCCGAGCGAGCCGGCGCCGGTTGACCCGCGGCTGCGGGCCCTGCTCGGGCCCCAGCTGCAGTGGGAGCGCCAGGTGAGGGCCGGGGCCAGCGGGCGGGTGCTGATCACCTCGGTGCGGCTCGACCCGCGCACCAGCCCGCTGGCCCTGCGCCCCCTGCGCCGGCCGGACGGCATGGAGGGCCTCAGCTCCCTGGGGCAGCTGGCCCGGGCCCGCGATGCCCTGGTGGCGATCAACGGCGGCTACTTCAACCGGGTGCGGCGACTGCCGCTCGGGGCCCTGCGGGAGGACGGACGCTGGCTTTCCGGGCCGATCCTCGGCCGCGGCGCCATTGGCTGGGAACCCCGCAGCCTGCCCCGCTTCGGACGGCTGAACCTGCAGGAGAGCCTGGTCGACCGCGACGGCCGCGCCTGGCCGCTGATCGCCCTCAACAGCGGCTGGGTGCAGCGCGGCCTCAGCCGCTACACGGCGGACTGGGGCCCCGCCTACCGCCCCCTCTCCGACGGCGAGCAGGCGCTGTTCCTACGGGACGGCGTGGTGGCCGAGCGCGTCGATCCGGCCCGCCTGCAGGCAGGGGTGCGGCTGGAGGCCGGCGAGGCGCTGGTGGTGGCCCGCGGCGGAGCGCCACTGCCCTGGGGCCAGGGAGAACCGCTGGCCCTGCGCGCCGCGGTCAGCGATCCGCTCGGGGAAGCCAGCCAGGTGATGGGGGGCGGCCCGCTGCTGCTCCAGGACGGCCGCATCGTGCTCGACGGCGTGCGCGAGGGCTTCTCGCCCGCGTTCCTGCGCCAGGGGGCGCCGCGCACTGTGATCGGCAGCGACGGCAGTCGTCTGTGGCTGATCACGCTGCAGGGCCTGGACGACGCCGGCCCCAGCCTCGGGGAGACGGCCCAGCTGCTGGCCGCGCTGGGGCTGCGCGACGCCCTCAACCTCGACGGCGGCAGCTCCACCGGCCTGGTCATGGGCGGCGCCCATACGGTGAAGGGGCGGGGCGTGGCGGGCTCGGTGCACAACGGCTTGGGACTGGTGCTGGAGCCGGGGGCCACCCCACCGGGGGGCTGACACACTGGGGGACCATCACGCCAACACCGTGCCCCGGGGTCACAGCCTGCGGATCAGCGCCGCCGCCGCCGCCGAACTCAGCCGCCAGGCAGCGGTGGCCGGCACCCCAGGCCTGATGCACATCGATCTGGTGGAAGGGGGCTGCGAGCAGTGGACGATCCGGTTGCGCCCCGGCCACCTGGCCGGCACACCGGTTGCCCGCGCCGACGGCATCACGCTCTACGCCCCGAGCGAACAGGTGGCGCTGCTCACCGGCCTCCACCTCGACTACAAGGGCGATCTCAGCGGTGGCGGCTTTCTCGTGCGGCCCACGGGCGAGGTGCGCAGCTGCGCCTGCGGCGCCGCCTTCCGCCGTGCCCCTGGACGGGGGACCACGACAAAGTAAGGTGACCGATTGTCGAAATCGGTCGGACGTCCGACCAGTTCCCTCCGGCCCTCGATGCCCACAATCCAGCAGCTGATCCGCACCGAGCGGCAGCGTCTCACCCGCAAGACCAAGTCGCCCGCCCTGCGCTCCTGCCCGGAGCGACGCGGGGTCTGCACTCGCGTCTACACCTCCACGCCCAAGAAGCCCAACTCCGCCCTGCGGAAGGTGGCGCGCGTGCGCCTCACCTCCGGCTTTGAAGTCACCGCCTACATCCCAGGCATCGGCCACAACCTGCAGGAGCACTCGGTTGTGCTGATCCGCGGCGGCCGTGTCAAAGACCTGCCGGGTGTGCGTTACCACATCATCCGGGGCACCCTCGACACCGCTGGCGTCAAAGATCGCCGCCAGGCTCGCTCCAAGTACGGCGCCAAGACGCCCAAGTCCTGATCTCCCCTGATCCGCTCAGGGTTCTCCCGCCTCCTTCCCTCCCCCCTCCATGTCCCGCCGCAACGCCGCCGAGAAGCGCCCGGTCCAGCCCGATCCGCAGTTCAACAGCCGTTTGGCCTCGATGATCGTGGCGCGGCTGATGAAGCACGGCAAGAAGTCCACCGCCCAGCGGATCCTCTCGGATGCCTTCACCCTGATCAACGAGCGCACGGGCTCCGACCCGCTCGAACTGTTCGAAACCGCGGTCCGCAACGCCACGCCGCTGGTGGAGGTGCGGGCCCGTCGGGTCGGTGGCGCCACTTACCAGGTGCCGATGGAGGTGCGCCAGGAGCGGGGCACCGCCATGGCGCTGCGCTGGCTGGTGAGCTTCTCGCGCGCCCGCAACGGCCGCAGCATGGCCCAGAAGCTGGCCGGCGAACTGATGGACGCCGCCAACGAAGCCGGCAGCGCCGTCCGCAAGCGGGAGGAGACCCACAAGATGGCTGAGGCCAACAAGGCCTTCGCCCACTACCGCTACTGAGCGCCACGACCGGCGCAATGCCGGTCTGTAGAGTGACGCTCGCTTTTTATTGACCACCCCTCGGAGACAACCCCCGTGGCTCGCGCCTACCCCCTGGAACGCACCAGAAATATCGGTATCGCCGCCCATATCGACGCCGGCAAAACCACCACCACCGAACGCATCCTTTTCTATTCGGGCGTGGTGCACAAGATGGGTGAGGTGCACGATGGTGCCGCCGTCACCGATTGGATGGAGCAGGAGCGCGAGCGTGGCATCACGATCACGGCCGCGGCGATTTCCACCAGCTGGAAAGACCACCGCATCAACATCATCGACACCCCTGGGCACGTCGACTTCACAATCGAAGTGGAGCGCTCCATGCGGGTGCTTGACGGGGTGGTGGCCGTGTTCTGTGCTGTCGGTGGCGTGCAGCCCCAGTCGGAAACGGTCTGGCGTCAGGCGGATCGCTACAACGTTCCCCGCATCGTGTTCGTCAACAAGATGGACCGTACGGGCGCGAACTTCTTGAAGGTATACGAGCAGATCAAGGATCGCCTCAAGGCCAACGCGGCTCCAATTCAGCTGCCGATCGGCGCCGAGGGGGAGCTCAAGGGCATCGTCGATCTGGTGCACAACAAGGCCTTCATCTACACCAACGATCTCGGCACCGACATTCTCGAGCAGGACGTTCCCGCCGAGATGAAGGACGAGGTGGAACAGTGGCGCGCCAACCTCATGGAGTGCGTGGCCGAAACCGATGAGGCCCTTCTCGATGCCTTCCTGGAGAACGGCGAACTGAGCGAGGAGCAGCTCGTGAGCGGCATCCGCAGGGGCGTCACCCACCACGGTCTCGTGCCGATGCTGTGCGGTTCTGCCTTCAAAAACAAAGGCGTGCAGCTGATGCTCGACGCGGTGGTCGACTACCTGCCCTCGCCGGTGGATGTGCCACCGATCCAGGGCGTGCTGCCCGATGGCACCGAGTCGTGCCGGCCCAGCGAAGACAGCGCTCCCTTCAGCGCGCTGGCCTTCAAGGTGATGGCCGATCCCTACGGCAAGCTCACCTTTGTGCGGGTGTACAGCGGCGTGCTGCAGAAAGGCAGCTACGTGATGAACTCCACCAAGGACAAAAAAGAGCGCATCTCCCGTCTGATCCTGCTCAAGGCCGACGAGCGAGAGGAGGTGGATGAACTTCGCGCTGGTGACCTTGGCGCCGTGCTCGGCCTGAAGGACACCACCACGGGCGACACTCTCTGCGTGGAGAATGACCCGATCATCCTGGAATCCCTGTTCATTCCCGAGCCGGTGATCTCCGTGGCCGTGGAACCCAAAACCAAGGGTGACATGGAGAAGCTTTCTAAGGCCCTCACCTCGTTGTCTGAGGAGGATCCCACCTTCCGGGTGAGCACCGATCCGGAAACCAACCAGACGGTGATCGCTGGCATGGGCGAACTCCACCTGGAGATCCTCGTCGACCGGATGCTGCGTGAATTCAAGGTGGAGGCCAACATCGGCGCTCCCCAGGTTTCCTACCGGGAAACGATTCGCGGCAGCGCCAAGGGCGAAGGCAAGTTCGCCCGCCAAACGGGCGGCAAGGGCCAATACGGTCACGTGGTGATCGAAATGGAGCCCGGCGAGCCGGGTTCAGGGTTCGAATTCGTCAACAAGATCGTTGGCGGCATCGTGCCCAAGGAATACATCGGCCCGGCGGAAGCCGGCATGAAGGAAACCTGCCAGTCCGGCGTGATTGCTGGTTTCCCGATGATCGATGTCAAGGTCACCATGGTCGACGGCTCCTACCACGACGTCGACTCCTCGGAGATGGCGTTCAAAATCGCCGGCTCCATGGCCTTCAAAGATGGCGTCAAGAAGTGCAATCCTGTGCTTCTGGAGCCGATGATGAAGGTTGAGGTCGAGATTCCCGAAGACTTCCTCGGGTCCATCATCGGCGACCTCTCCTCTCGCCGCGGCCAGATCGAAGGCCAGTCCGTCGACAGCGGACAATCCAAGGTTCAGGCCAAGGTGCCCCTGGCCGAGATGTTCGGCTACGCCACCCAGCTCCGATCCATGACCCAGGGTCGGGGTATCTTCTCGATGGAATTCAGCCATTACGAGGAAGTTCCTCGTAATGTGGCCGAAGCCATCATCGCAAAGAATCAGGGCAATTCCTGATCTTTAACCTCACCCAACCACCCCCCGATTCTTCCCTTCCATGGCACGCGAAAGGTTCGAAAGGAACAAACCCCACGTCAACATCGGCACCATCGGCCACGTTGACCACGGCAAGACCACCCTCACCGCCGCCATCACCAACGTGCTGGCTTCTCAGGGCAAGGCCAAGGCCCAGGCCTATGACCAGATCGACGCCGCTCCGGAAGAGAAGGAGCGTGGCATCACCATCAACACCGCGCACGTCGAGTACGAAACCGAGAAGCGCCACTACGCCCACGTGGACTGCCCCGGCCACGCGGACTACGTGAAGAACATGATCACCGGTGCCGCCCAGATGGACGGCGCGATCCTGGTGGTGGCCGCTACCGATGGCCCGATGGCGCAGACCAAGGAGCACATCCTCCTCGCCAAGCAGGTGGGCGTGCCCGCCCTGGTGGTGTTCCTGAACAAGAAGGACATGGTCGACGACGAGGAGATCCTTGAGCTCGTCGAGCTGGAAATGCGCGAGCTGCTCAGCAGCTACGACTTCCCCGGCGACGACATCCCCGTGGTGGCTGGATCGGCCCTGAAGGCGCTTGAGTACATCCAGGGTGGGAAAGTAGCCGTGCGGGGCGAAGACGAGTGGGTCGACAAGATCCTCGACCTGATGGATGCCGTCGACGAGGCCATCCCCGAGCCCGAGCGCGAAGTGGACAAGCCGTTCCTGATGGCTGTGGAAGACGTGTTCTCGATCACAGGTCGGGGCACCGTGGCCACGGGCCGGATTGAGCGCGGCAAGGTGAAGGTGGGCGAAACCGTCCAGATCGTGGGCATCAAGGACACCCGCGAGACCACCGTGACCGGTGTGGAGATGTTCCGCAAACTGCTCGACGAGGGCATGGCGGGCGACAACGTCGGCCTGCTGCTGCGCGGCATCCAGAAGGAGGACATTGAGCGTGGCATGGTGCTCGTGAAGCCCAACTCGATCAAGCCCCACACCAAGTTCGAAGGTGAGGTGTACGTACTCAAGAAGGAGGAAGGTGGTCGCCACACCCCCTTCTTCGCCGGCTACCGCCCGCAGTTCTACATCCGCACCACCGATGTGACCGGCCAGATCACTGCCTTCACCTCCGACGAAGGCGCCAATGTGGAGATGGTGATGCCCGGCGACCGCATCAAGATGAGCGCCGAGCTGATCTGCCCCGTGGCCATCGAGCAGGGCATGCGCTTCGCCATCCGCGAAGGCGGTCGCACCATTGGTGCGGGCGTGGTCTCCAAGATCGTCGAGTGATCGGCTGCGGGCGCGTGGGGTCTGCGGATCCCTCGCGCCCGCCCTCGCGGGGCAGGTCCCTGCCCAACGCCGGCTTCCTGATCCGAACCGGCATCCACCTCGACAACCTGTTCCCCTTCGCGCTCCAGCGTTCTGCCTCCGCACTCCTCCCATGTCCACCACCGTCGCCCAGCAGAAGATCCGCATCCGCCTGAAGGCGTTTGACCGCCGCATGCTCGATCTTTCCTGTGACAAAATCATTGAGACGGCCGACCACACCGCCGCGACGGCGATCGGTCCGATCCCCCTGCCCACCAAGCGCAAGATCTACTGCGTGCTGCGCTCGCCCCACGTCGACAAGGATTCGCGCGAGCACTTCGAAACCCGCACCCACCGTCGCATCATCGACATCTACAGCCCCTCCTCCAAGACCATCGACGCCCTGATGAAGCTCGATCTGCCCAGCGGCGTCGACATCGAAGTGAAGCTCTGAGCCATCCATCGATCGCTTCAGCCGGCCTCGAATCTGCCCCGCACCGATGGAGCCTCTCGTGGGAGAGAGCTTCTCAGGAGCGGGGCTTTTTGTTTTGTGATGGTGAGCGGATGCGGGCGCTCCAGCTACGGCCGCTCCCAGATCGCACAGATTTATGTCAACATATTCCCAAACTCATCCTAAACACCATTAGCAATAGGGCGACATCTGACAGCACAAAGAGAAGGAGCTAGCTTGCATGGGAGGTGAGCAGAAGTCCACCAGATCCTCCCCGATTCACTTCTGGTATGTCGCGCGCCAAGTTCGAGCCCAACAAGCCCCATGTCAACGTCGGCACCCTCGGGCAATATGGACACGGCAAAACAACCCTTACATCGGCGATTGCACTCGTGCAATCTACGGCGAACAGCACACAGCCCAAACATTATGATGAAATCGACGGCGCACCAGAGGAAAGGGCTCGCGGCATCACCATCAACACTGCCCACGTGGAGTACGCAACAGACATGCGCCACTACGCGCACGTCGACTGCCCAGCGCACAGGGATTACATCAAGAACCTAATCACCGGTGCGGCGCAGATGGATGGCGCCATTCTTGTGGTGGATGCCAGCGAAGGCCCCACCTCGCAGACGAGGGAGCACGTTGTGCTCGCCAAGAAGACAGGCGTGCAAGCCCTAGTGGTCTTCCTCAACAGAATGGGCATTGGGGAAGAGGAAGACAGCCTTGAGGCCGTGGAGGCAGAGGTTCGCCAGCTGCTGAATGAATGTGGATACCCCGGCGATACCACGCCGGTGGTTAGCGGCTCCGCGCTGGATGCCGTGGATCATGTAGTGATGAACCCGGGCACAAAACGCGGGGAAAATGCGTCGGTCGACAGGATTCACGACCTGCTGCAGGCCATGGATCAGCACATTCCCCTTCCCGGACTGGAGAGAGACAAACCCTTCCTGCAGGCCGTGGAAGAGGTGGGCTTGAACACCAATGGGCAGATTACGGCACAAGGCCGCATTGCGTGCGGCAGGGTGCGGGTAGGCGATCGGGTGGAGGTCGTTGGTGTGCAGCGAACCCGAGAAACAAGCGTGCGCGGGATTGAAATGTTTGGCAAGACCTATGCGGAGGCCTCGGCAGGTGACATCATCAGCCTCGCGCTGGAGGGAATCGCGATGGAAGATCTCGCACGCGGCATGGCAGTGGCCATGCCCAACACCATCAAACCACACATCAGGTTCGAGAGCGAAACATACATTCTCACCAGGGAGGAAGGCGGGCGTAGTGCCCCCTTCTTCACCGGCTATCGGCCGAAGTTCTACTTCCGCAACATCGACGTGACTGGCATCATCACCGGCTTCCGCTCCAAGGCTGGCGACAGCGAGGAGATGGTGATCCCCGGCGAGCGCATCACGATGGACGTGGAGCTGATGGTTCCTGTTGCCCTGGCGCAGGGACAGCGGTTCGTCCTGCGAGAAGGCGACCGCACCATCGCGGCCGGGGTCATCACCAGGGTCGGCCGATGATCCGCCGGGGGCCTGCGACGAGCCCATGCCACTGCCTAGGATCAAACACCGTTTCGAGGCCCGCATTGCGACCGCCGCTCCGGCCCCCCGCAGACCCCCGGTCTTCCGCCTTTCCATCGCTGCCGATCGGCGCGCCGGGCCTGTGAGTGAGCTCGCTGTACGGGAGCTGCCGCTCTTTCCGCTGCCCGATGTGGTGCTCTTCCCGCAGGAAGTGCTGCCGTTGCACATCTTCGAGCCGCGCTACCGCATGATGCTGCGCACGGTGATGGCCGAAGACCGGCGGTTCGGCGTGGTGCGCTGGGATCCCCGCCAGCAGCGCATGGCCGAGGTGGGCTGCTGCGCCGAGATCCTCCACTGCCAGACCCAGGACGACGACCGCAGCAACATCGTCACCCTCGGCCAGCAGCGCTTCCGCGTGCTCGACATCGTGCGCGAGGTGCCATTCCGGGTGGCGATGGTGAGCTGGATCGAAGACCAGGTGCAAGACGACCATCAGAGCCTCACCGAGCTGACGACCGAAGTCACCCAGGCCTTGCGCGACGTGGTGGAGCTCACCGGCAAGTTGATCGGCAAGCCAGCGGTCCTGCCCAGCGATCTGCCCGACCTGCCGCGGGAGCTCTCCTTCTGGATCGGCGCCCACCTCGGCGGCCCGGTGGCCGACCACCAGCAGGCCCTCCTGGAGATCACCGACACCGGCGAGCGCCTGCGGCAGGAGTTCGACCTGCTCGACCAGACCCGGCGCCAGCTGGCGGCCCGCACCGTGCTCAAGGACACCTTCGGCGGCCTGGGCGACGAGGCCGACGCCAGCGGCGAGGGCTGAGGCCATGGTTTCGCCCCTGTTTGCCGGCGCCACCGGCGCCGTGGTGGTCGGCGTGGCCAGTGCCCTGTGGCTGCGCCGCAACCGCCGCTACGCCGATGCCGCCTCGGTGGCCCAGGCCTACGACGCCTGGACCGAGGACCGGCTGCTGGAGCGGCTCTGGGGCGAGCACGTGCACCTGGGCCACTACGGCGACCCGCCGCGGCGCCGGGATTTCCGCCAGGCCAAGGCCGACTTCGTCCATGAGCTGGTGCGTTGGAGCGGTCTCGATGCGCTTGCGCCTGGGTCGCGGCTGCTGGATGTGGGCTGCGGCATCGGTGGCAGCGCCCGCATCCTCGCCCGCGACTACGGCTTCGATGTGCTGGGAATCAGCATCAGCGAGGCCCAGATCGCCCGCGCCCGCGCGCTCACCCCGCCGGAGCTGCAGGAGCGCTGCCGCTTCGCGGTGATGGATGCCCTGGCGCTCGCCCTGCCCGATGGCAACGGCAGCGGCGGCTTCGACGCCGTGTGGAGCGTGGAGGCGGGCCCGCACATGCCCGACAAGCAGCGCTACGCCGATGAGCTGCTGCGGGTACTGCGGCCTGGAGGCCTGCTGGCGGTGGCCGACTGGAACCGGCGCGATCCGGCCGACGGGGCGATGACCCCTTTGGAGCGCCTGGTGATGCGCCAGCTGCTTGACCAGTGGGCCCACCCGGAGTTCGCCAGCATCCCAGGGCTTCGGGGCCACCTGGAGGCCAGCCCCTGGGCCGACGGCATGCGGGTCGAGACCGCCGACTGGAGCGCCGCGACCGTGCCCTCCTGGCGCGAGTCGATCCTGGAGGGGGTGCGGCGGCCCGGGGCGGTGCTGGGGCTTGGGCCGCGGGCGGTGCTGCAGGGCCTGCGCGAGACGCCCACCCTGCTGCTGATGGACTGGGCCTTCCGCAGCGGCCTGATGCGCTTCGGCGTGTTCTGCGGCCAGCGCGGCGCCCGGGCGATCGCCGGCACGCCGGGTTAGCCGGCCGCTGCTACCGCTTCCGAGGCGGTCTCCGCCGAGAGGTCATCAAGCGGATAGGCGCCGAACAGGGCCAGGTGTTCGCACAGGGGGCGAAGCTCCGCCAGGGCCTGCTCCAGGCTGGCGGCGCCGCCGCTGAGCTCCAGGTCCACAAAGAACACGTACTCGCCCATCTCCCGCTTGGAGGGCCGCGACTCGATGCGGCTCATGTTCAACCCCTGGCCGGCAAAACAGCTCAAGGCCTGCAGCAGGGCACCGGGCTGGTTGGAGTGCAGCGAGAAGGCCAGGCTGGCCAGGGGGCCCTCCTGGGAGCGGGGACCGCGGCGCAGCAGCAGGAAGCGGGTGCAGTTGCCGGGCACATCGTTGATCGGATAGGCGAGCACCTCGAGCCCATGCTCCGCAGCCGCCTCCAGGGAGGCGATGGCGCCGCGGAAGCGGCTGCCGCGCACCAGCCGCGCCGCCTCGGCCGTGGAACTGGTGGGAAGCTGCAGGGCCTGGGGCAGATGCTGGGCCAGCCATTGGCTGCACTGGGCCAGGGCCTGGGGGTGGGAGAGCACCTCACTGATGCCCACTTGCGGCCCGCTGCCGAGCAGCGCATGGCGGATCGGCAGCACCAGGGCGCGCTCGATGGCCAGATCGGAGTGCTCCCAGAGGGCATCGAGGCAGGCCGTGACCCCGCCCTCCACCGAGTTCTCCACCGGCACCACGGCCGCGTCGCAGTCGCCCGTGGCCAGGGCCTGGATCACGGCACGGATGCCCTGCTGCGGTACCAGCTCGGCCTCGGCCTGCGCCGCCAGACCCGCAAGCCTGCGGGCGGCCCGCTCGCCGTAGGTGCCCACGGGACCGAGGACGGCAAGGCGCATGGCGGGGGCAGGAAAGGCCGATCGATAGGATCATGCCCTGCCGGCCGCTGGCCATGCCCCTGGTGTTCAGCGCCAGTCAGCAGCTCACGCTCCCCGTCGTCACCAACGCCGACCGCCTGGCCGCCTACCTGGGCGATGAGCGCCGCGTGGTGGAGGCGCTGCTGGATCCATGCCAGCTGGTGACGCTCGGGCCCGGCCGCTACCGCTACACCGTCACCCGGGTGCAGGTGTTCCAGCTGCAGATCCAGCCGATCGTGGAGCTGGAGGTGCGCCATGTCGGCCCCCGGCTGGAGCTCAGCGCGCTCGACTGCCAGCTGGAGGGTCTCGGGCTGGTGGAGGATTTCCGGCTGACGCTGGATTCCTGGTTGGAACCGCGGCCGCAGGGGCTGGAAGGGGAGGCGAGCCTGGCGGTATCGGTGAGCCGGCCGGCGCTGCTGGGGCTGATCCCGCCGAGGGTGCTGGAGGCTACCGGCCGCACGGTGCTCAGCGGCATCCTCCTGGGGATCAGGGCGCGGGTGGGCGAGCAGCTGGTGGACGATTTCCAGCGCTGGTGCGGCGCCCACCCAGAAAGCTGAGCCGGTGCAGGGGGCTGGGCCCGTGCTGCTGCAGGGCTTCCCGGTGCAGGGCGGTGCCATAGCCGGCGTGGCGATCGAGTCCATAGCCGGGAAAGCGCAGGGCGAGGCGGCGGATCAGGGCGTCGCGCTCCTGCTTGGCCAGCACGCTGGCGGCGGCGATGGCGGCGCAGAGGCTGTCGCCCTTGGGCAGGGTGATCTGGGCGCCCTGCCAGCCGCGCAGGGGCAGCACCCCGTCGACGATCACCAGCTCTGGCGGCGGCCCGAGGCGGGCGAGGGCGCGGCGCATCGCCCGTTCGGTGGCGGCGCGGATGCCGAGGCGGTCGATCTCGGCGGCGCTGGCCTGCCCCAGCGCCCAGGCCAGGGCGTGGGCCTGGATCTGGGGCACGAGCCGCTCGCGCTGGCGGGGGCTGAGCTTCTTGCTGTCGGTGAGGCCTGCGGCAGCTAAGGGCGCCAAGGCCTGGTGCGGCAGCACCACGGCCGCCGCGAACACCGGGCCGAAGAGGCTGCCGCGGCCGACCTCATCGAGGCCGGCGCAGAGGTGGGGGGGCTTGCCGCCCCAGGGATCGGCGGGAACGGGATGGGGGCGGGCGGACACCGCCGTGGCCTCAGACGGTCGCCGAGGAGCGGCGGCGGCGGCGACGGGGATCGGCGACGCCGGCGGGCTCGGCGGAGGGCGCTTCCGGCTCCAGCGTGGCTGTGGCGGCTGCTGCCGTAGCGGAGCTGCGGGTGCGGCGCTGGACCGGCACGGCCACGGTGAGCACCTCGCGGTGGTTGGTGGCATCGTCCGCGCCGGGGGAGGGCAGGGGCGTGATCGTGACCGGCGTGAGCGGAAGCTCGCCGTGCCCGTCTGCTTCGCGCGGGGACGGAGTGTCAGCGGAGGCTTCGGCGGAGAACTCCGCGGCGGCGGCGCCGGAGCGGCCCTCGCCGGAACCACCGCGGCCGCGACGGCGGCGGCGGGAACCACTGGAGGCGAGCTGCTGGCGGGCCTCCTCCAGCACCGCGGCGGCGTCATCGCCGGGACGCACGATGCGCACCACCAGGTTGTCGCCACTGGGGGCGGGATCCAGCAACAGGGCCGGGTTGAGGCCGAGCCAGCCGTAGACCAGCTCCTGCTGGGCGTCCATCGGCACCGCCACCAGCTCGGCATCGCTGCGGCGGCCGCCCGCCTCTACGGCGGAGGGGCCCGATTCCAGGGGACCGGCGGAGGCTGCGGCGGCGTAGGGAGCCTCCAGGGCTGAACCGGCACCCAGGCCATCGCCCGCCTCTCCCCCACGGCCACCGCGGCCACCGCGCCGGCGGCGCCCCCCGCCGGCGGCAGCGGCCTCGGCGGCCGGAGCGGCCAGCACGTCGGGTCGCAGCGCCGGGCTGGTGCGCACCAGGCCGGAGAGGGTGGCCAGCGGTTGGAGCGTGTCGCGACCGGGCAGCACCGCCACATGGCCGAGGCCGCCGCAGCTGGGGCAGGCGCGGCCGAACAGTTCGTAAAGGTTCTGGCCCTGGCGCTTGCGGGTGAGCTCCACCAGGCCGAGCTCGGTGAGCTGGGCGATCTGGGGCCGGGCCCCGTCATCGCGGAGGGCCTGGGTGAAGTGCTCCAGCAGTTGCAGCTGGTCGCGGCGCGACTCCATATCGATGAAGTCGATCACCACCACGCCGCCGATGTTGCGCAGCTTGAGCTGGCGGGCGATCTCCACCGCCGCTTCGCAGTTGGTCCACAACACCGTTTCACGGGCGTTGGCCGACCGGGTGAACGAACCGGAGTTGACGTCGATGACGGTGAGCGCCTCCGTGGGCTCGATGATCACGTACCCGCCGGAGGGCAGCTCGACACGCGGCTTGAGGGCATCGCGGATGGCGGTGCTGACACGGTAGTGATCGAGGATTTCGGTGGGCTCGCTGTGGGCCTCCACCAGCACGTTGGCCTGGTCGGGGCCGAGGAAGGCATTCACCCGGCCCACGGCCTCCTGGCTGTCGACCACGATGCGCACCACTTCGGTGTTGAAGCTGTCGCGCAGCACGCGGTGGATGAAATCGTCGTCGCGGTTGAGCAGCACCGGCGGGCTGGCGGTCTCGGCCGCCTGCTGAATCGCCTCCCACTGGCGCAGCAGGGCCTCCAGGTCGTCGATCAGCAGCTCCTCGGCCACGCCTTCGGCTTCGGTGCGCACCAGCAGGCCCGCCCCCGGCGGCTTGATCAGCACGGCCAGGGCGCGCAGGCGGTTGCGCTCGTTTTCGCCGTTGATGCGGCGGGAGATGCTCACCCCCTGACCGTGGGGCTGGAGCACCAGGAAGCGGCCGGGAAGGGTGAGGTTGCCGGTGAGGCGCGGCCCCTTGGTGCCGGTGGGCTCCTTCATCACCTGCACGAGCACCTTCTGGCGGGGCTCGAGCAGCTCGGTGATGCCGGCGCCGCCTTTCTTGAGGCGCAGCGGACCGAGATCGGTGATGTGAATGAAGCCGTTCTTTTCGCTTTCGCCGATGTTGACAAAGGCGGCATCGATGCCCGGCAACACGTTTTCAACGGTGCCGAGGTAGACGTCGCCGATCTGGTAGCGGCCCTGGGCCACCACCAGCTCATCGACACGCTCGTCCGTGAGCACCGCGGCGATGCGCAGTGGCTCGGCGATGACGATTTGCTGGGGCATGGAGAGAAACGCTTGGCTCGTGGCTTGGCTCGTGGGAACCGGGAACCGGCAAGGCAGGGGCGAAACCCCGCCTGCGGCAGGGGACCGGCGCTGGGCCGGCGCGCTTCACCATCCGGAGATCCGCGGATGGCGCAGCGGGGGAGGGTAAAGATCCGTCGCAAGACGGAGCCAGCTCGCGCGCAGGGGCGGACGGCGGCAGAGAAGAAGCTGGTGGAACGGGCCGAACGGACGCGCTCCCTGGAGTGCGAGCACATCCGAACAGGACATGCCGCTCAGCACTTCGGGCGAGGAGCTCCTAGAAAGCAACCTGGCGGGAAGACTGAAGCAATCAACGGCAACCGTTTGATTGGTTACCGTTCTGCGGGCAACCTAGCACGGTGCCAGGAGCAGGGCACGGCGCTCGATCCGCCCCAGCGCCAGCGGCTGTCCCAGGCGTTCCGCGAGCCAGTGGCGCAGGAATTCAGGCCGCAGGCTCCGGCCCTGCGGATCAATGCGGGCCCGCAGCGCCAGCCGCACGGCCCCGCCGTCGGCGGGATCGGGACCGCGCTCGAGGGCAAGCGCCAGCAGGTAGGAGCGGCAGTCGCGCGTGCGCGGGCGGCCTTTCTTGTCGGTGTCATGCCAGTCGAGGCTTGGGGCCGCCAGCAGGGCTTCGAGGGCCTGGCGCCAGGCCGCCTCGCCAGGGAGACCAGGCTCAGGATCGCCGGCCGCGGACACGGCGGGCCCCGGCCGCAGCACCAGGCCCCAGAGGGCCTCGCACAGCTCCTGCGACAGGCTCGGGGCCGCCACCGGCACCGGCGCCACCGAGAGCAGGGGGAATTCGGGCGGCAGCACCGCCGCCAGTTCCCGCTGCGCCAGCTCCGGATCGACCGGCGCGTGAAATTCCAGATCCAGCCACTCGCCGTGGCCTTCGGCCCCGAGCGGCAGCGGCAGGGCCAGCTGCAGGCGGGGCAGCGGATGGAAGCCGCCGGTGAAGCTCACCGGCAGGGCGGTGCGACGCAGGGCCCGCTCCAGCAGGCGCAGGGTGTCGAGGTGGCTGATCAGGGCCAGCGAGCCCCGCTTGGCGAAGCCGAAGCGCAGGCGCACCTGGCGCTCGCTGGCCGGCGCCCGGGGCGGCAGGCGCCCGGGCACCGGCGGCGGCGGCACCACCACGTTGTGCCCCAGCTCCGGACCGCAGACGCCGCAGTGGCTGCAACCCTCGAAGGAGCAGTCGGGCACCACGGCGGCGGCCAGAGCCCGCTGCAGATCCTCCGCCAGCCACTGCTTGTCGACGCCGCTGTCGATGTGGTCCCAGGGCAGGCTCTGGCGGCAGAAGGCCTCCAGATCGGCGGGATCGAGGGCTTCTGCGGCGGCCCATTCGCCCATCTCCAGCGCCCGGTAGCGGCCGCCCAGGCCCGCCGCCTCGATCGCGCCGCTCCAGGCGGCATAGGTGCGATCCGCTGATTCGAACCAGGCATCCAGCCCGGCGCCGGCCCGCCAGGCCGCCTCGATCACCGGCGCCAGCCGCCGGTCGCTGCGGCCGATGAAATCCTCCACCGCCGAGAGGCGCACATCGGTGAAGTTCACCTTCAGGCCCCGCAGCGAGCGCAGCGCGCCGCGCAGCAGCTCCTGGCGCCGCCGGAATTCGGCGGTGGAGACGCTGTGCCACTGGAAGGGGGTATGGGGCTTAGGGGTGAAGTTGCTGATCGTGAGGTTGAGATCGAGGCGCCCCAGATCGCGGCACTGCTGCTGCAGCTGGCGACAGGTGTCGGCGATGGCGAGCACATCGGCATCGGTCTCGCCCGGCAGGCCGATCATGAAATAAAGCTTCAGGCGCCGGTAGCCGTTCTCCATCGCGGTGCGCACGCCGCGCAGCAGCTCGGCATCGGTGAGGCCCTTGTTGATGATGTCGCGCAGGCGCTGGCTGCCGGCCTCCGGGGCAAAGGTGAGGCCGGCGCGGCGGGTGCCGCCGAGGATGTGGGCGATGTCGGCGTCGAAGCGGTCGACCCGCTGGCTGGGCAGGGTGAGGCTGACGTTGCGCTCGGCGAGGCGGTTGCGCAGCTCCACCCCCACCGCCGGCAGGGCCAGGTAGTCGCTGCAGCTGAGCGAGAGCAGCGAGAAATCGGCGTAGCCGGTGCGGCGCATGCCCTCCTCCACCGCCTCGATCACCGCCTCGGGCTCCACGTCGCGGGCGGGGCGGGTGAGCATGCCGGGCTGGCAGAAGCGGCAGCCGCGGGTGCAGCCGCGGCGGATCTCCACCGTGAGCCGGTCGTGCACCGTTTCCACGTGCGGCACGAGGCCCATCGCGTAGTGGGGCATCGGCGTGGCGGTGCGGCGCAGGATGCGTCGCGGCAGGCCGGGCTCGAGCGGCTCGACGCTGACGCCATCGGCGCCGGGGGCGTAGAGGCTGGGCACGTAGACCCCCGGCACCAGAGCCAGATCGCGCAGCAGATCGCGACGGCCCAGACCTGCGGCGCGGCCCTCCGCCACCACCAGGCCGATTTCGGGGAGCAGCTCCTCACCATCGCCGAGGGCGATGAAATCAAAGAAGGCCGCGAAGGGTTCCGGGTTGCTGGTGGCCGTGGGCCCGCCGGCGAAGATCAGCGGTGGGGCGGCGGGATCCGCCAGGGGCAGGTCGCCGCGGTCGGCGGCGCGGATCGGGATGCCGGCCTGATCGAGCATCGCCAGGATGTTGGTGGCGCCGAGCTCGTAGCTGAGCGAGAAGCCCAGGATGTCGAAGGCGGCCAGGGGGCGGCGGCTCTCCACCGCGAACAGGGGCAGGCCCTGCTGCCGCAGCCGCTCGGCGAGGTCGGCGCCGGGCAGATAGGCGCGGTCGCAGAGCTGGCCGGGGACGCTGTTGAGAATCGAATAGAGAATGATGTGGCCGAGGTTGCTGGCGCCCACCTCGTACACCTCGGGATAGGTGAGGGCCCAGCGCACGCCAGCCGCGGCCCAGTCGGTCTCCCAGTCGCGGGGCCGCACGCCCAGCTCATTGCCGAGGTAGCGGGCCGGGCGGCTGATGCCCGGGTCGATCAGGGCCTCAAAGTCGACGGGGCTCGAGGAGGCGAGGCTCGCGGGGGTGGGGGCCGCGGAGGCGGGGGCGGGCGTCACGGCGGCGGCGGCGGCGGCACTGGACCGATCGTATGCAGATCCCCCAGGATCGCCTCCATCTGCTCCAGGGCGCTGCGCAGGTCGTCGGCGATCTCGGCCGCGATCGCATCGGGCTCGGGCAGCGCTTCCAGCGCGAAGGCCCGCCAGCCGCCTTCGGGGTTGGCCTCGCTCCAGGTGGGCTGGCGGCCAATGATCCTGAGCAGCGACTTGATGTGCTGCACGCAACGGAGCGGCTTGTTGGAGGTGGTGGCCCAGAAACCGATCACCTTGATCGACGATTTGCGGCTGAAGGGCGGATTGGTGGCACCGATGTCGTAGCGGTCGCCGCCGAGCTGGCGCAGGGCGTCATCGGTGCGGGCCGGCAGCGAGTCGTCGAGCTACCGGTCCACCTGAGCCGCCGAAACACCTGCCTGCACCAGCTCGCGGCGACTGGCCTGCGTAGGCATCGCCCTTGATGTCGGCGTCGCACCGCAGCCACTGCTCCTTGCCGAGCAGATCGGCGATCAGGCGCTTGCGTTTGGCCGGATCCTGAATCTTGTTCTGCGCCTTGCGAAACACCAGCCCCAGCAAGGGGCTCCAGCCCAGCCCGCGGGGATCGGCGAGGGCTGGCTCCAGGGGGGGGCTGCGTCTGCTCATGGGCGAGCCTGAGGAACAGCAGCACGGTGCAGGATCTCCACAGCTACTGAGCGATGCGGTTGGCGTCGGTGCTCATGGGGTTGTCCTGTTGGGTTGACGCTACCCAGCCCGCTCAACTGGGGAGCAGTGGCACGCCCTCGCGGCGGGCAGCGGCCTGGAGAGCCTTGTCGCGGCTGGCCAGCGGCAGACCGCGGCGCAGGGCCAGCTCCAGGTAGGCGGCGTCGTAAACGGTGAGGCCGTGGCTGGGGGCCAGGGCGAGGGTGTCGTGCCAGGCGCTGGCCGTGGTGGCGTGGTCAACGCAGACTGGCAGGGTTTCGAGCAGGCCGAGGAAGTACGGATGGCTGCGGAGGTGATGCGCCCGCGCCGCTCGGCCTGGACGAGCACGTTGCCCATTTCCCAGAGCCAGAGGGCGGGCACATGGGCCACGGCCTTCTGCATGCGCTCCAACAGCTTCCAGGCCGCGGGACTGGCCTCGTCGGCGAAACACCAGGCGCAGCTGAGCGACACGTCGAGCACGAGATCGCCGTCTGGGGAAACGGTGGCGCCCATGGGCGGGACGCTCATCGGCGCCCCTGGTCGCGCAGCTCAGCCATGCGAAGGCCTCCGAGGGTCTGGCCTTCGCTGAAGTGGCGCAGGCGCTCGATCGTGTCGGCCACGCTGCCGGCAGGTTCGCCAGCCGGGGGCACGAGCCGGGCCACGGGACGGCCATGCCGGGTGATGGTGATCTGCTCTCCGGCACTCACGGCATCCAACAGGGCGGCCAGATGGGTCTTGGCCTCAAAAGCACCGACGCTGCGCACGAGCCAAGTCCAACCAGTTAACAACCAGCCTAAAGAGGTCCCTCAGGAATGCCGGCTGGGGTGTCCTGGCTCGCTGGACTCGAGGGGCTCGCACCGAAGGCGCAGGCTTCTGCGCAGCAGTTGCTCACCTGGCGTCGCGATTCCGATCACGAGCAGCGCATGCTTCTCAGCAAGCTGCGGATCAGGCAGATCGACGCGAGAACGAAGCAGATCGAGAACGAAACCGAGCAGCTGAGGAAAGAGAACGCCAGAGGCAGGCAACGGCTCGCCTCGATCGATGCACTCTGCTTTCCGCCCGAGTCCTGATCGAGCCCTCCGAGCCCAACCGATCCCGGCTCAAGGCCTTCCTTGCTCTGATCAGCCAGCCGCCGCCGGAGCCAGGCGAGGTGGGTTGAATCACCTGCCGACCCCGCCCTTGATGCCGAAGCGGTGCCGGAGGCCAGAGAGTCGTCGCTCTGAGCATGATCTTGCGACAAGGGTCTGTGAAAGTTCAGGCCCCGAGAGGTAGATACAAGCTGCCTGGCGTATCCCGGTAAGCCCGAAATCCATGGCGGACATAGAACGCTTCTGCAGCGGCATCTTTGGCATCGACAACCAGGGCGTAGCCGCCTACAGAGCGCTTCGCGTCGAGGCATCGCTGCACCGCGCAGCCGAGCAGCAGCGGCCCAATGCCCTGGCCGTGCCAGCGCTGATCTCGGGCGAAACGTCCCATCCGAAAGCAGGGCACGGGGTAGGGAGGCAGGGGCCGCGCATCGCCGATCTGCAGGTCTGCCAGCGAAACCTCGGCAGGCGCCAGGGTGTAGAAGCCGGCGATCGCCGCGGTGTCGTCAGCTGGAACCAGCACAAACGTCTGGCTGACCCCCCGTCGCATGGCCTGGTGAGCGTGCTGCTGGAGAAAGCGATCGAGCGCCTCAACACCACAGCTGAACCCCTTGCGATCGTGACGCCTGGGATCGAGCCGCTGCTCCTCAAACACGGCTGACGCGGCTGGCGGCGTCGTTCAGAGCGTCCTGCAGGGCGGGATTGGGAGCGAATGGTTCGGCGATGGCAGCCTGAAACGCCGTGAAATCACGCTGGGAGAGGCGCAGCTGGCACTGCTGCTGGATGGCCGCGGCGGCTCGCTGCTTGGCAGCAGAGCGCACAAAGGCAGCCATGGTCAGGCCCTCAATCGCGGCAGCCTGGGCAAACAACTGCTTGTCCTCGGTGCTGAGCTTGAGATCCAGCCGCTCGTCGATTGCCATCGCCACTGCCCTTTCCACTGAGTTCACGATACTGCAAAACGCCGTACCAGACCATGACGCGCCCAGATCCAGTCCTCTCGCCCGCCCGATTTAGCGTGTAACCAAGCGCACGCAGGCGATGCCGATGGAAACCATCTCCACCAACGAGCTGAAGACGGCCGGGATTGGCGCCATTGCCCGTCCACTCGACCGCGAGCCGGAGGTGGGGCTGAGCGTGCGGGGCTAGCTGCGCTCTGTGGTGATGCCGGCCGCTGCCTACCAGCGCCTGCGCGACTGTGAACTGGAGATCGCCCTGCAGGGAACCCGCGCCGGTCTGGCTGCCGGTCGCTTCCAGGCGGACACGGTGGAGGATCACCTGCGCCGGCTGGATGGAATGGCGGAGGACACGTCATACCCAGCCACCGCCGCATGAAAGCCTCGTTGGAGATCTGCGCGGCGCCAGCTCACGGCGAATCAACATCCAACATCGGCTTCTTTATCAGGTTCTGGATGACGATCGGATTGTCAAAGTCCTGCACCTCTGGACCCACTACGAGTAGCGGCATGGCCCGCCCACCATTCCCTTATCCGCCCGATCCTTACGGGTTCGGGGGTGCCGGCGGACGACGCGGTGCGGAGCAGGGCAGGGATGATGGCCCAGGGGTGCACCGGCGCGGGGACCTCCCGCCTAATCTGAGGCCATGACAGGCAACGACATCCGCTGGCTGCAGCGCTTCGACAATTTCCAGCGGGCGCTGCTGGTGCTCGAGCGTGGCGTGCGGTTGGCGCAGGAGCGCGAGCTCAGCGAACTGGAGCAACAGGGAATCAGCGGAGTTGTAGGATCGAGGGATGTCACGCGGCTGGCCTTTCTGAATGGGCTGATCAGCGATGGCAACACCTGGATGGCGATGATTCGTTCCCGGAGTCAGTCGTCGCACACCTACAATCTCGAGCAGGCCCAGTCGATCGCCCGTGATGTGATCGCGCTCTTCTATCCGGCCTTCTCTGCGCTGAACGAGCGGTTCACTTCCCTGGCCGCAGCCTCGCGATGACCACCACCTCCCAGCCGCAGACGCCCCAGCGCTTCGGCCTGCCCGAAACAGCGATTGAGGCCATCCAGCAGGTGCTGGCCGCCCATCCGGAGGTGGAGCAGGCGATTGTGTATGGCTCCCGCGCCATGGGCCGCCAACGCCCCGCCTCCGACATCGACCTCACCCTGGTGGGACCGGCGGTCGGCTTCAGCACCCTGGCCCGGATCGAGGCCGAACTCGATGATCTGCTGCTGCCCTGGATGATCGATCTCTCGCGCCTGGATGATCTGAGCCATCCGCCGCTGCTGGCCCACATCGAGCGGGTTGGGCAGGTGCTTTATCGCCGCGCGGATGGGCAGGAATGAAGCGATGCGTGCCGTGCATAGTGCGCTCAAACGGGGGCGGTTCCGCAGCCCGCAGCGGGGCAGCTCGCCGATCGACCAGTGGGGGCGCCATGATCACCAGTTCGATCCCAATCCCGTGCCGGCTGTGGTGACCGAAGGGCGACCGATGACAGCATGGAAGGAGGGATCTCGCCCGACAGGATGGAGCTTGCAGAGGGGTGGCGCAGAGTGACCGGCACCTGATAGGCCTCGCTGCTATGGAACTGCGGTGGTTCACAGAGCCATCCACCATAGGTAGATAAGACATGCAGGCGCCGCGTCCGATTCGAGCCCATTGGTGAAGAAGGTCTCGATCCCTGTGCTCTCGTAGCGAAACGGCAGCGGCCGGAACGGCACCACCAGCCCCGGCAGGGTTTCGCTGGCTTAGGCCAGCATCTGCGCTTCCACGCCGCCGAGGGTGGCGCCCAGCTTCTTGGCCTCCACCACGCCCACCAGCTCGCGACCCGGGAACAGCCCGTAATCGGCCTCGCCGCCGGCGCTGGGCAACTCGCGCAACGCCACGCCTGGCGCAGCAACCCGTGGATCCGCTGGCGGGCTCGTCCTTCCGCCCATGCTGGCGGAACCGCAGGCCCCCGCCATAGGACAATCCGGCGACACCCCCGCGCACGGCGCCCGCCCTCCATGGTCCAGGTCAACGGCAACTACCTCAAGCTCAAGGCGGGCTACCTGTTCCCCGAGATCGCCCGGCGCGTCAAAGCCTTCAGCGAGGCCAACCCCGATGCCGCGATCATCCGCCTCGGCATCGGCGATGTCACCGAGCCGCTGCCGGAGGCCTGCCGCACCGCCATGAAGGCCGCGGTCGACGAGATGGGCACCCGCGAGGGCTTCCACGGCTACGGCCCCGAGCAGGGCTACCTGTGGCTGCGCGAGGCGATCGCGCAGCACGACTTCCAGGCCCGCGGCTGCACGGTGAGCGCCGAGGAGATCTTCATCTCCGACGGCAGCAAGTGCGACAGCGCCAACATCCTCGACATCCTCGGCGAAGGCAACCACATCGCCGTCACCGATCCGGTGTATCCGGTGTATGTGGACAGCAACGTGATGGCCGGCCGCACCGGCGAGGCCGATGCAGGCGGCCGCTATGGCGGCCTCACCTATCTGCCGATCACCGCCGCCAATGGCTTCACCGCCCCGATCCCGCAGCAGAAGGTGGACCTGATCTACCTCTGCTTCCCCAACAACCCCACCGGCGCGGTGGCCACCCGCGAGCAGCTCCAGGCCTGGGTCGACTACGCCCGCGCCCACGACGCCCTGATCCTGTTCGACGCCGCCTACGAGGCCTTCATCCAGGATCCATCGCTGCCCCATTCGATCTACGAGATCGAGGGCGCGCGCGACTGCGCGATCGAATTCCGCTCCTTCTCCAAGAACGCCGGCTTCACCGGCACCCGCTGCGCCCTCACCGTGGTGCCGCGCGGGCTGATGGGCACGGCCGCCAACGGCGAGCGGGTGGAGCTGTGGGGGCTGTGGAACCGCCGCCAGTGCACCAAGTTCAACGGCGTCAGCTACATCGTGCAGCGCGGTGCCGAAGCGGTGTACTCGCCCGAGGGCCAGGCCCAGGTGAAGGCCCTGATCGCCTTCTACATGGAGAACGCGGCGATCATCCGCCGCGAGCTCAGCGCCGCCGGGCTGGCGGTCTACGGCGGCGAGCAGGCCCCGTACGTGTGGCTGAAAACGCCCGAGGGCGTGGATTCCTGGGGCTTCTTCGACCGGCTGCTGGAGCGCGCCCATGTGGTGGGCACCCCCGGCAGCGGCTTCGGCGCCGCCGGCGAGGGCTACTTCCGCCTCTCGGCCTTCAACAGCCGCGCCAACGTGGAGGAGGCGATGCGGCGGGTGCAGGCGCTCTGAGGAAGCTGCCTAAAGTTGGTGCCCATTCCCCTCTTCCTACCCTGCCCGTGAGCGTCCCCTTCGCCACCAGCACGCCCGCGGGCAGCCCCGGCGGAGCCGCCGTGATCGAGAAGGCGCCGGAGCGGGTGCGCAAGCCCTCGCCCCGCTACAAGGTGCTGCTCCACAACGATCCGGTCAACTCCATGGAGTACGTGGTGGTCACGCTGCGCCAGGTGGTGCCCTCCCTGAGCGAGCAGGATGCGATCGCCGTGATGCTCGAAGCCCACAACACCGGCGTGGGCCTGGTGATCGTCTGCGACCTGGAGCCGGCGGAGTTCTACTGCGAGACCCTCAAGGCCAAGGGCCTCACCAGCACGATCGAGCCGGAGAGCTGAATGGCGCCGCCCTGGTGGGGCACCCTGCTCTACGTGCCGCTTCTCTACGGCATCGGCTGGGTCGTCTCCCGGCCCCTGCTGCTGCTCGCCCCCGGCCTGCGGCTCGACCAGGTGGATCTGGTGGGGGTGGTGATCGCCTTCGCGTTGCTGCTGGCCACCCTGCCCGGGCGGCTGCGGCGGGTGTGGCGGGAGGAGCGGCCCTGGCGGCGGCTGGGGCTGGCCGGGCCGGCAGGAGCCGGGCTGAAGGCCTTCGGGGGGGGTCTGCTGCAGGCCGCTCTGCTGCTGGCGGGGGCGGCGCTGCTGTTGCTGTTGGCGGGGCAGGCGCGCTGGAGCGGCCGCCTCGACGGCGGTGAGGTCCTCAACGCCGTGGCCCTGGTGCTCGGGGTGGGCTTCGCCGAGGAGCTCTTGTTCCGCGGCTGGCTGTGGGGGGAGCTGGAGCTGCAGCTGGGGACACGGCGGGCGCTGCCGCTGCAGGCCGCGATCTTCGCCCTGCTCCATCCCTGGGCGCAGGCACCGGGGCTGGCGGCGGTGGGGCTGCTTGGCGGGCTGGTGCTGCTGGGGCTGGCGCTGGCGCTGCGGCGCCGCGCCGACGGCGGCCTGCTCTGGGGCGCGATCGGCCTGCACGGGGGCCTGGTGGGGGGCTGGTTCGCCCTGCAGGCCGGGCTGCTGGAGCTGGCGCCCCGCACGCCGGACTGGCTGGGGGGCAGCGGCGGCGCCCTGCCCGTGAACCCGATCGGCGGATTGCCCGGCTGGCTGGGGCTAGGGCTGTTGCTGCTGCTGGGGCGGCGCTTCTGGTGAGCGGCGGAGCGCCAGCAGGGCTTCCGCCCGGTGCGAGCCCCTCCACAGCCACTGCGCCTGCCACCCGGCCTGGGCCGCCATGGCGACGAACTGATCGCGCTCAGCCGGGAAGTCGCTGCTGGTGATATGGGCCACCACGTGGTTCTGCTGGGCCGGCGGCAGGCTGCTCCAGCCGTGGCGGATGCGGTGCACGTAGCGCTGCAGGTAGTGATCGCGGGATTCGCCGGGCTCCCGGAAGACATCGCCGATCAACAGCAGGCCGCCGGGCGCCAGCCGATCGGCCACCGCGGCGAGGAAGCGTTGCTTGTCGGCGTCGGCGAGGTGATGCAGGCCGAACAGGCAGCTGATCAGGCCGTGGCGCTCGCCGGCGCGCTCAGCCCAATGCAGCAGGTCCTCCTCCAGCCAGCGGCAGGGCACGGGCCAGCCCTTCAGGCGCGCCTGGGCCAGGGGCAGCACCGTGGCGCAGGCATCCACACCGGTGAAACCGGCCAGGGGGAGCTGGCGCAGCAGCGGCGCCAGGGTGGTGAGATCGCCGCAGGCCAGATCCACCAGCGTGAGCGGGGCCGGCCCGTGCTCCTGCAGGAACCCTTCCAGTCGTCGCTGCAGCGCCGCCAGCAGGCCGGTGTGCTCCATCAGGTCGTCGGCGACGACGCGGTGGTACACCTCCCAGGTGCGCACGAAGAACTCCAGGCTCTCGGGGGAGAGGTTGCGGCTGGGGGCAGGGGGCATGGCGGGCTCAGCGCACGGCGGTGGCCAGGGCTCTGCGGCCCTCCACCGGCGCCCGCAGCGCCTGCTCCAGCGGCGCGCGGCCGTAGTCGCGCTCGAGCAGCTCCAGCACGGTGCGGCCGAAATCGGAGGGGTTGCGCTGGAATGCTTCCAGGCACACGCGGCCGAAGGTGCGGCCCATCGGCTCGGGATTCCAGAGCAGCTTGCGGGCCGTCCACGGCAGCATGCTCATCGGGTTGTAGCCGGGCTGCAGCACCCCTTGCTCAAAGGCGTACTGCTCCAGGTGGGTGTGGGGCTGCAGACCGATGAAGAAGATCGCCGGCTCCACCAGGTCGGCGCCGAAGATCGCCTCAAGCTCGCGGTGGTAGGCGATCGTCTGGCGGATGGTTTCCGGGCGTTCGTCGATCACGTTGAACGAATAGTTGACCGAGACGTGATCGCGGAACCCGGCCTGGGCCAGCAGGCGACAGCTTTCGAGCACCGTGCGCAGGTTGTAGCCCATGCGCATGCGCCGCACCAGCTCCTGGGAACCGGAGGTGATGCCGATCTCGAAATAGCTCATGCCGGTGGCCACCATCAGCTCGGCCAGCTCGGCGTCGAGGTTATCGGCGCGGATGTAGGCAGCCCAGCGGATGTCGTCCATGCCCTCGGCCTGGATCGCGCGCAGCAGCGCCTTGGTGTCCTCGATGTAGCGGCGGGCGGGGATGAACTGGGCGTCGGTGACCCAGAAGCCGCGCACGCCGCGGTCATAGAGCTGGCGCATCTCCGCCACCACCTCCTCGATCGGGTTGACGCGCACCGCCTTGCCCTCGATCACGGTGTAGACGCAATAGCAGCAGTTGTGGGGGCAGCCGCGCTTGGTCTGCACGCCCACGTAGAAATCGCCGCCATCGAGGTACCAGTCGAGCTGGGGCCAGATCGAGGCGATGTAGGTGTAATCGCAGGCGGTTTTTTCCACCGGCGCCGGCGGTTCGTGGATCAGCCCCGGCCGCGGCGCCTCGCCCACCACATAACAGCGCTCGCCCGCGATCGATTCGCCGCGCACCAGCCGCTCCAGCAGCGTTTCCCCCTCCCCCACCGACACCACGGTGCCGGCGGGCAAGCGGCGACCCAGCTGCTCGTAGAACACGCTCACCGCGCCACCGCCCACCACCGCCCGGGCGCCCGGGACGTGACGGCGGGCCAGGCGCAGGCCGCGGCGGATCAGGGCCAGGTTGCGGCGCAGCTCGCCGTAATAGGCCCCCATCAGCCGCAGGCCCCCCAGGGCACCGCGCAGCCGACGCAACGGATTGCGGGCGTAAAACACCTCGAACGAATTCTGCAGCGGATTGCCGCCGCGGCCGTCCACCGGCGCGTAGATCTGGATGTCGCGCCAGGAGAACACCAGCAGGCTGGGCCGGAAACCCTGCACCGCCTCCGCCAGCGTGCGCTCCACATCGAGCAGGGGCACGGCCGCCAGGTCGAGGATGCGCTGCGGCAGCGACGGGAACTGCTTGTGCAGATGGTCGGCCAGATACACCGGCCCGATCGGGAAGATCGGATTGCACGGCAGGCGCACCAGCAGCACCCGGGCCTCCGCGGCAGCGTCGGTGGGGATCACGGGCGGGGGAGCAGCGGCAAGGGTGGAGGAAGGCTCCGGGGGTACGGCGAAATCCTGCAGACCCGGGGGCGCAGACCCTAACAATCCTGGGGAAGGCAGGGCGGCCAGGAGCCTCGCAGCCGCTCCACGCGGCGGCGCAAGGGGCCGGTGAGGCGTGGGATCCAGGCCTCGTGCACGCACAGGCGCGGTTGAAGCCGCCAGCCGGCGGCCGCCAGCTGGCGGGCCAGGTCGGCCGGATCGGGCTGGGGGTAGGCGGGATTGATCACATCGCTGCGGTCGATGCCGCCGAGGTCATCGATGCCGGCCTCCAGGGCGTCCACCAAGCGGGCGGCAGGCCAGAGATTGGGGGGCACCTGCAGGTGCACTTCGGGCGGCAGCAGGGCCCGGGCCTCGGCGATCACGCCCAGAAGGTCGTCGCAGGCGGCCTCAGAGAGCGGGGCGGCGGCCTGGCCGGGGCGCCAGGGCTGGAGGATCACCTCCTGCAGATGGCCCCAGCGGCGCTGCAGATCCGCCAGATGCTGCAGCGAACGGCGGCGGTCAGCGGCGCTCTCGCCCACACCGAGCAGCAGGCCACTGGTGAACGGGATGCCGAGGCGGCCGGCCTGCTCCAGCTGGCCGAGGCGCACCTGCAGGCGTTTGCTGGGGGCGTGGCGGTGCAGGGCGTCCCAGGCGGGGCCGATGCCTTCGAGCATCAGGCCAAGGGAAGGGTTGAGGCGGCCGAGGGCGGCCATCTCGCGGCGGGAGAGGGGGCCGGCGTTGGTGTGGGGCAGGCGGCCGGCAGCCAGCGCAAGGCGCGACAGCGAGAGCAGGCGGGCGAACCAGGCGGGGCGCCAGGGGGAGGCGGGGGCCACCTCGCCGCTGAGCAGCAGCACCTCGCGGGCCTCGGGGGCGTGGGCGAGGCGGGCGGCGGCGGCGGCTTCGCTGAGGGCGTCCGCCAGGGGGTTGCGGGGGTCGGGAGCCCGGCGGAAACCGCAGTAGCCGCAGGCGTTGAAGCAGGCGTGGGTGGGCACCAGGGTGAGGCTGGGGCTCCAGGTGACCCGCCGCCGCCGGACTTTCTTCATGAACCCCCTTTACACACCCCGCAACATCCCGTTACAGTGAGGTCGGCGGGATTCCGCCCTTCCATGTTCCGCCCCGGCCCTGGCCGAGGCACACCCTTCCGTTCTCATGACTGCCACTCTCCAACAGCGCTCCGGCGCTTCGGCGTGGAACCAGTTCTGCGAGTGGATCACCTCCACCAAC
>JBKDSQ010000041.1:0-19945 GCA_046340895.1 Synechococcaceae cyanobacterium | reverse complement strand
GCCGCCCAGCGCCAGATAGGCGCAAGGGAACAGCAGCAACCCGGACCAGCCCACGAAAACGAAGCGGTCGCGCTTGAGCCAATCGTCGAGGACGTCGAACCATCCCCGCTGCGGCAAGCGCCCTGCAGCGATCGTCATGAGGGGCACTTCATGAAGCTTTACATCGCCAGCATAGGAGGGTCGGGCTTCCGTGTGCGGTCCGACCCGGCAGCGGAGGGGGGAATGAGCACTTATACCTAGTGCCGGGTTTCCGTCCGCATGGGCTCCCTGTCGGGACGGGCGATTCGCCAGAGTGGCCTGGCCGGCAACCCCTGACCCATGTACGTCGTCGAGATCTCCCTGCGCATGAGCCCCATGCCTGTCGCCGTGCAGCGCAAGGAGGAAGAGGGAGCGCAGTCTCTCTATGACGAGGTGCGCAGGGCCTTGGAGAGCGGCCATCCGCGGGTGCTGGAGATCACCTGCGAAAAGGATCCTCACAAGCGCGTCAGCCTCCTCAGCGGCGAGATCGTGGCTGTGCAGACCTACGAGAAATCAGCGGTCGGAGGGGGTGGACGCCGCCCAGGCTTCAGCTTCGAGGGCTGATCCCGCACCACGCCCACCGGCCATGCCCCCCTCCCCCACCGGCTCCGCCGCCAGCGACGCCTCCTGGCCGCTGCTCGTGGAAGATCTGACCTTCGGCTGGGGCACGGGCCACCCGGCCCTCAAGGGCTGCAACCTGTGCATTCCCCACGCCGGGCTGTGGATGCTGGTGGGCAGCAACGGCAGCGGCAAGAGCACGCTGCTGCGCCTGGTGAGTGGCCTGCTCCAGCCGGATACCGGACGCATTCACATGCCCCTCAAGCCGGCCCTGGTATTCCAGAACCCGGACCACCAGCTTCTTTTGCCCAGCTGCGCCAGTGATCTGCAACTCGGCCTGCCCCCAGGGCTGGGGGCCGACGAGCGCCGTCGCCGCCTACGGCGGGCCCTGGCCCAGGTGGGCCTGGAGGGACTGGAAAACCGGCCGATCCACACCCTCAGCGGCGGCCAGAAGCAGCGCCTGGCGATCGCCGGAGCCCTCGCCAGCGAAGCCACCCTGCTCCTGCTGGATGAACCCACGGCCCTGCTCGACCCGACAAGCCAGAGAGAGGTGCTGGGTCTGATCCGCGGACTGTGCTCCCGGGCGGATCGGCCGCTGACCGCACTGTGGATCACCCACCGCCTGGAGGAGCTCGACCAATGCGATGGGGCCGCCCGAATGGAGAACGGCCACATCGGCCCTTGGCTAGCCGGTCCGGAGCTGCGTCGGGCCCTGACCCCCTTGCCCGCCGGCAGGGCCGAGGGGTAGGGTTCGCAGCGCGCGGGTCCTCCGCCACCCATTCCTCGGTAGCTCAGCGGTAGAGCGGTCGGCTGTTAACCGATTGGTCGCAGGTTCGAATCCCGCCCGGGGAGTTTTCTCTTTTTGTTCCTTGCCAAGACCCCTGGTCGGCGAAGGAGGTCACTTAGCCATGGGGTGCCATGGGCCCGGCCCCGGCAGCTTCACAGGCGGTGAAGCGGAAGAAATGTTGAACACAGGCGGCGGCGGGCGCCGTGCCGTTCGTGGTGGACGCCTGTGCTGGCCCCCGTTCTGGCCCGGCAGGCCGCCAGGCTCAGGGCGGTGTCCCGAGTCCCGTTCCTCCCCCGCCAGTGGGCCGATGCCAGCGGAGGCTGCACGGAGGAGCAAAACCGGAGACAATTCCGAAAGACGCCCCTCGTGCGCCGCGCTGCCAGCGGCCCCGCCCGCCATGAAGCCCTGCATCCTGCTGATCGAAGACGACAGCGACATGCGCGAGCTGGTCGCCGGCCACCTCGAGCACGGTGGCTTCGATGTGCAGCGCGCCGATGACGGCATCAAGGGGCAGGCCCTGGCCTTGCAGTACGCCCCCGACGTGATCCTGCTGGATCTCATGCTGCCCAAGGTGGATGGCCTCACCCTCTGCCAGCGGCTGCGGCGCGATGAGCGCACCGCCAAGATCCCGATCCTGATGCTCACCGCCCTGGGCAGCACCAAGGACAAGGTGAGCGGTTTCAACTCCGGCGCCGACGACTACCTCGCCAAACCCTTCGATCTCGAAGAGCTGATGGTGCGTGTCAAGGCGCTGCTACGGCGCAGCGAGCGGGCCCCGCTCTCCAGCAAGCACAACGAGATCCTCAGCTACGGCTGCCTCACCCTGGTGCCGGAGCGGTTTGAGGCGATCTGGTTCGACGAGCCGGTTCGCCTCACCCACCTTGAATTCGAACTGCTCCACTGCCTGCTGCAGCGCCACGGCCAGACCGTCTCCCCCTCGCTCATCCTCAAGGAGGTATGGGGCTACGAACCCGACGACGACATCGAGACGATCCGGGTGCATGTGCGCCACCTTCGCACCAAGCTCGAACCCGATCCCCGCAAGCCCCGCTTCATCAAAACGGTGTACGGGGCGGGGTACTGCCTGGAGATTCCCAGCGGTGATCAGCTCAGCCAGCTCCAGCCTCTGATTGAAGAAGCCCGCCAGGGCAAGCAGAAGGCCGACGCAAGCAAGGTCGTGGCCTGAGATCAGCCGGCGACATCGGCCAGATCGAGCAGGGCCACCTCCCAGGCAAGCCGCGGCTGCACATGCGCCAGGAGCTGGCGGCGCAGGCGCTCCAGGCGCTGCATCGCGGCTGCATCGCCGCACTGGCGCCAGAGGGCCAGCTGCCACCAGTTGAGTAGCCAGAGCTGCTGCTCGCCATCGAGGGCCTCGCTCACGTCGCGGGCCAGGCTGAGGGCCGCCAGGGGATCGCGCTCCAGCGCCAGCAGGCGCTCCGCCAACCCATCCGGGAGTGCCTGCCACTGGCGGCGGTGGTCCAACAGGGCTCCGGGGGAGCCGGCGGCCAGCTCCAGAAGCAGCGGCGGATCCGGGCGGGGAGGCTCACTGAGGGGCTCGGTGCCGGCGGCCTCTCCGTTCTCGGGTCCCAAGGAGGCCAGCACCCGCTCCACCAGCTCCCCGCCCAGGCGCACGAAGGGGATCAGCTGGCAGCGCGAGCGGATGGTGGCCAGCAGCTGGTCGGGGGCGGCCGTGATCAGGAGCAGCAGACCATCGCCCGGCTCCTCAAGGGTCTTGAGCAGGGCGTTGGCGGCCGCTTCAGCCATCGCCTCGGCGCCATCGATCACCACCAGCGCCGCGGGCGACTCCACCGGCCGGCGGGCCAGGAAGCGCGACAGCTCCCGCACCTGCTCCAGGCGCAGCTGGGGCGGCGTGCGGCGGCTCACCCCCTCCTCTTGGGCGCGCGAGGCCGGCACCAGTCGACCCTGGTGGGAGAAGGTGGGCTCCACCCACAGCAGATCGGGATGGTTCCCCTGGTCCAGCCGGCGCCGCAGGGCGGCGGCGCCGGCTGGACCGGCCACCACCCCCGCCAGGAAGCGCAGGGCCGCCAACCGTCGCCCGACGCCCTCCGGTCCGGCGAACACATAGGCCGGCGCCAGGCGACGCCGCTCCAGGGCCGCCTCCAGCAGCGCCACGGCCCGCGGCTGACCGAGCAGGTCGGCGAACAGTTCGCTCATCGCCTGGCGACAGCAAACCGCTCCTGCAGCTGACGCTGACAGTCGGCCAACACCCGCTCGGGCAACTGGGTGGCATCGACACGGACCCAGCCGCGCTCAGCGGCCAGGCGGGCGAAACCGTTGGCCACACGAGCCAGGAAGGCGTCGCCGCTGGCCTCGATGCGGTCGGCTGGGCGGTGGCCGCGTCGCCGGCGCGATTCCTCCAGGGGCAGATCGAGCCAAAGGGTGAGGTCTGGCACCAGGCCACCGGTGGCAATCCGCTCGAGCTCCGCCAGCCGCAGCGGCGGCAGGCCGCGGCCATCGCCCTGATAGGCCGCGGTGGAACCGCTGAACCGATCGCTGAGCACCCAATTGCCGGCGGCCAGTGCCGGACGTATCAAAGTGTCCACATGCTGGGCACGATCGGCGGCGTACAGCAGCAGCTCCGCGCTGGTGCAGGGGGCGGTGCCATCGGGGGGATGCAGCAGCAGCTGCCGCAGCGCCTGCCCCAGGGCGGTGCCGCCGGGCTCGCGGCTGCACAACAGGGCGGCGCCGGGGGGCATCAGGCCGCTCTTGGGCAGCCAGGCGGCGAGGGCTTCCAACTGGGTGCTCTTGCCACTGCCATCGATGCCTTCCAACACCAAAAAGCGCCCCCTGGGCGTACCGATCACAGCGGCCGCTCCCGCCACGTTTCCGGGCCATCCTGCAGCAGCAGCGCATTGAGCACGACCGTGAGCGAACTGGCCGCCATCAGCAGGGCTGCCAGGGGGGGGGAGAGCAGCAGGCCGAAGCGGGGCAGCAGCACCCCGGCGGCGATGGGGAGCACCAGCAGGTTGTAACCGAAGGCCCAGGCGAGGTTCTGGCGCACCTTGGCCATCGTGCGGCGGGCGATCTCCAAGGCGGTGGCCACCCCCAGGAGCCGGTCGCCCATCACAACCAGATCCGCGCTTTCCTGCGCGATCTGAGTGCCAGTCCCGATTGCCACCCCCAGGTCAGCGGCGGCAAGGGCGGGGGCGTCGTTGATCCCATCCCCCACCATTGCCACCACGCCGCCGGCGCGACGTGCCTCGATGCGTTGCAGCTTCTGCTCGGGGCGCAGCTCCCAGGCCAGCTCCTCGGGACGCAGCTGCAGGGCCTCTCCGAGCGCCTCCACGCCAGCGCGGCGGTCGCCGCTCAGCAGCCCCAGGGCCAGCCCCTCGGAACGCAGCCGGGCCAGGGTGGCGGCCGCATCCGCGCGGGGCTGGTCGCGCACCGCCACCCAACCGAGGAGGCGATCCCCAGCCGCCACCGCCAGCACGCTGGCCCCATCCCGCTCCAGCTGCCGGGCGTGAGCCTCCATGTCGTCCGCCACCGCAACCCCAAGGCGCTGCAACCAGTCAAGCCGGCCCACCCGCACGAGGTCCTCGCATCCCTCCAGCCGCCCCTCCAGGCCCTCCCCCACCACCCCGCTGCAGCTCTGCAGCGGTGGCAGCGTCAGGCCCCGGGCCGTCGCCTCCTGCAGCAGGGCGTGGGCGAAAGGATGGCGGCTCTGCTGCTCCAGGGCGGCCGCGGTGCGGAGCAGCTCCTCTTCGCCGCCGGACTGGAGGGGTTCCAACGCCGTCAACAGCGGTCGGCCCAGGGTGAGGGTGCCGGTCTTGTCGAACAGAACCGCATCGAGCCGGGCCGCGGTTTCCATCGCATCGCCGCCACGGAACAGCAGGCCGGCGCGGGCCGCCCGGCCCAGGCCGACCGTCAGTGCGGTGGGGGTGGCCAGGCCGAGGGCGCAGGGGCAGGCCACCACGAGCACCGCGATGGAGAGCTGCACGGCCAGGGCCAGCGGGGTGGCGGCGGCAGCCCCCAGGGGCCCGACGGCATGGACCGCCGCGCCCCCCCAGCCAGGGCTGCCGTGGCCGCTGTGGTCCGGGGCAACCGTCGCGATGAGCAGGTGGGGCCAGTGGCGAGCACCCCAGAGCCACCAAAACAGGAACGTGGCCACGGCCAACAGCAGCACCGCCACGGCGAAGCCGCCCGCCACCCGGTCGGCCAGGCCCTGGATCGGCGCCTTGCGGGCCTGGGCCCGCTCCACCAGCTGGACGATGCGGGCAATGGCGCTCTCAGCCCCGCTGCGGGCAACCTCCAGCACCAGCGGACTCTCCAGATTGAGGCTGCCGGCCGACAAGGCCGTGCCGGCGACCGCGGCCACAGGCAGCGACTCGCCCGTGAGGGCGGAGACATCGAGGCTGGAGATCCCCTCCCGTACCACCCCATCCACCGGCAAGCGATCGCCCGGAAGAATGCGGATCCGATCCCCGGGCCGCAAGCCGCCCACCCGCACCCGTCGCGGCAGGTCATCGCCGAGCAGCAGCAGGGCGTGGTCGCTCTGGAGGGATGCCAGCTCCTCGATCGCCCTGCCGGTGCGCCAACGGGCCCGCTCTTCAAGGAACCGGCCGGTGAGCACAAAACCCAGCAGCATCACGGGCTCGTGGAAGAAGCAGGGGAAGCCGCTCGTCGGCCACAACCAGCCCACCAGGCTGGAAAGGTATGCACTGACGACGCCCAGGGCGACCAGCAGATCCATGCCCGGCAGGCCGGCGCGAACGCTGCGCACGGCCTGCTCCAGGATCGGCCGACCCGGCCCGGCCAGGGCGACGCTGGCCACCAGGGCATGCAGCACAGGGCGGCCGAGCAGACTCTGGGGAGCCAGCCACGGCAACGTGCCGGCATCGGCGAGGTGGCCGAGCCCAGAAACCAGCACCAACAGCAGCGCCACCACCAGCTGGCGCCACTGCTGCCACCAGCCACGCTGGCGGCGGCGTTCGCGCAGGCCAGGCGGCGTCTCGCCCTCCTGGCGGGGCCGGGCCGCAAAGCCGAGGGCGGCCAGGCTCGCGAGCAGCTCCGGCAGCGGATCGCTAGCGGCGGGCTCGATCTCCAGCCAGGCGGTGCGGGTCAGCAGGTTGACGCTGGCGGCACGCACGCCGCGGGCCTGGAGCAGTCGCTGCTCCACCGCCCGCACACAGCCGCCGCACTTCATGCCCTCCACATCAAGCAGCAACACATCGGGAGTGGCCGCCACAGGCGGGGGCGGTGGAACCGCCGAAGCGGGGCTCAGGGGAGGGGGGGACAGCACCGGCACGGCAACGGGGCCGCCCCCAGGCTAGGCAGACCGGCCGAACCGCTCAGCCCTCGGCCTCCAGCTCCTGGCGCGCCTTCGCCAGGGCAGCGCGGTCGGAATCGCTCACCTCGGGGTAGTGGAGGTTGAGGGAGACGAGGGCGTCGATCACGGTGGCGGCCACCACCAGGCGCGTGAACCACTTGTGGTCAGCGGGCACCACGACCCAGGGCGCCTGCGGCGTGGCGGTGTGTTGGATCATCTCCTCATAGGCGTGCATGTAATCCTTCCAATACGCTCGCTCGCGGATGTCGGCGGCGGAGAACTTCCAATTCTTCTCCGGATGGTCGAGCCGCTCCAGAAAGCGCCGCTTCTGCTCCTTGTGGGAGACGTGCAGGAAGAATTTGCGCACCAGGACGCCATTGCGGGCCAGGTAGTCCTCGAAGTGGCGGATGTCGCGGAAGCGGTGCTTCCAGATCGAATCCCCCACCAGCTCCTGTGGAACCTTCTGGTGCGCCAGCAACTCCGGATGCACCCGAACCACCAGGGTCTCCTCGTAGTAGCTGCGGTTGAAGATGCCGATGCGACCCCGCTCGGGCAGGTGGCGCTGGCAGCGCCAGAGGAAGTCGTGGTCGAGGTCTTCCGCGCTGGGCGACTTGAAGGAGCTCACCTGGCAGCCCTGGGGGTTGACGCCGCTCATCACATGCTTGATCGTCCCGTCCTTGCCGGCGGCATCCATCGCCTGAAAGATCAGCAGCACGGCCCAACGGTCCTGGGCATAGAGGCGATCCTGCAGCTGGGCCAGGATCTCCACCCCCTCCTGCAACCGCTCCGCCGCCGCCTCCTTGTCCGATGGGTCGAGGTCGAGGGTGCTGGCGGGATCGCAGTCGTCGAGCCGGAAGCGATCGCCCTCCTCCACAAGAAAGGGGGCGCAGAAGCGGTGGGCACGCCGCAGGATCTCGTCCTTGTCCATCACGGGGAAGCTCGGGCCCGCCCACCATGGCCACGGCATCCGCCACTGGCAGCCCGGGACGGCAGGATGGGGGCCCGCCCTGCCGAGGCTGCCGCCGTGCCCCGCTCCCAGCGCAACGACAACTTCATCGACAAGAGCTTCACGGTGATGGCCGATCTGATCGTGAAGCTGCTGCCGATCGATGCCAAGGCCAAAGAGGCCTATGTGTACTACCGCGACGGGCTCTCGGCTCAGAACGACGGCGACTACGCCGAGGCGCTGGACAACTACGAGGAAGCCCTCAAGCTTGAGGAGAACCAAACAGACCGGGCCGAGATCCTCAAGAACATGGCGATCATCTTCATGAGCAACGGCGAGGAGGAGAAAGCGCTCGAGTACTACCGCCGCTCGCTGGAGGAGAACCCCAGTTCCCCCTCCTGTTTCAAGAACATGGGGCTGATCTACGAAAAGTGGGGCCGCCTCGCCCAGGAAGCCGGCAACCAGGACGAGGCTGATCGCTGGTTCGACCAGGCGGCCGAGCACTGGACCAAGGCGGTGCGCCTCTACCCCGGCGGCTACCTCGACATCGAAAACTGGCTCAAGTCGTCCGGTAGGGCCAACGTGGACGTGTACTTCTGAGCCCGTTCCCGGCTCAGTCAGGGCGGGCCCGAGCTTCCGTTCCCAACGCCGCCACCAGGGCCTCGGCCACCGTGCTGGCCTCCAGCAGCTGCAGATCGAGCGCCGCGGCCACAGCCGCCAGGCCGCTGCCCTTCGGCACCACCGCCCGGCGGAACCCCAGGCGGGCGCTCTCCTGCAAACGCAGTTCCATCTGGCCCACCAGCCGCAGCTGCCCACCCAGCCCCAGCTCCCCCACCAGCACCGTTCCGACCGGCAGGGTGAGGTCGCGGAAGCTGGCCACCACTGCGGCCGCCACCCCCAGATCCGCCGCCGGCTCCTCCACCTCCAGGCCGCCGGCCACAGCCAGATAGCAGTCGAAGCGCGACAGGGGCAGGGCCATGTGCTTCTCCAGCACCGCCAGGATCTGGTGCAGGCGGTTGGTGCCGATGCCGGTGGCCGTGCGGCGCGGGCTCGCATAGCTGGTGGGGCTCACCAGCGCCTGCAGCTCCACCACCAGCGGCCGGGTGCCTTCGCAGGCCACGATGGTGGCGGTGCCGCTGCTGGGCTCCTCGCCACCGAGGAACAGCTGGCTGGGGTTGCTCACCTCCGCCAGACCGCGGCCCTGCATCTCGAACACGCCCAGCTCGTGGGTGGCTCCGAACCGGTTCTTCACCGCCCGCAGCAGCCGATGGCTGGCGAAGCGGTCGCCCTCGAAGGTGAGCACCGCATCCACAAGATGCTCCAGCACCTTCGGGCCCGCCAGCATTCCCTCCTTGGTGACATGCCCCACCAGCACCAGGGCGGTGTGCTGCCGCTTGGCGATGCGGGCCAGGGCGGCGGCACACTCACGCACCTGGGCCACCGAACCGGGAGCGCTGGCGAGCTCCCCATCGTGCAGGGCCTGGATGCTGTCGATGATCGCCACCTGGGGCCGCAGGGCCTCCAGCTCCTGGAGCACCAGCTCCAGATCGGTTTCCGCCAGCAGCTGCAGCTCGGCCGCAGCTGCTGGCGCTGGCGGCGCCTCAGCGGCGGATCCACCGCCTGCCTCCGCCAGGCGGCGCCAGCGCAGTTTCACCTGCTGGGCCGATTCCTCAGCGCTCACGTACAGCACCGAGGCCCGCTCGGCCATGGCGCGGGCGCTCTGCAGCAGCAGGGTGCTCTTGCCGATGCCGGGGTCACCGCCGAGCAGCACCAGCGAGCCCGGCACTAGCCCCCCGCCGAGCACCCTGTCGAACTCGCCATAGCCACTGCCGAGCCGCTGCAACGGGCTCTCCCCCACCGCCGCGATCGGCTCGGAGCGGCGGGCCCGGCCTGGAACCGCGCCTGCGGCGGGATCCGCCACCGGCCGGCGGCGACGCCCATCGGCGGCCGCCTCCACCTGCTCCACCAACGTGTTCCAGCCACCGCAGCCGGCGCAGCGGCCGAAGAACTGGCGGGTGCGGGCACCACAGCTCTGGCAGACATAGGAGCTGGTGGATCGGGGCACGGGCGACGGGAGCGGGGGCGACTATGAAGAAAGGTGGCGTTCGGTGAACGTCAGGGGGGGCGGGCACCTTCAGTGGACCGGATGCAATTAGCAGCGTCTCGGGTCAGATGACGGCTCCCGCCCCCGCCCAACCGCACAGCGCCACCGCCAGCGGCGCCAAGGAAACCATCCTGGTGGTGGACGACGAAGCCAGCATCCGTCGCATCCTGGAGACGCGTCTCTCGATGATCGGCTATCAGGTGGTCACCGCCAGCGACGGCGAGGAGGCCCTGGAGGTATTCCACCGATCCCACCCCGACCTGGTTGTGCTCGATGTGATGATGCCGAAGCTCGATGGCTACGGGGTGTGCCAGGAGCTGCGGCGCGAGTCAGACGTGCCGATCGTGATGCTCACCGCCCTCGGCGATGTGGCCGACCGCATCACGGGCCTGGAGCTCGGCGCGGACGACTACGTCGTCAAGCCCTTCAGCCCCAAGGAGCTGGAGGCGCGCATCCGTTGCGTGCTGCGGCGCGTGGAGAAGGAGCATGTGGCCGGCATCCCCAACTCGGGCGTGATCCAGGTGAGCGATCTGCGCATCGACACCAACAAGCGCCAGGTGTACCGCGGCGATGAGCGGATCCGCCTCACCGGCATGGAGTTCAGCTTGCTGGAACTGCTGGTCAGCCGCTCGGGCGAACCGTTCAGCCGCGGCGAGATCCTCAAGGAGGTGTGGGGCTACACCCCGGAGCGTCATGTCGACACCCGCGTGGTCGACGTACACATCTCCCGGCTGCGCTCCAAACTGGAGGATGATCCGGCCAACCCCGAGCTGATTCTCACGGCCCGGGGCACCGGCTATCTGTTCCAGCGCATCGTTGAACCCGTTGCCTCCGAAGGAACCTGATCCCACCGGCCGCGCCCGGCGACGCCTCGCCGGCGGCCGCAGCAAGCCCAGCCGGCCAATCCGTCGCCTGGTGGTCTGGTACCGGCGCAACGCCGCGGTAACCAGCCTGATGGGCACCGCCACCTCCACCGCCAGCGGCGCCGCCTCGGTGGCGGTGGAGGTGGCCGGGGCCGCCGGCAACGTGGCGGGCTCGGTGCTGCAGCCGCTGGTGTTCGATCCGCTGCGGCGCCTGCAGAAGGGCTACGGCGGCCCGGCCGAGGGCACGCCGATCGACGACCGCCAGCGCCTCTGGGTGGCGGTGGACGGCATGGGGGGGGATCACGCCCCCGGGCCGATCCTGGAGGGCTGCCTGCAGGCCGTGGCGCTATTGCCCCTGCGGATCCGCTTCGTGGCCGAACCCGAGCCGCTGCGCCGCGCGGTACTCGAGCTCGGCCTTCAGGAGGATCTCGACGAAGCGGTGTCCCGCGGCCTGCTCCAGATCCTGCCCAGCGGCCCCTCCGTCGGCATGGACGACGAGGCCACGGTGGTACGCCGCAAGCGCGACGCCAGCATCAACCTGGCGATGGACCTGGTGAAACGCGGCGAAGCGCTGGCGGTGTACTCGGCGGGCAACTCCGGCGCGGTGATGGCCTCGGCCATTTTCCGCCTGGGCCGCCTGCCGGGCATCGATCGCCCCGCCATCGGGGCCCTGTTCCCCACCAAGGACCCCGAGCAGCAGGTGCTAGTGCTCGACGTGGGCGCCAACATGGACTGCAAGCCGGAATGGCTGCTGCAGTTCGCGCTGCTTGGCAACATCTACAGCCGCGATGTGCTGCAGGTGAAGCGTCCGCGCGTGGGCCTGGTGAACATCGGCGAGGAGGAGTGCAAGGGCAACGAGCTCTGCCTGCGCACCTACCCGCTGCTGGCGGCCGAGAAGCGGCTGCAGTTCGCCGGCAACTGCGAAGGCCGCGACATCCTCTCCGGCTCCTTCGACGTGGTGGTGTGCGACGGGTACACCGGCAATGTGCTGCTCAAGTTCCTGGAATCGGTAGGCGGCGTGCTGCTCGACGTGCTGCGGGCGGAGCTGCCGCGCGGACGCCGGGGCAAGGTGGGTTCGGCCTTCCTGCGCAGCAACCTGATTCGCATCAAAAAACGCCTCGACCACGCCGAGCATGGCGGCGCCCTGCTGCTGGGGGTTGACGGCATCTGCGTGATCGGTCATGGCAGCAGCAAGGCGCTCTCTGTGCTGAGCGCCCTGCGCCTGGCCCATTCCGCCGCCAGCCACGGGGTGATGGAGGATCTGCACGCCCTCGGGGCAGCTGTGGTTGACTGAGCCCACCACGGGCGGAACTCCGGTGGCGCTTGGCGCAGGAACGGCACAACCCGGCATCGCGCTGGTGGGCTGCGGCAGCGCCGTGCCGATGGCCCGCATCAGCAACGAGCGCCTCAGCGAGCGGGTCGACACCAGTGACGAGTGGATCCGCAGCCGCACCGGCATCGGCGCCCGCCATATCGCTGGCCCCGGCGAAACTGTTACCACCCTGGCAAGCCGCGCCGCCGCCGCCGCCCTGGCCCATGCCGGCTGGTCGAGCACCAGCGTCGACCTGATCCTGCTGGCCACCTCCAGCCCGGATGATCTGTTCGGCACCGCGCCACGGGTGCAGGCCGCCCTGGGAGCCCCGCAGGCCGTGGCCTTCGACCTCACCGCTGCCTGCAGCGGCTTTCTGTTCGCCCTGATCACGGCCGCCCAGTACATCCGAGCCGGCGCCGCTCGGCGGGTGCTGGTCATCGGCGCCGACCAGCTGAGCCGCTGGCTCGACTGGGACGACCGCCGCACCTGCGTGCTGTTCGGCGACGGGGCCGGCGCCCTGGCTGTGGAGGCCGCCGCAGCGGAAAACGAAGGCCTGCTGGCCTTCCGCATGCGCTCCGACGGCAGCCGCAACGCCTGCCTCACCCTTTGCCAGACCGAGGAGCAGCGGCCGCTGCTGGGGGGGCTCTCCGCCCAGGTGGGCGGCTTCGCACCGATCCACATGAACGGCCAGGAGGTCTACAAGTTCGCGGTGCGGGAGGTGCCGGCGGTGTTGGCGGAGCTGCTAGCCGCAACCGCCATCCCCGCCGCCCAGCTCGACTGGCTCCTGTTGCACCAGGCCAACCAGCGCATTCTCGATGCCGTGGCCGACCGCTTCCATGTGCCCCACGAGCGCGTGCTCAGCAACCTCGCCTCCTACGGCAACACGTCGGCCGCCACGATCCCCCTGATGCTCGATGAGGCGGTTCGCGACGGGCGGGTGCAGCCCGGCCACCTGATCGCCAGCAGCGGCTTTGGCGCAGGCCTGAGCTGGGGCGGTGCCCTGCTGCGCTGGGCCGGCCCCCAGGCCTGAGCCCTGCAGCCGTTCCGTACCAGGGGATCGAGCCCGGCCGCGCCGTAATCTCCCCCTGATCCGGCAAAGGATGCATGGCAATCGCCTGGGTGTTTCCTGGACAGGGCTCACAGAAGCTCGGCATGGCCGAGGCGGTGCTGCCGCTGCCCGGAGCGCCGGAGCGCTTCGCCCAGGCCTCCGATCTGCTGGGCCGTGATCTCTTGGCGATCTGCGCCGGCACCGCCAGCGGCGAGCTGGCCGACCTCAACGACACGCGCAACACCCAGCCGGCCCTGTTCGTGATCGAGAGCCTGCTGGTGGATGCCCTGCGGCAGCAGGGCCGCAGCCCGGCGCTGGTGGCGGGCCACAGCCTCGGCGAGCTTGTCGCCCTCTACGCCGCCGGCGTCTTCGATGCCGCCACGGGCCTGCGGCTGATGCGGCGCCGCAGCGAACTGATGGCGGCCGCCGGCGGCGGTGCCATGACCGCTGTGATGGGCTTTGAGCGGGCGCGCCTGGAGGAGCTGGTGGCCGCAGAGGAAGGCGTGGTGATTGCCAACGACAACAGCGACGCCCAGGTGGTGCTCTCGGGAACCCCCGTCGCGGTGGCGGCCGTCACCGAGGCCCTCGGCTGCAAGCGGGCGGTTCCGCTGGCGGTTTCCGGCGCATTCCACTCGCCGTTCATGGCCGAGGCTGCCGCAGCCTTCGCCGCCGAGCTGGACGGGGTGCCCTTCGCCGACGCCAGCGTGCCGGTGCTCAGCAACACCGACCCCAGCCCTGAAACCAACGCCGATGCCCTCAAGCAACGCCTGCGCCGTCAGATGGTGCAGGGCGTGCGCTGGCGGGAGACCATGGCACGCCTGATGAGCGAAGGCATCGACACGGCCGTGGAGATCGGCCCTGGCGCGGTGCTCAGCGGCCTGATCAAACGTGGCTGCCCCGGCCTGGTCACCGCCCAGATCGTCGGCGCCGCCGACCTGGGGCGATGACCCCCACGCCGCCGACCCTGATCGATTCGCCGCGCCCGAACCTTCCCTACCGGCTGATCAGCTGGGGGGTGGTCTGGCCGGTATTCCGGCTCCTGTTGCGGGGCCGCACCGCCGGCAGGGCCAACGTGCCGCTGGATGGACCGCTGGTGGTGGTCGCCAACCATGGCTCCCACCTCGATCCCCCCCTGCTCGGCCACGCCCTGGGCCGGCCGGTGGCGTTCATGGCCAAGGCCGAGCTGTTTCAGGTGCCGCTGCTGGGGCCCCTGATCCGCGCCTGCGGCGCCTACCCGGTGAGCCGCGGCGCCAGCGACCGGCAGGCGATCCGCACCGCCAACGAGCGGCTCTGCGAAGGCTGGGCCACGGGCGTCTTCCTCGACGGCACCCGCCAGAGCGACGGGCGCGTCAACGCCCCGCTACCCGGAGCCGCCCTGCTGGCCGCTCGCGCCGGGGCTCCGCTCCTGCCCGTGGCGATTGTCAACAGCCACCGCGCCCTGGGGCCCAATGGGGCCGGGCTGCGGCTGGTGCCGGTGCACATCCGCATCGGCACGCCGATCCCGCCGCCTGTCTCCCGCCGCCGCGAAGATCTTGAAGCCGTCACCCGCACCGCCCAGGCCCAGATCAACGCCCTTCTCGAGCAGGGGCTGATCCAGCCCAGCCGGCTGCGGGGAGCCAGGGCCCCAGCTGCACTTCCGCCCAGCTCCTGAGGTCACGGCCGCTCAACACCCATAGGGCGGCCCGCAGTCCATCACCCCACACCAGCCGCCGCCCCTCCGGCGCGCACAGCACCCCACAGGGCACCGCCACCGGCGTGAGCTGGATGCCGCGGCTTCCCGCCACGATGCGCCCCACCAAAAGGGCCCGGGGCATGTGGTCGCTGCTGGTGACAAGCAGCGCGTGGCGAATGCGGGCGCGGCGCAGGTCGTCCACCAGGGAGGTGAAATTGGAGAGGGTGTCGTGGGCGCGGTAGTCGAGATGCACCTGCCCCTGCGGCAACCCGGCCCGCTCCTGGAACAGCCAGTGGGCGTACTCCGGATTGGTGCCACCGCTGACCACCACGGGCAGGCCGCGGCTGCGGGCCAGATCGGCCGCCGTGATCTCCCGGTCCTTGTCGCCCCCCAGCACCAGGATCATCTGCGGCGGCGGCGGGGCGGGCCACCAGCGACCGCGGGAAAGCCAGAGCATGGCGCCCCCGGCGCAGGCGAGCAGCAGCAGGCGCGGCAGGCCAGCCCGGCGCGGCGGAGGTCGGCGGGCCCGGCTGGGGCGGCTGGAGATGGCGCGGCTGGCGCGGGCTCGGGCCTCGGGGCGCGCAGTGGCGCGGGGAGCACGGCTGGGCCGGCGGCGGGGGGGCATTCCCATCAGGCCTCCCCGACCGGGCTGGTGGGATAGAGCGGCAGCACCGGCTGCCAGGGCGCCGTCAGGCCGGCGGCGGCGCGGGCCGTGGCCACCGCCAGCAGCTCGGCGACGTCGTCAGGCTGGCGACAGGCGGCCTCGAGCCGGGGCAGGGGCTCCAGCTCTGCGGCGTCGGTGTAAAGGCGTGGCGCCTGGCGCTCGGCGATGCCGCCAGGCTCGTCGGCAGCCGCCTCGTACAGGCCGGCCACGAGGCCGCGCCGAGGCAGCTCCTGCACCAGCCAGCACGGACCCGCCGCAGGCCCCGCCCCGCCCCGCCAGTGGCGGCGGGCCGCGAGCTGGAAGCTGCTGACGCCGTCCAGGGGCAGATCCAGCTGCTGGGCCAGGGTGCGGGCCAGGCCCACCGTCAGGCGGGTGCCGGTGAAACCGCCGGGCCCGGTGGCCACCGCCAGGCGGGCCAGAGATCCCCAGGCATCGGCTGGTAGCACGGCTTCCACGCAGGCAAACAGCTGCTGCGACAGCGCCCGCCCGAGCGGGAAGGCCTCCAGCCGCGTGGGCTGGGGGTCGCGGAGCCGCTGCAGGCCCACCCCAAGCACCTCGCTGGAGCTGTGCAGCGCCAGCAGCCAGCCCTCCGGCTGGGCCGATGCCCCGGACACGCTCATGTCGGCAGCGGAGCCCCCGGCCGCAGGCGCCGCCAGCGCCCGGGATCGGACTGGAAGTCGCTGCAGGCGCGCACGTCCCATTCTGTGCCCACCTGCCCCCCGGGCAGGGGCCGCACCTGCACGTGGATCACGGGCTGACGGGGGCGGACATCGGGGCTGGAGCAGAGGTGGGGAACGCCATGCTGCCGCTCGACCGTGTGATAGGCCTGGCAACGGTCGACCCAGTGGCAGTCCACACAGATGCACATGCCGCAGCAGAGCGGGCCTGCCCCCATTGTGTGGGGTCCGCCAAGGGCGACCGCCACCGCCTTGTGGCGGTCGTTGCGACCGGAACGCTGGCCCCTGGGCCCGGAGGATTTACCAGCAGGCACGGCCCTGGTGGGGGGGGCGGTGCGCGACGCTCTGCTGGGGCGCCTGCAGGAGCGGCCCGACCTCGACCTTGTGGTGCCCGAGGAGGCGCTGGCGCTGACCCGCGGGCTGGCGCGGCGCCTTGGGGGCAGCTTCGTTGCCCTGGATCCAGAGCGCTCGATCGCCCGCCTGGTGCTGCGGGGCTGGACGATCGATCTAGCCCGCCAGGCCGGCCCCGATATGGAGAGCGACCTGGACCGGCGCGACTACACGATCAACGCCATCGCCCTGCCCCTGCCGCCCTCGGTCGCGCAGCCGCCGCAGGGGCTGGTGGATCCCCATGGCGGCCTGGAGCACCTGGCGACCCGGCGGCTGGTGGCGATCCGCGAGGCCAACCTGCTCGACGACCCGCTGCGGCTTCTGCGCGGCGTGCGGCTGGCCGCCGAGCTCGACTTTGCGATCGAGCCGACCACCTGGGGCTGGATCGCAGAGCACCACGGACGGTTGGGCGCGGTGGCGGGCGAGCGGGTGCTGGCGGAACTGGAGCGCCTGGCGGCGGCGCCCGCCGGGGCGGAGCCGCTGGCTCAGGCCCTGGCGGCTGGGCTGCTGGTGCCCTGGGGCGGCGTTGCAGCGGCGGAGGCGGCACCGCTTCTGGCCGCGCTGACCCCGGCCCAGGCCGCGGCCCGAGGGCTGAGCGCCACGGAACAGACCCTGGCGCTTCCTCTAGCGCGGCTGGCGGCGGTGCTGACCAGCGAGGGGCTGGCACGGCTGCAGGCCAGCCGCCGCCTGCAGCAGCGCTGTCGCCTGCTGCGGCGCTGGCGGCGGGAGCTGGCGGACCGGGGCGCGCCCAATCTCGATGCCTTGCCGGAGGGGCCGCGGCTGGAGATGCAGCGATCCCTGGAGGCGGATCTGCCGGCGCTCCTGCTGCACCTGCCGCCGTCCGCAGCGCAGGCGGCCCTGGCCCGCTGGCGCAACCCGGCCGATCCGCTGTTCCACCCGTGCGCCCCGCTGGACGGCCGCCAGTTGCAGCAGGAGCTGGGGCTGGCGGCCGGGCCGGAGCTGGGCCGGCTGCTGGAGCATCTCAGCCGCGAACGGGCGTTCGGCCGGCTCCCCTGCGGCGGCAACGGCCAGCCCCTGAGCCCTGCCGAGCGTCAGCAGGTGCTGATGGCGGCACGGCAGTGGTGCAGCGGCAGCGGGGGCCCGGCGTGATTAACTTCTCCATGCACAGGCGCGCTTGCATCGCCGGCCAAAGCTTTCCCCTTCTTCTTTCCCCATGAGTGTTCGCCTCTACGTCGGCAACCTGCCGAGAACTTTTGATGCCCAGGAGCTCGAGGCCCTGTTCAGCGCTGTGGGGGAGGGGGTCCGTTTCAAGACCGTCAACGACCGTGAGACGGGGGCCTGCCGCGGCTTCGGCTTCGCCAACGTCGACGATCGCAAAACCGCTGAGGCGGTGATCGAACAGCTCAACGGCCGCGAGTTCGGCGGCAACAGCCTGCGCATCGAGATTTCCGAGCGTCGCGAAAGCCGCGGGGCCGCTCCCTCCGATCGCCGCAGCGCCGGAGCCCCAGGCCCGGCCCGCCGCGCTGTAGACAAGGTGGTTCACGCCGACAGCGTCGACAGCGAAGCACCAGACCCGCGCTGGGCCGGTGAGCTCGCCAAGCTCAAGAGCCTGCTCGCCAACCAGACGGTCGGCGTCTGATCCCAGCGCGCCTCCCCAACCGTGGCCCTGCCTCAGCCGCAGTTCTGGAGCTGGCGGGGCCACCGCATCGCCTGGACCCGCCAGGGTCCGGCCGATGCGGACTCTGCTGTGGTGCTCATCCATGGTTTCGGCGCCAGTCTCGGGCACTGGCGCCACACGCTGCCGGCCTTGGCCGGCCCGGCCGAGGTCTACGCCCTTGATCTGCTCGGCTTCGGCGCCAGCGACAAGCCGCGTTCCCGGTTGCTGGGCGAGCCGGAGGTTTTTGGAGCAGTGCGTTACTGCTTCGACCTCTGGGCGGAGCAGGTTCAGGCGTTCATCAACGAGCAGGTGAGGGGGGAACGGCCGCCCCGGGCCCTGCATCTGGTGGGCAACTCAATCGGAGGCATCGTTGCGCTCAACACCGCGCGGCTGCTGCAGCAGCAGTCTGCGCCGGCCTCCCAGGTGGTGCTGATCGACTGCGCCCAACGCAGCCTTGATGAAAAGCGCATCGGCGAACTACCGATCTGGGAGCAGGCCGGGCGACCGTTGCTCAAACAGCTGGTGCGTCAACGCTGGTTGCTGGCGCCTCTGTTCGCCGGCCTGGCCCGACCGAGCTTTATCCGCCGCGTTCTGCGCATCGCTTACCCCAGTGGCGCCAACGTGGACGACGAGCTGGTGGCGCTGCTGCACCGCCCCGCCACCGATCCCGGCGCCCTGGAGAGCTTCCGCGGCTTCGTGAATCTGTTCCATGACCACCTGGCCCCGGATCTGATGGTCCAGTTGAGCCTGCCGGTGCGCATGATCTGGGGCAGCCGTGATCCCTGGGAAGCGCCTGCGGTGGCCCGCCGCTGGGCAGACACCCAGGCCTGCGTGCGCGATCTCCAGGTTCTCGACGGACTCGGCCACTGCCCCCATGACGAAGCGCCCGAACGGGTGAATCCGATTCTGCTGCGGTGGCTGGGCGGTGATGAAACAGCCGCCTGAGCTGATCTCCCCACCGGCTCCTCCTCAGCCTCACCGACGCAGTAGCCCACCTGCGGCTGCAGTGCCACGGCGCGAATCGGCTGGCCAGGGCTGCTCGCAGCGGTGCCCTGGCGTTGCTGGAGCACGATCTGGGGGTGCTGATCGAGGAATTCCGGGCGAGGGGCGGCACAGTTTGACCAACACCCTGAAATACGGGTTCACGGCCACAAGCGCCAAGGTCGGCAACTTGCTCTCGATGGCGCTGGCCCTGATTCTGCTGGCCTACGGGCTCACAGCCGAGGCCGCGAAGGCGCACTTTTACCGCCGGAACGGACGCTCAGCGGGCCTGGGCAATGACAAAGGAACGGGGTAGATCGAGAAACTTGCCTGCGGTGGGCACAAAGGCACGATGGTTAAAAACGTCATAATCCAACTGCTCAATCACATCGAGGATGCCCCGATACAGCCGCAGCGAAGCCCAAACCGGCCAACGGGCATCCGGGGACAACCAGCGCACACCGGCCTCGGAGCGAGCGAACCACTCACGGGCACGCTGCAACTGAAACCGCATCAGCGCACGCCAGTTGTCATTCACCACCCCGTTGAGCAACTCAGTCTCTGAATAGCCAAAACCAACAATCTCATCCTGCGGCAGATAGATGCGACCCCGCTCCCGATCCTCACCCACATCGCGCAGGATGTTGGTGAGTTGGTTGGCAATGCCCAGCGCCACCGCCGCCTCAGATGTATCGGGCCGTTCGCTCCAGGGGGCGGAGGTATAGGCCGGGTCGAGGCCCATCACGGCCTGACTCATCAGGCCCACCGTGCCGGCAACGCGATAACAGTAGAGTTCGAGCTCGGAGAATGAGGCATAGCGATGCTTGTTCACATCCATGCGCTGGCCTTCAATCATGTCCAAATAGGCCTGCTGTGGCTGGGGAAAGCGTTCGATCGTGTCCACCATCACGCGGTCCAGATCGTCACTGGTGCGTCCCTCAAACAGCCCGCGCGTGCGCTCTTCCCATGCATCCAGGCGAGACAGCAGGGTGACGGCGGGCAGGGCCTCAGCCTGGGGAC
>JBKDSQ010000040.1:0-9756 GCA_046340895.1 Synechococcaceae cyanobacterium | reverse complement strand
GGGCTGTCGCTGGAGAGGCGGGAGACGATGTCACCGAGCAGGCGGGCGGGCAGGGTGATGGCGCCGCTGCCCTCCACGGAGGCCGGCAGGCTGGTTTGGATGCCGAGGCTGAGGTCGTAGCCGGTCAGGCTCAGCCGGCCGGTGGCGGCGTCGGCGGTGAGCAGGACGTTGGCCAGCACCGGGTGGGTGGGGCGGCCTGCGACGGCGCGGCTCACCAGCTGGAGGCTGGTGTTGAGTTCAGCCTGGGAGCAAACCAGCTTCATGGGTGAGCCTGGGGCGGTGGGTGCCGTACCGGCGGGCCCACGGTTTAACACGGCGTGCGAAAGGTCAACGGCCACCTCGCCCTGTCCACCATCCCCAGCCCTGATTACTGATCAAGAGAAAGGATCAACAGAACAAGAAAACAGCCTCGTCGTAGAAGGGGCCGGGGAAAACGGGAAGACTTGGCCAAAGGCAAGGCCAGCACAGGCCAGTCAGGCCACAGCCCCTGAGGAAAGCGGCGGCGGACGCAGCCCGCAGAAGCCCTTTTCCCCCGATTCCCGGACCTGGGGAAAGCGCCAGCGTCCCAGGGTCGGGATTCCTCCCCAGCGATCCTGGCCCTGGGGTGCCCGCTTTCCGCAGCCTTTCCCCCGGCCGGTTCGGCGGCTGGCTGCTGCCTCAGAAGCCCATCACCTGGGCGACGGTGGCGGTGTCGGGCTCCAGGCCGGTGTGGAAGCGGGAATCGTTGTGCTCGATCGCGGTGGCCGGATCCTTGAGGCCGTTGCCGGTGAGCACGCACACCACGGTGGCTCCCGCCGGCACCTCCTCCCGGCGCTTCAGCAGGCCGGCCACCGAGGCGGCGCTCGCCGGCTCGCAGAACACCCCTTCGCCGCTGCCGAGCAGCTTGTAGGCCTCGATGATCTCGGCGTCGGTGACGGCCATGAAGTCGCCCTGGCTCTCGCGCTGGGCCCGCAGGGCGTTGTCGCGGTTGACGGGGTTGCCGCTGCGGATCGCGGTGGCGATGGTGTCCGGCTGGTCGACCGGGTGGCCGAGCACCATCGGCGCGGCGCCGGCGGCCTGGAAACCCATCATCCGCGGCAGGCGGGCGCTGTGGCCGGCGGCCCGGTACTCCTGAAAGCCCATCCAGTAGGCGCTGATGTTGCCCGCGTTGCCCACAGGGATGCAGAGCCAGTCGGGCGCGCCGCCGAGGGCATCGACCACCTCGAAGGCGGCCGTTTTCTGGCCCTGCAGGCGGTAGGGGTTGAGCGAGTTGACCAGGGTGACCGGGTAGCGCTCGGCCACCTCGCGCACGATCGCCAGGGCGCGGTCGAAGTTGCCCTTCACCGCCAGCACCTCGGCGCCGTAGAGCAGGGCCTGGGCGAGCTTGCCCTGGGCCACGTAGCCGTCGGGGATCAGCACGAAGGCGCGCATGCCGCCGCGGCGGGCGTAGGCGGCGGCCGCGGCGGAGGTGTTGCCGGTGCTGGCGCAGATCACGGCCTCCGAGCCCTCCTCGCGGGCCTTGCTGATCGCCATCGTCATGCCCCGGTCCTTGAAGGAACCGGTGGGGTTGAGGCCGTCGTATTTGAGGAACACCTTCACGCCCCGGCCCACCCGCTCGCCGATCACCGGCGCCGGGATCAGGGGGGTGGCGCCCTCCCGCAGGGTGATCACCGGCGTGGCGGCGCTCACCGGCAGCCAGGAGCGGTAGGCCTCGATCAGGCCCGGCCAGTCCTGCATCGTGGCCCGTGGGCCCCCGAGACGCCGCAGGACCTGGAGCATGAACAGGCGGGGGTGGGACGACCGCTGATGAATGTACGCCGTGGCTGGCTCAGGGAGCCGGGGCGGCCTGGGCCTCGGCCCCCTGGGCGGCGGGTGCGGCGTCCTTGGCGGCGGGCTCGCGGATGCTCAGGTCGAGCGGCGACTCGGAGAAGAAACGCACCAGATCGGCCACCGAGCTGGCCTTCTGCATCAGGGCCAGAAGCGCCGGCAGGCTGACCGCCATCTCCTGGCTGGGGTAGGCGCGCAGGAAGGAGAGGGCAGAGAGGGAGCCGCCGTTGTCGGCGATGCCGAGCACCACGGCTGAGCGCAGCGCCGGCAGCCCCACCTGGCGGGCGTTGAGCGGGAAGGCGATGCTGCTGAGGCGCTCCAGGATGCGCTCGCCGATGCTGGTGTTGAGCAGGCGGCTCACGGTCACCACCGGCAGGCTCAGGGAGGCCTTGAGCAGTTTCGCGGCCTCGGCGGGGTCCTGGCCGCTGAAGCGCATCACGTCGCCGAGGAGGCCGCGGGCCTGGCCGGTGGCCGCCAGGTGCTCCAGATCCGCCACCGGGATCGAGCGCCGGAAGGCGCCACTCACGAACACGATGTTTTCCGCCGCCTGGGCGGCCGGGGATGTGGTGGCCAGGGCCAGCCCCAGCGCCGCCGCCAGGAATCTCGCCAGGGAACGTTGGCGGGGGCGCAGGGTGGTCACCAGCGGAGGCCTCGCGGACAGGATCTCCGACTCTAGGCAGCGTCAGGCGCTGGTCCGCAGCGACGAGGGCACGAGCACGTCGCGCACGAGGCGCACAACCCCTCTCTCCGCCAGGCCCCGCGCCACATCCAGGCCCATGCGGCGCAGGTCGGGTTCCCGCAGCACCCGGGGCAGGCGGCGCAGCAGCAGCTGCGGCTCGAAGCCGGGCAGGTCGGAGAGGATGCCGACCAGCTGGCGGATCGGCTCCAGGTCGAGCAGCGGGTTGACCGGGTCCAGGCTGGGTTCGCCGGATTCGCTGCGGGCGCGCAGACCGGGCGGCAGCAAGGGCCGCGGCAGACGGCGGCCGAGCCGCAGCGTGGTGCGCCAGGCCAGCTCATCGACGCGCTCCACCATCGCCTCCACGAGCTGTTGGCGCAGCATGCCGCCGCTGGGGGAGAAGAGAAAATCGAGCACCTGATCGAGCAGGCCCTCCAGGTCGAGCTGCTCCTGCAACGAGGCACTGGCCACGAGATTCTCCAGCCGCTGCCAGCGGAATTCATCGCCGTCGAACAGCATTTCCCGCAGGCTGTGGCGCAGCTGCGGATCGGGATCCTCCATCAGGCGGCGGGCGAAGTAGGGGTAGGCAGCGCCGAGGATCTTGAAGTTGGGATCGACGCTCAAGGCGATGCCCTCCAGCGTCACCAGCGAGCGGATGATCAGGGCGTAGTAGGGCGGCACCCGGAACGGGAAGCGATACATCACGCCGCTCAGGTCGTCGGTGACCGCCTTGAAATCCATGCGGCTCACCCCCATCTCCAACGCCTGGCCGAACACCGCTTCAAAGGCCGGCACGATCGGCGAAAGATCCACCTCTTCCCCCAGGAAGCCAAGCGCCACGAAATCCTTGGAGAGCGAAGCGAAATCGCGGTTCACAAGGTGCACCACCGCCTGAATCAGTCCGGTGCGCGCCTCGCGGCTCACCTCGCTCATCATGCCGAAGTCGAGGTAGGCCAGGCGCCCGTCCGCCAGGGCCAGCAGGTTGCCGGGGTGGGGGTCAGCGTGGAAGAAGCCGTGCTCAAGTAGTTGCTGCAGGCTGCAGTTCACACCGACCTGAACCATGTCGTCGGGGTCGATGCCAAGGGCGCGAACTGCGGCTAGATTCGTGAGTTTGGTGCCATCAATCCACTCCATGGTGAGCACGCGGCGGCTGGTGGCCTGCCAGTGGATCGCCGGCACGGCGATGCGAGGATTGTGGGCATGCAGTTTGCGAAATTTATCTGCATTAGCGGCTTCATTGAGATAATCCATCTCTTCGAATACGCGCCGGCCAAGTTCGTCGATCAGTGCCACCAGATCGGAGCGGATCAGGCGCACATTGCGGTTCAGCCAGGCGGCGATGTTGCGAACGATGTAAAGATCGAGCGTGATCTGCTCGCGCAGGCCCGGCCGCTGCACCTTCACCGCCACCCGCTCGCCGCTGCGCAGCACGCCGCGGTGCACCTGGCCAAGGGAGGCGGCGGAGATCGGCTCGCGGTCGAGCTGGGTGTAGACGGCCTCGATCGGCTGCCCCAGGTCTTCCTCGATGCAGGCCATCGCCAGGCGGCTGTCGAAGCCCGGCAGCTGGTCCTGCAGCTGGGCCAGTTCATCGAGCAGCAGCGGCGGGATGATGTCGGGCCGGGTGGAGAGGGCCTGGCCGGCCTTGATGAAGGCGGGCCCGAGCGCCGCCAGCAGCTCGGCGCATTCGCGCGCGCGAGCCCGGGCGCGATCGGGGTTGGCGAGGGCACCGCTGAAGCGATCGGCAGCCACCCCGAGCAGGTACAGGCCGATCGGGATCAGGGTCTGCCGCAGGCGGCGCAGCAACCGGCCGGGGTTCCCGGCGTAGATGCGCGTGATCGCCGCCGGGTCGTAGGCCATCAGGCCAGCGGCCTCGAGGAAGTCGCCCAGCTCCTCCGGCGTTCCGGCGGAGGCGTGGAGCGGTGCGGCGGGATCGCTTGGGGCCTGGATCCTGGGCTCCAGCGGCGGCGGATCGGCCATCGGATCAGCCCCGAACACCGCGGCCCGCATGGCCGCCAGCGCCTGCTCCGCGGCAGTGGGAGGGGTGACGGTGGACGGCATGGTGGGGGCGCAGGGGCCGGTGGGGTTGCAATTCTCAACCCTGGGCGGCGGGGCTGTGGCCATGGCGGAGCGCGCGCCGCCAGCCGGACCAGAAAAAGAACATACGTACTACAGTAAAGGATTGCCCCACCGCCTCTCGCCATGCCCGGCGATCCCCCCACGGCCGCTTCCGGTCCAACCGGGCCAGAATCAGAACCATCCCTGCCCCCTGTTTACCGCCACCAACCCCGCTTTCGCCGCGCCAATGGCTGGGCCTCGATCGCCGGGGCCTGCTGGAGGCCACCGCCAGCACCGTGATCGCCCTGATCGCATTGTTTACCTCCTATGACCACATCACCCTCGCCGATCGCGCCATCCCCCTTCAGCAGCAATGGGGCGTGTGGTTCATCGCTGCCTCGCTGGCGCTCGTTTTTATCGATGCTGAATTGGCGACGCGATCCCGATTACGAGAGAAAGCTCGCCTTGATCGAGAGGAGCATCGCCGTCAGCGAGAGGAGGATTCAAGAGAGCGAGAGGCGCACGAAGCAAATCGAGAGCGAAACCGAGCAGCTGAGGAACGAAACCGAGCAGATCAGGAACGAAGCCGAGCAGATCAGGCAAGAAACCGAGCTGCTGAGGCAGCAGAACGCCAGAGGCAGGCAACTGCTCGCCTCCATGCATGCGCTCTGCTTGGCGGACGATTCCAGCTCGATCCCAGCCCCGCCAACGCGGCCCGCTACCGGGCCTTCCTCGCCTTGATGGCGGAAGCCCCCTAGGGCCCGCATCCGCTCGGCTCCAGGGAACGTGCCGATCTCCCCTACGGTGTGCAAAGCCCTGAACGCCGGTCGCGTCGTTGGCTACCCCTCCCGCACCCACTCCTGGCCGCAGCCTGCGCCTGTTTCCCTGGCGTGGCCGCACTTTGGTGTTCAAGGAGCGATGTGATGGCCTGCAGCTCAGCATGGTTCGCATCCCGGCGGGTGAGTTTCTGATGGGCTCACCTGCCGATGAACAGCAACGCCTGGAGAGTGAAGGCCCCCAGCATCGGGTGGCGGTTCCGGAGTTTCTGCTAGGGCAGACGCCGATCACCCAGGCCCAGTGGCGGGCGGTGGCGGGGTGGCAGGAGCGAGAGGGGGAGCATTGGCGGCGTGAACTGGAGCAGGTTCCTTCATTTTTTCAATCCCGCGGAAATCCAAATGCCGCCAATTACGGAGGGGGCCGTTTTTCTTTGCTACAGGGCGAGAGGAATAGCGACCAGCGCCCTGTCGAAAACGTGAGCTGGCTAGACGCGATGGAGTTCTGCCACCGCCTGAGCCAACGCACGGGGCGCCATTACACGTTACCGAGCGAAGCCCAGTGGGAATACGCCTGCCGAGCGGGCAGCACCACGCCCTTTGCGTTTGGTGCCACGCTCACTGCCGAGCTGGCCAATTACCACGCTACCTCCACCTATGGCGATGGTCCCGAGGGTGAGAATCGAGAGCAAACAACGCCGGTGGGGATGTTTGCCGCGAATGCCTGGGGCTTGCAGGATATGCACGGCAACGTGTGGGAATGGTGCCTGGATGAATGGCATGAAAATTATGAGGGAGCGCCAGCGGATGGCAGCGCCTGGGTAGGCGGCGATGATGTGAAGAGCGTGGATACCGACAAGACGAGGCTGGTGCGCGGCGGCTCCTGGAGCCTCGGCCCCGGGCACTGCCGCTCGGCCTACCGCGACCGCAGCCGGCCCGGCGGTGCCTACAGCAACATCGGTCTGCGTGTGGTCTGCCTCCCCCAGGGCCCTTCCCTTAACGCTTAAACCCTCAATCCCTCAACACTGGCTGTTTCTTGACCCTGGCTGTTTGATTGCCGGCCGTCGGTTTGTTGCTGCTGGCTGTTGCATCGATCTTGATGGCGCCGCAGGCGCCTTGATTTTTTCACGCCCCCGATCCCCCGGGTCTAGGCCAGCAACGCATGGTTGCGGGGGGGTGGTCGTCGATGTTCGTGACCGCGGCCCTAGACGAACGTGTCCAGCCTGGGCACGCGGCCTGGCCTTGGCTCAGCCCTGGATGGTCGCACTGCGGTGCTCCAGCCGCTCCGCCAGCCAGAGCTTGATGATCGACTGGCGGGTCACCCCCAACCGCGAAGCCTCGCGGTCCAGTTGCTCCACCATCCAGAGCGGGAAATCGACATTGACGCGCTTGGGCTCCAAGCGAGGGCGACAAGCCGCCTCAAGATTCAGAGAATCGAGCACCGATTCCCCCTCTTCGAAGCGCCGATCGAATTCAGAACTGTTCATAGAGCTGCACTTCATCAAGGCGGGAACGACGAACGGAGATCAGGCGCAGACGCTGCTGGGAGGCCCCCTCCAACGTCCCCGCCTTGCGGGAGGTGCTCCACCGCCTGGCCGCGGTACTCGACGAGACGAGTGACAACGGCGTCCTCTGAGGCTTCGTGGCTGGAAAGCAGGTTGCCCGGCTCAGGCTTCCGCACAAGAATGTTGGATCACAGCAGTGACCTTCCTTGATGGCACCCCGGCCCGCGCCAGGCCATGGCGGCTTCCGGGCCGGAGTGCTGATCGGAGCCCTCGCCCTGGCCTGGATCAGCGGCGAGCGTTTGCTCCCAGCTCCAGCCAAGGCGGGAATGCCCAAAACCGGTGGCCCTGCCCCCGCTGCCAAGCCCACCACCAGTGCCCCGTCCCGGCCGTCCCGGGCGTTCCCCCTGGGCGCACTGGTGCAGAGCCAACCCCTCGCCACGGCGGCCGGGGGGCTGCTGGTGGCCCTGCTGCTCACCGATCGGCTGGTGCTGTGGAAGCGGCCGCGCTGGCTGCTGCACCTCTCCGACGATGGTCTGGAGATTCCGATCGGGTCCGGCAATGTGCTGCGGCTGGGTTCGCGGCTGTTCCAGGCCCTCAAGTACCGCGACAGGGTGCTCGATGCCTGGCTGAAGGAGCATCACCAGAGAATTCAGGAGCGCTTCTCCGCTCTCGCCACGGTGGAGCAGCGGCGGCACCACCTGGGCCTGCCGGTGCAGGTGGGCCAGAAGCTGGAGCCCGACCTGACGCCCGCGCGGCTGCAACAGCTGCAGGGGGCCATCGGCGGCCTGGTGCTGATCAGCGGCGAGGGTGGGGTGGGCAAGACAAGCCTTGCGCTGCAGATCGCCGGCTGGGCGCTGGCGGGACGGCTCACCGTCCGCCCCGTGGTGCCGGTGTTGGTGGAGGCGGATCTGCAGGGGGAGGAATCGCTGCTCAGTCGGGTGCGCAGCTCGTTGCTGGCCCTGAGCGAACCGCTGGGTCCGGAGCGCCGATCGCCGCCTGCCAGCCTGCCGATGGTGCGGGCGATGCTGGAGCGGCGACGGCTGTTGGTGATCCTCGATCACTTCTCCGAGCTGGGCGATGAGAGCCGCCGGCGGCTGCTCCCCAGCGCCGACGATTTCCCCTCCGCCTGGGCGATTGTGACCTCGCGGCGGCAGGAGAGCTTCGGGGGGAAGGTGGTGCTGCACCTGCGGCCGCAGCGGCTCACGGCGGATCGCCTCTGGCCGTTCTTCACCGACTACCTGCGGCTGGTGGAGGCGGAGGAGGCCCTGGATTTCGATCTGCACGAGCGGGCGGTGGGCCGCCTGCGGGAGATCACGGCGGGCCTGGTGGATGAACAGCAGGCGATCACGGTGCTGCTCGCCAAGCTCTACATCGATGTGGTGCTCGCCGAGCGGCGGGGCGCAGACGGTTCGCTGTTGCCCGCGTCGGTGCCGGCGCTGATGCTCACCTACGTGCGCCAGATCAATGGCGCCATCCCGGATACGGAACGCCAGCCGCCGGAGCTGGTGGTGCGGGCGCTGCAGCATCTGGCCCAGGCCAGCGAGGAGCCGTTGTTCCGGCCGCGGGCGGTGCCGCTGCAGTTGGCCTTGGGGGCCCTGGCCCGCGCCAGCGCCGAGCGGGAGGGCCGGGAGGGCGAGGCGCCAAGCCGCCTGCCCCATCGCGGGGTGGAGCTGTTGCGCTATTTGGTGGATCGCCTGCTGCTGGTGGAGGAATCTCCCGATGGCGAGGCGCTGCGCTTGGTGCTCGATCCGTTGGCCGATTACCTGGCGGCCCTGGGCTGGTTGCGCCAGCTGGATCGTGAGGGCGACGGCGCCTGGGACCGTTTTCTGGCGCAAACCCTCCCCGCGCCGGGCAGTGAGGGGGAGGCCCTGGCCCAGGGCTTCCTGCGGGCCCTGTATGACAGCGCCGGGCACGCGGCGGATCCGGCCGTGCTGGGGCTGGAGGTTGCGCCAGCGGTGGTGGAGCGGCTGGCGGAGCGAGCGGCGATCGATCCGCAGCGGCTCGCCCGGGAGCGGGAGCAGCGCCGCCTGAGGCGACTGATCGACGATTTGGCCGAACCCGACCTGGCGGTGCGCCTGCAGGCGATCGAGGAGCTCTGCCGGCGCCGCTCCCGAGATCGGAAGGTGATCGAGGCCCTGGGGCGGGTGCTGCGCAACGATCGGCAGGATCTGGTGATGCGCGAGGCGGCGGCCATTGCCCTGGCGGTGGAGGGGGGCGCGGAGGCCGCTCGGGCCCTGGCCGAGGTCGTGGAAACGCCCCTGCCGGGCGGGGAGGGGAGCCCTGGCACCGTGTCCCTGCGCCGCACGGTGTTGGAGGCGCTCGGTCTGGTGGCGGCAGGCCTGCGGGATACCAGCCAAGGAGCGGCACGGGAAGAGCTGGGAAAGGTGCTGGAGCGCCAGCTGCGTTCCGATGCCCTGGATCTGCTGGTGACGGGCGAGGAAGGCTGGGCGGAGCACGATGCGCGGCTGCCTGTTCTGCAGGGGGCGTCGCGGGGTCTGCAGCTGGCGGCGTCGGCGGATCTGCCGTTGCTGGGCAGCGGGCCTGGGCGGAAGGTGCCGATGCTCACGCTCACCGCCCTGCAGGACGGGGAGGCCCTGCGGATCCGCACGGAGGTGGTGACGCCCGCGGTGTGGCGGCTGCCGTTGCCGGACGGAGAGCAACTGGAGCTGGTGGTGGTGGAGGGCAGGGAGTACCCGATCGGCTCCCCGAAGGAGGAGGCCGGTCGTGATTTGTACTCCCAGTTCCGCCAGAAGTGCGAGGGGGTGAACGTGGAGGTGCAGCGCATGGTGAACCTGAAGGCTTTCGCCCTGGTGCGCCATCCGCTCACACAGGCCCAGTGGCGGGCGGTGGCGGCGTTGCCGCGACTGGAGCGCGACATCAGGCCGACTCCCGGCAGCTACGAGGCCAAGGGGCTGTGGGAGAGCTACGCACAACCCGGCGG
>JBKDSQ010000039.1:0-30016 GCA_046340895.1 Synechococcaceae cyanobacterium | reverse complement strand
CGTGGAGTGCGCGAAGGCATTGCGCACCCGCCGCAACGTGTGCAGCGCCTGCTCCACCGGCGCCTCGATCAGCCCCAGTCGCCGGGCCAGCGCCACCTTGGCGCCAAGCGAACCAAGCGGACTGTCGGGGCGGAACAGGCGGTCATCGCCCTGGGCGGGCGGCGCCATCACCGCCTGCAGCAGGCGCTCCAGGGCCGCATCCACCCGCGCCACGCCCACCAGCACCGCGCCCCGGCCGCGCTCTTCCAGCATCTGCAGGGCGATGGTGCGGGCGGCGGTGGCGGCAGCCGGTTCCACTGCCTGGGGTGGGTGGGACGTCATCGGTCAGGGCTGGGGAACCAGAGCCAGGAGCCGGGAACGAATCTCCCGATGACTTCCGGTCAAGTCCACGGTGGCAAAGCGCAGGCGATGCCCCTGGATCTGCACCGATTCATCCACCTCGGTATCGATGGCTGGATGGAGCAGCAGACCGGCGGCTGAGTCAGCCCAGGGAGCGGTCGGATCGGTGCGCCCTTCCTGGGAGCGGAGGTAGGCGTACAGCTGGTAGACGTAGCCAGCGCGGAGGGTCTGGTCGCGGTACCAGCCGCGAGCGAAGATGCCGGTGAACTTGGTGTCGATCACCAGGCGCTGGGGCCGATCGCGGCGGTCGATCACGATGTCGGTGCGCATCGAGGGAAACACCTGGGCGATGCCGCTGGAGGCCTCCTGAAGTGGCCAGCTGAGCGGCCTGCCGGTGCTCACCACCCACTCGGACGGATGGAGATGGAGGCGGTAGAAGCCGCCGATCGCCTTTTCATACAGACGCCGGAGCCAGTGCACGCAGCGCTGCGGATCGAGAAGAGCATGGGGGCCGGCTTCTTCTGTGGGGAGCGCCAGATCCATGGCCAGGCGCGCTGCCGCCAGCATCGGCTGGTCGATCGCATCGTGACGGCCAAATCGCTCGTTGGCGATCTGCTGCCGGCTGGGCGGATCTCCCACAACACCCTGCAGCCGCAGCCCGTGGGCCAGGCCCCGGCAGCGATGGGCCAGCGCCGGCTGGCTGACCAGACGGGCCACGACCTCAAGCGCTGCTCGAACGAAGCGGTTACGGGGGCTGTCGACGGTGAGCTCCTCGAACCGGCAGGCCACTTGTCCTTTGGAGAGCAGCTGCCGGCGGCCGGTGGTGAGGTGATCGATCCGGCCGCGAACGCGGCTGAGCACCGCCTCGCGCTGGCGGAAGGCCGTTGAAAGCTGACGCCGCTGACGCTGCTCCACAGCACGAGCCAGGATCTCCGCCACCAGATCAGGGATCTCCTCCGGCAGATCCTCAGCGGCAAGCTGAGCCGCATCGCTGCTCTTGCCGAGATCGGAGGCATAGAGCATCAACCACCAGATGTTGCGGATGGGGATGCTCACCACCCCTCCAACAACCGGTCCGCCTCCCGTTCGGCCACGTCTGCGGCATCAAACCAGTATTCGTGCAACAGGGGACGAAGCTCGGTGGCCACGACCTCGGCAAACCAATCGCGGCTGGAGCGGCCCTCCAGGCTCTGGCTGGGGGTGACGTAGCTGTGACCGATGCGGAAGGCTTTGCCGAGACGCGTGTCGGCAGTGATCGTGCTGTTGAGCTGCTCCAGCCGTTGCTCGATGGCGGTGGCAACCGTGGGCTCCATCTGGCGCCTGTTGATCACCCACTGGCGCCAGGGATCACCGAGGCTGGGCTCCAGATCGATGAAGGCGAACCGGCGGCGGAAGGCCATGTCCACCAAGGCCAGGGAGCGATCGGCGATGTTCATGGTGCCGATTACGAAGAGGTTTTCCGGCACATGCACCGGACGGTGGACGCCGTCGGGATCGGGGTAGCAGAGCTGCATCGCCTCACGGGGCGTGCGCTTGCCGGCCTCCAGCAAGGTGAGCAGCTCCCCGAAGATCTGGGCGGGGTTGCCGCGGTTGATCTCCTCGATCACGAGCACATGGCGCTGGGAGGGCGCCGCCAGGGCTGCGCTCACCATCTGCAGCACCACGCCGTCGTGCAGGGCGAGGGCCCCGTTGCCACTGGGCCTCCAGCCACGCACGAAGTCTTCGTAGGAGAGGTTGGGGTGGAACTGCACGCTGCGCAGCTGGGGCTCCTGGGCGTCGTGGCCGATGAGGGCCTTGCCAAGCCGCCGGGCCAGCCAGGTTTTGCCGGTGCCAGGGGGTCCCTGGAGGATCAGGTTCTTCTTGTCCTGCCAGCGCTGCAGGATGGCGGACAGCCGCTCTTCGCTGTGGAAGCAGCCATCGCTGAGGATGTCGGCGAGGCCATAGGGGGCGGCTGGGGGCAGAACTTCGATGGGTTCGGGCCTGTGAGCAGCGGATTCCTCGGCCGTGGTGATCTCTTCATCGGCTTCGACGTTGTCCGCCGTGCCTGTGGTCGCCGTATACGTCCAGGCTTCCAGGGAGAGCTCCGGGAAGGAGTGGACAGGGAAATCGGGCTCCTCAAAGCGCTGGCGCAGGGTGTCGATCAGCTGGAGGAGATCGCTGGCGCTGCAGCGGTTCTTGGGGCCATGCCAGCTGAGCGACAAGCGGAGCTTCTCGCTGAGGTAGAGGCGAGAGCGTTCATCCAGGCTGAGGAAGCTCCAGGGGCGACACCAGTAGAGACCGAAGCTGAGATTCCAGGCGACGCCGTAGAGCTGCATGGCCTCATCAAAGGCTGTACGGAAGCTGGGCAGCACGCTGTCGTCTTCGCTGTCGGCGAGATCCAGGCCCAGCGCAAAGACCGCCCAGAGTTTGTCGATGTGGGATGGATCACGGTCGCGGTCGTAGGGGAAGTACCAGGACTTCTGGTTGTTGAGGAGCGGGATCCCTTCGAAGCTCTGCGGAACCGGCTCTTGCACCCCGAGAAAGCCGGCCAGCTCGCGGGCAATCGCCTGCCGGTTGCTGTCGCGGATGCCGCGGTTGAACAAACCGAACAGGGTGAAGGGATCAATATCGGCAACGAAGGCTTTGCGTCCATCGCGGAATTGATCGCCGAAGAGCAGGTTCAGACCCTCCACGCGGGATTGGGCCTCCTGCAGAAAGCGGATCAGCGGCTGGCGATCGTGGCGATGGGCCCGGAGAGCATCGGCCATCGCCTGGTAGAAGCTGACCCAGCGGAAACGATGCGGGCTCGTGGACGCATCGCCGAAGCGATCACGCCAGAACGGGCTGTTGCGAAAGCGATGGAGATCCTGGGCTTGATTCTGAAAGGTGAAGGCGATGAGGGCGTCGTCTTGCCACTCGCCGGGCAGAACACGCCAGATGGTGCGGCGATGGGTATAGAAAAACCACTCCCGAGGAGCGCTGAGGCGCTGCCAGTGCACGCGGATCTGGCGGCCATCGCCAGGGTTTTCCGCCACCACGCCGGTGGCCTTGATCTTCATCACCGAGGCTGTGTTGCCATTGGATTCGAAAGGAAGGCCATGCTTCTGGGTGTAGGCCGCCTTGATCGCGATCCGATCCCCGAGGCGCATGGAGCGCACCTGGGCAGCGATGCGGTCGTCGTCAAAGCCATGCTCCCAGACGCCTTCATCGATGAAACGATCGGTCTGGTCGCGACCGTCCACCACAGCGCCGACGAACCAGCAGGGAGCGGATGATGCACTATTCATAGCAATTACAGCCTAAGGGTCTCGCTGGTACACTGCACGAAATATGCTTTTATTAAAGATGTATTTCCCATCGAAGGTAAATGAACTCTCAATCCAAGGGGGATGCGGCATGGCCACATATTGTGACAGAGGTCCGAAAAAGCGTCGCAAGTTCCTGCGCCTTAGATGCGGGATCAACGATCATATAGCTCTCTTGATGCATCTTTTCCAAAAGTTCTGCAAGACGAATGGCCATGCGCAAATTGATATCCTTTGTAGCCTCATCGAGAATTTTCTTGACCTGGACAACGTTCCAAGAAGATGGCCGGAGAACTTTATTCCCTTCAATCGGAGCCTGCAGGATCCGGCGAAGCTTTGTTGCGTCCGACTCGGTTATCACACCTAGGTTGTGCACGAGAGTATGCCTAAGCTGAAATACGGCCAGGATCAACTGAGATCGATTGACTGCGTCTTGCAATCCATGCTGCGTCTTCATGGGAAATACGTAGAAACTCCCATCCTCAAAGGGGTCCGCAAGAAGCTTCCGGAACTTCTTATTGACAGTATCTAGATTCAGCCATGTATCTGCTTCACAAAGGGCATTGCCAACGCTTTGTGTATTAAAGTGGGCGGCTACTACGCTTCCTTTCAAAGAAAACTCATCAAGCCTCGCATCGAGGGAGAACTCCTTAAGATTATTGACGCAAACTACAGAAAGCTCCTTTAGAAATCTCTCAAAAGCACCCACAATGCTTGCCATGCACATAGCATGCAACCTGCTTCTATGACCGTCAAAAGACTTGGGATAATAATTGGCCTTTGTTACATTTCTCTTCACATATACAACTAGATTCCATGCATCATTCGCCGATCTTCTGTAATGCTCAAGCGGCGACGAAGATTCGGTAGGTAAATCAGTCGAATTTGAAATTGCATTTAGAATCTCTCGTTTGTAGTCAACAGGCTGCATGGCCATTTCACTGATCCTCAATCAGATCTTGGGAAAGAACCCAGGCATCTTCAGGATTTTGATCTTCCCAGGATAAAACGAAGGAGACGAACCCGTCAGATTCACCAGGGGATGCAGGAATGTGGATCATGGCTTCAGCCAGGTTGGATTCATCTAGCTGACAGATAGAGTCAGGGGCTTGGACTTTCAATGACTGGTTGATGCTGCGCAGCGTAGACGCCAAGTCTTCTGTGGAGCAAGGAAAATCAAGATGAGCCGACAGCTTGTCGTCCCCATCAACACTCCATAGCGTATCGGGAAGATTGCCACATAGCCAACTGGCAACAGCTTGGGACGAAATCGAAAGAAAATGCGATGTAGATGCGGTGCTGGTCATAGGAATGAAGGCATTGAAGGGCGCTGCAACGGACTAAGTGGAGATTTTAGGGGCGATCCGCAAGCGAGAGAGCTCAATACCACTGGCGAGGAAGGCCGGCTCGTACTGAAAGGAGGCGATGCCGGTGGATCCGGTGATGGCGACGGCGCCGATGCGTCTGCCCCACAGCTCAATGGCGGCAACGGTCATGGCTGGCCCCAGGTCCAGGAGCCGGTGGGCTTGGCGATGCGTGGGCGGCTGGCGCGCTTGCGACCGGCTTTATGGAGCTCCAACAGGGCCAGGGGCGAGGGCTGCGGTTCCGGGAGCAACAGATCCAGCCGCTCCAAGAGATCCAGCTGCCGCAACACGCGCAGAAACAGCGAGAGCTGGGTGGCTGCGGCACCGGCTTCCAGGCGCTCCAGGGTGCGCTTGGAGATGCCGGCCTGCTCCGCCAGCTGGGCCTGGCTGAGGTTGCGCTCTAGGCGCTGTCGGGCGATGCGGCGCCCGATCTCCTGCAGCAGGGCTTCGTCGGTCATCAGGCGCTGAATGGGCATGGCACACCGGCAGGCCAGTCGCCACGGATGGCGAGCAAAGAGATCCTAGCGCTTTATCTCGCCATAACTGCCGAATTGACCGGGTCCCTGTCGACCAAACAACCGATCCCACGCCTCCAGCACCAGCCTTTGCGTGCGGTACTCCCCAAACTGGCGGATCTCGTTGTTCTTGAGCACCTGGAAGGTTTCGCTGGGGTAATCGGGGCCCATAAGATCGGCGGGATCAAGGATATAGCGGAGTTCATCTCTGTTGAGGCCGTAGAGGTGGGCGTAGTAGGCGTCGAATTCGGCACGAAGCAGGGCGCGGCGTTCGGGATCGAAGGGGAAGGGTGGGCGGTCGTAGCCGAGATCCTGGGCCCATGGTTGGAGTGCGTGGCTGGTGTAAGTGAGTTCGAGGACGCGGGGGTGGATGAAGGCGATGGCGGTGGAGTCGTAGGAACTGGGAGGAAGAACGGGAAACTGTTTCACATAGTTGTGCGTCATGTTGGTACCGCCCACTTTCTGTCGAACGCAGAAGTCAAAGACGAGTGTGCTTGTCAGGGCCAACAGGCTGGAGGAAAGGCATGTGTCTTGGTTGGAAATAAAGAGTGTTGCTGAATGGCCGAAGCCAATTGCCTGAGTGAGACTGGCAATGAAGGTTCTTTCATCTGTTGTGCGAGCAATATTGCGCCACCCCATTAGCCACTGCCGATCCCATCCCTGATCCTTGAGCCTTGCTTCCACTTCCTTGCGTTCTACCCAGTAGCGAGGGACGACCTCAAATCCAGGGTCCTGCTTCTCTGTCAGAGTGACATCACGGCTGGATCCGTCAGCGCCATAGGTGGCCCAACGATGGTCATAGTGATGGATCAGCTTGGCTTCATAGAGCGGTAGACGATCGCTCGCGGGTGCATCTAGAAACAGATGGCTATCATTCGACATGTGGAACATCGTCATGAACTTGATGCCCCAGGGATTGCCCTGATCGCCCAGTGCCTCATCAATTAGTACTGGCACACGGCTGTAGATCTTCTTGGTGAGCTCCGCATCCATCTGACTGCGAAACACGGGGCAGGTGCGGGTGTTGGGATTGAGGAGACTGAAGTCATCAGGGCCGAGCGAGAAGGAGCGACGATGATCGGCCAGCTCACTAATTGCTTTAATGCTAAATGCAAGCAGGCAAGACTGCACCTCTTGTCCAAGTGTGAGAAGGCAAAACGGATTGCGATCATCCGTTCCCGTAAACCACTTGCGGATCTCGAAAAAGCTAATCAACGAAACTAGCCTGCTTCCAGTCGCCACATGGTCGAAATAGGTCTTAGTGCTGTTGTCCGTCGCAATCCCCGTGGGCACAATCAACCCTGCGCGACCATCCGGACCGATCAGATTGAGAAAGTGCTCGGCAAACAGGGCATAGGTGTTCAGGTCGCCCACGGCCGTGAGCGAAAAGCGACCACTGCAGCGGATGAACTCACCGCTCCCCTCCGCCTCCCGTTTGGCCAGCTCAAATTCTCGCATCAGTGCTCGGTCGGCCACGGAAGCGTTTTCAGCACTGAGGGCATGGATCAACTGCTCACGGGCTGCCTTGTTTGGTGCATTGGCAATCTCCTGCGAACGGGCCGCGAAGAACTCCTTCTCCTGCAGCTTGATCCTCTCCCAGGGTGGATTGCCCAGTACGCAATCGAAGCCGCCAGCCTTCATGGCGTCGGGGAAGGCCAGATGCCAATGCAGGAAGCGGAAGTCATCAGCAGCGGTTCTTACGGCGCTCGCCATTACCGGTGAAAGCAGCGATCCCCGCTCCAGTTCATCCAGATTCTGCGAGACAGGAATATGTTCTTGGGTGCTGTCCTGTTTGGGCAGGAAGAACGCTGCGGTGTAGGCATCGGCACGCTGCAGTTCCTGCTGGATGGCTGGATCCTGCCGCCAGGCCTGATAGGCCTGCTCCTTGCGCCGCACCCCCTCAAGATCATCCTCCTTGATGTCTTCAAAGCAGCTGGCGCTCGGCACCACCTCCACCATGGCCGATTGGGTGAACAGATCGCGCTGGCCTTTGAGCGCAAACGACTGGTTCTTCTTCTTCAGGCTGGCGCAGATCTTTTTGTCATCTCCTGTGAGTGGTTTGTAGGCCCCATCCGGAATGCCTTTCTCCAGCACCTTGGGATCCAACACCCCAACCAGCGAATCGCCGCACTGGATGTGGGCATCAAGGAAGCCCAGGGGCTTGCCGGGTTCGATCGCCTCGATCCACAGCGCCACCTTGCACAGCTCCACCGCCATCGGGTTCTTGTCGACCCCATAGATGCACTTGGCCACCACCTCTCGCAGGCAGTGGCGCCGCAGATCCTCGCCGGGTTCGTCGTCTCCCGCCAGGATCCGCGCCAGTTCCAGGGCCAGCCGCCGCGCCGCCGCCAGCAGGAAATGGCCACTGCCGCAGGCTGGATCCAGCACCCGGATCGCCAGGAGCGCCTGCGCCTTGTCTTCGATCGTGGTGGCACTGCCAACCCGCTCGCGAATCACGGGCAGCAACGCCGAGAGGATCAGCAGCCGCACCAAGTCTTCCGGGGTGTAGTAGCTGCCGCTGGTCTTGCGTTCGCTGCCGGCAACACCCCCGAGCGAGAAGCGCAGCGCACCGCCCTGGGGCCGGATCTGGGGATGGAGCTCCAGCAGGCTCTCGTACACACTGCCGAACTCCTCGGTGTTCATCGCCGCGTAGTTGATGCGGGTGCGGCTCTGGCTCTGCTCGTCGTAGAACCAACCGATGGCGCGAACTGCCGCCAGCAGCGCCGCATTGCTGAGTTCGGCGTTGTCGAGATCAGCGCACCGATCCTTGTTGAACAGGCCCCCGAGAGCAGGAAGGCCGAGCTCGGATCCTGTTTCTTTCTCCAGTTCGCGGAACATCAGCACCTGCACCTTCCACAGGTCGCTGTGCTGGTGCTCCTGGGCACCACTGTGAATCGCCAGGTCGCGCAGGCGCGCAAGGCTGTACCCCTCGCGGTACACCTGCTGGATCTCAAAGGGCACCCCTGGCGGGAACAGCAGCTTGCGGTCTTCCGCAGAGCACAGGAAGAGCAGCCTGTACACCAGGCGCAGCAACTGCCGGAAGAAGTCCATCGTGCTCAGCTCGCCTGACTCCAGCCGGCGAAGCAGCTCCTGGTTGGCCGGGTGCCGGAGGAACCCTTCTCCCAGTTCTTCGAGGGCGCTCTGCACGCCATCGCGCAAGCGGTTCAGCGCGCGCTCGCCGCTTTGCTGGCCCAGCTCCAGCCAGGCATCCAGGCGGCAGCGGCCTTCGCCATCGCCCTGGAAGCGGCTGGCTTGCACCAGCAGCCAGAGCACCGCGAATTCATCAAACAGCCCCCCACCGAAGATGTCCCCCAGCTCCACCTGCACGTAGGCCGGCTTCACCAGGGCTGGGTTGTCGTGCAACAGGCGGAGCGTGGTGCCGTTGCAGAGCACACCCCACTCGCTGCTGTCATCCGCGTTGAGGCACTCCTGCAGGCAGCTGTGGGGGGAGCGGCGGCGTCCGTCCTGCCCGTAGGCCTTGCTGCCCTGATCGAGCAGCCCGCTCTCCACGGGCGTGAGCACCAGCGGCACCTTGCCGCCAAACGCCTGATGGCTGATCGGGTATAGCGCCTCTTCGATCCGGCGCGGTTCACAGCTGGCGAGATCCTCCCAGCCGAACACCTCCCGCAGCAGCCGGGAGCTGAACCACACCCGCCATGGTGTTCCCTCGCCACGGCTGCTGAGTTCCTTGGCTTCCTGCCACAGCGCGCGGGCCCGGCTCCAGGCCTGGTCCACGGCCACCTGGATCCGCAGGTTCTTGGGCAAGCCATAGTCGCTGGCCTTCTGGCCCGGTGCCTCCTGGCGGGCGATCTGCTCGATCAACGACGCCGGCAACAACCCACCCACCAGCCGGATGGCGTTGAACTGCAGGGTGGCGGAACGGCGGCGGGGCATGGGGTCAGGAGTGGATCAGCCGGCAGACCTGGCGGCAGGATGGCGGTGAACAGCGGAGTGCCAGCCGTGCCAGCAGAATGAATACAAACTGCTGCCAACACACCCCAGCCCACGATCCATGGCCACGCTCACCCTGCGTAACGTGCCCGACGACTTGGTGGCACGCCTCAAGGCCCGGGCCAAGCGGCACCGGCGCAGCCTCAATAACGAATCCATCGCCGCCCTGGAGCTTGCGGACGCGGCGGCCAGCGGAGGAGGGGCTCAGCCTGCTGGCGAGCCTGTGAACATCGAGCCCACAGTGCGGCGCATGGAGGAGATCCGCGCCGGGCTGCGGGCCAAGGCTGCCGCAGAGGGCAGGGAGATTCGGGCGGTGCCGCCGCTGCCGATGACAGAAGAGGAGAAGGCGGCCGAGCTTGAGCTTTTCGCGCACCTGCGCAGCCAGTTCAAGGGGCCGCCACTCAGCAGCGACGAGATCATCGCGGCGATCGGGCGAGACAGCCATCCTGACTCCTGATGCTGGTCGCCGACACCAATGTGCTGATCGAGCTGTTTCTGCCAAGCCCCGCCAACCAGGTCGTGTTGGCTTGCCGGGATGCAGATGACGATTGGCGGTTGCCCAATCTGTGGGTGCATGAGTTTCGCCATGTGCTGCTGAAATACCTACGGGCTGGCCGGCTCGATCTGTCAACAGCTCTGAACCATCTGGCTGTGGCGGAGCGGAAATTTCTGCCACGAACCATTGCCATTGCCAGTGCTGAGGCTCTACAGCTGGCGCATCAGGTCGGCTGCTCCAGCTATGACGCCGAATTCGTGGTTCTTGCCCAACAACTCGCCTGCCCGCTGCTGACCTTCGATCGGAAGCTGCTCCAGTTCTTCCCTGAGGTGGCAGTACTACCAGGCTCATAGCTGCGGAGCAGGAAGCAAAACGAACAGGCCGATCACATCCACCGGCAGGCTGGGCTCACAGCGGAAGCGCATCAACAAGGCACCACCGCTTCCCACCGCTGCCTTGCGCACGGTGCGGTGATCCTCCTCCGCCTGGGCGGCGCGATCCTGCGCCAGCAGTCGCAGCGGCGCCTCCAGCTCTGGAAGGCCAGCGAGGGCACGATCCAGCTCCATCTGCCGCTGGGGACCCTGCACATTGCCGGCGGGTTCCGCCTGCAGCAAGGCCAGAGCCTCCGCCTCGCGCAGCACCTCGAGTTGCTCGCCGTTGCGCTCGTCCTGCCCGCCGGGGCGGCGAACAACCGTGAGGCATTCCTCCACCAGCAACGGCGGCATCAGGCTGTAGCCACTGTCGGTGCGGCGTTCCTGCTGGATCTGGTGGCGCAGCCTCAACAGCAACACCGTGGTGCGCCGGCTCACGGCACGGGTGCGCACCACCGCTCCGCGGGCCGCCAGCTCCGGCTCCTCGCCGCTCAACGCCCGCTCCGCCACAAATTCCGCCAGCTCCACCACCAACGGGTGAGAGCGCGTCAGCAGCTGGGCGCCGTCTCGGCAGGGCAAGGCGGTGGCACAGCTCACCACGCCTTCCAGCCCCTGGGCCTCCAACCGTTCCCGCAGAGCCCGTCGCTCCGGAGGAATCTCCGCCAGATCAAAGCGCCAGCTGCCGTTCTCGGCGCTCGGCAGGGGCAGCCGCAGCCTGGTGCAGGCCTCCACCAGCAACCGGGTGACCGCCTTCTGATCTCCCAGGGCTTCCTGGCTCTTGCGCCATTCCGGCAGCACATCCTCCGGTTTGAGGCGCCTTTGGGCAAAGATCGTCTGGCTCTGGCGGGCGTTCTCCTTGGCGCTCTGCCACTGCTGATCGAGCGTCGCTTCCCAACCAGCCATCGCCATCACTGGTGGCATCCCCGCAGCGCTGACCAGGCCCAGGTTCAACCCCAGCTGCTGCACCGATTCCCCAAGCACGTCGGCAAGCACCGCCTGGGTGATCGAATTCATGTCGCCGGGCACTGGCACGCTCACCCCCAGCTCCTTGCGGATCAGCTTCTCCTTGTTGAGGATCACCGTCAGCACCCGCGCATCCACCGGGTTGCGGCGGTCTGGGTCCTTGCAGGCTCCATGCAACATCAAGGCCCGCACGACCGGCTTGGGTTGGGCAAAGCGATCCACGCGTCCCTCGCGTTGTTCGTGGCGGGTCGGGTTCCAGCAGAGGTCGTAGTGCACCACCGCATCGAAGCTGCGTTGCAGGTCGATCCCTTCTGAGAGGCAATCGGTGGCCACCAGCACCGGCGTTTTGGGCTTCTCCCCCGCAAACGCCTCGGCTTCCAGTTCGGCGATGCGCTCCACCCGCTCCTCCGGCGGTAGCTCACCGGTGACGGCACGAATCACCACCGAGCGCTTGGGCAGGGCTTCGCTGAGTTGCTCCGCCAGGTAGTGGGCGGTGGGGCGGAAGCGGCAGAAGATCACCGGCCGGAACCCCTCCGACAACAACCCCTGCACCTGCCGGATCAGCTGGCGCAGCTTCGGGTCCTGGGCCGGGCCGCGCAGGGCCTCCGCTCGGCGGATCATGTCCTCCAGCTGCTGGCGGTCGGCTTCGATCGCCAGGTCAGCGCCCGGTGCAGCCTCCTCTTCGCTCATCTCCTCATCGAGCCCGTCGAGCACCCCCTGGCTGGCGAGGGCTTCCAGCTCGCCCAGCTGCTGCTCCTCGCTCAGGTCGCTATCACCCTCCTCCGACAGCCCCGCCAGCTTGGTGCGCAGCGAGGCCGCCGCCGCCGCCGGACTGCTGCTGATGCACCGCAGCAACGCCAACGCCGCCCACCAGCTCATCCGCTGCCGCAGCCGGCTCTGGCCAACGCTGCGCTTCACCAAGGCCCGGGCGTACTCGAGCACGTCGTGGAACAGCGCCCCCCAATCGCCCGTGAGCTCGTAGGTGGCCTCTCGGGTCTCCCGATCCGGGAAGTCGGCCCCTTCAGTGCCCCATTCCGCCCGGATGTCCTGGCGGCGCCGCTGCACGAAATGGCTACCCAGCTCCTCCCGAAGCGCATCGCGCTGCGGCCCATCCGGCAACGTGCCAAGCGCCTCGAACTTCGGATGCAGCAGTCCCAGCAGGTGGTGGAAGCCTTCGCTGTCGCCGCTATGGGGCGTGGCGGTAAGCAGCACCAGATGGCGATCGCCGCGGCTGGCCAGACCGCGCAGCAGCTCATAGCGCTGGTGCCGGCCCCGGCCTTTGCCGCTGGTGCAGCTGTGGGCTTCATCGACGATCACGAAATCACCGCAGCCGCGGATGAAGCCATCGCGGTAGTCGTCACGCTTGATCGTGTCGAGGCTCACCACCGTGAAGGGGGAGGCCTCGAACAGGGAGTGTCCGACGGGCAGATCCTTGCTGAGCCGGCCGATCGTGCCGGGCCTGACCACCTCAGCCGCTAAGTGGAACTGCTTCGCCATGTCGGAGCGCCACTTCTCGCATAGATGGGGCGGGCAGATCACCGTGATCGTGCGGATCTCGCCGCGATCGAGCAGCTCGCGGGCAATCAGCAGGGCCTCCACCGTTTTGCCGAGGCCCACCTCATCGGCGATCAGCACCCGGGTGACGCTCTGCTTGAGCGCCATCAGCAGCGGCACCAGCTGATAGGCGCGGGGATTGAGGGCAAGGTTGCCCAGGCTGCGGAATGGCCCCGCCCCGGCACGCAACTTGAGCAGCAGGGCATCGCGCAGCAGCAGCGCCGAACTCTGCGAACCGCTCTGGCTCGGGTCCGGCCAGGGGAAGGTGGCCGGGGCCACGTCGTGCCCCTCCAGTGGCAGAAACAGGGTGGCGATCTGCTGCTCACCTCCGCCCAGGGGCCGGAGCTTCAGGGTGTTGGGCGCCGGATTGGGCAGCACCACCCATTCCCGTCCGCGGGCCCGCACGATCGCGCCGGGGCGGTGCTGGGTTTCAGCGTGGGGGGAGGTGGTGGTCATGGTTGCACTCCGCTGCGGCCGCCTCCCAGGAGATCGCCATGCTGCGCCAACACATCGGCGAGCTGCTGAGCGAGGTCGGCCGGTTCACGGCCTCCCTGGTCAGCCGCTGGCTGCTCAGCCACGGGCTGTGGTGCTGCGGGTGGGGCCGCTGGTGGACCCACCCGATCGGCATGGCCATCGCCGAACAACCAGCGGAACTCGGTGAACACCGCATCCCATTCGCGCGGATCATCACCAAAGACGATCACGTTGTAGCCGGCCTCATCAAGCGCCTGTCGCTTGCTCGCATCGAGCTGCTGCTGCAGAGGTCGCTTGTGGTGCGGGCCATCCACGAACACCAGGCCCCAGGCATCGCAGTAGGTGAAATCAGGAACCACATAGTGATCGTCCACTCCGGACTGGGCCTTATCCGGCAGCAGGTAACCCCGCTCCTGCACCGTGCGCAGCCACAGCCGCTCCAGTCCGCTCTGGCTGAGGGGCAGCAGCTTCTCCATCAACTCCCCACGACCGCCATCACCGCCCTGCGCCACCACATCGCTGCGGGAGAGATCCAGGAGAAACTGCTTGAGCGAGGCCAGCCGGCGATCGATCTGCTCGTGATCGCGCTGGTTGTTGTAGCTGAGCAGGCAGCGGTAACAGCCCGCTTCGCACTGATCATCGTCGTCGAGCAGATCGGCTTGCTGCTGCGGCAACGCCCCCTCCCAGCGCCAGTGGCAGACCTCCAGTGCCGTGCGCCCGACCATCTGCAGAGCTGTCGGACTCTCCACCAGCCGACTGAGCACACCGGCTCCTCCTTCGGCGGCCTCATAGATCAACAGTGCCGTGGCCTTGGCTTCGTTGGGCATCAGCTCGGCGGCGATCTCGCTCGGATCGAGCTGGAAGGCCACCTCGATGCCGCGTTTGAGGGCATGGCGCACGGTGATCAGATCCCGAGGCTCCCATGCACTGTGAAAACGCAGGAGCAGAGCGTTCTTGCGGTCCTGCACATAGGGCGTGATCTTCACATAGCCCTGATCGCCATTACCGTCGTCGTCCTCATCGGCGCCGGTTGCCAGATCCGACTCCTTGCCCCAGCTGCCCTTGCTCGGATGGATCGGGAATCCGATGTTGTTCGGGTTTTCTCGGCGGCGGCGCCCGAGGTTGATGCGGCTGATCGTGGTGGCTGCACCATAGCTGAGGGAGAGCAATGGCTGGCCAGCTACGCTCACTTCCGCCAGCGCCACCCGCACCTGACCGTTCTCCTTCGGGAACTCATAGGTGGTGAGCAGTTCATAGCCCAGCCGCTGACGCTCTTCATCGTCTGAGGTGATCCGTTCGGCACGCTTGGTGGTGACCTGCTCGATCTGATAAAGGGAAGGAATGGGGATCGCCGTTCCGTCGGGATGTTTCTTGAGAGCCGCGCCACAATGGCAGCAAAGATCCTGCTTGACATCCTCGCCAAGATGGGCATGACCGCAGGCACCACAGATCAGTGCATCACGCGTCGCCAGCGTTTTGGTAGCAGTGCCAGCCTGCTCTTGTAGGTTGAGGATCGCACCGCTCACCTTATAGGTATTGCCTTCGTGGTAAATCAAAGAGTGAGGGCCAAATTCACTGATCCCCACAAATCGAGGCCGGCTGATGTAGGCGCCGCCATTCACCTGCTCGCGGCTACCGGGAATGAAGGCAATCAACGGGAGCCGTGGGAAGTTGTAGCCGGGCATAAAGCCCTGACTGGCCAGATAGCGGTAGGTGCTGAAGTCACCACCAGTGCCTTGGGCCCCACTTCGTTCAGCCAGCAACAGATCTCGTTGCAACAAGGCCGAGCGCTGCCGTTGCTCAGCTGTCTTCTTTTCGCGCTGGGGTAGGGCGTAATTGACCATGTCTCTGCTGGCCTGGGTCAACTGGCTGGTGACCGCATCAAGCAGCCCGCGCCAACGGTTGAGAGAGCGATCGAAATCCCGGCCCGTACCGCTGATCAGTCCCTCCAGCCAGCTGTCTGTCAGCCAGGGCGGTGGGCTCTGCCCTAACCACTGATGACGCTTCAGATCGGCCACGATTGCCTGGCATTCCCTCAAGGCGCGATCGCGCGCTGCCGGATTGTCCAGGGCCTCCGCAATCTCCCCGATCACCGGCTTGGCATCGGACTCCAGCTCCACCAGCTCCTTCACCTTGCTGGGCAGTGCCTTGCCGGTGGCGGCCAACCACAGGGCCCGGAAGTGGGCGATCAGCAGCTCCTCATTCGCCATCTCCAGCGTTGGTGCACTGACGGCCCCTGACACCATGCGGGAAGGCCCCGAGAAGAAGTACTGATCGTGTGGTGATGTCGCACCGCAATAGGTGAGTACCAGGGCGGGCTGACCACTGCGGCCCGCACGGCCGCTGCGCTGCGCGTAGTTCGCTGGCGTGGGCGGCACATTCCGCATGTACACCGTGTTCAGGGAGGAGATGTCCACCCCGAGTTCCATGGTGGGGGAGCAGTAGAGAAGGCGAAGCTGCGCTTCGCGGAAGGCTTCCTCACGGTCTTCGCGTTCGTTCGGGTCGACCTGGGCGGTGTGCTCCCGCGCAACCAGGGTCTGCAGATAGGGCTTCCCTTTCTCGCTCAGCACACTGGCCAGATCGCTGTAGAGATGGCGGAAATAAGCATTCACAGGGCCCCGCCGGCCCGATTTTGGACGCCGCTTCCACAGTTCGGCCTGATACTCATCAACCGGTTCAGCATCGGGTGAGGTCAGGGTCCAGCGGAGGGCACTGCTACTCAGGCGCCAACCTGTCTTGCGCTCACCACTGCTACGGCGGCTCAAGCGCAGCTCTACTCCCTTCACGAGGTGATAACGGGCAAGAACCGTCACCAGACCCTGCGTGATCTTGGTGTAGAGATCCTCATCCCACTTGAGGGTGCTGTGCAGATCCTCCTGGGAAGGCCAGCGTTCCCGTGCCTTCAGCCAGCGACCAAACTCGCCCCGGTGCGACAGGCCTTCCAGACCTCGGAACTCCTTGCCGCGGGCGTCGCGGGGCACCGTCTCAAACACCACGCTGCGGGCGAGCTCACCCTTCTCGTCGGACCCGATCGCCCAGACGTCCTCCAGCTCTGCCGAGGCCCTGCGCCGCCGCTCGAACTCTTCCGCGAACAGCACATTGGTTTCGATCGCCAGGCGCTCGCGCAGTTCCTCCAGCAGCCGATGGCAGATCAGGTACCGCTCCAGCGGGGTGCACAGGGCCAGCAGAGGATGCTGATCCGACCACCGCTCCTGATCCTCGACGCACCGGATCAGATCCGGGGAGTCGATCTCCAGCAGCTGCAGCTGCTCGAGGTTCGGGTTGGTGAGACGCCACCCCCGCCTGAGGTCGACGACCAAGCGGTATTCGAGGACCTCGCGCAGAGCCTTGCGGAACCTGCCCTCGGCATCCGGCACCACATCCTTCTGCTGAATGAAGTCGTCCGCATCCAGTCGCAGCGCCTTCTCCGTTTCCAGGGCAAGGGTCTCCAGGCTGAGCTCGCGCTCCGGCTGCGCCTGCAACGCGGCCACCAGAGCGGCCCGCAGCTGCAGCACCCGCATGAAGTCGTTGAAATGTCCGGCCTGGAGGGAGGCGTCCTGCCGGTTGTCACTGAACGCCAGCAGCTTGCGAGCGTTGTCGGGCAATTCCTCTGACGGGAAGTGGAGCAGCTGGCGCAGCACCGACAAGCTCAGCGTCGTGGTGGCCGAGCTGCGGCCTTCGGAGCTGAGCCCGCACAGCTTGCGGAACTCACTGCCGCGGACGTTGTGCTCGACCCCACAGCTGGGGCAGAAGCGAAAGCTGCCTGCCAGGAACCAGCCAGCCAGGCCCTCTGGGCTGGCTTGGCCATCGGGCCGGAAGCGACAGGGCACCGGCGCCGCCTGGCGGTAGTGCTGTCGAAGCGTCAGGGTCCCATCCTTGCCAGGCTCCAGCCAGCCATCGGGATAGTTGGCCTGCTCGGGATCATCGGTGGAGTAGACCCCGTCGGCGTCAGGCATGAAATAGCCAGGCACCACCTCCTTGACCTTTTTCTGGCTGCTCTGATCACTGAAGTCGCGAGGCTCCAGCTTCGCCGGACGCTTGCTCTCCAGGTGGGCCCACACCGGATGGAACTCCTGCCCGCAGCTGCGGCAGAACACCAGCGCGAACAGCAGGGCTTCACGGTTGCTGCCGGGTCGGAAGATCTGGCCTTTGAGGGTCGGATGGCGCGATCCCGGCTCCTCCAGCGTGCAGTAAATATCACCGCCTGCCGAGACGAACTGGTGCAAGCGGAAGGCGAAGAAGCGCCGATTCGGCGCCAGTTCCACCTGGTAGGCCGCCAGCAGGAACGCACGCAGGCCCTGGCGCGCTTGCTGCGGTTCCAGTCCGCTCAGATCTGCCAGTTCATCTGCCGCCTCCCGGAATGGCAAGGGATTGGAGCGCACCCACTTGCCATCGGCTCGATCGTCCTCGCGTCTGAGCCCCAGCTTCAGTTCGACCCAGCGCGCCAGCGGATGGCGGCGAAGCTGCTCAGCAGACCAGAGCGGAGCACCCCCAAGCGCGCATTCCTCCAATGCCCGGCGAAGCTCCTCAGGGCGGGGGAGTTCTCCTTCGGTGACGCGCTCCAGCGTCTCGGTGACAACATTGCTGGCAGGGATCTGGGTCCCAAACAACTTGCTGGCGATCGAGGCGACGACACCGTTGCGATCCTCGGCGCTGCCCTCACTGGCCATCGTGGCCGAGGTGCCGATACAGATCAGTTTGTTGTCGGGGCTGAGGCGCTGCCTCACCCGGCGCACCAGCATCGCCACGTCGGCGCCCTGGCGGCCCCGATAGGTATGCAGCTCATCCAGCACCAGGAATTCCAAGCCCTGAGCAGCTCGGATCACCTGTTGATCGAGAGGGTTCTGCCTGGTGAGGATGTACTCCAGCATCACGTAGTTCGTGAGCAGGATATCGGGAGGATTGTTCTGGATTTGCTCCCGTTCCACTGTTTCCTCCTGGCCGGTATAGCGAGCGAAAGTGACCTTCTCGCCGCCCTTGGCATAGCCGTAGCAGAGATACTTCTCCAGCTCCTTGAATTGGCTGTTGCACAGAGCGTTCATCGGGTAGATGACGATCCCCCGAATGCGCTTGGTGGTATCACCCGCCTGGCGAGCTTCGATGATGCGTTGCACCATCGGCAGGATGTAGCTGATCGATTTGCCAGAGCTGGTGCCAGTGGTGAGGATTACACAGCCACCGGCGAGCACAATCTTTAGAGCCTCCAGCTGGTGGAGGTGCAGCTGCAGCTCCTGACCCGACTCCTTCCCTGGGCCTGGGCTCTTGCCCCACCGGAAGATATGCCGACATTCAGGATCCAGTAGGCCCTGTCCCACCAGCTCGCTGATGCTGCCCCCTCCTACAAAGCTGGGATTGAGCTGGATTAACGGTGACGGCCAATATTCCTCATCGCCGTAGCGTCCATCCACGAAGTCCCGCAGATCCGGCGCTTTGATCTGCGTGAAGCTGCGGCTGAACTGGCCGTAGTCCTCCACCACCCGGTCGCGGAACGAGAAGACGTCCATCAGCCGCAACGCACCTTGAAGCTGGAATCCTTCACCGCCGGGGTACGGGTACGAACGAAGAGCCCCATTCGTTGGATTGGAGAGTGCAGCATTTCCCTAGTCTGGGACAGGGCGCAGTCTCTTGCCAGGTCAGGCGGTGGAGCGCAACAGACAGCAAGCCAGGGATCATGCAGAAAACGCATAGTGCGGGCCCATCGCTTGGGTGGATCCTGATCCGTCAAGGGCACTTTCGCGATGAGGCACCTGCGAAAGACGGTCTCTACCCGCCTGGGGCGACTCACCCACCAACCCCCGCGCCAACCCATACTCCCGCCCCAGATCCAACCCAGGATCCTGCCCCGGCAGCAGCAGCTTGACGCCCGCGTAGTAGACACAGGCGGCCTCCAGGGCCGAGACGGTGCTGCCGCCGCGGTAGTGGCGCAGCTGGTTCGTCTGGTCGGGGTCGTTGATCGCCAGGCCCCGCTGGCTCAGGGCTACCACCTCCGCCAGCAGTTGCTTCTGGCCAGCGGGATCCAGGGCCCGGTAGGCCTGCAGGGCGCTGCTCAGGTACTCCACGGCGTCCATGCGGGGCATGCCCTGGGCGTTGGATCGCAGCACCCGGTGGGGCCTGGTTGGCCGACGGCAGGAACTCGCGGAAGCGGTTGCGGGCGGTTTCTGGCATCGGCGGCCGCAGAACCCGGCAACGGCAGGCTCACCGTAGCGATGGCGGCTGGCCAAGGCCCCGGCGCGGGGGCGGGGGCCGTCAGAGCCGGGAAGGCCTGCCAACCTGGGGCAGCTCGGTTCTGCCCCCCATGCCCCGGCGCCCCTTCCCCGGCGACTCCCGCGGCGATGAGAGCCTGGTGCGCCAGCTGCCGGCCCTGCTGCGCCAACACCGGCCCGATCTGATGGAGGGGGAAAAGCTCTACCGCTCGCCGCCTGGCTTCACGAGCTGGAGCGCCCACTGGGCCAAGGCGGTGGCGGTCGAGCTGGCCCTGGAGCGCTCCGAGGCCATTCACGATCACGTGGGGATCTGGGGCGCGATGGTCTGCCAGTGGGCCCGCGAAACCGGCGCCGAGCCGCGGTTCCTTTCCCCGGCCCTGGCCCAGGCGTTCCTGCAGACCGAGCAGCCCACCCTCAGCCTCGATCTGCCCCGCACCATCAGCTGCTTCCGCCTGCTGCTCCCCAAGGGGACGCTGTTCTCCGAGGAGGGCCCCGAGATCCGCTCGGTGGTGGTGGCTGAGGTGCGGGCCCTGGAGGGCTGGCTGCCCGACAACTTCCGAACCGCCGGCGGCGGCCTCTCCTGCGTCGGCCTGGGGGAAGACGGCTCCACCTACCTGGCCAGCAACCTGCTCGATCCCGCCGCCCGGGCCCAGCAACCGGATCACACCGACTTCAGCCCATCGCTCTGGGATTGGGATGCCGATGGGGTCAGGGGCACCGCGTCCCGGATGGAGCAGCTCTGCGTCCATGCGTTGCTGGTGCAGCTCTACGCCCCGCACCTGGTGGCGGAAGGGGAGGTGCCGCCGCCACCGAGCAGCAAGGGCTTTGGGGGCCGGGCCGTAGCCCAGGGCTGCCCGGCGGAGGAGTCGTTGCGGCCTCCGGTGTGGCTGGGGAAGGATTACCAGCTCCAGCGCCAGGCCGGCGGTGCTCAGCGCGGCCACTGGCGCGCCCTCTCGCCCCTCGCCGGACCCGTAGCGGGGCCGCTGGAGTGGGTCGAGCCGGTGGTGGGGTGAAAAGAGGGGGGATGCAGCCTTACAAATCGTTTTAAGAAGTTCTCGATGCTTTCGACATTAACTAAGGCTGATGTTGCACTTACCCTGTGTCAACCTGGACATCGCGCGACTCCTCCGGGAGGACTTCAGCAAGCTCCTGCTATTCTCCCAGGGAAAAACGCCCGGCTCAGCACTATGAAGAGGAACTGGGATCAGATCAGGAAAATACTTCAAGAGGCTGAAGCGTCGGACGCTGGCGTGGCCCTGGTGTACAAGCGAGCTTCCTATTGGACCAAGGGTCAATCATTGATCTTGGAGCCACATCGGGTGATCGCCATGGAAGACGACGACTTCCTCCAAGCGCGCGAGCACATATTTCTCCTTTCAGATGGGGGTCTGGTTGAAATAGACGAAGGTCGATGTATCAACTTCATTTGCTTGCGTCGACTCACATCCAGTGGACACGACTTTCTGGAGGGAGCGCGTGACGAAGGGAGGTGGCACAGGGCACTAAGCATTGTCCGTGAGAAAGGTGGGGCCGTGACTCTTGGAGTGCTGACGCAGATACTTTCTTCACTCCTAAAGCAGGCTCTGGACATTCACTAAGAGATTGAGGCGGTGTTGCTCGGCGCCGCTGACTCAGTGAATTGCTCAGAAGTGGCGATAATGATGGTAGACTGAGTGGTCCAAGATTACAAAATCTCAGAGAGCAAGTTCTTCGTGGCCCAGTGGTTCCAGCAGCCCGGCCCAGTGCTGGTGCGCACCACCAAGGAAGAGAAGTACGGCCGGATGCTCGCCGACTGCTACCGCGAGGGTGCCCCGAGCTGCTGGAACGGGGGCTGGCGCGGCCGTACACCCCCTGAGGCCAGGGGCTGTTGACAACCCTGGAAACCTCTGGTGTCCCTGCCGGAGGAACCCATGGCCAGCCCCGAACCCAAAGACCTCGCCCGCACCCAGGCCTTGTGCTGGCTGCTCGATGAGCTGTTCGATGCGGAGGAGGACCTGCTGGAGCTGGTGGCTCAGCCGGGGGCTCTGGCGGGCTGGCGGCGGGAGCGGTTGGGGGCGTTCTGCCAGCGGGTGGGGGAGGGGCTGCCATGGCCCTGAGAACAAGGAATGGAGCAGGTCCTTGGCAATGGCCGGTGTAGCTCCCCAGAATGAGAAAGCCCAGCGCCGCCGTAGGCCTTGCGCCCATCCGCCAGTCGCCATCTGCAAAGGAGTGCCTGGCTTTCTGCTCTGGCCCTGGCGATAGCCCTGGGAGCCAAGGCTGGGCCCAGCGCTCCAGCACCCGCTCCGCTTGCCCCACCCAGCCTGCCTGCCTCACCCAGCCCGGCGGCGGCTCAGGGGAGCAAGGACAGCAACCCGTGGATTGATCTGGCCCGCCAGCTCGGAGTGCCTGGTTGGTTGTTGACCACAGGCGGTGCGGTGGTTGCCGCGTTTCTTCTCGGCGAGCAGATCCAGAAAAGCCTCAAGGCCTGGCGGCAGGGTCTTGGCCTCAAACCGGAGCCCCCCGTAGCGGCAGCCCCACCGCCGACCCCGGCCGCTGGGCAGGTTGTGAGCGGTACTGACAACCAGACGCTGGAACAGGCCAGTGCCGGCGGGAATCTGACGGTGGCCTCAGGCGGGGCGCAGGTTGAGAACACAACGATCGGCCGGGATCGGGTGGAGGGCGATCAGTACAACGCGCCCACCACCGTCCAGAACGCCCAGACGATCAAGAACGCCCAGACGATTCATAACCACAACGCACCGCCCGACAAACGCGAGCGCGTCCTCTCCACAATCGACCCAGCGCCCCAGGGTGTGGGGGTGATGGGCCGGGAGGAGCAGCTCGCTGACCTTGAGGCCCGGATGGGGGAGCCGGGAAACGACCGCCGCCTGGTGGTGCACGGCGAATCGGGGGTGGGGAAGAGCGAGCTGCTGCGGGAATACGCCCGCCGCCACGCATCTCGCTATCCCGGTGGCCGGTACTGGATCGACTGTCGCCTGAACCTGGCGCAGGAGATCGCGAGCATCGGCCGGAACTGTTGGCAGATGGACTGGCTGGAGGGCCCCCTGGATGAGCAGGCAAGCAGCGTGCTGCAGCAACTCGCGAAGGACAAGGTGCTGCTCCTCCTCGATAACGCCAGCTCACAAGAGCAGCTGAAACCGTTCCTTCCCCCCGCCGGACAGGCCCATGTGCTGATCAGCTCCACCTCCCGGGACTGGGCCCCCCCGATGGTGGAGGTGTGGCGGCACGAGGGATTGCAGCGGCTGGCTCGTGCCACCGGGTTGGCTCTGCTGGAGCGTGTGGCCGGAGCCGAGGTGGCGCGGCAGGTGGGTGCGCAGGTGATCAAGCAGCTCGGCGGACTGCCGGTGCACCTGCTGCCCACCGCCCGCACCCTGGCCCAAAAAGCCCGGCTCGGCCGTCTGAGTGACCAGGCCCTGGTGCAGCTGAGTGCGGAGGGGGTGGAGAGCTTCTCGATCCCCTGGCAGGCCCTCGATGTCGCTGGGCGATGGCTGCTGCAGGCGGCTGCACGCTGGTTCAACCCCAGTGCCCTGGTGGAAGCCGAGCTGGTGGCGGCCCTTCAGCTACCGGAAGGTTGAGGCTCCCGTTTCATCAGCGCGGCACAACTCACCTGGCTCACCTGCTCTACAGGCTCCGGCAATAGCCGCAGACCCCAGTGCAGCAGCGGCCGCGAGCTTCACCTCCGCTGACTGGTCGATATCGCCTTAGCCCCCCCTCACACGCTGCTCCACACCCGCCCGTAATTCGGCGGGATGGCCAGCCAGGTTTCCTGCAGGGCAGCCACTCCGCTGAGGTTGAGCTGGGGCTCCTCGGCACCATGCAGTTGCTCCTGATAGTTGCCGGCAATCGGAAACCAGAACGGTGCCCATTGCTGCTGGCCACTCATGTTTAGCGCCACCAGGGTGTAGGCGCTGCCCTGCCAGCGGGCGAACAGCAGCAAGCCGCGGTTCTGGTAACGCTGGGGATCGTTGAAGAAGTAAACCTCCCCGGAACGGAACTCCGTCCGCTCCTGCCGCAGCTTGATCAGCCGGCGCACCAGCTTCAACGTGGCGCGGCCGATGCCGCCGTAGAAGTACTGCCAGCGCATCGGTCGCAGCAGCGCCACCCGGGCGCGGCCCTGCTCCGGCAGCCAGTAGTTCTCCATCAGCTCCTGGCCCTGCCACAGCAGCGGCACACCCCGGGCCAGCAGGGTGCCAATCAGGTAGGGCTGCACCTTGAACCACTGGTTACGGTCGCCCTCGCGCAGCAGCTCGCTGCCATCGCCATGGCTGAGTCCGTATTGGCAGATGAAGCGGGCATGGTCGTGGGTTTCGATGTACTGCAGCGGCGCCTTGGCGATCACATCCGCGCCGTTGTGGGTGACCTCCGTGGGCAACCCCTCGGCCGCCAGGGCAAAGCCCAGAGCCGTGAGCGCTCCAGGCGCCCCTACCGCCGCCTGGCGGGCCGCGCCCAGGGTGCGGTTCTGCCAAGTGGAGCTGCTGTAGGTGCCCCGCAGCACGCCCTCAACATCCTCCAGTTGCTCGGCGCACTGGATCAGATTCAGACGCCCATCGCCGCGCTGAAAGCGTGCGTAGGCCGCATCGCCTGCCGCCAGCCGTTCCTTCACCAGCTGGTAGGTGTCGTAGGCCAGGCTGGCGTAGCCCTTGCCGGTGGGGCCGTCCCAGTAGTTCGGCACGCAGTCGAAGCGGAAGCCGTCCACGTGGAACACCTCCAGCCAGTGGCGATTTACGCTCAGAAAGAAAGCGCGCACCAGCTCTTTGCTCCAGTCGGTGCTCACCCCGAACAGGTCCTGGGCGAAACTGCCCATGAACGGATTGGCCAGGCGCAGGTCGCGGTAGAGCTCCTCGTAGAGAAAGTCTTCGCTGGTATGGCCGTAGATAGCATCCACCAGCACCGCAATCCCCAGCTGGTGGGCCTTGTCAACGAAGGCCTGGAAGTCTCTGCGTTGGCCGAAGCGTTCATCCACCCCCCAGTAGCCCATCGGCAGGTAGCCCCAATCCACCGTTTCCTGCACATTGGTGACGGGCATCAGGCTGATGCCGTTCACCCCCAGATCGGCCAGATAGGGCAGCCGCTCGATTGCCTTCGGCAGATCCGCGGCGAATTCCAACAGATTCAACTCGTAGAGCACCAGATCAGCCTCGGCCGGCGTGCGCCACGAGTCCTCCTCCGTTGACCACACGTAGGGCTGATACCCCAGGCTGAACGAGGAGAGCTTGCCCACGCCGTATTCGCGGGCGAAGGGATCGGAGAGGAAATCGCGCACCAGCACAGAGCCATCCGGCAAGGTGCGCGTCACCTTGTAGCGATACACGTATTGCCCAGGCCTGGCGAACAACGGATCCGTGAGGGGCAGGCTGATGGTCCAAATGTCACCCCAGGGATTCAGCTGCCCTGGGGTGAGTGAAAAGGGGCTCGCTGCGACGCCCTGGAGAAACTGGTCGGCCCAGTGGATAATCAGCACCTCCACTGAGCAACCGCTGCTTGCGGACACACCGGGCAGCAGGATGCCGAAACGGATGTTCGTGGAGTCAATGTGTACACCGAGCTGATCGGCGGGAAGAAGGGGCATGGTGGCGCTGTGCTCTGCACTTATGTTGCCCATTCCTGCCCAGGCTGGACGTCTGATTCAGGGCTCCAAGACAAGTGCGGTCGAGCGGTCCGAAGGACCTCCCCCTTCAGACCGCCCAGATCTCCTCAAGTTCCAGCACTAGCCCTTTCCTCCAGCTCGATCGCGTTCAGCCCGGTGGCATCCCCATCCTTCCTGGCCGCTCCCTCCTGGCAACCCCTTGCCTGATGTCCACCACCCGCCCCCCTGAGCTGACCGTTCTCTGACACTCCGGACCCGACCTGGCAACAGGAGCTGTTGTCACTGGGGCGAGGCCCCGGGAGCGTGCCCTTGGGCCTGACCTTGATCGAGGTGCAGAAATACACCCGCCGTGCGGAGCAGCTGGCCGTGCTCAAGACCTTTGCGAAGGGGGAGCTACTGCGCCGTCTGCCGTTCCGCAACCTGTTGGGCGTCTCGCTGAGCTTCACGGCTGAAACGAAACTCCTCCGCGTCGGCTTCCGGGCCGTCAACGCGGGCTACCGCCAGAGCTACGGCTTCATCAACTCCGATTCGGAGTTCGTGCACCTGTTCCGAGGCGACCTGGATGTGGACCGCTCGATCGTGGACCTGCAGGGCCCCGAGGCCCGTGCTGGCCAGGCCAAGACGAAGGTGCGCTCGATGCACCTCACCCTTAAAACCTCGATCATCATTGGCGATGACACCTTCGATCCGCGTGTCTTCAACGGGCTGAGCAAGCGCTTTGTGCTCCGCGAGGAGCAGACGATCGACAACGGCGGTGACGCTGAAACTGCTGGCGCTGGAAGCGCTGACCTACAGAGTGATCAGCTACGGCGGCGACAAGGTGCTGATCGCCAGCAAGGCCGCCTGCCGCCAGATCAGCACCGCCTCCCGCCAGACCGGCGGCGACCTCTACGAGGTAATCGACGGCCGGCACTATTTCGAGGGCGCCAAAATCCTGCTGGTGGAGGAGGACGCCGATGGCAACGCGGTGCTCGGTTACAATGAACCTGGAGACACCACCTCCATCTACAGCTGCGTGCTCTGCGATACGGAGGTCTGCTGGCTGCAGGGACCGTTGGAGGGCCGGTACGGAATTTCGGTGCGGGATGTCACCAGCTGGCCGTCGCGGATCCATGCCTCCCGTAGCGACAACGGCGGGCGGTTCCGGTTGCCACCGCTCACGCCGCTTCCGGCGTCCAGGCCCGCTGGCGGTGCAGGTCCTCCGTCCATCCGCTGCAGCGGTGGGTGAGGTGCTCGCCCTGGGCGATCAGGCCCTGGTGCAGGTGGCAGGCAAGCACCGGGATGCCGTTGGCCCCGGCGTGGTGGCGGAAGAAGTGGCAGGTCATACACACCTGACGGCTGCGGCTGCAGAGCTGCATCGCCTCATCGATCGCCAGGGCCAGTCCTCGATCGGCTCCTGGCAGGAGGGGAGCCGGCCAGCGGGCGGGACGGGGCGTATGGCGACAACAGAGGCGTACGCCCGTACTAGCAGATGCGCGCGGGACCGCGCCAGGTGCGCTGAGCGCCGCTTTGTCGCAGGGCCGTCATCGGGCAGCAATCAACAGCCAACGGCCAACAGCCACCACCCCGGCAGCGGGTTCTCAGGGTGGCACCCGGCGCAAGGGCTGACGCGAGTGCGGCGTTGCCGCACCCTTGCGCTCGGGTGATCCTTCTCCCCTCGCTGCCGCCGGGGATGGGATTTTTGGTCACCTCTCCTGGGGCGTCTTTCCCGCGGGCTGCGGTGGCGATGGGTCCCGGTTGCCCATCACATTCTCCTCTCATTGCCTTGGGCTCATGGCTTCCCTCTAGGGCCTCTCCTGGGGCTCTCTTCCCGCGAGCTGCGGTGGCAAAAGGTCCCGATAGGCCATCACGCACCTCTCTCATTCCCTCGGCTCCTGGCCTTCCCTTCCGGCTCCATTGGCACCCCTGCCAATCTCATCAGTTCGGCCATTTTTCCGTAGTTCCACGGATGCGGCTAGTACCCATGTTCTCCTATTCTTAGGAAGTGGTCAGAAGCTCTGTCCCGCAGGCGCTCTGATCGCTTCCCTTCCGCCTTTTCCTTCCCTCAATCTGCCATGGGATTGCTCCTTCCGGGTGCCGCACATGCGGCCCCCTCGCCGCCGCTTTGCCTTCTCCCCTCTGTGCGTTCCCACTGCCGGGCGCTGGTGGTGGTGGCCGGCGGTGGCCGTGATCTCGATTGGCCCGCCACCCGCGTCGCCCTGGCCCTGCGGCAGGCCGTCTCCGGCCGCCTCGTGCAGCTCCTCCTCCATGGCGGTGCCCGTGGCGCCGATCAGGCCATTGCCGCCGCTGCCCATCGCCTCGGCTGGGCCGCCCAGGCCATCCCCGCCCAGTGGGCCCGCTACGGCATCGCCGCCGGCCCTGTGCGCAATGGCCAGATGCTCCGCCGCGCCAGCGAGGAAGCCACGGCCTACGGCCGCGTCAGTGCCACCGGCGTGCTCGTGATCGCCTTCCCCGGCCGCAAGGGCACCGCCTCCCTCCTCGATCAAGCCCGCCGCCTCCAGGGGCGCACTCCTCTGCCCATCGAAATCCTCGATCTCGCGCGCTGAGCGCCCTGCTCATCCACGGCCCTACTTCTCACGCCCATGTCTGTCTCCTTCCCCATCACCGCCCCACTCACCGAGGCCCCACGCGGGCCCTCGCTCTGGGAGTTGGGCGCCGAACTCCAGGCGGAAACCCGCTGGATCGCCCAGCTCGCCGAGCGCCTCCACGCCGACGACCCCGCCGAACACGCCCTCGCCGTGGCTGATCTCGAGGAATGCCTCGCCGCTGAGGAATCCCGTAAGGAGGCCCTGCACCGCAAGGCCGACGCCGTCTGCTGGGTGATCGAGCGCCTCCGTGGCGACGCCGACTACCACCAGGGCCAGGCCAAACGGTTCACCGCCCTGGCCCGCAGTGAAACCAGCCGCGCCGATTCCCTGGAGGCCTCCCTCCTCGGCGTGCTCACCCGCCTCTCCCCCGGCTCCACCAGCTTCCGCCTGCTCGATCACAAGCTCACCAGCCGCACCGCCGATCAGGTCGTCATCGACGACCCCGACGCCATCCCCGCCGAGCTGGTGACCCTCGCCACCAGCAAGACGCCGGACAAGGCCTCGATCAAGGAGCGCATCAAACAGGCCATCGCCAAAGCCACCGCTGGCCTGAGCCGCGAGGAGGCCGCCCCACTGGCCTTTTCCCTCGCCTCCTCCACCGTCCCCGGCGCCCGCCTCCTCAAACGCCGCCACTGGTCCATCCACTAGGGGCCACAGGCCCCTTTGCGGTGGGGGTGCTGGCTGCGTTCGGCATCTCCGCGGGGCTGGGTTCTCGGGCTCAGCCCTTCCTTTCCACTTCTTGCACTTCTTGCGGTTTTCGCATTGCTTGCCATGACGATCATTTCCACCTCTCCCGCCACCACCGGCAACGGCCACCCCGCCAACGGCCACCGCTCCCGCGGCCCCGGTGCTCAGCGCCCTGCCGCTGCCCCCCTGGCCCGCCCCGCCGATCGCCGCGGCGTGGTGCAGGTGCTCCGCGACATCGATGCCGCCGAGCGCAACCAGGCCACCCAGCCGCAGCCCCCCGCAGGGGGCTTCTCCCCGGAGCAGCTCACCGCCCTCGCCTCCCCCCTCGATCCCGCCCGCATCTGCACCCGCAAGCAGGGCCGGGCCTCGGTGCCCTACCTCAAGGGCTGGGCGGTGATCGAGGAAGCCAATGCCATCTTTGGCTTTGATGGCTGGCAGCGCCAGACCCTCGCCTGCCAGTGCGTCACCCAGGCCGAGCGGCCCATCGGTGAGGAACGCAAACCCGGCTGGGGCGTGACCTACATCGCCCGCGTGCGCATCACGGTGTTTGCGGGCTCTCGCGGCCTGCTGATCCGCGAGGGCACCGGCGCCGGCCACGGCTACGACACCGACCTGGGCCTGGCCCATGAATCCGCCATCAAGGAGGCGGAAACCGACGCCATGAAGCGGGCGCTGGTGACCTTTGGGGCGCGGTTTGGCCTCTCGCTCTACGACCGCCACCAGCGGCCGATGGGTGGCGCAGCGCCCCAGGCGGCGCGGCCAGCACCACAAGGAGCCGCCAATGGGGTGGTGCGGCGCCTGCCGCCCGCCCAGGCTCAGCTCGCCCCGGCGGGCGCCGCCCCGGCCCCCGATGCCCCGCTCGATCCGCCCACCATCCGTTCGCTGCATGAGCGCATCCGTGGCCTGCTGCCCCCGCAGCTGGCGGCCTTCTCCCAGGCCTTCCGCCGTGCCTTCCAGGTGCCCGCGGAGATCCCCACCATCGCCGAGCTGATCACCCAGCAGCGGCACCAGCTCTGGATCCAGCGCTACCTCAACCAGGCGCAGACCCACACCCAAGCCCAGGCCCAGGGGCAGCTGCAGGCCCGCACCGCCTGATCCGGCCACACTGATCCCCACCACCGCGGGGCCGCCTCCGGCCCCGCTTCCTCTTCCCCTCCGCACCTCCAACCATGCGCCACAACCTCGGCCGCGTGGTGGCCACCGCCGCCGTGGCCGCCGCCGTGCCCCATCACCAGATCACCGCCCTGCTCGATCGCCATGCTGCGGGCGATTGGGGCGACCTCAGCGAGGACGACAGGGCCGCCAACGACGAGGCCGCCCGCACGGGCGCCGGCCGCCTCTTCTCCAGCTACGCCACCTGTCCCGCGTCAACCCCCGTGGCCGTTTCGCGACAACCAAGTTGGCCGGTGAGGGCCCCCAGGTTGTCGCCGGCGACCACCTGGGGGCGGCGACACGAAACATGAGCCACCCGTCGTCCAGTCGTTGGGTCACCACTGGCGTTTCTTGATCGGCACCAGGCGACAACCAGGTTGGCCGGTGCCGTCTGAGAACCTCCGCCCCAACCTCTGGCGGAGCGCACGAGCCGGCGGACCCCACAGTCCGCCGGCAGCGCGGAGCTCCCCACCGGGGGCTGCATTCAT
>JBKDSQ010000038.1:0-57567 GCA_046340895.1 Synechococcaceae cyanobacterium | reverse complement strand
TGGCCCGCGCCCTGCGGGCCCTGGAGAAGCGCAGTCAGGGCTGAGCCGGCACGGCTGGCACCAGCGCTGCCGCGTAGCCTCCAGGCCATTCCTTCCTCAAACCCAGGCTGCCGCAATGACCAGCTACCGGATCACCCTGCTCGCCGGAGACGGCATAGGACCGGAGATCATGGCTGTCGCGCGCCAGCTGCTCGATGCGGTGAGCGGCCGCCACGGCTTCACCCTCAGCTACAGCGAGCAGCCGATGGGCGGCGCCGCTATCGACGCCACCGGCGAACCGCAGCCGGCCTGCACTCTCGAGGCCTGCCGCGCCAGCGACGCCGTACTGCTGGCCGCCAACGGCTCCGCCCAGTCCGACAGCATGACGCGGGCGCAGCGTGCGGAGAACGGCCTGCTGGGCCTGCGCGCCGGCCTGGGCCTGTTCGCCAACCTGCGGCCGGTGAAGATCATCCCCGCCCTGATCGACGCCTCCACCCTCAAGCGTGAGGTGATCGAGGGGGTGGACCTGCTGGTGGTGCGCGAGCTCACCGGCGGGGTGTACTTCGGCACCCCCAAGGGCCGGGTGGAGAGCGAGGGCCGGGTGCGGGCCTTCAACACCATGGCCTACTTCGACGACGAGATCGACCGGATCGCCAAGGTGGGCTTCGACCTGGCCCAGCAGCGCAGCGGCCGCCTCTGCAGCGTGGATAAAGCCAACGTGCTCGACGTGAGCCAGCTCTGGCGCGACCGGGTGGAGGCCCTGCATGCCAGCAGCTACCCGGGGGTGGATCTCAGCCACATGTACGTGGACAACGCCGCCATGCAGCTGGTGCGCAACCCCCGCCAGTTCGACGTGCTGCTCACCAGCAACCTCTTCGGCGACATCCTCAGCGACGAGGCCGCCATGCTCAGCGGCTCGATCGGCATGCTGCCCTCGGCCTCCCTGGGGTCCGGCGGCCCGGGCCTGTTCGAGCCGATACTTGGCTCCGCCCCCGACATCGCCGGCCAGGACAAGGCCAATCCGATGGCGATGGTGCTCTCGGCGGCGATACTGCTGCGCACCGGCCTGGCTCAGGAGGCGGCCGCGGCGGATCTGGAACGGGCGGTGGAGGCGGTGCTGGCCGCCGGCTACCGCACCGGCGACCTGATGGCCGAGGGCTGCACCCTTCTCGGCTGCCAGGCGATGGGCGAGCGGCTGCTGGCGGCCCTGGAGGCTCCCCAGGGCTGAACCCCCACGCCTGACACCCCGGCCAGGGCCGGCGGGGTCCGATGATCTGCGAAACTCTCAGGCGACTTCTCCCGCCCTGCCCCGATGTCGAAGCGTCACCCGGTCGTGGCCGTCACCGGTTCCTCCGGCGCAGGAACCAGCACCGTCAAGCGCGCCTTCGAATACATCTTCTCGCGCGAGGGCATCACCCCCGCCGTGGTGGAGGGCGACAGCTACCACCGCTACGAGCGCGGTCCGATGAAGGAGGCGATGGCCGCCGCGGTGGCCAAGGGCGAAAACTTCTCCCACTTCGGCCCTGAGGCCAATCTGTTCGACAAGCTCGAGGAGCTGTTCCGCACCTACGGGGAAACCGGCGGCGGCCAGAAGCGCTACTACCTGCACTCCGTGGAGGAGGCGGCCGAGCACAACGGCCGCCTGGGCACCAACCTCGAGCCGGGCCAGTTCACCCCCTGGGAGTCGATCCCCGGCGGCACCGATCTGCTCTTCTACGAGGGCCTGCACGGCGGCGTGGTGGGCGATGGCTACGACGTGGCCGCCCACGCCGACCTGCTGGTGGGCGTGGTGCCGATCACCAACCTGGAGTGGATCCAGAAGATCCACCGCGACAACGCCGAGCGCGGTTACTCGGCTGATGTGATCGTCGACACGATCCTGCGGCGCATGCCCGATTACATCAACCACATCTGCCCGCAGTTCAGCCGCACCGACATCAACTTCCAGCGGGTGCCAACGGTCGACACCTCGAACCCGTTCATCTGCCGCAACATCCCCACCCCGGATGAGAGCTTTGTGATCATCCACTTCCGCAAGGGAGCCCGCGAGAAGTGGGACATCAACTTCCCCTACCTGCTCGACATGATCCACGACTCGTTCATGTCCAGCCCCACCAGCATCGTGGTGAACGGCGGCAAGATGGGGTTCGCGATGGAGCTGATCCTGGCCCCGATCATCCACCGCATGATCGAGGAGAAAAAGCGCCTCGGCTAAGTCGCCACCGGGCTTTGGCGGTCCTAAGATCCGGCCAATCGCGTTACGGCGTGAGCCCTTCCTTCCGCATTGAGGCCGCGGCCGCTGCAGCGCCCCAGGCGCCGGCGCTGCGCCTCGATCGGATCAACAGCCGCGATCTGCTGTCCACGGCCCGGCAGGTGTACTTCGCCTTCCTTGCCGCCGCCGCCACCGCCGACGATCCGCTCGGGGTGGTGGTCAGCGGGGCCGGTTCCACCAGTGCCCGCGGCCGCGTTGTGTTCGCGCTTCCCATCCTGCTGCCCCACGAGGAGTTCGTCGCCCTGGAGCTGCTGCGCAGCCGCACCGCACGGGCGGGCGGAGCACGGGGCAGCGGCAGCCGCGCCCGACCGTTGCGCCCCCTGTCTCCATGAGCGCCACGATCCCCTTCGGCCCGCCCACGGTCGCCGAGCTGGCCCTGGCCACCCCCCAGTTGCCGATGCTGGTGGCCTTTTTCGGGGCCTGCTTCGGCAGCTTCGCCGCGGTGGTGGCCTGGCGGTTGCCCCGCCAGGAGTCGCTGCTGCAGCCGGGCAGCCACTGCCCCCGCTGCGGCACGCCGCTGGCCTGGCTGGAGAACATTCCGGTGGTCGGCTGGCTGCTGGTGCGCGGCCGCTGCCGCCACTGCGGCGCCAGGGTGCCGATCCGCTACCCGCTGGTGGAGCTGCTCTGCGCCGGCCTGTGGGTGGCCGTGCTTCTCGGCCAGCCGGCCGGGCTCGGCCCCGCCCCCCAGCCCCTGCTGCTTCTTGCGGCCGGCTGGACTCTGGTCACCTGGCTGCTGCCCCTGCTGCTGATCGACCTCGACAGCCTCTGGCTGCCCGAGCCCCTCTGCCGCTGGGGCCTGCTGCTCGGTCTGGCCATGACTGCCGTGATCGGCTTCCACCAGGGCGCCGCCACCGGCCGCTCCCTGCTCTTCAGCCACCTGGTCGCCGCCGGCCTCGGCCTGCTGGTCTTCGAGGCGATGAGCAACCTGGGGGAACGGCTGATCGGCAGACCGGCCCTGGGCCTGGGCGACGCCAAACTTGCGGCCCTGATGGGTGCCTGGCTGGGCCCGGCGGGGCTGGGGGTGGCGGTGGCCCTGGCGGTGGTCGGCGGCGCGCTGTTCGGCGGCATCGGCCGGCTCAGCGGCCGGCTCGGGCGGCACCAGCCCTTCCCCTTCGGCCCGTTCCTGATCGCCGGCACGCTGGCGGTGTGGATCGGCGGAACCAACCCCTGGATCTCGCTCTACCGCACCGCGGCGGGCTTGTGAAGGCGCCGGGTCTTTAATGGACCCAGCCATCCCGCCTCCATCAGGCCGCTCCGATGTCCCTGTTCGACTGGTTCGCCGATCGCCGCAAAAACGCGCCGGTGGTCCGCGCCAGCCCGGGGCCCGAACCCGACGAGGGCGACGGCCTCTGGAGCAAATGCCCCGAATGCGGCCAGGTGGTCTACCGCAAGGATCTGGTCGCCAACGCCAGCGTCTGTGCCAGCTGCGGCCACCACAACCGGATCGACAGTGCGGAACGCATCCGGCTGATCGTGGATGAGGGCAGCTTCGAGGCGCTCGACAGCGACCTCAGCCCCACCGATCCACTGGCCTTCAAGGATCGCCGCAGCTACGCCGACCGCATTCGCGACAGCCAGAAATCCACCGGCCTGCGCGATGCGGTGGTCACCGGCCTGGCGCGGCTGGAGGGGATGCCCCTGGCCCTGGGGGTGATGGATTTCCGCTTCATGGGCGGCTCCATGGGCTCGGTGGTGGGCGAGAAGCTCACCCGCCTGATCGAAGAAGCCACGGCGCGGGGCTGGCCGCTGCTGATCGTCTGCGCCTCCGGCGGCGCCCGCATGCAGGAGGGGATGCTCAGCCTGATGCAGATGGCCAAGATCTCCGGGGCGCTGGAGCGGCACCGGGCCGCCGAGCTGCTCTACCTGCCGCTGCTCACCCACCCCACCACCGGCGGCGTGACGGCCAGCTTCGCGATGCTGGGCGACCTGATCCTCGCCGAACCGAAGGCGCTGATTGGCTTCGCCGGCCGGCGCGTGATCGAGCAGACCCTGCGCGAGAAGCTGCCCGACGGCTTCCAGACCGCCGAATACCTGCGCGACCACGGATTCGTGGACGCGATCGTGCCCCGCACCCAGCTGCGCAGCACCCTGGCCACCCTGCTGCAGCTGCACGGGGCCGGCCAGCGGCGCCCCCTGGCGGTGGCGCCATGAACCGGGCGCCGTTCCGGCGGGCCCTGGCCCGGCTGCTGCTGGTCGGCCTGGCGTTGGCCGGGGCTCTGCTCGGCCCGGCGCTGCCGCCGGCCCAGGCCGCTCCGGTGGAGTGGCACGAGGTGCCGGCCACCGCCGCCGGGCGCCTGTGGTGGGATTCCGGCAGCCTTCGCCTCGATCGCGACGGTCGTCTTTCGGTGCTGAGCCGCTTCCAGCCCGCCGCCAGCACCGCAGACGGGGAGCGGCCGGAGCGCCCCCCGGCCGCCACCCTCTACGTGATGCAGCTCGATTGCGACCAGCTGCTGTTCCGCGACGTGTCGGTGAACGGCCTGCCCCGCTTCGGCGCCGAATGGCAGGCGGTGGCCGGCGACGACCTCGGCGCGGCGGTGATTGAGGAGGCCTGCGCGGCCTGGGCGGCCCGGCCATGACGGCCCCACCCCTGCGCGTGGCCGTCGCCGGCCTCGGCTTCGGCGAGAAGGTGCACCTCAGCGCCCTGCACGACTGTCCGTCCACCGAACCGGTGGCCCTCTGGCATCCGCGGCAGGAGCGGCTGGATCAGGCCTGCGGGCGCCATGGCCTGCCCGGCAACACCAGCTTCGAGGCGCTGCTGGCCGATCCAGGCATCGACGCGCTGGTGATCGCCACCCCGCCGGAGCCCCGCCCTGCCCTGGCCCGGGCGGCCCTGGAGGCGGGCAAGGCGCTGCTGCTGGAGAAGCCGGTGGCCCCGGAAGCGTCCGCGATCGAGGAGCTGCAACGGCTGGCGCTGCGGCGGGACCTGACGGTGGCGGTGGATTTCGAATACCGGGCCGTGCCGCTGTTCCAACAGCTGGCGGCGCTGCTGGAGCAAGGGGTGCTGGGCACGCCGTGGCTGGTGAAGTTCGACTGGCTGATGGCCAGCCGGGCCGATGCCAGCCGGCCCTGGAGCTGGTATTCCAGCGCGGCCGCCGGCGGGGGGGTGCTGGGGGCGCTGGGCACCCATGCCTTCGACATCCTGCAGTGGCTGATCGGCCCCGCCCATGACGTGCGCGGGCGGCTGAGCACGGCGATCCGCGAACGGCCGCGGCCAGACGGCAACGGCCTGGCGGCCGTCGATGCCGAGGATGTGGCCCTGGTGCATCTGGAGCTGGAGGACCGCTCCGGCCGCCGCGTGCCCTGCCAGCTGAGCCTGGCGTCGGTGGCCCGCAACGGGCGCGGCTGCTGGCTGGAGCTGGTGGGCAGCGACGCCACCCTGGTGCTCGGTTCCGACAACCAGGCCGACTACGTGCACGGCTTCCAGCTGTGGATGGCCCGCCCGGGCGAACCGCTGCGGCCGGTGCCGCCCGATCCAGCCCTGGCCTACCCCCGCACCTGGGAGGACGGCCGGATTGCGCCGGTGCGGCGCCTGATCGGCTGGTGGGCCGAGGCGGCGCGGGAGGGGCGGCCGATGGTGCCGGGCCTGGCGGAGGCGGTGGCGAGCCAGCGCTGCTGCGACCAGGCGCGGGCGCAGGCGTGAGCCGAACCGGAACCGAAGCGGAAGATTCGGCATTCCGCATCGCTGAATACGCGATCCGGTATCAGTACGTACCCCTTTGATTCCGTAGCAATCGCTACCGTATGTCCATCGTTGACCACGGCGGCGGGTTGGATCAGGGGTGCGGCCGCTCCCGGATTCCCCGTCCGTCGTTGGCGGAAGTAGGGCGGCCTCCCCTGGTGGTCGTCCCGAAGCAACGCGCCATCCCGTCCACTCCGCCCAGCCGGGCCGAGATTCTCCAAGGAGGCACTTCCATGACTCTCACCACCGCCAAACAGCTCGCGCGCCAGGCCGAAGAAGCCCGCCGCGCCGCGCGGCAGCACGACTACAGCGTGCAGTCGCTGCGCAAGCAGCACCTGGTCGACTGAGCCGTCCGCGCCATGGCGCTCCCCGCGGGCGCCATCGCCCTGCCCCGCCCCAACCGGCGGGGCTTTTTTCATGGGCAGCGGCCCGCGTTGGGGGCATCGGGGGGCATCCCCTAGACTCCGCCCCAGCGCGAGCAGGCCGACCCTGCCGGCCGCCGTCCCCTTCTCCCCCTTCACCGCGAGGTATTTCCATGGCGCTCGTTCCGCTTCGGCTGCTGCTCGACCACGCCGCCGAGAACGGCTACGGCATCCCGGCGTTCAACGTGAACAACCTGGAGCAGGTGCAGTCGATCATGGAGGCTGCCTACGAGACCGACAGCCCGGTCATCCTGCAGGCTTCCCGCGGCGCCCGCCAGTACGCCGGTGAGAACTTCCTGCGCCACCTGATCCTCGCCGCCGTCGAGACCTACCCCGACATCCCGGTGGTCATGCACCAGGACCACGGCAACAGCCCCGCCACCTGCTACGGCGCCGCCGCCAACGGCTTCACCTCGGTGATGATGGATGGCTCCCTGATGGCCGACGCCAAGACCCCGGCCAGCTACGAGTACAACGTGGCCGTCACCAAAGAAGTGGTGGATGTGGCCCACGCCATCGGCGTGAGCGTGGAGGGCGAGCTGGGCTGCCTGGGCTCCCTGGAGACCGGCATGGGTGAGGCCGAGGACGGCCACGGCTTCGAGGGCAAGCTCGACCACAGCCAGCTGCTCACCGACCCCGCCGAAGCCGCCGACTTCGTCGCCAAGACCAAGGTCGACGCCCTGGCGATCGCCATCGGCACCAGCCACGGCGCCTACAAGTTCACCCGCAAGCCCACCGGTGAAGTGCTGGCCATCAGCCGCATCGCCGAGATCCACAAGGCCATCCCCAACACCCACCTGGTGATGCACGGCTCCTCCTCGGTGCCCCAGGAGTGGCTCGACATGATCAACAAGTTCGGCGGCGCCATCCCCGAAACCTATGGCGTGCCCGTGGAGGAGATCCAGGAGGGCATCCGCAACGGCGTGCGCAAGGTGAACATCGACACCGACAACCGCCTGGCCTTCACCGCCGCCATCCGGGAGGCCGCCGCCAAGGATCCCGCCAACTTCGATCCCCGCCACTTCAACAAGCCCGCCCGGGCCTACATGAAGCAGGTGTGCCTCGACCGCTACCAACAGTTCTGGTGTGCCGGCAACGCCAGCAAGATCAAGCAGCGCGACATCAACCACTACGCCACCCTCTACGCCAAGGGTGAGCTCGATCCGAAAACCGCGGTTGCCGCCTGAGGGCAGTCGCCGGCTGAGAGCTGCGGGGCCCCAGAGGGGCCCCTTTTTCATGCCGCGCACCGGCTCGGGCGCAAGCCGTTCAGCGGTTCGGCCGAACCAGGGCCTCGATGCCTTTCTCCAGGCTCGTCTCCATCACGATCCGGGTGCCGTCGCTGACCACCACCCGCGCCAGGGTCGGCAGGCCCCCCTGGCGGGCTCGCAGGTAGATCGGCTCCACATAGAGCAGCGCATTGCCCACCGGCACCACCAGCAGGTTGCCCTCGATCACCTCCGCCCCAGAGCGGTTCCAGAGGCCGAACTGCTGGCTGATTACCGGATCCTGGTTGATCAGGGCGGAGATCTGCTCCGGTCCGAAAATCGTCGTCTGGCTGGGGAAGCGCAGCAAGACCAGCTCGCCGTAATAGGGATCGTCGCTGCGGGCGGCCAACCAGGCCACCAGGTTGGGCCGGGCCAGCGGGGTAAGGGGCTGCAGCAGCAGGAATTCCGGCGGCAGGCCGGGATGGGGCTGGGCACTGATGTGGTAAGGGCGCACCGGCACCTGCTTCTGGCCGTAGACCTCCTTGGGCACCTGCCAGACATCGTCGCCGCTGTAAAACACGCGCGGATCGGTGACGTGGTAGCGGAGCAGCTGGGCGGTCTGCAGTTCGAACTGGCGGATCGGGTAGCGCACGTGCTGGCGCAGGGCGGGCGGCATCTGCGCCATCGGCGCCAGCAGCTCGGGAAACAGGCGCCACCAGCCGGCGATGATCGGATCGCGCGGCTCGCTCACATAGATCTTCAGGCGGCCGTCGTAGGCATCCACCACGGCTTTGACGGCGTTGCGCAGGTAACGAATCTCCGGATGGCCCGGCACCGGGGCGCTGTAGGGGTAGCTGTGGCTGACCGTGAAGCCATCCACAATCCAGTACTGGTGCTGCTGGGCGCGGAACGGTGCGCCCTCCCCCACCCGCACCGACACGAGGTAGGGCTCGGCCGTGAAGCGCACGAACGGCGCCAGCGTGCGCAACCGCTGGCGCACCTCGCGCCGCAACAGGAGCTGGCTGCGGGGGGTGAGGGCCCCGGCGCTGATCAGCTTCGGTTCGCCCAGGTAGATCGAAGCCGCCAGGCGCTGCAGCGGTTCACCCACCGGAATCCCCAGCCTGCCGCTGAAGTGGGTGTAGAGGTTCCTCTCGCCCACGGGGAAGTTGAATTCCTGCACCCGCGTGGGGGCGATGGCATAGGCGCTGCTGGGCAGGGCGCCGTAGTACAGGCTCGGCAAGCCGATCGGGATCCCCTGCTTCACCTGCTCGCGGCTGATGCCGAGCTGGGGGCTGCCGCTGATGCGCGGCGGGTTGCCCAGATCGCTGATGAAATACTCCGGCAGGCCATCCGGGCCACTGGTGTTCACCGGCGAGACGGTGAAGCCCATGCCATGGGTGAACACCAGATGGCGGTTCAGCCAGGTGCGCGCGGAAGCCGGAAGGGCCGAGGCATCCATCTCCCGGGCCGTGATCATCACCAGCTGGCGGCCTTCCTCCGGGGGCTGGCCGAGGTCGTAGCGGTCGACGGCCGGTTCGGAGAAGCGGTAATACACCCGCAGCTTCTGCAGCTGGTTGTTGGTGGCCAGCAGCGGCTGGCTGTCCCAGAGGCGCAGGCTGCGCAGGGTGGCGCGGCTGGCCTCCACATCGGCGCGGGTGAGACGGGGCTTCGGGCTGACGTTGCGGCTGACGATGCGGTTGAGCTGGAACGCCTCGCGGGTGGCCCGGATCGAACGCGCGAGGTAGGGGGCCTCCAGCTCCAGCTCGCGCGGCTTGACCACGACCAGCTGCAGCAGGGGCAGGAGCAGGGCCTCCAACAGGGGCACGAGCAGCAGCACCCCGGTGCTCAGCACCACCGCGGGGCCGCGCAGACCGGGGCGGGGCAGCTGCAGGCTCACCACCGCGGCGAGCAGCAGGGCCAAAAGAGCCGAGAGGGTGCGCAGGGGCAGGGACACGTGGATGTCGAGCCAGCCGGCGCCGGGAACGCTGCCGACGGTGCTCAGCAGCAGCTGGTGGCGGCCGAGCCAGAAGGCGCCGGCCACGAGCAACGCCAGCAGGGCCAGGGGCCGCCGCAGGGCACGAAGCTGGGGCGGCGAGAACCCGCCGAAGCGGCCGTCGCTGAGCTGGGGCGCACGCGCCATCAGACCCCACAGCCCGCCGGACAGGGCCACCCCCAGCACGGCGGCGCTGAGGCTGAGGGCCAGCACCAGGGCCGGAAAGCGCACCAGGCCGAAGCTCACATCAGCGCCGAGCACCGGCTCACGCACGCCCGCGACCGGGGCCGCCAGGGCCAGGCTCCACAGACCCCAGCCCCGTGCCAGGCAGGTGGTGGCGGCCACGGAGGCCAGGGCCACCAGCAGCCGGGCCGCGGCCAGGGGTCGCCACACCAGAGCGACTGCGGCCAACAGGGCCAGCAGAAGCAGGGGCAGCAGCTGCCCCGGGGGCGCCGCGAGCACCCCAACCAGCGGGGTGGACTGGAACGGATCGGCCAACAGGCGCCGCGCCAGCCGCAGCAGCACCAGGCCCGGCAGGGTCTGGCCGAGCACCAGAAGCAACAGCGCGGCTGCGTAGGGGCCCGGTGCCAGGGGCATGCGCCGGACACCCTGCCGCGGCAGCCGCCACAGATCGCGCAGCCACAGCTGCAGGCCGCAGCAGCCCGCCAGGCCCGCGGCGGCGCCGATCAGCTGCAGGGCCCAGCGACGGCCGAGCACCCCGGCCAGCCCGAACTGGGAAAACCACTGCCACTCGATCCACAGCCGCGCCAGCAGCCAGACGAACAGGAGCACGGCGGCGGCCGCCAGCAGCAGCCGCAGCGAGTGGTGGAGGGAGCGGAGCGGGCGAGGCACGCTGGGAGCGTAGGCAGTCCGACCGCGGCGACAAGCGACCTCACATAATCCGACTACCAGGGTCGGGATTATTTCCACCGCCCGGACGGCGCTGATAGCCTCAGCTTCTGCCTTCAGGGCCGCCCGTGACCGCCACGCTCTCCCGCTCCACCTTCACCGGCCTGCGCTGCAAGGAATGCGGCCACGCCTACGAAGCCGGCGCCCGTCACGTCTGCGAAGACGTCTGCTTCGGCCCCCTGGAGGTCGTCTACGACTACGACGCGATCCGCGCCCGCGTCAGCCGGGCCACGATCGAGGCCGGCCCGGCCTCGATCTGGCGCTACCGCGAATTCCTGCCGGTCGAGGGCGACCCGATCGATGTCGGCACCGGCTTCACCCCCCTGCTCAAGGCCAACAACCTGGCCCGTCGCCTCGGCCTGCGCAACCTGTACATCAAGAACGACGGCGTCAACATGCCGACGCTCTCCTTCAAGGACCGGGTGGTGTCGGTGGCCCTCACCCGGGCCCGCGAGCTTGGCTTCACCACCGTGAGCTGCGCCTCCACCGGCAACCTGGCCAACTCCACAGCCGCCATCGCCGCCCATGCCGGTCTCGAGTGCTGCGTGTTCATCCCCAGCGACCTGGAGCTGGGCAAGGTGCTCGGCACCCTCATCTACAACCCCACGCTGATGGCGGTGCGGGGCAACTACGACCAGGTGAATCGTCTCTGCTCGGAGGTGGCCAACACCTTCGGCTGGGGCTTTGTGAACATCAACCTGCGCCCCTATTACTCGGAGGGCTCCAAAACCCTCGGCTACGAGGTGATCGAGCAGCTCGGCTGGCAGCTCCCCGACCACATCGTCGCTCCGCTTGCCTCGGGCTCGCTGTTCACCAAGATCCGCAAGGGATTCGATGAATTCGTGAAGGTGGGGTTGGTGGAGGAGAAGCCGGTGCGCTTCAGCGGTGCCCAGGCCGAGGGCTGCTCCCCGATCGCCCAGGCCTTCGCCGCCGGCCGCGACTTCATCACCCCCGTCAAGCCCAACACCATCGCCAAGTCGATCGCCATCGGCAATCCCGCCGACGGCCCCTATGCGATCGACATCGCCAGCAGCACCGGTGGCAGCATCGCCGCCGTGAGCGACGCCGAGATTGTGGAGGGCATCAAGCTGCTGGCGGAAACCGAGGGCGTGTTCACCGAAACCGCCGGCGGCACCACGATCGCGGTGCTGCGCAAGCTGGTGGAGCAGGGCCGCATCGATCCGGAGGAAAGCACCGTGGCTTACATCACCGGCAACGGTCTCAAGACCACCGAAGCCCTGGCCGGCGCGATCGGCGAGCCGTACCTGATCGAGGCCGAGCTGGAGAGTTTCCGCAGCGCCTGGGAGCAGGCCCACGGCTCCCAGGTCCAGCGCTGAGGCCCTGCCGTGCCCTCCCGCCCCATTCCTTCCTTTATCCCCCCATGGCCGTTCAGGTTCTGATCCCCACCCCGCTCCAGAAATTCACCAACGAAGAGGCCACCGCAACCCTGGAGGCCAGCAGCGTCGACCAGCTGCTGCAGGCCCTCGAGAAGCGCTACCCCGGCATCCTCGTGCGCCTCTGCGATGAAACGGGCAAGCTGCGCCGCTTCCTCAATGTCTACGTGAACAAGGAAGACATCCGCTTCCTCAACAACCAGAGCACCGCCCTCAAGGACGGCGACGAGGTGAGCATCGTGCCGGCCGTCGCCGGCGGCTGAATCCACGGCTGCAAGGGGGGAGGTCGGCGGCAGCGGGGCAACGGCCGAGAGCCAACGGCCATACAGTCTCCCCACCCCGAGATGCGTCCGCGCCCGGACGCCAACCGCCATGGCCCCCCGCTCCAGCCCGGCCGACATTCGCGAGCCGATCGACTGGCAGGCGCCGGCCGAGCTGTTTGATTACCGCCAAGCCGCCAACCCGATCCGCCCCGGTCTCACCGAGCCGATCGGCCTGCACCGCTGGAGCGCCTCGCTGCATGCCAGCGGCCCCACCGGGGTGCTGCCCCTGGATCTGAGCGCCGAACTGGGCTGCGCAGGCCCGGCCACCAGCCCGGCGTTGGCGGCCCATTTCCTGCGCATCCTGGCCGGGGAGTCGCTCGCCGCTCCGGCCGACGCCACCAGCTCCCTGTTCTACGTGCTGCGGGGCCGGGGCCACCTGCACGGCGCCGGGGCCGAACCGCTGCCCTGGGGCGCGGGCGACCTGTTCGTGCTGCCCTGCGGCGGCGAGCCAAGGCTGGAGGCGGAGCAGGAGAGCGTTCTCTACTGGGTGCACGACGGACCGCTGCTCACCCACCTCGGCGTGGCGCCGCGCCAGCCGCGCTTCCGCCCCTGCCACTACCCGGCCGAGCGGCTCGAGAGTGAGCTGGCCCGGCTGCAGGCCGACCCCGGAGCAGCGCGCAGCAACCGGCTCAGCCTGCTGCTCGCCAGCGACGACTGTCCCGCCAGCCGCACCGTCACCCACACCCTCTGGGCGATGCTCGGGGTGGTGCCCCCCGGGGCGATGCAGCCGCCCCATCGCCACCAGTCGGTGGCGCTCGATCTGATCCTCGACTGCGACCCCGGTTGCTACACCCTGGTGGGCACCGAGCTGGCGGCGGACGGAACGATCCGCAACCCCCAGCGCATCGACTGGGAGGCGGGCGGGGCCTTCATCACCCCACCCGGCCACTGGCACGCCCACGGCAACGAGAGTGGCCGCATCGCCCGGCTGCTGCCGATCCAGGATGCCGGCCTGCACACCTACCTGCGCAGCCTCGACATCCGCTTCTCCGGCGGCCTAACCGGCGGCGGGGACGGCTGAGGGCCGCCGAGCCGCCTCCCAGGCCTCCACCCGGGCGCGGAATCGATCGCCGTCGATGGTTTCCTCGGCGATCAGCTGCTCCACCAGCGCATCCATCAGGTCACGGCGGGGTCGCAGCAGATCCACCGCCCGGACGAGGGCCCCATGGGCCAGCTCGCGCACCTGGCGGTCGATGCGATCGCCGGTGCGGCGGGAGTAGTGGGGCTCGGAGCGCAACCAGTCGCGGCCGAGGAACACCTCGGCCCCCTCCCCCTCCAGGGCCAGAGGGCCGAGGCTGGAGAAGCCATAACGGGTGACCATCTCGCGGCAGATGCGACTCACCTGCTCCAAATCGCCGGCGGCGCCCTGGGTGACCTCACTGGGGCCGAAGACCACGATCTCTGCCGCGCGGCCACCGAGCACCACCACCAGCCGATCGCGCAGATAGGCGCGGCTGATCAGGCCGGAGTCGAGGATGTCCTCATCGGGCATGGTGCGGGCGAAGCCCCCCACCCCACCGGCTCGCGGCAGCAGCGTCACCTTGTCGAGCCGGTCGGCGTGGGGCAGGAGGGTGGTGAGCAGGGCATGGCCCACCTCGTGGTAAGCGATCAGGCGCTTCTTGGCGGAATCCTGGAGCGGGGCGGCGGTGAGGCCCATCGTGATCCGCTCCAGCGCATCGCCGATCGCCTGGTCGTCGATCGCGCTCTGGTGGCGGCGGGCCGTGAGGATCGCGGCTTCGTTGAGCAGGTTGGCCAGGTCGGCACCGGAGAAGCCCGGCGTGCGCGCGGCCCAGGCCGGGAGCGACACCGACTCATCGAGGGGCCGGCTGCGGGCGTGCACCGCGAGGATCTGCTCACGCCCAAGGCGGTCGGGCAGGTCCACCAGGATGCGGCGGTCGAAGCGGCCGGGGCGCATCAGGGCGGCATCGAGCACGTCTGGGCGGTTGGTGGCGGCCAGCAGGATCACGCCCGAGTTCTCCTCGAAGCCATCCATCTCGGTGAGCAGCTGGTTGAGGGTCTGCTCGCGCTCATCATTGCCGCCGCCGATGCCGGCGCCACGCTGGCGGCCGACGGCATCGATCTCGTCGATGAAGATGATGCAGGGCGCCTTGGCCTTGGCCTTGCGGAACAGATCGCGCACGCGGCTCGCGCCGACGCCGACGAACAGCTCCACGAACTCCGAAGCGGCCATCGAGAAGAAGGGCACGCCGGCCTCGCCGGCGATCGCTTTAGCCAGAAGCGTTTTGCCGGTTCCAGGCGGGCCCACCAGCAGCACGCCCTTGGGGATCTTGGCGCCGATGGTGGTGAAACGCTCGGGCGTTTTCAGGAAGGTGACCACCTCCTGCAGCTCCTCCTTGGCCTCGCCGATGCCGGCCACGTCCTCGAAGCGCACGCTGGGGGCGCCCTCCGGCTGCAGGCGGGCCTGGCTGCGGCCAAAGCCGAGGGTTTTGTTGGCCATCTGGGCGGAGCGCCGCAGCAGCAGGGTGAGCGCCAGCAACAGCAGGGTCACCAACAGCAGATTGCTCGCCAGGGCGGCCATCTCGTCGTCGCGGCGCTCATCGCGCACCGTGAGCGGCACACGGGCCTGCTCGGCGGTGCGCAGCAGCAGTTGGTTGTCGGGAAGAACCGGCACCTGCAGGGTTTGGCCGTCGCGGGTGGTGGCGGTCACCAGGCGCTGGCGCGGCGCCAGCTCCAGAGCCCCGATGCGCCCCGCCTCGATCTGGCGCAGCAACTGGCTGTAGGAGAGCTGGTTGCTGTTGCCGGAAAGGCTGAAGGGCAGGCCCGGCCGGGACAGGGGGGTGTCGGGCCGGCGGGGCGGGGGCGACGGCTGCGCTTCGGTGCCGGTTTTGGCGCCAGGGGTGGGGGCCGCGGTGGGTGCGGTGGGAGTGGCGGGGGCCGCGGTGGGGGTGGCTTCCGCGGCAGTCACGGCGCGGGCGGGAAGATCGGCTGGCCCCACAGATGTTCCGCCCAAAGCCACGGTGTGATGTGGTGGATGGTAGCGATTTGACGAAAGGACGGCCGGCAACAGAAGATTGTTGTTTGGCCGCACGAGCGAAGGGATGGCTGTTCCCAAGAAGAAAACCTCCAAAGGCAAGCGCAACCAGCGTCACGCCCATTGGAAAGCCAAGGCTGGCGTCGCCGCGGCCAAGGCACTGTCGATCGGCAAGGCCGTGCTGAGCGGCCGGGCCCAGGGCTTCGTTTATCCGATTGCCGAAGAAGCCGAGGAAGACGAAGGCTGAGCCAGGCCCAGCGGCCTCGCCCGGCGGCGTCCATCCAGCACCACCCCCCCGAGCAGTGGCATCGCCCTGAGCGGGGGGTTCTGCTGTGGGCCGCTCTCGTGTCGAGCGGGCCCCTTGGGAGGTGATGGGGCCGTTGGGGTTGGCGGATCCGATTGCAACGGATCGTGACCCGGCCCGGGGTGGCCCAGCAGGGGGTCCTGATAGAGGGCCGGCGGCAGCGAGCGCAGCGTGGCATCCACCATCGCCGCCAAGGCCACGGAATTCAGCCAGCCCCCTCCGGCCCGGCGCTGGCGGGCCTCGGCCTGGAAGCGCCAGCGCCGCGGCAGCCCCCAGTGGGCAGGGCGCAGCACCCAGAGGCCGGAGCAACGCTCCCAGAGCGGCCCGTAGTCGGCCAGCCAGCGATCCCAGCGGGGCAACCAGGCCGCCTCCTCCGGGCTCGGCGGCGGCTGCAGAGGATGGGCTTGCAGGGCCGCCGCCAGCTTCGTTCCCAGCGGGCGGCAGCCCATCAACCACCCCTCCAGCAGCAGCGCATCGGCCGGCCGCTCCACCCAGCCAGCCCGGTCGCCCTGGCCGCCGCGGAGGGTCTTGTCGAAACGGGGCAGCCGCAGAGGGTCGCCGCGCCGCCAGTCCGCCAGGCATTGCCGCAGCAGGGGCAGATCGTGGCTGCCGGGCGGCACCCGGCTCACCCCAAACGGGTTGCCCGCCAGGCGCTCCTGCCGCTCGGCCCAGGGCAGGTAGGCGTCGTCGATCGACGCCACCGCCAGCTGCAGCCCGCGACGGGGCGCCAGATCCTCCAGCAGCCGCGCCAGGCTGGTCTTGCCCGCCCCCACCGGTCCATTGAGGGCCAGCACCGGCCGCCACTCCCCCCGCGCCAGGCGCTGGCTGAGGTCGTCGAGCAGGGGCCGCACCAGGCCCGCCAGCAGGCCCGGATCAAAGCGCGGCAACGCCGGCGCGGCGAGGCGATCAGGTTCCAAGTTTGAACGCTTCCAGAACCACTGCAAACACCATGCCGATGCGGAGGTTGTCGAGCACCACCCAGCCCAGCGACGGCTCCCCCTCCACCAGCCGCGAGCGCAGCCGCACCACCAGCTCGAAGCTGAGCACCATCAGCAACACCACCATCGGCCGGCCGAAGGGCACCCGCAGCAGCAGCAGGGAGGTGAGGTTCTGGCCGAGGTAATAGCCCAGCAGCAGGGCCAGCAACGAGAGGCTGGCGGTGCGCCAGCTGCGCCGCAACTGCCGGAGCAGGCCGCCACCGAGGCGATGGAGCACCCCCTCCAGCCGGGTGCGCTGGCGCGGCAGGGGGGTCATGGGGGCGGCAGCAGCGACTGCAGATAGGACAGCGTCACCACGCCCTGGGGGCAAGCGGGGCCGCGCCGCACCGCCAGGGGCCCGGCCGCCACCGCCAGAGCGTCGACGACGGCGCGGGCCGGGGCAAAGGCCGCGGAGGGTTCGTGGCGCGAGAGGCTGCTGAGGGTGATCAGGCAGGGCAGGCCCGCCGCCACAGCCGCCTCCAGGCCGTTGCGGGAATCTTCCAAGACCAGCACGGAGCCCGCGTGAGCGGCCTGAGCCTCCAGGCTGGCCAGCTGCGCCAGGGCCAGCTGGTAGGCCTGCGGGTGGGGCTTCTTGACCTGCACGTCCTCGCCGCAGACGCGAAAGGCGAAGGCGCCGGCCAGCTCGCCCAGCACCCCGTCGCAGAGATCCTGCACCGCGGCGCGGCCGCTGGTGGTAACGATGCCCTGCAGCAGGCCTGCGGCGCGGGCCTCGCGGATCAACTCCGCCACGCCGGGCCGCAGGGGCACCGCCCCCCGGCGCACCCGCTCGCCGTAATGGAGGCGTTTGCGCTGCAGCAGCTGCTCGAGCAGCTGCGGATCGGCGGGGCGCCCCTGCTGCTCCGCGCTCCAGGCCGCGATCCGCTCGCGACCGCCGCTCACCGCCAGCAGGCGCAGGTAGGTGGAGCGGTCCCAGTGCCAGGGCAGGCCGAGATCGGCGAAGGCGGCGTTGAACGCCGGCCGGTGCCCCTCCAGCTCGGTCTCCGCCAGGGTGCCGTCCACATCCCAGAGCAGCGCGGCCAGCCGGTGGGCCATGGGGGCGATCACGGTGCGGCAAGGCTAGGGGCGCGCAGGCGGGGCATGACCAGCGGCGGCCGGAGCCGCACAATGCGGACATCCCCGCGGCCCGCCGTGCTCAGCGATTCCCCCGCGCTCCGCTGGCGGCTGCCGCCGCCCCTGCCCGCAGCGCCGCAGGGCGAGGAACTGGCGGCAGGCCTCGACCTGCCCGCCGAGCTGGTCACCCTGCTGCAGCGCCGCGGCCACGCCGATGCGGCCGCCATCCGCGCCCTGCTCGAGCCACCCGAAGCCCCCGACCCCCACCGCCACTTCGCCGACCTCGAACGGGCGGAAGCGCGCCTGGAGCAGGCCTGCCGGCAGGGGGAGGCGGTGGCGATCTGCGGCGACTACGACGCCGACGGCATGACCAGCACCGCCCTGCTCACCGGGGTTCTGCAGCGGCTGGGGGCGCACCCGCACCCGGCGATCCCCAGCCGGCAGGACGACGGCTACGGGCTCAACGTGGGCATGGTGGAGCGGCTGGCGGCGGAGGGGATCCGGCTGCTGATCACCGTCGACAACGGCGTGGCGGCGCGGGAGGCGCTGGAACGGGCGGAGGCGCTGGGGGTGGCCGTGATCCTCACCGACCACCACACCCTGCCGGAGCAGCTGCCGCCGCACCTGGCCCTGTTGCATCCGGCCCGTACCCCGGAGGATTCGCCCTTCCGCGGCCTGGCCGGGGTGGGGTTGGCCTACGTTCTGGCCAGCGCCCTCTGCCGCCGGCTGCGGCGTCGCGACGGGCTGGCGATCGCCCTGGATCTGTTCTGCATCGGCACCATCGCCGACATGGCCCCACTGCAGGGGGTGAACCGGCGCTGGCTGATGGATGGCCTGCCCCAGCTGGCCCAGAGCCGCCTGGCGGGGCTGCGGGCCCTGCAACAGCTGGCGGGGGTGGAGGAGCGCCCGCTCGATGCCGAGGCGGTGGCGTTCCGGCTGGCGCCGCGGATCAATGCCGTCGGCCGCCTCGGCGATCCGCTGATGGTGGTGGAGCTGCTCACCAGCGAGGACAGCGACCGCGCCCTGGAGCTGGCGCGGCAGTGCGAGGGCCTCAACCGCCAGCGGCGCGAGCTCTGCGATGCGATCGAGGCCGAGGCCCTGGCCCTGCTGGAGGCCGACGGCCCACGCCGGCCGGCCTTCCTGCTGCTGGCGCAGAGCCACTGGCACCACGGGGTGATCGGCATCGTCGCCTCCCGGCTGGTGGATCGCTTCGCCCTGCCGGTGGCGCTGCTGGCGGGGGAGGGCGACGGTCGGCTGCGGGCCTCGGTGCGGGCGCCGCGCGGCTTCGCGGTCGACCGGGCGCTTCAGGCCTGCGCCGACCTGCTGGAGCGCCATGGCGGCCACCCGGCCGCCGGCGGCTTCACCGTGCGCGCCGAGGCGGTGGGGCGGTTGCAGGAGCGGCTGGAGGCGATGGCCCGCGACTGGCTGGGGGAGCAGGGCGAGGGGCCGCTGGTGGAGCCGGAGCTGCAGCTGCCGCTGTCCCGGGTGGATCGCGCCTTCTGGCAGCAGCTGCAGCGGCTGGAGCCGTTCGGAGTGGGCCACCCGGCGCCGGTGTTCTGGAGCAGCGGCTGCCGGCTGGTGTCCTGCCGGCGGCTGCGGGGGGGGCACCTGGAGCTGGTGCTGGCGCAGGACGGGGCGGAGCGGCGGGCGCTGGCCTGGGGCTGGTCGGGGCCGGAGCCGACGGCCGCGCTGGTGGATGTGGCCTGGCGCCTGAAGCTGGACCACTGGCAGGGGCAGGAGCGGCTGCAGCTGGAGCTGGTGGGGCTGCGGGCGCGCGGGGGCGAGGAGGTGGTGCTGCGCCACCGGCGCCGCAGCTACTGGTGTCGGCGCCAGGGGGAGCACCTTCTGATCCGCAATGCCGCCGGCGAGGAGCTGCAGGTGGCGCTGGCGACGGCGCTGGCGCCGCACCAGCCGGAGTCGCCGCTGAGCCTGGATCTGCGCGAGGCGTCTCACCAGACACTGCGCGAGGCCTACGTCTGCGACCTGGCACGCCACGCGGCCCAGGCGCTGGGCATCAGCACCTGAGTAGCCTGCCGCCAAGGCGAGGGTCGGGCCCGAAGGCGAATGGGGCTGGGATGCGGCCTGGCCTCAGAGGGCGCCGCGGCGGTAGAAGAGGATGAAGATCACAGCCGGACCGGCCAAAGTGATCAGGGCCAGGGCTCCGAAGTTGGCGATCAGGTGGAAATCGATGCCCATGGTGCGACGGAGTGTGCGAAAGGCGCTGGGCCCGACCTTAGAGGCCGGCCGGCCCGAGCCCGAAGGGGGTGGTGGCCACTGTGACGGCTTGTCACAGCCGGCGGACGTTCCCGGCCGCCGCTGGAGCTGCATCAGCGGTTGCGGCGCCTGCTGCCGGCTCGACCCCGCCCTGCGCGGCGAGGCCCTGGCGGCACTGACGCCATCCCAGCGGGCGCAGTACCTGGAACTGGTCGGATCCGACGGCTGGTGCGTGCACTTCGACACCGGCGGCCGCCGCTGCCGCATCTATGCCGAGCGACCCGATTTCTGCCGGGTGGACAACCTGATGCGCCTGTTCGGCGCCGAAGGGGAGGAGGCGGATGCCCTGGCGATCCGCTGCTGCACCGAGCAGATCCGCAGCGAATGGGGCGGCCGTGGCAGGGTGATGCGACGCTTCCTGCGCGCCATCCGCCAGCGGCCATGAGCGAGCCCACCGCCCCCGCTCCCACCCCCCACGCTGCCGAACCCGCCGCAACGGCGGGCGGCAACGGCTGGCTGGCGGTGTTTTTCAGCACCGCCACCACGGTGTTCCTCGCCGAGCTGGGCGACAAGACCCAGCTGGCGGCCCTGCTGCTTTCCGCGGAATCGGGTCGGCCGCTGGTGGTGTTCCTGGGTGCCTCCCTGGCGCTGATCAGCTCCAGCCTGGTGGGGGTGTTGCTGGGCCGCTGGCTCTCGACCGTGATGCCGGCGCACCAGCTGGAGCGGCTGGCCGGGATTCTGATGGTGGCCCTGGGGCTGGGGCTGGGCCGCCAGGCCGCCCTCCATCTGGTGCCCCTGCTGGTGCCCCTGAACCCGGGGGCTGCCCCCGGGTTCACGCCCTGACGCCGCCCCCCATCCCCACCGCGCCGCCATGCCTTTCGCCCTGCTGGCCTCCACCTTCGCCACCGTGTTCCTGGCCGAGCTGGGCGACAAGACCCAGCTGGCGATCGTGAGCATCAGCGGCACCACCAGCCGGCCGGGCGCGGTGTTCGCCGGCAGCGCCGCGGCGCTGGTGCTCGCCAGCCTGGTGGGGGCCGCCGCCGGTGGCTCGCTCTCCAGCGTGATCCCCACCGACGCCCTGCAGCTGGCCGCTTCGGTGGGGTTCCTGATCCTCGGCGCCCGCCTGATCCTGCGCTCCCGCCACGAAGGGGCGGCGGGCGCCCCCGCGCCCAAGGGTGAGGGGCCCACGGCTCCCTAAAGTCGCTGCACCCCCGACGGCAAGCCTCCGGCCGCGGGACCCACGGCACCGCCCAGGGTCCCGACCGCGGCCGGCGCTCCCTCCGCCCACGCCCACCCGCGCCCCCGGCGGCGCCCCCAGCCCCTGCGGAGCCTGGGTTCCTCCGCCCGGGGCCACCCCTGCCGAGCCCCCCTCGAACCGAACCCTCGATGAAGTTCACGGTCGCCGATCTGCTCGACCAACTGCCCAGCGGTGAGCCCCTGCCGCTGGCGAGCCTGGAGAAGGCTCTGGGGCTCAGCGACGAACCCGAGCGCCAGCAGCTGCGCATCGGCCTCGATGCCCTCTGCCGCCTGGAGCTGATCGACGAGAGTGAAGCCGGCCTGCGCCGCCAGGACACCCCGGATCTGATCGCCGCACGGCTGCGCTGCTCCAGCAAGGGGTTCTGCTTCGCCCTCCGCGACGACGGCGGCGAGGACATCTACATCCGCGATCACCAGCTCAACCACGCCTGGAACGGCGACCGGGTGCTGGTGCGCCTCACCCGCGAAGGCGGGCGGCGCCGCTCCCCCGAGGGGGCGGTGCAGTGCGTGCTGGCCCGCAGCAACGACCGCCTGCTGGCCCAGGTGGAGCAGCAGGAGGGAAGGCTGGTGGCGGTGCCCCTCGACGACCGCCTGCTGAGCGCGATCGAACTGCCCGAAGGCGATGCGGCCCATCTCCAGCCGGAGCAGGAGTCGGTGGTGGAGGTGCGGATCGACCAGTTCCCGGTGGCCCAGCACGGTGCCCGCGGCCACGTGGCCCGCAGCCTGCCCGTGAACGGCGGCGAGGCGGCCGATGCGGAGCTGTTGCTGGTGAAGCACCGCCTGCAGGAGCGTCCCAGCCCCCCGAAGGCCGGCCTGCGGGCCGCCGTGGGCAAGGAGCGCGACGACCGCACCGCCCTGCCCACCCTGCGGCTCACCGCCTGGCGTGAGGCCGAAGCCCCCTGCCTGCCGGCCCTGTCGCTGGAGGCCCGCGAGGAGGGAGGCTGGCGGCTCTGGCTGCACGCGCCCTCGGTGGCCGAGCGGGTGGCGCCGGAGGGTGCCCTCGATCTCTGGCTGCGGGAGCAGGGCGAAAGTCTCTGCCTGGGCCGTCGCTGGTTGCCGCTGCTGCCGCCGAGCCTCAGCCGCGACACCGCCCTGAAGGCCGGCAGCCCCGCCCCGGCCCTGTCGCTGGCGATGGAGCTGGCGGCTGACGGCAGCCTGGAGCACTTCCGCTTTTCCCTCACCACGATCCAGGTGGACGGGGAGGTGACGCCGGAGGCGCTCGCCGCCCTGGCGGAGCGCAAACCCCGCTCCCGCACGGTGCCGGCCCCCCTCAAGGCCCTCAAGGACCAGCTGCCGCTGTTGGAGCAGCTGCTCGAGCTGGGCGAGCAGCTGCGGCTGCGGCGCCGCGCCGCCGGCTCCTTCGAGCTGAATCTGCCGATGCCCGAGCTGCCGAGCCTCGGGGACCTGCGCCAGCCCGCCCCGGAGGCCCCCGCCAATGGCTGGCTCGTGGCCCTGCCCGACAGCCATCCGCTCTCGATCCTGCGCGAGGCGGTGCTGCTGGCGGAGCGCTGCCTGGGCCAGCACCTGGCGGCCCTGGAGTTGCCCGCCCTGTATGCGGTGCAGCCCCCGGCCGATCCCGCCGCCCTCAACGAGGTGGCCAAGGCCGCCCTGGCCCTGGAGATCCCCCTGGAGCTCAGCGCCGAGGGCAATGCCGACGCCGCCGAGCTGGCGGCCGCCTTCGCCGCCACCGACCGCAGCCGGGCGCTGCAGCAACAGCTGCGCGAAGCCCTGCCGCCGCTGCACCTGAGCGAGGAGGCCGGCCCCAACGGGCTGGCGGGCGAGCCCAACGCCTTCGCCCCCTGGTGCTGCCCCACCCTCCACTACGGCGATCTCTGGAACCAGCAGGTGCTGATCACCCTGCTGCTGGAGGGGAAGAACCGCCCGAGCGTGCGGCACCGCACCACCGTCGACCTGGCGGGCGACAGCTGCCACGGGGCCGTGGACTGGCCCCTGCTCACCCCCTCGCAGCTCACGCCCTTCCAGGAGACGCTGGCCCGGGGTCTGGCCCAGCGGCTCAACGGCCGCAGCCGCCTGCTGCAGGAGCTCAGCCACGACGTGCTGTCGCTGGCGCAGGCCCGCCACGCCGAATCGCTCGTGGGCCAGACCCTGGCCGGTGTGATCAGCGGCGTGCAGAGCTACGGCTTCTTCGTGGAGGTGCCGCCCTCGCAGGTGGAGGGGTTGGTGCACGTCAGTTCGCTGAAGGACGACTGGTACGAATACCGCTCACGTCAGAGCCGGCTGGTGGGGCGTAAGTTTCGCCGCGCCTACATGATCGGGGACACGGTGGAGGTGGTGATCGAGAAGGTCGATCCGCTTCGGCACCAGATCGATCTGGCGGTGATCCAACCGGAGCTGCCCGATGCCGGGCTGGCGGAGGCGGGCGACGAACCGGAGCACGAACCCGCGCTCGACGACCGCGACGGCCCCGACGACGCCATCGAGTGCGATGACAGCGATGAGCACGGCGATGACGACGGCGACGACGCCTTCGCCCAGTGAGGTGAGCCTTCCTGCCCCCAGCCCAGGCGCGCCGGTGGTGCTGGCCATCTCCGGCGCCTCCGGCCAGCCGCTGGCCGAGCGCGCCCTGCAGCTGCTGCTGCAGGCCGGACTGGCGGTGGAGCTGGTGGTGAGCCGGGGGGCGATCCAGGTGTGGCAGGCGGAGCTGGGGGTAACGGTGCCCGGGGATCCGGCTGCCCAGGAGCGCTTCTGGCGCGAACGCTGCGGCGACGCGGGCGGGCGGCTGCGCTGCCACCGCTGGAACGACCAGGCGGCGGCAATCGCCAGCGGCAGTTGCCCCACCCGCGGCATGGTGATCCTGCCGGCGAGCATGGGCACGGTGGGGCGGATCGCCAGCGGTGTCGCCCTCGACCTGATCGAGCGGGCCGCCGATGTGCACCTCAAGGAGGCGCGGCCGCTGGTGATCGCGCCGCGCGAACTGCCCTGGAACCTGGTGCATCTGCGCAACCTCACGGCGCTGGCGGAGGCCGGCGCCCGCATTGCCCCCCCCGTTCCGGCCTGGTACCACCGGCCCACGAGCCTGGAGGAGATGGTGGATTTCCTGGTGATCCGGATCTTCGACAATCTGGGGCTGGACCTGGGCGAGCTGCGCCGCTGGCAGGGGCCGCTGGCCACCCCCCCCTCCGCCTGAGCCGTGCCCGTGCTGCGCCGCCTGCTGCTGCTTCCCCTGCTTGCGCCGCTGCTGGCGGTGTTGGTGGTGGCGGCCCTCAACCTGCGGCCCTGGGTGAGCCTGCGGCTGCTCACCTGGCGGTCCGCGCCCCTGCCGCTGGGGGCCTGGATCGCCCTGGCCGGCGCCGGTGGCGCCGCCCTCAGCGCCGGCGCCACCTCCCTGGCCCTGGGGGAGGGGGCGCCGGCGCTGCGGCGCCAGGTGCGGCGACGGCTGGGCCAGGAGGTGGCCGAAGCCTGGGATGACGACGAGCAGCCGCGCGAACGCGAGGCGCCGCAGGCCCGCTGGGAACAGCGCGAGACCCCGGCGGAGGCCTGGGCCAGCGCCGGCGGCAGCCGCGCTCCCGGGGAGCCCGCCCCCACGGTGGCGGTGCCATTCCGGGTGGTGCGCCGCGGCGAGGCGCCGCCGGTCGCGGCGGCGGAGCGCGTGCGGCGCCAGGAGCCACGGCGCGAACCGATGCCCGAACCGGTGCCGGCCGGCGACGACTGGGACGCCACCGCCAGCGACGACTGGTGATCCCCCCGCGGAGGGGTCCGGCGGCAGGGCAGGCAAGCGGCTCCGGGCTGCCTAGAGTCCGCGGCACCGTCTGCTGAGCTGTCGCGGTGAGCACCAGCCCCAACCCCGAGCCCCAGGCCCCCGACACGGCCGCCGCCCAACCCCCCGCAGCGCCGGCCGCCCAACCCGCCACCGCCAAGGCAGCCACCGCCAAGGCAGCCGCCGCGAAAGCCGAGCCCGCCGCAAAGTCCAAGCCACCGGCCCCGGAGGAGCAGCCGTTCGAGACCTTCGTTCCCCAGGTGCTGCTGCCCGCCCTGGCCAAGGAGGTGCAGAGCTATGGCGGGCCGGCGCCGGAGCTGGCCTTCTGCCAGGGGCCGATGCCCGTGGTTGGCAGCGACTGTTGGATGGTCACCGGGGCGCTGCCCGGCGAGCGGCGCTTCTGGCTGTGCTTCACCCAGCCCGACATCGCCTCCGCCAAGACGATCGCCGTGGCGGAGGCCGGCGCCAGCCCCAGTCTGCTGGAGTCGTTTCTGATTGACGAGAAGAAGATGAGCCTGGCCCTGCTGGTCTCCCGCCTGGTGCAGCGACTGAACGGCCAGAAGTGGCTGGGGCCCAACTGACCCTCCCCGCCGGAGGGCGGACGCTTCCGGCCGCAGGCTCCGCTTCACATCGGCGCCGCCGGACACGGCCGCACTCCTACGATGCCCGCACACCCAGACCAGCCGTCCGCCCGGATTCCAATGGTGCCTCCCGCCGCGACAGCCTCCGCCGCCCCCTCCACCCCCGCCGCCACCGCGGTCGGCACCCCGGAGGCGCCGGCGATCAAAGATCCCGTGAAGGACACGATCCTCACGCCCCGCTTCTACACCACCGACTTCGAAGCGATGGCGGCGATGGACCTGAGCCCCAACCAGGAGGAGCTGGAGGCGATCTGCCAGGAATTCCGCAAGGACTACAACCGTCACCACTTCGTCCGCAACGAGGCGTTCGAAGGCGCCGCCGAGAAGCTCGATCCGGAAACCCGGCAGGTGTTCGTTGAATTCCTGGAGCAGAGCTGCACCTCCGAATTCTCCGGCTTCCTCCTCTACAAGGAGCTCAGCCGCCGCATCAAGCAGAAGAACCCCCTGCTGGCCGAGTGCTTCGCCCACATGGCCCGCGATGAGGCCCGCCACGCCGGCTTCCTCAACAAGGCGATGGCCGACTTCGGCCTGCAGCTCGACCTCGGTTTCCTCACCTCCCACAAGGCGTACACCTACTTCAAGCCGGCCTACATCTTCTACGCCACCTACCTGTCGGAGAAGATCGGCTACTGGCGCTACATCACCATCTTCCGCCACTTGGAGAAGCACCCCGAAAGCAAGATCTTCCCGATCTTCAATTTCTTCGAGAACTGGTGCCAGGACGAAAACCGCCACGGCGATTTCTTCGACGCCCTGATGAAGGCCCAGCCGAGCACCGTCACCGGCCTGCGGGCCCGCCTCTGGTGCCGCTTCTTCCTGCTGGCGGTGTTCGCCACGATGTACGTGCGCGACGTGGCCCGCAAGGAGTTCTACGAAGCCCTCGGTCTCGATGCCCGCTCGTACGACCGGCTGGTGATCGAGAAAACCAACGAAACCTCTGCCCGCATCTTCCCGGTGGTGCTCGATGTGGCCAACCCGCGCTTCTGGGAAGGTCTGGAGCGGTTGGTCACCAACAACGCCGCCCTGGCCAAGGTCGATGAAGGGGCCGCGCCGGCGCCGCTCAAGGCCCTGCGCAAGCTGCCCCACTGGGCCGGCAACGCCCTGGAGATGGCCCGGCTGTTCCTGATGGCGCCGATCCGCAGCGAGCGCTTCCAGCCCGCCGTCCGCTGAGCCTGCCTTGAGCATTTCCCTTCCGTCGCGCCCCAGCAGCGGCGCCACCGGTCCTACCGGCGACACCTGGCTCGATCCCCTCTGGCGCACCCGGCTGGAGCCGCTGCTGGCCGCCGGCCGGGCCGCCGGAGCCGATCTGGTCGAGGTGTTCCTGGAGCGCACCGACCACCTCGGCGTGCTCGCTGAGCAGGAGGCGATCACCAGCGTCAGCCCCGCCTTCGGCATGGGCGCCGGCCTGCGCGTGTTCCTGGGCGAACGCGACGGCTTCGTCTCCACCAACGACCTCAGCGCCGCCGGCCTGCTGGAGGCCCTCGATCAGGCCCTGGGCATGCTCGGCCTGCTGCGTCCCGCCAACGGCAGCGGCGGCTTCGAGGGGCTGGCCGCGCTGCGCGACCACGGCCAGAGCAAGGACGGCTGGCTCACCCTCTGCCCCGACCTGGCGGAGGCCACCGCCAAGCTGCTGGTGGGCACCGAGCGGCTGCAGCGCCACGGCCGCCATCTGCAGGCCCGCCGCGGCACTTACGCCCGCGACTGGCAGGAGGTGCTCGTGGCCGCCAGCGACGGCACCTTCGCCCGCGATGTGCGCCTGCACCAGTCGCTGGGGCTGAGCGTGCTGGCGGCCGACGGCGAGCACCGGGCCAGCCTCGGCCGCCGCTACGGCACCAGCGACCGGCCCGAGGCCCTGCGCCAGTGGGATGCCGACGAATCGGCCCAGGACCTGTGCGCCAGCGCCGCCACCATGCTCTATGCCGACTACGTGGAGGCGGGGCAGCTGCCGGTGGTGCTCGCCAACCGCTTCGGCGGCGTGATCTTCCACGAGGCCTGCGGCCACCTGCTGGAAACCACCCAGGTGGAGCGCGGCACCACCCCCTTCGCCGACCGCATCGGCGAAACGATCGCCCACGAAGCGGTGACCGCCATCGACGAAGGCCTCACCGGCGGCGCCTTCGGCTCCCTCTCCATGGACGACGAAGGCATGGAGCCGCAGCGCACCGTGCTGATCGAGAACGGGGTGCTGCGGGCCTTCCTCAGCGACCGGGCCGGCGAACGCCGCACCGGCCACCCGCGCACCGGCAGCGGCCGGCGCCAGAGCCACTCCTTCGCCGCCGCCAGCCGGATGCGCAACACCTACATCGCCGCCGGGCCCCACAGCCCGGAGGATCTGATCGCCTCGATCGACCGCGGCCTGTACTGCAAGTCGATGGGCGGCGGCAGCGTCGGCCCCACCGGCCAGTTCAACTTCGCGGTGGAGGAGGGCTACCTGATTGAGGAGGGCCGCCTCTCCCGCCCGGTCAAGGGGGCCACGCTGATCGGCGAGGCCAAGGAGGTGATGCCGCGCATCTCGATGTGCGCCAACGACCTCGAGCTGGCGGCCGGCTTCTGCGGCTCGGTGAGCGGCAGCATCTTCGTCACGGTCGGCCAACCGCACATCAAGGTGGATTCGATCACCGTGGGGGGCCGCTGAGCATGGGCAGCCGCCTCAACGCCGAAGCCCTGCGGGGCCGCCTCGAGCAGCTCGCCGCCCAGGAAGGCATCCACCGCTGGGACCTGGGCGCCGCCTGCAGCACCGACACCTCTGTGCAGGTGGACCGGGGCGAGGCCAAACAGATGAAGGGCGCCCAGCGCAGCTCGATCACGGTGCGGGTCTGGAACGATCGGGGCCTGGTGGGCATCACCAGCACCTCCGACCTCAGCGACTACGGCCTGCGCCGCGCCCTGGCCGGCGCCCATGCCGCCAGCGCCTTCGGCAACCCCGACGACATCCCCGCCTTCTCGCCCCTGGCCACCGCGCCGGTGGCCAGCCTCAACCAACCGCTGCACGAGCCCCGCTCGATCCTCACCCTGCTCGACACGCTGCGGACGGCCGAACGGGAGCTGCTCGACCGCCATCCGGCCATCCAAACGGTGCCCTACAACGGCCTGGCCCAGCGCCGCAGCGAGCGCATTTACCTCAATAGCGACGGCGCCTGCCGCCAGCAGGAGCTCACCACCGCCAGCCTCTACCTCTACGCCCGGGCGGAGGAGGCGGGTCGCAAACCGCGCAGCAGTGGCGCGGTGCGCCTGGCCTACGGCGCCGACGACCTCGACATCGCCGGCTGCATCGACGAGGCGGCGCAGAACACCATCGCCCACCTCGACTACGCGCCGATCGCCACCGGCCGCTACACCTGCGTGTTCAGTCCGGAGGCCTTCCTGGATCTGATCGGCGCCTTCAGCAGCATGTTCAACGCCCGCGCGGTCTTGGATGGCGTCAGCCTCAGCCGGCGCGAGAGCCTGGGCGAAGCCCTGGCGGTGCCCTTCCTGCAGCTGGCCGACAACGGCCTCCATCCCGGCAACATCGGCGCCTCCAGCTTCGATGGCGAAGGCACCCCCACCCGGCGCCTCACGTTGCTGGAGGGGGGCGTGCTGCGCCATTTCCTGCACTCGGAAGCCACGGCCCGGGCGTTCGGGGTGGAGCCCACCGGCCATGCCGGCATGGGCGCCAAGGTGTCGGTGGGGGCCGACTGGTTCGAGGTGGGGCCCAGCCCCGGCAGCAGCGGCGGCGAGGCCGGCCTCGATCGCTTCGCTGCCAGCGGCCGGTGGGCGGGGGACGCCAAGGGGCTGGTGGTGATCGATTCGCTCTCCGCCTTGCACGCGGGCGTCAAAGCCAGCCAGGGATCGTTCTCGCTGCCGTTTGACGGCTGGCTGATCCAGAACGGCCAGCAGCGCTCGATCGAGGCCGCCACCGTCGCTGGCGACATCCGCGAGGTGCTCAAGGGCATCGTGGGCTTCGAGGGCCAGGCCAAGATCACCCCCGATGGCCTCTGCCCCTGGGTGTGGGTGGAGGGCCTGAGCGTCACCGGCGACGCCTGAGGCCTGCGGCGATGCGGATCCTGTTCTGGGGCACGCCCGCCTACGCCGTGCCCAGCCTGGAGGCGCTGCTGGCGGCGGGCCATGAGCTGGTGGGGGTGGTGAGCCAGCCCGACCGGCGCCGCGGCCGAGGCGGGGCGCTGCTGCCCTCGCCGGTGAAGGAACGGGCGCTGGCCCACGGCCTGCCCGTGTTCACCCCCACCCGCATCCGGCGCGAACCGGAGTGCCAGGCCGCGCTGGCGGCGCTGGGGGCCGACGCCTCGGTGGTGGTGGCCTTCGGGCAGATTCTGCCGCCGGAGGTGCTGCAGGCGCCGCCGCTGGGCTGCTGGAACGGCCACGGCTCGCTGCTGCCGCGCTGGCGAGGCGCCGCGCCGATCCAGTGGGCGCTGCTGGAGGGGGATCCGACCACAGGCGTGGGCATCATGGCGATGGAGGAGGGGCTCGACACCGGTCCGGTGCTGCTGGAGCGCTCCCTGGCGATCGGCCTGCTGGAGAACGCCAGCCAGCTCGGCGCCCGGCTGGCGGCGCTGACGGCGGAGCTGCTGGTGGAGGCGCTGCCGCGGATCGCAGCGGCCGGCGCGGGGCCAGAGGTGGAACGCTGGCAGCGGCTGGGGCTGCGGCCGCAGGCCCACGAAGGCATCACCCACGCCCGCCTGCTGCAGCGCGACGACCTGTGCATCGCCTGGAACGCCCCGGCTCTGGCGGTGCACCGCCGCATCCTGGCGCTGCACCCCAACGCCCATGCCCGCTGGCGGGGCAAACGCCTGAAACTGCTGGCGAGCGAACCGCTGGTGCGGCGGCTGGCGGCGGAACTCAGCCCCAAGGGGCGGCAGCTGGCGGGCCGCTGGGGCCTGGAGCCGGGCCAGGCGCCGTCGGCGCCGCCGGGCACGGTGCTGGAGGTGGTGAAGGATGTGGGGCTGGTGGTGGCCAGCGGCGGCTGCCCGCTGCTGCTGCGGGAGGCGCAGCTGGAGGGCAAGCCGGCGGCCTGCGGCGGGCGCTTGCTGCAGCAGCTCGGCGCGGAGCCGGGGGAGCGTCTCAACGACGGCGCCTAGGCCTGCCGGGGCGAGAACTGGAAGACGATATAAAGAAACGAGCCGATGTGTTTACGTTCTGTGTTGTCAGCAGTCGCACACAGGTTTGCGTCCATGGGGGAGCTGTAGACAGGAACTGTCCCTTCGCCCACGGTCCATGGGAAACGAGCTCTCCTTCGTGAATGCCACCGGCGACGGATGCATGATCTTCCGTGAAACCACCGGGCGCTATGTGGTGAGCCGGGAGCAGGAACCGAGCCAGCAGCAGCGGGTCGCCACCCTCGCCGCCGCCCATGCGATCTGCCGGGTGTTTGAGCGGCGCGACCAGGGGGAGGATCGGCGCCGCGCCTGAGCCGGGAATCCGGCGGCGGCGCCGCTCAGGCCGGCGTGAGCGGATCGGGCTGGCGCCGGTGCAGCTGGTGCAGGCCCTCCAGCTGATTGTGCACCGCCACGAGCTGATCTCGAATGTGCTGGCTGTTGTCGATCCGCGACAGGGTGAGCAGCATCGTTTCGATCTGCGCCTTGCAGTTGATCAGCACACGGCACTCGGGGGAACCGGGTTCGTAGGGCATGGCCGCCGGGGCAGGACGCGTCCCAGTCGATCGCAGCGCCCCTCAGCGGACTGTCGCAACCGATGCAGAACGCCGCACCGGGCCATGGAGGCCGGCGCGGCGACGCAGGCGGCGGCTCCAGGCCAGCGCCGCTCCGGCGCCGAACAGGGGCAGGGGCGCGGGCGCAGGGTCGATGCGGAAGCGGCCCGTGCCTGGGATCGCCGGCTCGCTCACCACCAGCAGCCCGAGCGTGGTGGGATAGCTGCCGGCCTCAAAGATCGACGGCCCCACCACGCTGAGCGGTTGGCGCAGATCGGTATAGGAATCGCTCACCCCGAACACGCCGGCCGCCGTTTCTGGGAAGAACGAGGGGGTGGTGAACACAAAGCCGATCTTCGGGCTCGGACCCACCGGGAACAGCCCGGAAAGAATGCGCCAGGCAAAGGGGGATGACGGCAACAGATCCGCTTCGAGGCTCTGGCCTGGGGTTTCGATCGTCAGGCGCGGGTTGGCCTGCAGCCACCAGAGATCGAAGCTGCCGAGGGGCGGAACCGGGAACACGCTGTTGGTGGACAGCCCCTCCTCGGCGGTGGCGCTCAGGCGCCAGCTGGCGTTGCTGAAGGCATTGCCCGCGAGGCTGCCGCTGATCGGGCTACCGCTGGCGGTGTACACCATCAGCGCCCGCGCCGGCGTGGCCGCCACCATCGCCAGAAGCAGGGCAGCTGGAACGACAACGGCGTTTGTCGCAGACATGGCGAAGACGGAACCTGGGGCCTGGAGCCAGTTCACCCACCGTAAGGATGGGACGGCAACCTGCCAACGCCATCACAAATTGCCGCCTTCTTCCGCAGAAGAGTCAAACAGACTTCCTGCAGATTACGCCTCAAGAATCAATCGATTTCCCATCACGATTCCTGGCCGACTGCAGCAAGTGGGTTCAGCTCCGCCGGCGGGGAGCGCTGCGCGCCGTGCGCGGGCCGCGGCTGGATCCAGAGCGCCCGCGCCCGCCGCTGAGGTCGAGGGGCGGGGCGGTATGCACCGTGGGCTCGAAGCCGGGCACCTCCTGGCGCGGCAGCGTTTCGCCGATCAGCCGCTCGATCGCCCGCAGCAGCTCGCGCTCCTCCGCCGCCACCAGCGACACCGCATGGCCCTCGCAGCCGGCGCGACCGGTGCGGCCGATGCGGTGCACATAGTCTTCGGCCACATTCGGCAGGTCGAGGTTGACCACGTGCGGAAGCTGCTGGATGTCGATGCCGCGGGCGGCGATGTCGGTGGCGACGAGCACGCGCAGTTCACCGCTCTTGAAGCCGGAGAGGGCGCGGGTGCGGGCGCCCTGGCTCTTGTTGCCATGCAACGCCGCCGCCGGCAGGCCATCGCGGATCAGGCGCTCGGTGAGGCGGTTGGCGCCGTGCTTGGTGCGTGAGAAGACCAGCACCTGCTCCCAGCCGTTGCTGCGGATCAGATGGCTGAGCAGGTCGCCCTTGCGGTCCATGTCGCAGGGGTGGAGCACCTGGGCGACGCTGGGGGCGGCGTGGTTCTCCGGCGTGGCCTGGAGCGAGACCGGTTGGTGCAGCAGGCCGGTGGCCAGGCGGCGGATCTCGCCGGAGAAGGTGGCGGAGAAGAGCAGGTTCTGCCGGCGCTCGGGCAGCAGGGCCAGGATGCGGCGGATGTCGCGCAGGAAGCCCATGTCGAGCATCCGGTCGGCCTCATCGAGCACGAGGATCTCGACGCGGTCGAGCCGCAGGGCCCGCTGCTGGTGCAGATCCATCAGCCGGCCGGGGGTGGCCACCAGCACATCGGTGCCGCGGCGCAGGCGCTCGATCTGGGGGTTGGCGCTGACGCCGCCGAACACCACATCGGAGCGCAGGTCGAGGTAGCGGCCGTAGGCGGTGACGCTGTCGGCCACCTGGGCCGCCAATTCACGGGTGGGGGTGAGCACCAGGGCGCGCACCACGCCGGCGCGGGCGGATGGAGCGTGCCGCAGCCGCTCCAGGAGCGGCAGGGTGAAGCCGGCGGTCTTGCCGGTGCCGGTCTGGGCGGCGGCGAGCACATCGCGGCCCTCCAGCACCGCCGGGATGCACTGCTTCTGGATCGGCGAGGGGTGGCGGTAGCCCTTGGCCGCCACCGCCTTGAGCAGCGGTTCGCCCAGGCCCAGCTCCGCGAAGTCGGCGGCCAGGCCGGCCACCGGAGCCGTGCCCACAGCGGCCGTGCCCACCGGCGGCGCCGAGGCTGTGGGCGCCGAGGCCGTGGGCGCCCGATCGCTCGCCTGGGCCGCCCCGCTGCTGCCGACTCGCCGCCGCCGTGGGGGACCCGAGGCATCGCCAGGGCGGGGGGAGCCACCGGCGGGGGAGCCAAGGGCCGCCGCCGCAGCGGAACGGGAGGCGGTGCGGGAAGCGGAGGAGGAGGAGGTGATCGCGGCGCTGGCGTCAGCCCTCACCGTAGGGGGCCGGCGCCGGTGGCGGCTCCCAGGGGCAGGAAGTGGGCGCAGCGATCACAGGGACCCTCCGGCAACACGGCGCAGCGCAGCAGCGGCGAGCGGGCGTTGAAGCGGCAGCTGGGATCGCCGATCACCCAGCGGCCCGACCACCAGCGGGCATCGGCGGGCTGGCGCTGGGCTTTCACCTGCAGCGCCACGCTGGCCAGTTCATAGCGGCCGTTGCGGAGCCGGTAGCGATGGCGCCGCTGGAGCACCAGGAAGCTGGCGCCGTCGTGCTCCAGCCAGCGGCCCGGCTGCGGCACGCGATCGAGGGCCTCCATCTCCAGGCTGCCGAGCAGGCGGTCGTCGTCGATGCGGCGCAGTTCCACGCGCATGGGCCGGACTCCGGGATGGTCCTCAGGGTTGTTCCGCGGGCACGGGCTCGCCAGCAACGGCCTGGGCCGGCCGCCGCTCGGAGAAGCCCCACAGGAACAGCAGCACCACCGCCGCGAGCAACCCCCAGTCGGGGATCTCGACGCCAGGGAGGGCGAGCCGCAGCAGCAGCCGCAGGCCCACCAGCCCCACCGCCAGGTAGCCGGCGGTTTCGAGATGGCGGAACAGCTCCAGCCAGCGGATGAACAGCTCGGCGGTGAGGCGCAGCGCCACCACGCCGATCACGCCGCCAGCCATCACCAACGCCAGCCGGTCGGTGACGGCCACGGCGGCGGCGACGCTGTCGAGCGAGAAGGCCAGATCCGTGAGCGCCAGGGTGAGCACGATGCCTGCCAGGCCGGGGCGGTGCTGGGCGTGGGCCGGCGCATCCGAGCCGGTGTTTTCAGGGTTGCCATCCGCATCGGCGCTGCCGTCGTCGAAGCCGAGCAGATGGCGGCCGCAGAGGAACAGCAGGTAGCCGGCGGCGAGCAGCTGCAGGGGCTGGAAGGCCAGCACCCAGCGGGCCGCGGCGATCAGAGCCAGCCGGAACAGAAGCGCCAGCAGCAGGCCGAGGTTGAGGGCCTGCCGCTGGCGGGCCGGATCGTGCAGCCGCCGCGAGATCGCCGCCAGGGCGATGGCGTTGTCGGCGGAGAGGACCGCCTCCAGCCCCACCAGCAGGGGGAGCAGCAACAGCACCTCGCTCCACTGGTCGGCCGCCTGCAACAGCGGTGTGATCGATTCGACCGTTTCGGCTTCCATGCGCCGCGGCTGCTCCGGCTGGGCTCCTCACTCCGGAGCGATCGCCCTGCACTGTAGGAACGTCTCCCATCGGCCCACCCGCCCCCGTCCATGGAGCTGCAGGCAGAACTGGTGCACGCCGAGGCCGGTCGGCGGGTGGTGCGGGTGACGGCCCATCACGGGGGCCGGTGCCTGGGCAGTGCCCTGGGGGAGGCGGAGGACGCCGAGACGGCGGAGGAGCGGGCGATCGAGCGCCTCACCGGCCGGCTGACAGCGGGGTCGCCAGCCCCAACCGCCACGGACTCCGGACCGAGGACCATCGAACGCCCCAACGTCGCCGCGCAGGGCGCGAAGCAGGCCGCCGCGCAGGCCGCCACGGAGCCCCCGGCGCCCCCTCCGGCAGAGCCCGCCACCGAAGCCAGCGGCTCCGCCGAGGCCGGCAACGTCGTCGAGGCCGCTGGACCCGCCGAGCCGCCGATGGATCCGGAGGACTGGAGCCAGGAGCTGATCCAGCTCGATCTGCAGCTGCAGCGCCTGGGCTGGAACCGCGAGCAGGAGGGGATCTACCTGCAGCGCGCGTTCGGCCATCCCAGCCGCAGCCGCCTCACCCGCTGGGCCGACCTGACGGCGTTTCTGCGGGCGCTGGAGGAGCTGGCGCCGGCCGCCGATCCGGCCAGCGCGCCGGTGCCACTGCGGCGGCGCGACCTGCTGGCCCAGGGCGACGCGCTGCTGCAGCAGCTGGGCTGGGACAGCGCCGCCGCCCGCCGCTTCCTGAGCCGCGAACTGGGGGCGAACAACCGCCAGCAGCTGAGCGACGCCCAGCTGCTGCAGTTCAACCTGCTGCTGGAGGAGGCCTGGATGGCCGCCCGGGGCGATATGCGAGCCTGAACCCGGGTCGGTTCCGGCGGCATCCCCGGACGTGCCCGCGTTCTCCGCCGTTCCTCCAGCAGCTCCATGACCCTCCGCGTCGGCATCAACGGCTTCGGCCGCATCGGCCGCCTGGCCTTCCGCCATGCCTGCAGCCAGCCGGACATCGAGGTGGTGGGCATCAACGACCTGATCGAGGTCGAGTACCTCGCCTACATGCTGCGCTACGACTCCACCCATGGCCGCTTCCACGGCACGGTGGAGGTGCGCGACGGCCAGCTGGTGGTGAACGGCCGCGCGATCCGCATCACGGCCGAGCGCAACCCGGCGGCGCTGGCCTGGGGCGATGTGGGCGCCGAGTACGTGCTCGAATCCACCGGCTTCTTCCTCGACGACGCCACGGCGCGCCAGCACATCGCCGCCGGCGCCCGCCGGGTGGTGATGTCGGCCCCGTCGAAGGACGCCACGCCGATGTTCGTGATGGGCGTGAACCACGGCGACTACGCCGGCCAGGAGATCGTCTCCAACGCCTCCTGCACCACCAACTGCCTGGCGCCGCTCGCCAAGGTGGTGCACGACAACTTCGGCATCGCCAGCGGTCTGATGACCACGGTGCATGCCACCACCGCCACCCAGAAAACGGTCGACGGCCCCTCGGCGAAGGACTGGCGCGGCGGCCGCGGCGCCGGCCAGAACATCATCCCCTCCTCCACCGGCGCGGCCAAGGCCGTGGGCCGTGTCATCCCGGCGCTCAACGGCAAGCTCACCGGCATGGCCTTCCGCGTGCCCACACCCGATGTCTCGGTGGTGGACCTCACGGTGAACCTGGAGCGTCCCGCCAGCTACGAGCAGGTGAAGCAGGCGATGAAGGCGGCGTCTGAGGGAGCGATGAAGGGAGTGCTCGGCTACACCGAAGACGCGGTGGTCTCGAACGATTTCCTGGGCGAGAGCTGCACCTCGGTATTCGACGCCGACGCCGGCATCGCCCTGAGCGACACCTTCATGAAGCTGGTGGCCTGGTACGACAACGAGTGGGGCTACGCGGGCAAGTGCCTGGAGCTGATGCGGCACATGGCCACGCTGGGCTGAGCGCTCAAGCGGGCTGACGGCTCAGCCCAGGGCCGGGTGCGCGGCGCAGTGGCGACGCACCAGGGCCGCCCCCAGGTCGAAGCGGTGCTGGTTGGCGTAGGCCTCCTTCTCCAGCACCCGCTCGGCCGCTGAGCTACCGGCATACAGCGCCGCGCCGAGCTGCTCGGAGAGTTCGCTGGGCATGCGGGTGTCGAGCCCCAGCCGCAGCGGCCGGGCCCGCACGCCACCGCCCACGCAGCTCTGGGCCACGTGGATCGCCTCGTGGTTGAGCACCCGCAGGAACTCCACCGTTCCCTTCTCCACCACCAGCGGCTGCACGCGGATCGTGCGCTCGGCGTGGTCCCACTCGCCGGCGGCGCCGCTCTTGCGGGTGGGGGCGAGCTCCACCGCCACCCCCACCCGCTCCAGCTCCTGCAGCAGCAGCGTGATCGCCTCCCGCTCCGCGGCGTGGTCGGGCGGATCGGCCATCAGGCGCTGGATCTGCGCCACGCTCAGCGGCGGCTCGCCGAGGCGCCGGCGGTAGGAGTAGCGGATGCCCTCGCCGGGAACCGGCTCGGCGGTGGGAATCCAGGTGAGGTCCGCCTCCGCCAGCCGATCGAACAGGTCGCCATGGAGCAGCCCAAGGGGCCGGCGCGAGGGCTCGGGCGGCGGGTCGAGCACCGCCACCAGCCGGGTCAGGCCCGGGGTGCCGGAGGCGAGCATCGCCAGGCCCTCGATGGCATCGGGCAAGGCCAGCCAGCAGAGCGCGAGCAGGCCGCCGCCCATCAGCAGCGTTCCCAGCCCGGGCAGGAGCGAGCGCCGCTCCATCAGGCTGCCGCAGTGGCCGCAGACCACCGAGCCGCCGTGGCCCGTGCTGAGGGGGAGCGGCGGACGGCGGGTGCAGCGGCGGCAGCGGTAGCGCGGCATCCGGATTCGGTGTTCGTGTCCAGTCTTGCGCCGCCGAGCGCCGCCTGGCAGCCCTGGCCCGTCGGTTGCGAAGATCGCCACCTTGCCCCGCTCCGCCCATGCCCCTCTCCGCCCTGGTGCGCCAGCTCCAGCAGGTGCCCCTCACCGGCGAGGTGCGCCAGCGCTGCGGCCGCGCGGAGCGGCTGCGGCTGAGCGGCGCCGGCCGGGCGGCGCGGGCGCTGGTGGCGACGGCGGTGGCGGGGTTGGAGCGCAACCCGCTGCTGGTGGTGGTGCCCACCCTGGAGGAGGCGGGCCGCTGGAGCGCGCTGCTGGAGCTGATGGGCTGGCCCTCCTGCCAGCTGTACCCCACCTCCGAGGGGTCGCCGTACGAACCCTTTGATCCCACCAGCGAGATCACCTGGGGCCAGCTGCAGGTGCTGGCCGAGCTGGTGGATGGCGGCGCGGCGGGCGGCGGCGCGGGAAGCCATGGCTGGAGCGGCGTGATCGTCGCCACTGAGCGGGCGCTGCAGCCCCACCTGCCGCCACCGGCGGCGCTGGCGGCCCATTGCCTGGCGCTGCGGCGCGGCGAGGCGGTGGAGGTGGAGGAGCTGGGCCGGCGGCTGGCGCAGCTGGGCTACGAGCGGGTGGCGACGATCGAGCAGGAGGGCACCTGGAGCCGCCGCGGCGACATCCTCGATGTCTTCCCGGTCAGCGCCGAACTGCCGGTTCGGCTGGAGTTCTTCGGCGATGAGCTGGAGAAGCTGCGCGAGTTCGACCCCGCCAGCCAGCGTTCGCTCGATGGCATCGAGGTGGTGCGCATCACCCCCACCAGCCATGCTCCGCTGGTGGCCGATGCCCTGCGCGAGCGGCTGCCGGAGGGCCTGGAGGCGCTGCTGGGGCCCGAAGCGCTGGAGACGCTGCTGGAGGGGGGCACGCCGGAGGGTCTGCGGCGGCTGATGGGATTGGCATGGGAGCGGCCGGCCTCCCTGCTCGATTACCTGCCCGCCGGCACCTGGGTGGCGCTGGATGAGCGGCGCCAGGCCCTGGCCCACGGCCAGGCCTGGTGCGAGCACGCGGGGGCGCACCGCGAGGAGGTGATCGCCGAGCTGGTGGAGCAGGGCCGGGCCACGGCGGAGGCGCTGGCGGCGCTGCTGCCGCCCAGCCTGCACCGCCCGGCGGCCTCGGCGTTGGCGGAGGCGGAGGAGCGTTTCGCCGGCTTCGAGCTGGCGGAGCTGCGCGAGAGCGACGGCCACCCCAACAGTCTCGACCTGGCCAGCCGCGCCGTGGCCGCCCACCCCAACCAGTTCGGCCGCCTGGCGAGCCAGATCAAGGGGCACCTGCAGGAGCGGGAGCGGGTGTGGATCGTCTCGGCCCAGCCGTCGCGGGCGGTGGCGTTGCTGGAGGAGCACGACTGCGTCTGCCGCTTCGTGCCCAACGCCGCCGACCAGGCGGCGATCGAGCGGCTGGTGGAGCAGGGCACGCCGGTGGCGCTCAAAAGCCGGGGCAGCGCCGAGCTGGAGGGGCTGCAGCTGCCGGCCTGGAAGCTGGTGCTGCTCACCGACCGGGAGATCTTCGGCCAGCACAGCCTGGCGGCCACGGGCTGGGTGCGGCGGCGGCGGCGGGCGGCGAGCCGCACGGTGGATCCGAACCGGATGGTGCCGGGCGATTTCGTGGTGCACCGCACCCATGGCATCGGCCGCTTCCTGAAGCTCGAGAAGCTGGCGATCAGCGGCGAATCGCGCGACTACCTGGTGGTGCAGTACGCCGACGGCCTGCTGCGGGTGGCGGCCGACCAGGTGGGCAGCCTCGGCCGCTACCGCGCCACCGGCGAGAAGCCGCCGGAGCTGAACCGCATGGGCGGCACCGCCTGGACGCGGGCCAAGGAGCGGGCCGCCAAGGCGATCCGCAAGGTGGCGATGGATCTGGTGAAGCTCTATGCCGAGCGCCACAAGGCGGCGGGCTTCGCCTTCCCCCCCGATGGTCCGTGGCAGAACGAGCTGGAGGATTCCTTCCCCTACGACCCCACCCCCGACCAGCTGCGGGCGATCGTGGAGGTGAAGCGCGACATGGAGCAGCCCTCGCCGATGGACCGGCTGGTGTGCGGCGATGTGGGCTTCGGCAAGACCGAGGTGGCGATCCGGGCGGTGTTCAAGGCGGTCACCGCCGGCAGACAGGTGGCGATGCTCGCGCCCACCACGGTGCTGGCGCAGCAGCACTGGCGCACGTTGAGCGAGCGCTTCGCCCCCTATCCGCTGAAGGTGAGCCTGCTGAACCGCTTCCGCACCGCCGCCGAGCGCAAGGCGATCCAGGACGGCCTGGCCGACGGCACGATCGATGTGGTGGTGGGCACGCACCAGCTGCTGGGCAAGGGCACCCGCTTCCAGCAGCTGGGGTTGCTGGTGGTGGATGAGGAGCAGCGCTTCGGCGTGCAGCAGAAGGAGAAGATCAAGGCGATGCGCAAGGACGTGGACGTGCTGACGCTGAGCGCCACGCCGATCCCCCGCACGCTGTACATGAGTCTGTCGGGGGTGCGGGAGATGAGCCTGATCACCACGCCGCCGCCGCAGCGCCGGCCGATCACCACCCACCTGTGCGCCCGGGAGGAGGAGGCGGTGCGCAGCGCCATCCGCCAGGAACTCGACCGCGGCGGGCAGGTGTTCTACGTGGTGCCGCGGGTGGAGGGGATCGAGGAGGTGGCGGGCTGGCTGCGGGAGATGCTGCCCGGACTGCGGCTGCTGGTGGCCCACGGCCAGATGCCGGAGGGGGAGCTGGAGAGCGCGATGGTGGCCTTCAACGCCGGCGAGGCCGATGTGATGCTCTGCACCACGATCATCGAGAGCGGGCTGGACATCCCGCGGGTGAACACGATCCTGGTGGAGGATGCGCACCGCTTCGGGCTGGCCCAGCTGTACCAGCTGCGCGGCCGGGTGGGCCGCAGCGGCATCCAGGCCCATGCCTGGCTGTTCTATCCGGGCGATGCGTCGCTGAGCGAGGCGGCGCGGCAGCGGCTGCGGGCGATCCAGGAGTTCGCCCAGCTGGGCAGCGGCTACCAGCTGGCGATGCGGGATATGGAGATCCGCGGCGTGGGCAATCTGCTGGGAATGGAGCAGAGCGGCCAGATGGAAACGATCGGCTTTGATCTCTACATGGAGATGCTGCAGGAATGCCTGGCCGAGATCCAGGGGCAGGACATCCCGTCGGTGGACGACACGCAGATCGACCTGCCGATCACCGCCTTCATCCCGGCGGACTGGATCGTGGAGAACGAGGAGAAGATGGCGGCGTACCGATCGGCGGCGGGATGCGGCAGCAAGGCCGATCTGGTGGAGCTGGCGGCGGGCTGGACCGACCGCTACGGCGCGATCCCGGCGCCGGTGCAGAGCCTGCTGCAGCTGATGGAGCTGAAATTGCTGGCGCGGCGTTGCGGCTTCTCGCGCATCCGGCCGGAGAAACCGAACATCGCCCTGGAAACGCCGATGGAGGAGCCGGCGTTCCGGCGCCTGCGCCAGGGATTGCCGCAACACCTGCACGGGCGGTTCGTGTACCAGGGCGGATCGGGCAGCACGGCGAAGGTGCTGGCGCGGGGCCTGGGGGTGCTGCCGATCGAGCGGCAGGTGGAGGAGCTGATGGGCTGGCTGGCGGCGATGGCCGCCCAGCTGCCCGATGCCGAGGGGCTGAGCGAGGCGGAACGCGAGCGGCAGGAGGCGGAGCGGAACGAGGCGGTGCTGCGGGTGTAGCGGCACTTTGCCGCTAAAATGGCGCCTGAAACTCCATTTCGGCAGCAAAAATGGCGGCGGTCCGGAGATTTCTGCAGGCTCCGGCCGGTGGCTTCTTCCTGTTAGGGCCGCGCGGCACCGGCAAGTCCACTTGGCTGGCCGAGCAGTTTCCGGGGGCTCTGCGGCTTGACCTGCTCGATCCACCCGTGCTGCGGGCCTACCAGGCCCGGCCGGAGCGGCTGCGGGAACGGATCGCCGCGGAACCCGATGCCACCACCGTGGTGATCGACGAAGTGCAGCGGGCCCCGCAAGCTGCGGCACGGTGCGGCGAATCTGCTGGCGGGGCGGTTGGTGGAGGCCTCGATGCCGCCTTTCCTGGCCGGCGAGCTGGGTGATGCGTTTTCCCTCACAAAGGCGATCCAGATCGGGCTGGTGCCCTTGATCTGGGAAGCGGAAGACCCGCAGGCCACGCTGGCCGCCTACGCCTCGTTGTACCTGCAGGAGGAGGTGCAGGCGGAAGCGTTGGTGCGGCAGATCGGCGATTTCAGCCGATTTCTGGAGGTGATCAGCTTTTCGCAAGGCAGCCAGCTCAACCTGGCGGCGGTGGGGGGCGAGGCGGAGATCCCGCGCAAACGGGTGGAGAGCTATCTCGGCATCCTCAACGATCTGCTGCTGGCGTTCCAGCTGCCTGTGTTCCAACGCCGTGCCCAGCGGCAGCTGGTGCAGCACGAGAAGTTTTATTTCTTTGATGTGGGCGTATATCGCAGCCTGCGGCCGCGCGGGCCGCTGGATGCGCCGGAAGAGATCGAAGGGGTGGCGCTGGAAAGCCTGGTGGCCCAGCATCTGCGGGCCTTTTGCCAGCTGCGTCGCCGGGGGGAGACGCTGCACTTCTGGCGCACCAGATCGGGGCTGGAGGTGGATTTTGTTGTCTATGGCCCCGATCTGTTCTGGGCGATCGAGGTGAAGCGCCGCGATCGGATTGAGCGGCGCGATCTGGCGGGGCTGAAGGCCTTCGGGGAGGACTCCCCCCAGGCGCAGCGCTGGTTGCTGTCGCTCTCGCCGGAATCGCTCCTCATCGATGGGATTCGCTGTGAGCCCTTGGAAGGGTGGCTGCGCCAGCTGCAGCCCGACCTGCACTCCGACCAACCCTCCCTATCACCCTTCGCCCCTCACGGGGCGCTCATTCGCAAGCACGTGAAAACAAAGAACCATCCGTTATCATAAGGAAGCAAAAACCATCAACCTGCTAGCATCAACACAAGAGCAAAACCGCCAGCGGCAACCAAAGCAGGAGCCATGAGGATTCTTCTCTACGGGTTGAACCATGCTCCGGAGATGGTGGGCATCGGGCGCTACAGCGGCGAATTGGCGCAATGGCTGGCGGGCCGAGGCCATGGGGTGCGGGTGATTACAGCGCCCCCCTATTTCCCGCAATGGCGGGCGAAGGGAAACCGCTACCGGCGCGAGCGATTGGGAGCGGTGCAGGTACAACGCTGTCCGCTCTGGGTGCCGGCTCGCCCCAGCGGGCTGACGCGGCTGCTGCATCTGGCGAGCTTTGCCGTCTCCAGCCTGCCACCGCTGCTGGCCCAGCGCAGCTGGCGGCCTGATGTGGTGATCACGGTGGCGCCAGCCTTCTTCTGCGCGCCGGGGGCCTTGCTGGTCAGCCGTAACAGAAGCTGGCTGCACATTCAGGATTTTGAGCTCGATGCAGCGTTCGAGCTAGGCCTGTTGAAGGGCGGTTGGCTGCGGGCGCTGGCGGAAGGTTGGGAGCGGCGCACGCTACGGCGCTTTGCGCGCGTCAGCACGATCAGCGCCGCCATGCGGCAGCGTTTGATCGACAAAGGCGTGGCGGCGGATCGGGCGGAGCTGCTGCCGAACTGGGTGGATCTGCAGGCCATTCAGCCCCATGGCAGCGAGAAACGGAGCGCCAACCCATACCGCAAGGAGTTGGGCATTGCCCCAGAAGCCTGCGTGCTGCTCTATTCGGGATCCATGAACAAGAAGCAGGGATTGGAGCTCCTGGTCGCGGTGATGGGGCAACTCACCGACCTGCCCCAGCTGGTATGGCTGCTGGCCGGAGAAGGCCCCACCAAAGCGGAGTTGCTGGAAGCCACCGAGAGGATGGCGAACGTGAAGGTTCTGCCCTTGCAGCCAGCGGCAAGGCTGGATGACTGGCTGAACCTGGCGGATGTGCACCTGTTGCCGCAGAAAGCGAGTGCGGCCGATCTGGTGCTTCCCTCCAAGCTGCTGGGAATCCTGGCCAGTGGGCGTCCGGTGGTGGCGAGTTCGCCGGCCAGCAGCGAACTGGGTGAGATTGCCCAGGAGGCCGGGCTGCGGGTGGATCCGGAAGACGCGGCAGCATTCGCCGCGGCGGTGCGCCGGCTGGTGCAAGACCCAGCCTTGCGCCACCAGCGCGGCCGGGCCGCCCGGCTGCTGGCGGAGAAGAACTACGGCCGCGAAGCGGTGCTCACGAAATTGGAGAAGTCGCTGCTGCAGCTGGCTGGGCGCGCGCCTGAAGCCAAGCGCGCCTGAAGCCGAGCGCCTGAAACGGAGCCGAAGGAATGAAGACCCTGCTGAAACCATGGATCGCCCGTCTGGGGATCTACCCGCTTGCCGCCGGCCTGTACGAAACCTGGCGGTTGCTGGCGCGTCCCCACACCCACGGCGCCCTGGTGGCGATCTGGGATCAGGGGCGGCTGCTGCTGGTGCAGGCGAGCTACCGCCGTTGCCTGTCGTTGCCGGGCGGCGGCATCGCCAGGAACGAACCTCCACGCCAGGCGGCGGTGCGGGAGCTGGCGGAGGAGCTGGGGCTCACGGTGTCTGAGCAGGATCTGGGGGAACCGTGGGGGGTGAGCGAATGCTCAGCCCGGGGACGCAACACCGTATGGATCTTCCCGCTGGACGGGACCAAGCTGGCCGCGAAGGGGACAGAGGCCGGGAAGGGTCCCAGGATCCAGCCAGACGGCCTGGAAATCGTGGCCTGCCACTGGCTCACACGAGAGCAGGCCCTATCCCGCCCAGTGACGACCCACCTGCGCGACTACCTGCAATAACGTCATCTCGATAATGAGATGTATGCCCCACAAAAAGATCTACATCCGGCCTTGGATGTCGTACAAAACGGTGGCCGCGGCTTCGCGAAGGGCCAGGCGGTTCTGCTGCGTGGGGGAGAGGGGCGGAATGGCGGGCTGGGGCACGACGGATAGACCCTGGCGCAGGAAAGCGTGGCTGGCGCGGGGCAATTGCCAGGGATCGGTGATCAGGAGCACGGGGGCGCCGGGGTGATGGCGGCGCAGCCAGCTGGCGGTGCGGGTGGCGTTCTCCCAGGTGGTGCGGGCGCAGGAATCACCGGATACAAGGGCAGGGGGAGCGCCGAGACGGAGCAACTGCTCAGCGGTGGCGCGCTGATCGCCGGAGACGTAGATCGCGGAAACCGTACCGCGGCGCAGGGATGCTGCCGCCAACGCAGTGGTGACAGCGGCGATCTCGGGCCCGCGACCAGGGATCACGGCCACAGCAACGGGGCGGGAAGAAACCCGCGGCGAGGGGGAAGGAACCTGGCTGGCGAGCCAGCGCTCGAGCAGCTCTGTGGTGGCGGGGCTGTAGAGCAGGCTGGCCAACAACGGCAGCACCGCGCTCAGGGCAACCACCGCGCGACGCCGTAGGGGCAGGCGCCAGAGCAAGAGCAGGGCCAGAACGGTGAGCAGTGGCAGAAGCAGAAGCGGCGTATTGAGGATGGTGAGCAACACCTCCCGCAGATCGATCCAGGGGAGAGGAGCCGAAGGACAGACGGTCCAGGCCATGGGGAGGGAGAGAGAACTCAGTAGGCCTGCGGGGAGCGCAGACCGAAGATGGTTTTGATCAGGATCTTGATATCCAGAGCGAGGCTCCAGTCGCGCTGGTAGCGGAGATCGGCGTCAATCCGGCGGGCCATGGACTCCAGATCGCTGGTTTCGCCGCGCCAACCTTCCACCTGGGCAAGGCCGGTGATACCGGGCTTGAAACCATGGCGCTGCATGTAGCCGGGGATCAGGCGGCGGTATTGTTCGTTGTGGGCAACGGCATGAGGGCGGGGCCCCACGAGGCTCATCTCACCACGGATCACGTTGAACAACTGGGGCAGTTCATCGAGACTCCAGCGGCGCAGAAAGCGTCCGAGGGGTGTGATGCGGGGATCATCGCGGGTGGCCTGGCGCAGGCCGGGCGTGTCGCCAGCCTCAAGCTCACGCATGGTGCGGAACTTAAAGATGCGAAAGCGGCGACCGTCGAGGCCATAGCGGTCCTGGGCGAAGAGAACCGGCCCAGGGCTGGTGAAAGCCACCGCCAACGCAATGACGACGAGCAAGGGCGCCAGAAACAGCAGGCCGATGGAGGCAAGGGTGAGATCCAGAGCGCGTTTGATCTGCCGATCAATCAGAGAACCCTCACCACCCCAGAGATCGACGCAATGGATATCGCCGATGCGATCGGGGGCAAAGCGCATGGAGCTGCTGGCCCAGCCCGGGGCATAAATTACGGGCAGACAAGTGTCGCCAAAAAAGCGCAACAACTGGTCCATCGTGAGATCATTTTGGGGAACATGGCTGAAAACGATGGCGTCTACGTTGTTGTTATCTAACCAGCGGCGCATCTGCTGCAGGCCGCCGGCACAGGGCGGCAGGATCGAAGGCTGGGAATCGGGGGCTATCGCCGTGGGGCTGAACCAAACGATAAGCCGAAGGCCCATCCAGGGCGCATCAAGGAGCTGCTTCTGGAAAGCACAGGCCAGATCGGCGGTGCCCCAGTAGAGAAGGTTGCGACTGTTGCCGCCACGCTCACGGTGCCAACGGAGAAACCGTCGGAGACCCACATGGGATACCAAAAGCAGCAACCAGGTGGAAACAGCCCAAAGGCTTGTATCGATGCGCGAAAACTGGGCGGTGGTGCGAGTGGCAAACACCAACAGCAACAAAGCTGTCACCACCAGAAACCAGGCCCGACTGACGCGCCGGGCTAGAGCGAACAGGCTGCGACGGCGGTAGCTGGCATAAACACCAGTGCTAGGTAGGATCAGAGCAGTGAATGCAAGCACCCACAGCCAGGAAGGGAGGAGCAGGGGCTGGTGGTTGGCGTCAGGATTGAAGAATAGAAATAGAACGGCGGCGAGCAGCGGATCTAGTAAACGCTGAAGGCGAGCGAGGTCACGGCCATGTCTTCTTAACTGGCCGCCGGAATTAGGAATGGACATACTTAGGTTTCCCCGGCTCAATGAATAAGCCAACTGGCGCTACACCATGACCATCAGAGTTTGCCTCGAAGATCAAACACTCCAAAACATTGCGCCGGCGCAAGATCCAGCAGAACGCGAAAGCTATTAAGCTCTGCATGCAGACCAACCTCTCCTGCCATACTGAAGGCCACGTTGCCGGGTCGCAAACACGCTGTCCCGCCGAATGCAAAAGGAACCAATTGACTGCTACAAGTGCGGTACCAAAGATCAAGAGATGGTTAGCGGGTAAGAACGAGGTGAGCTCAGTCTGTTCCAGAAGGAGGATCAAGAGCACATTAAAGATAAAAAGCTCGCCAGAATGGCGACAGAACACTTTGCAAAAGAAAGCTGTTGGCCGAAGGTTTCTCTAAAAGTAGGGCTGGAAAGAGCAACCGTTCCACAGAACACTGTAACTGTCATCACCGGGAATCTCTAAAATCAAGGGAAACGAGCAGCTCTGCCACCACTGCGAGGAAGGGGGAACCTACGGTGATTACGGTAAGGAGGCTTCAAGAGGTCACACGCAAACACCACCGAATATTCAACCAAGACACAACACTCACAAAGCAATCACCGAAGCGAGTAGGGTGAAAAAGGAAGCCATGCCGGAGGCTTTTCTTGTGTCAAAAGGCAATTCAACCTGCAGAAGCAGATCAAGCTGCACTTGCAGGCTAGAGACACCGGAAACAGTAACGCGCCATTGTCACTTCAGGATTTCGAGAAAACAGCTGAGCCAGCACTACGTACGCATTGGGGCAACCTACTTAACGAAGAGGGAAGCTATAGGGAGATCGGTGTAGAATGCTAAAATGTAGTTTGCAGAGTAAGGGGGTGCAATTCCCCAATCACCTCGAAAGTGTTACCTGGTAATTGAGATCGTATTACAGTGCAAGCCAGAGAGCAGGAGCAAAGAGTCGACAGCAGTCAATGGGACGCCGCAAGAAAGCCGATCTATCGGTACAGCTCAGCGCACATGACATGGCCCTCCTCTATGTCCCTGGGCTGCTTTGCGCTACTGAATAGCTCGATAGCTCAATCGAGCAGCTGCCGGTTCGACTAAATCACTTGAATTGGGTGAATGGAATGCTCGGCAACGATCCTCTGGAGTGTATTGAGGCCACTGACGGACACCATGGCAATCCTGCCCCGGAACTGGGGGCTGGAGGTGCGACGCCTGATCAACTGATTCGGAGGAGGCTGTGCCTCCAGTGGATGTAACACTGAGGCACGAAGGCACTAATTAGAGCATAGAAGGAATGTGGCTATCGAGATAAAGCAGCGTCACAAGAGTATCAATAGAAAAGGAGAACATGCATCAATGGTCTTTGAAAGCTGATCAATGGCAAACAAAATAGCAGGTACGACAAGAGGGGCAACAGAACAGAGAGAAAGAAGAAAGGATAAAGTCTACACCATGAAAAGACTACTGATGGACAGAGCGCAAGCAAGGGAACTAAATGCGAAGAGAAAGCACATAAAGAAAAGGAGATTCAGCAGAAAAGTCGATTAGACCTTGAAATCCAACGATTCAATACAATACAAGGAATAAGAGAGTAAAGAGATTGCGAGAAGTACTGCCACAAGAAGAATCGGGAAAGAAACATTGCATTCACAACAAAGATGCCAACAAGACAAGATTTTAAAACAGAATTCGGGAGAGAGAGAACATAAAGATCAACAAAATTTAAGATAAGACCCAACAAGGACATTGAAAAAATCATCCAGACAGGACCTCCATCCAACAGAAAGAAGCCAATAATACCTGGTGAATACGGGTAACCATTAGCAAAAGAGACATCTTGAGTAGTCCCAGCCAGAGGTTTATTTTTCCAGAGAGATCTGGGAATAAAATGCAAGGGAACATAAATCCATGACCACAAGTAAGGGTAGAACTTAGGTGTAGACAGGGAGGCAGCTGTAAATGTATCAAAAATATTCATATCACCATCGGAACTATAAAAGTCCCAGTACTCAGAAATAGGTGTGGTAAGAACAGGAAGATCTATGTTTTCAATTAGCGCCTGATTGCTAAGTCTACGATTGGAACCAAAATCAGCGAAGGAAGGCTGACCAAATATAATAAGAGCAATCAGAAGTAAATAGCCTACACGGCCTCTGGCAACGTGAACCATGGATAGAAAAGCTATAATGATACCTGATAGATAGAAACCTCGAAAAATTGACAGTTCGCGCATAATAGCAGCGAAGACTAGAACTAGTGTAAATGAAGAGAAAACGAGAAAGGCAGATACAAGCGACCTGCGTGTGAGGTGGTACTGGTAAATAGAAACCAAAGAGTAGACGTTTGCGGCCTGCAGCAATACCGGCAGGTCATACGCATACGCACCTGCAGAGCTACGAAGTACAGAACGCCCTAGGACACTGAATAATGAAAGGGAAGCAAGAAGAACAACTTGAAGAGACAAGAGTGAAAAAAGCTTGCTATTATTAAGCGGACTTGTGGATTGCGTCGTATAGGCTACAGAGGAAATACTGCGCAGTATGCCTGGAAAGAGAGACGAGGAGAGACGTGCGGAGAGAGAAAAAAAGAAAAGACCAACAGATGCTAACCACATAGAGAAGTGTATTTCATTCTCAGCAGGGACGACATTAAAGAGATTAAAGAACAGTTTGTAGTCAGACTCCAAGACAAGATATATTGGACGGACCCCAAAGAAAAGAATGGACATAAAAAGAAAAGCTCCTACACCGGTAACCTGCCCACGTCTTATTTCTATGTAGAGAAGAAAGAGTTGTGAAATGAAGAGAGTGGGGATTACAATGGAATAGCCTATTAAGAAATAAGAAAAGAAAAGAAACAGAAGGGACAATAGAAAAGGAAGAGCCATAACACAACTGCCAAAGTTTAAATAGACTTAATAACTAGAAACACTCTGCAAAACATAGATCCGCAACGCAAGGTGGTAACAACTTATAAGCTTAACAAGCAAACGCCAGCCATCGTAGTGTAGGTCAAAGCTCTTGGGGAAGTTCACATCAACGTTCCAAGTAGATTTAAAATAGGTGGGCAATTGCATCTGCCTTAGCTGCCTCCAGAGGTATACAAATCTGCAGAACCAAATGGGGCCGGAAGTCGTTGTACTCCCAATGCCGGCGGCTATGCACCAAGAACTGAACCTCAGGACCTGTGTCAAAAAGCTGAGTGTTCAACCAATCGTTTCAGAAGAAGCAATCTTTTGACGCGACAAAGTCAATAAGTCATATTGATTCTGGCTTGTTGAAGGTAGTGGTGCTCAACCACTGCTTGGAAACCAGGGAGTGTGCGAGGGAGTGGACGTCGTCGACAGTTAGAGGCGTCTGAAGTACACAAGAAGTTAGACAAAGGCCTTCGCCTTTTTGCTGCTTACCTTGCAGGAGGCCGCACAAAGACGTATGTGCTCGTTGATATGGTAGATAACCATTAGCTGTCCGAAAAGGGTGGTAGATGCGAATTGGAAGTCAATTGCCCACAGCTTGTGGGGTAGGTCAGCCATTTGGTACGCAACGAGAAGACAGCGTGATTGCACCGTATTTGCCATCTGGGAATGTCTCGCTAGATGTCCTGCTACCTCTAAATTTGTGCGACAACTTGTGGTTGACCGTTCAGGCCTGTCTTCGCCTTAGGCTGAAAGCAAACCACTGAACTCAACGGATGTCCTGAGCGACAATGCCACGAATGCGTCGCCAGAGCTTGGCTTCCACCAAGCGTCGAACTTGCCAACATGGCGCTTGGTGCTGTGATCTCGCACTGTTAGAGAAGATGTGCAAAGTCAGATCCGATCACCTAGTGGCCAAAATAACGACGATGCGATACCACTATGACGGTGCTATGCGGAACTGTACGCGTGCGAATGAACCCTCAGAACCGTAAGAACGTGGCTGAAATGGCTTGTGAAACCGGGATCACCGCGCAAACCATCTCCAACTGACACAGCCAGTGGCAGAAGCAGGGCTAGCTGGTGCCTGAACCGGACCGGCCGCCGTGCTCCTGCCGCTAGCCGTGGGAGTGAGCTGGGGGGTCTCCATGGTGTGGACGACATCAGTGACAGTCATACCACGGAAATCAGCGGGTTGGCCCAAATGTATGTCCTGGCTGAATGAAGACTCGCATTCAACGGAAGTAGTTACCAGAGGCCAAGTCAGAGAGGTTAATCACTGGATCAATAAGGTCAAGTCTACGGTAGATTTGCACAAACTAATTTTCGAAGAGACACATAAAAGCGTTCTAGGCAATGAGTAGTGCCATGCGTAGGACAGATAAAACAGGAGTTGACAGGGATCCTGTATCGTTTAACCGTGGATAGAGTTAGGGAATCTCTGGGCAACAGGGCCTTGAGTACCGGCTGAGGGCGGTCTCTCGAGTGGTTGGTCTCTCGTTCGACTCAGGAGCCTGCATCACGAACGGCTGCATCTCATTGCCCCCTCTGTTGGGTCAATCTGGATGTCACTTTCGGCCCTCCGAACACACCAGTTCACCTCTCATTGCGCCATAAGCAATCGTCGCCTCGCCAGAAACAGATTAGTCAGCGCTGCGAGCACATTGACCTTGCAGTGGTTCTTGGCCATGCCACGCAGACGGGTCTTCTGAAATCCGAACTGCTGCTTGATCACCCGGAAGGGATGCTCGCCTTTGGCACGGATGTGCGCCTTGGCCGTCTCGATCAGATCCAGAAGCTTGCCTTCTGGCGTATCAGGCAGGCCTCTGCGCTTGCCTGGGCGCATCGCCACCCGGAATGCTGTTGTCTTGCCAGCCATCGCAGGCCTTTTGGCGATGCCTTGGTAGCCAGCATCCGCGTATACCAGTTCCTCGTCGCCATGCAGCAGTTCGGCTGCTGGGGTGAGGTCATGCACGTTGGCGGCCGTGGTGACGACTGAGTGGATCAGGCCGGAGTCCTTGTCCACGCCCAGGTGGACCTTCATTCCGTAGGCGAAGCCTTCCGAGAAGCGGTGATACCACTGGTTCCCTTTCTTGGTCTGGTGCATCTCTGGATCCCGCTTCCCCTCTTTGTTCTTCGTGGAGCTGGGCGCGGCGATCAAGGTGGCGTCGACGATCGTGCCCTGCCGCATCGTCATGCCCCTATTGCTGAGGTGAGCCTTGACGGTCTCATAGGCGAAGTCTTCTGCTAAGCAGTAGATCTGTGCGCCCAGCCTGTGCTTCTCCAGCAGGTGGCGAAAGGTCAGAATCGTGGTCTCATCCGGGATCCTGTCAGTGATCATGTCGATGCCGGCAAAACGGCGCATGGTGGGCACCTCGATCAAGGCCTCTTCCATGGCTGGATCACTGAGGGAATACCACTGCTGTAGCAGGTGGATCCGCAGCATGGTCGCCAGCGGATAGGGAGGCCGCCCTCCCTTCTTGCCGGTCTTGGGTTAAATGGGCTCGATCAGGCCAATCAGCGCGTCCCAAGGGACCACGGCCTCCATCTAAGCCAGGAACTTCTCGCGCTTGGTCTGCTTCTTGGCGGTTGTCTGCTCGTAATCAGAGAAACCGAGCTGCTTGCCGCCCATCAGTTCAGTCCTGGCCTGCGTTCACAGGGGCATTCTCGCGCGGATCGGCCGGGTTACCCAGAGTCTCCTTAGAAGTCCATCTAGTAGTTCGAATAGTAGCAGGATTGCCAGATACTACAACGTTTGGGGGAACATCCTTAGTAACGACAGAGCAAGCGACAGCCACTGACTCGGCTCCAAAATGAACACCAGGGCCAAGAAACGCACAAGCTCCTATCCAAGCCCCCGAAGATATAGTAATAGGTAAGTTGCGATAGCCAAAGGATTGATCACGAAAATCATGGTTACCAGTGCACAAGAAGGCGCGCTGGGAAATACACACATTAGAGCCAATGGAGACAGGCTCAAAGTTTAGAATGAAAGCCTCCTCGCCAAGCCAGACATTATTTCCAAGCTCAAGCTTCCATGGAATATGAATGTTGACTCTGGGTTTAATCACTGCGGCACATCCAATCTTTGCGCCGAAAGAGCGAAGGAGAAAAACCTTGAATCCGGATGGCCACGGAAGTGAAGAAAGAAAAAATAAGCACTTTACAAGATACCATAAAGAGAAAGCCAGAAATGATCGACCACGGTGAAATCCAATAGATGAGTCAAAAAGAGATAGGTTGGTTTGCATCATAAAAAGAAAGACAAGACAGAATCGATCAAGAGGAATAAATAGAAGCACAAAGAGTTTACAACGCCAAACCAGGGATAAGGGGCCGGAAATCCAAGAGCTTGATCAGGAGTGTATTGAAAGAGAGATCTACAGAACAAATCAGAGCATGCAATAATTAGTGGGCAATGAAAGACAGCAGAAAGAGTCAAGCGACAGTCGCCAGACTTGAAATACGTCGCCTGATATTCTCCGCACAATTCGACAGATTCTCTGAGCAACAGGCACGCATAGGGTGGCGTGGACTTCGATGTGCTTGCTGGGAACAGCTTCAATGCAGGTCGGGTTTCCTTGGGTCAACTTGTCCAAACATCTAATGATGGCTAGTTTTGAGACAACTTCCAGCCTCAAATGACACACGATTCGGCCACTCACGTTTTGTATAATGATGACATTCAGTAAAGCTGATGGGTGTCGGCACCCATTCAGGCTATCTGTAGCAAGGGTAACTCCTCCTGCGCGCTCGTGGGATCTGACAATTCATTGATTCAGACAACGAGGGGTTCTTGGCAGGAAGGGATAGGTCAAAAGCAGGGATTGAGATGGTGTCGGGGGCCTGCTGATCGAGCAAGGTTCGACGCTCACAGATGAAAACGGGCTTGCCGCTGTACCGCTACTACGGGTTCACGGATCGAATCGCGCAGTGTGGGTGGTCATAGCAGGACCAAAGCACTTTTGGCGAGGCCGACTGGCAAGCCCAATCCTGGTCTGCAAGGGACCTTCTGGGCTACTTCGCGCAATATATGGCGGTACGAAACAGAGCATCGTGCTAGGAGTTGTCGTTAAAGACCCGCGGCATGGAGTAGGAGCGCAGCACCCCGAGCCCCACCAGACGCACTTCCAGCGTGGCGGCACGCATGGCACTGCCTCTATGGGCGTGCAGGAGCAGCCGGCGCTGGCGGCGCTTGCATCCGCTATCGGATGCGGGCGCAGCTGATAAGAGCAGCGGCCAGCTCAGCGTCCACGTAGTCCATAACGTCCCATGCCACGATTTTGCGGCTCCAACATCGACAGACAGATAGAGGTAGAGCAAGGCACCCCGCACGCTGGTGGCCAAGTAGGTGGTGTTCCAACTCCAGAGCTGAATGGGACCGTCAGAGCGGTTCTGGGAACTGGCCTTGGCTCCTGCGGTCCTCTGGCCCCTCCGCGGAGCTGCAGCTTCTGGTGGAGGTGGAGCACGCGGTAAAAGCTGCTCTCGGAATGAATGGACTCGTTCCGATCAGCTAGGTCGGGCAGAATATGAGCTGGTGGCAGCGAGGAGTAGCGGGGCTGGTTACAGACCGCAATGTTCCGCTACCGATCCTCGTGAATCAACCGATGGGCAACGTGGCGGATGCTGCCCTTGCGGCGGTCCCCACCGTCACCATCGCCCGCAAAGGGGCGTCTCCAGAGCTGCAGGATACGCAAGCTGATGGCCATGGCTCCGCCAACCGGGACGCTATGGCCGCGGCCGCCAGACGCGATCGGGGATCTCCAGCGCCCACCGCTGATCAGCCGGGGTGTTGAGATCAATCAGCACACCTCGTTTTGCGACCCTCCTCGGCCTCTGCCCAGAGGGGCTGAATCTTTGTTGTGACCAACATCAACACCACCGCTTCCGCCAAGGCCTTCTCCTTCTTGCCCAGTTCCTTCTCGAGCCGGTTAATCTCTCGCTGGTCCTGGGCGAATAACCTCTCCAGCTCCATCTGTTCTCTCGGAGTCAGCACCGGCTTCTCCTTGGCACCCTGGGATGCCTCTTGCCGCCAGCACTCCAGCTATTCCGGGTAGAGGCGCGCTCGGGTTGATAAGAGGTGAGCTTATGCCATTGTACCTAGGGGTCTCCAGCACCACCGATGTCTCAGAAGCGCTCCAAGCCTCGGGATCCTTGTGCGATAACGGCACCACCTCCCCCTCCAAACGCCAGCCCTTGCGACAAGCGTGGAGAGTGACGACATGAATGCAGGTCTCCTTCGAAACCCTCGACACACTCTGACAAACAGGCGGACTGATTTGCGTCCAGATGTCAGCTTTGATAGCCTCGCTGTAACGAGGGACTGCTCATCTCCACAAACCCGAATGATCAATATCACGGCTACAATTTTCCTAACGGCGATGGGGAAGAAGATTTAGCGGCAAGTTCAACCATTCCTTCTCACCCAAATAGATCTCGGAGAGTGTGATATAAGCAGTTCAACGGACGCTTTCTAAGAATATACTGGCAGGTGTATAAGCGACAGGCTCATGACTGAGCGGTATCTCCGTGGCCACTGCATCAGCATCAACGGTTGGCTCCTGCCAGAGATGCTGAACAAAAAAAGCAAGAACAATCTCCTCTGCCTACTCTACAATGAGGAAAGTCACAATGTCAGTGAAGATTAGGGACAATCGAGAAGAGGGAGGATGCAGAGACACTTACAAACAAGGAAGACTCATGCATGGAAATATAAACAGTAGATTAAAAGAACTAGAGCTTTTAAGAGTATCGGGCATGATCAAGCAAGACTGCGTATATTGGCAGCGGATTGGGAAAAGTAATCGTTATCAATCGCATCATAACCAGTAAAGATTAAGCTAGAGGGAATGCCAAGCAATGAGAAATGACGTTTGTGGGGCTTACCACCAACAAGAGCTGCATGAAAGAGTTTCAAAAGGAGCCTTTTAACAGTACGCTTTATTCCTTTTGCCTTTTCAGTGCCGGCATGGCTTTCGTTCATCATGACAACACGGCAACCAAAGACTCTGCCTATAATTGCCATGGTAACAGACCAATCCCAATACGAAGGGAGGAAGATAAAAGCAACCTTATATCTGACAAGAATTCGAGGAAGATAGAAAAGGATGCGAATAGGGCGAAAGTCGACTTCAGAAAGTCCAAGATTAGGATCTAGAAAAAGAAAGTTTAAGGGCTTAGACTCGGATCTAATACTATAATCATTGCTATGGGATGAATATTGCAAGCCCAATACATTATATCCCTTATCACTAAGTAGACTGGAACAAGCTTCAATCCTAGCAAAGTGATACGGAAGCCACTTACCCCAGACAAACAAGATCGATGGATACTTAGGAGTTGAAGAAGTCATCATAAAAGGAAATTGCAGACAGTGAAGAGTAATGTGTACGAAGGGTTGTCTTGGCAGCTTCCCTGAGGTCTTCTAAAAGTCTATCGGAAGTAGCTATCCTACGTACGGTCTCAGCCAAAAGAGATGGGTCATGCTTATCATATAGAAAGCCATTCAGGTTATTTACAATAAGCTCTGAGATACCACCATATCTGACAGAAGCAACGGGTACGGCACCATAACCCATAGCCTCCCCAGGAGTCCTTCCAAGTGCATCATAGTCACTATTAAAAAGGATAACATCTAATGCAGTATAACAAATAGAAAGGTCTTCAAGCCACCCTGTAAAGATAACAGAGTCAGAAAGATTAAGAGAATGAGCATATTCCTTAAGATAATTCATCAAAGGACCACCACCACAAATTATAAATCTAGAACTTGGAACAAGCGATTTTACAAGTGAACAGGTTTCAAGGAAGACATCCCAACGCTTCCGCTTAATCAACCAGCCGGCATTGCCGAGTACAAAAGAGTGAGGGTCAATACCAAGCTTAATCTTAGCTGCGGCCTTGTCATGCGTGGAAATATTGTGAATAGGAAAGTGATATTTGACTACATCGGAAATACCAGTAAGCCATGGAGAGATTTTTAGTGCCTCATTCCGAGTAAAGTCAGTAGGATAAGTCACTCTGACATTGACTTTTGCCAAAAGCTCGTAAAAGAGCTTCCAACGAATGAGACTTGAAAGACCATCATTATGATGGTAATGGTGACCAAGAAGAATTGGGAGATCTAAACGATGAGCGGCTCGTAGGCAGGAGACGTCAGAGCCTGTAATCCAAACAGAACTGCAGCCTGCGGAACGCGATAGACACAGGTTATTAAAAGTTCGTTGACTAAGAATTCCGTATTTACCCCTATAATGACAATCGGAAGCCAAGGGATCAATTGCAAGAACTCGAGACTTTCCATTACCAAACAAACGTGGTGTAGAGATATTCCAGTGAATGTCAAGATTATCCATTACATAGTATGCGCTCTGCTCCATGCCACCAAGATTGGTACATTGGAGGAGTGAACATACTTTTGATGATCTGCGAGTCGAGGTCATACAGACTAGAATAGAATTGAGTGTAGAAAACTGAAGCAGGGGTTGCCGATCGAGAGCCAAGACCTGAAAACGAGTTCAGCACCCAGCCAACGTCCAACCGCACCTCCAGCGAAGCGGCAAGCATGACATTGTCGTCATCTCGGAGCAGGACCGGCGGACGCTGACGGCGCACAGATCCGATGCCGTATGCGGGCTCGACTGATCAAGGGAACAGGCAGCTAAGTGTCCTCGCGGTCCTGGACCTCCCGGTCACGATCTTGCGGCTCCAGACATCGACCACTTGATAGAGGTACAGACAGATGCCCCATACGCTGGTGCAGGTAAAAGAGGTCGCAGCTCCAGAGCTGATTGGGCCCGTAACCACTCCGTTTGGGAACTGGTCTTGGCTGCTGCGGCCCTCTAGGCCGTACGCGGCGCGGCGCCTGCTGGTGGGCGTGGAGCACGGGGTAGAAGCTGTTCTCGGAGGGGACGAACTTAACCGATAGAGAGAGACGATTAAAACGTTACTTGATTACGCAGATGACTCCGCGAACGACCCGACGATGCCGTAGAGTGGTACACAGATACCACTCAAGCCATGGGGCGCAACGCCATTCAGTTCCAGAAGGGGCTCTCCGTGCCTGAGTTCCAGGCGCTCTACGGGACGGACGCCCAGTGCGAAGACGCATTGGCCCAAATGCGTTGGCCTCATGGCTTTCGTTGCCCACGCTGCGAAAGTGCTGCTCATGGACTCGTTTACGGACGCAGGCTCAGGCGGTATCAGTGCCGGCAATGCGGCCACCAAGCAACAGTGACAGCAGGCACCATCATGGAGGCAACCAAGCTGCCGCTGACCATCTGGTTTCTTGCGTTCTATCTGATTGGCCAAGCAAAGACCAGCATTTCGTCGTTGCAACTCAGCCGGCA
>JBKDSQ010000037.1:0-35300 GCA_046340895.1 Synechococcaceae cyanobacterium | reverse complement strand
CTGGGCGTACCAGGCGCTGAGCAACCTGATCGAGCGCTACGGCTGCGTGGCCGGCTACCCGGACGGCACCTACCGCGGTGGCAAGGCGATGACCCGCTATGAGGCGGCCGCCCTGCTGAACGCCTGCCTCGACCGCATCAGTGAAGTCACCGACGAGCTGAAGCGGCTGATGAAGGAGTTCGAGAAGGAACTCGCCGTGCTGCGCGGTCGTGTGGATGGCCTGGAGGCCAAGGTGGGCGAGCTGGAGGCCACTCAGTTCTCCACCACCACCCGCCTGCGCGCCGACACGCGCTGGGTGCTGGGTGCACTCAATTACAGCGGCAATCAGGATGAAAATGGAGCCTATGGTCCGGACAGCAAGGGCAAGTTCGTCAACCTGCGCGAAGCGCTCACGTTCAACTATGACGTTCGCCTGAACTTCGATACCAGTTTCAGCGGCAAGGATCTGCTGCGGACCACCCTGCGTGCCGGCAACTTCCGCGACAGCGGCTTCAGCAGCGGCAACACCGTTACCCCGCTCGCCAACTTGGACGCCGCGTTTGAGGAGAGCTGCGGCACGGGCACGGATTGCGGCGACGTGGTCGCGATCAATCGCCTTTACTACCGCTTCCCGATCGGCTCTGCCTTCACCGCCGTTGTCGGTGGCCGTATGCGCCAGGACGATGGTCTGGCTGTGAAGCCCAGCGTTTACACCGCGGACAAAATCCTCAAGATCTGGGATTTCAATGGTGCTCCGGGTGCCTACAGCCAGCTGCTGGGCGCCGGCGGTGGTCTGTGGTGGAAGCAGCCCGGCAAGACCGGCTTCAGCTTTGGTGGTGTCTACGTCTCCGCCAACGGCGACGCCGGCTCGCCCAACAGTGAAGACTGCACCAGCTACACCGGCAGCTGCGGCGGTATCGGCAACAGCGCCTCCCAGCAGAGCGGCACCCTGCAGCTGGCTTACACCGGCAAGAGCTGGAACATCACCGGCGCCTACACCTACAACAGTGCCGGTGTATCCATCGCGGGCACGCCCCTCAGCCAGGCCCTGTTGCCGAATGTCTACAACGGCCATGGCTCAGGCCGTGTCAATTCCTGGGGTGTTTCAGGCTACTGGCAGCCCCTCGAAAACGGTTGGTTCCCCTCGGTCAGTGCAGGCTGGGGCTACAACGATTACCAATACGGTGGCACGGTTGAGGCCACCACGCTGGTTCTCGATTCTGCGGCCAGTCAGTCGTGGTACGTGGGCCTCAACTGGCGTGATCTCTTCGCCAAGGGCAACGCCCTCGGCTTTGCCGTTGGCCAACCGACCTTCATCACCTCCATTACCGGCCCTAACGGCGAAGACATCGACACCAACGATGGCAACTACGCCTTCGAGGTCTACTACAAGTTCCAGGTGACCGACAACATCGCGGTTACCCCTTCGCTGTTCTGGCTTTCCCGCCCCCGCGGTGCCCTCAGCAGCGCCGCCGCCACCCCCAAAGCCGTCCTCGCGGACCCCGGCTTCAGCAACGGTTCCGACCTGAGCACCCTCGGCGGCCTGATTCAGACCACCTTCAAGTTCTGAGCACGCTCCATGGGCTGCCTGGCCTCCCTGCGGGGGGGCCTTTTTCATGGAGCGGCTTCGGCCCGATAATTTCCGTCGCCCCCGATCCTCTCTTGCCACGCTCCCGACCCGCTGTCCGCGATCCCTACGCCGTGCTGGGGCTGACACCGGAGGCGACGCCGGCGGAGATCAAGGCGGCCTATCGCGCCTTGGTGAAGCGTCACCACCCCGACGCCGGAGGGGATGACCAGCGCATCCTGGCGCTCAACGCCGCTTGGGAGGCGCTGCGCGATCAGGTGCGCGGCACGGTGTCCGGATCCGGCGCTGCCCCGGCTGCGGGCGCGGCCGCCGCCGGGCCGATTCGCACCGGTTCAGGTCGCCGCCGCGGTGCCAGCGGCGACCAGTTGCTGCTGGAATGGCTGGAGCAGGTCTACGCCCCGATCGACCGTCTGCTTGGCCAGGTGATCGATCCGTTCCCTGCCCAGCTCAGGGCCCTGGCTGCCGATCCCTACGACGATCGGCTGATGGAGGACTTCTGCACCTTTCTGGCGCAGAGCCGCCGCCGCCTGGAGACGGTTGAGAGCCTCTACCAATCCCGCGCCTGCCCTTCTTCCGCCTACGGCTTCGGGCTCAGTCTTTACCACTGCCTGGGGCAGACGCAGGACGCGCTTGCCGAGCTCGAGCGTTACACGATGGGGTATGTGGACAACTATCTCCACGACGGCCGCGAGATGCTGCGCGAGGCCGGCAAGCGGTTGCGGCGCCTCCAGGAGGAGCGGCGGCGCCTGGAGATCTGAGCGTCCTAGAAGCCGCGGATCTGCGCGTTCTCAGCCGTTCCAGGCTTCCAGCTGGTCGAGACGCAGCCACACGTCGGGAACCGGGCGCCGCCAGCGCAGCTGGGCATGCTCACCGCGGATGGCGAGGATCTCCCCCGGCCCCTCGATCACGTAGGCCGGCGGTTCCGGGTCGCTGGCACCGGCTTCCACGCTGCCGCGATACGCGGCGAGGTTGAGACGCACCAGCGCCCCCTTCTTCAGGGCCGGAGAAGCAGCAGCGGTCGGGTCGGCCATGACAGGCGCGGCGGGTGCGGGCAGGCTAGGGCCGTCGCCTCACCTCCGGGCCCCTTGAGTTTCACCCTCGCCCTGCTGCTGGCCGTTTTCGGTGCCCTGCTCTTGGTGGCGGTGCTGCTCGACGACATCGCAGCCCGTCTGCGGGTGCCCGGAATCCTGCTGGTGCTGCTGCTCGGCTTGCTCACCAACAACGACGTGGAGACCCTTCGAGAGGGCCACAGCCAGCTGCTCTCCCTGCCCCAGGCCAATCAGATCTCCCAATTTGCGCTTGTGCTGGTGCTGTTCTTCGGCGGTCTCACCAGCAACTGGAGCGAGCTGCGCGGCGTGCTGCGGCCCGCCCTGCGTCTGGCCACCATCGGCTCGCTGCTTACCGCCCTGCTGGTGACGCTGCTGGTGCTGCTGCTCGGACGGCTGCCACTCACCAATGTCCATCCCGGTCTGGCGGTGGCCCTGTTCATCGGCGCGATGGTCTGCAGCACCGACGCCTCCGCGGTGATGGTGCTGCTGCGGCCCCTGGCGGGCCATCTGCCCCAGCGACTGATCGACCTGATCGAATGCGAGTCGGCATTCAACGATCCGGTGGCGGTGGTGCTGGCCGGCGTGGCTCTCACGATCGCCAGCGGCCACGGGATTGGGGATCCCAGCACCCTGCTCACCGACGGGATGCGGCAGTTCCTGCTGGGTGCTCTGCTCGGCTTCCTCGGCGGCAGCCTGGCGGGGCAGATGCTTGTGCACAGCCCGCGGCTGCGGAACCCCGCCCTGTTGGCGGTGGTGAGCCTGGCGGTGTTGATGCTGCTGGTGGGGAGCACCCAGCTGCTGGAGGGCAGCGGCATCCTGGCCGCGTATGTGTCTGGCCTGGTGCTCGGCAACACCCCGGGCTGTGACCGGGAGGTGCTGGAGCAGACCCACGCCGGCTTCGCCAAGATGGCGGAGCTGAGTCTGTTTCTGTGCCTGGGCTTGGTTGTGGATCCGGCCCACGTGGTCCGGGATGCGCTGTGGGTTCTGGTCCTGTTCGTTGTGATGCAGCTCGCCCGTTGGCTGATGGTGGAGGCGGTGTTGTTGCGCAGCGGTTTTCGCCCAGGCGAGCGCATCATGATCACCGCCTCCGGTCTGCGGGGGGCCGTGCCGATTGCGCTGGCCATCCAGGCCGCCTCCTCCACGGTGCCATGGGGCCAGGAGATGCCCCCCCTGGCCCTGGGGGTGGTGCTGCTCGGGCTGCTGTTGCAGGGCTTCTCCCTGGTCCCCCTGGCCCGGCGCCTCGGCCTAGCCTCGGCGGGCTGATTCATGGGGACGACGGGTGTGCGCCTGCTGCTGCTGGGCTGTTCTGGATTCGTGGGGCGCGAGCTGGTGCCCTTCCTGCTCGAGCTGGGTCACCAGCTGACGCTGGTGAGCCGGCGGCCCCAGCCCTTTGCGGCCCGCGCTGACGACCGTCTGTGCTGCCTCCAGGCCGATCCGGCTGACCCGGCCAGCTGGCAGCGGGATGACCTGCGCCAGGCCCTGGCGGCGGCGGAGGGGGTGGTGAATCTGGTGGGCGAGCCGATCGCCGAGAAGCGCTGGACTCCTGCCCACCGGCAGCTCCTGCTCGACAGCCGCCTGGGCAGCACCGGTCTGCTGGTGGAGGCGATGGAGCGACTGCCGCAGCCGCCGCAGGTGCTGGTGAACGCTTCCGCGATTGGGTTTTATGGCACCAGCCTGGAGGCTCGCTTCACGGAGGAGAGTCCGGCTGGGGAGGACTTCCTTGGCCAGCTCTGCCGCCGCTGGGAGGAGCAGGCCGCCGCGGCGCCCAGCCCCTGCCGGGTGGTGATCCTGCGGCTGGGCATCGTGCTCGGGCCAGATGGCGGCGCCCTCGGCAAGATGTTGCCCGTGTTCCGCATGGGCTTCGGTGGCCCGGTGGGCTCTGGCCGGCAGTGGATGAGCTGGATTCACCGCCACGACCTCTGCCGCCTGATCGCCACCGCGTTGGAGGATCCGGCCTGGAGTGGCATCTACAACGCGGTGGCACCCGAGCCCACTCGCATGGCGATCTTCGCGGCGGCCCTAGGGCGCTGCCTCGGCCGTCCGAGCTTGTTGCCGGTGCCTGGGCCGGTGCTGCAGCTGCTGCTCGGGGATGGCGCCAAGGTGGTGCTGGAGGGCCAGCAAGTGTTGCCCAGCCGCACCGTCGCCCAGGGCTTCCACTTTCAGTACCCCGAGCTCAACGGGGCGCTCGCCGCTGCCACCACCCCAGCGCTCCGCTGATCAGGGCTGCGAAGATCAGAAGGGAGATCGCTGGCGTGAACAGCGGCTGCCACAGGCGCTGAAACAACTGCAGGGCTCCATCGCGGTGCCAGCTGTGCAGCACTACGGCCGCCAGAAACCACAGTGCGCCTACCAGCACCAGAAACACATCCGCCACCAGCAGCCGGTCCACCAGCTCCCGCACCTGGCCGAGGCGGCCCGGACCGGGGGATGAGGGGGATGGATCGCTCATCGGGGAGCCTGCCGGATCAGCTCCATGATCGCCGCCGCCAGCCGGGCGCTGCCGCCGGCGGGGCCGATCCGCTCCTCGGCCACCTGCTGCAGTTCGCGGCGCCAGAGCGGTCCCTGGTGCGGATCGGCCTGGCGCTCCAGCAGTTCGGCCGCCAGGGCTGCCGCTGATCGCAGGGTGCCCTCCTCCCCCACCGCGCCGGGGGCGCAGCACACCCCGGGCCCCAGCAGCCGCCTCTGGGCCTCAGCGAAGCCGGCGGTGAACTGGGGGCCCGATCCCGCCAGCTGCAGCACCGGCAGCCCCAGGCCCACCGCCTGCTCCGCCGCGGTGCCGGTCATCGAGAGCACCAGATCACTGCCGCGCAGCACCGCTGCGAAGCGGCCCCAGTGCAGTTCCAGCCGCTGGCGGCCCCTCTCCAGGATCCGGCACAGCCCCGCTTCGTCCCGGGGCGCCTCCGGCGCCAGACGCCAGCCCAGGGGCTCGGCCAGCTTCGCCACCATCTCCACCGGCAGGGCGCCCACGAGCGCGGCCTGCAACCGCAGCCGCTCCGGGTCGTGCAGCGGATCCGGCAACCAGGGCAGCAGCTGCAGCATCAGGACCAGGTTGCGGGTCGCCTCCGGCAGCCGGCTGCCGGGCAGCAGCGCCAGCGACGCGCCAGGATGGGCATCCGAGGGCGCATCCGCTTCCGCCGCCACCAGATCCAGGAAGGGGTTGCCCAGGAACTGCACCGGCCGGCCCAGCTGGGTGGTGAGGTCGCGGGCGGTGAGCGCGTCGCGGCACCAGATCGCCCGCCAGCAGCGCGCCCGCAACAGCCAGCCACAGGGGAACGGCAACCGCAGGCGCCCCTCGTAATGGCTGGAGTACGCCACCAGATACACCGCTGCCGGCAGGCCCATCAGGCGGGCTGCCAGCACCGGAACCAGATCACCCACCGCCAGCACCAGCCCATAGCGCCGACGCGCCCGCCGCAGCCACTGAAGGCGGCGCAGCAGATAGAGGAGCTGGCCCTGGCGCAGTTCGGTCACCCGTCCCGCCAGGCTGGTGTAGCCGAGCCCACCGGTGCTGAATTCGCGGGTGGGGCCGCCCACCAGCGCGATCCCCTCCTGCCGGTAGGCCTGCCCATGGCCCACCAGGGGCATCGCCGCGACGGCCAGTCCCCGACGACGGAGCTCCCGGCCCAGCAGGGCCCCGCTGAGGTCCTCGCCGTGGCCGTTGCTGAGCAGCAGAAGCGGCCTCAATCTTTCAGCCAGTTCCGCACCTTCTCCAACGCCTGCCAGCCCGGACGACGGCGCAGGCCATCGGCCATCGAGTCGTTCAGCTCCTGGCAGAGGTCGGGGGCCAGCAGCATCACCCGCTTCACGATCTCCACGTGCTCCCTGACTCCCTTCGCACCGGTTTCGAGCATGGCCACGCTGAGGTTGATGCGGGCCTGGGGATCCTGGGGGTTGAGCCGCACGGCCGTGCGGGCAGAGCTCAGGGCGGCCTGGGGCTGATCGAGCAGCAGCTGCAGCCAGGCCAGGCAGGTCCAGCCGGCGGACTGGCGCGGGCTCTGGGCTGTGATGGAGAGGAAATCGCCGATCAGCTCCTCGGGGGCAGCGCCCTGTTGGTACCGGGCGATGGCCTCCTCGAACAGGGAGGACCCGGAGGAGGAGGTGGCCGTCATGGCAGCGGTGCGGCGGGAGGATCGATCTGTTCAGGTTCCCATGTCGGGGGGGCCGCGCCGCTCAGACCGCGAAAGAGCTGCCGCAGCCGCAGGTCTGGCTGGCGTTGGGGTTGGTGAAGTTGAAGCCGCCGCCGATCAGGGCGGAGGAGAAGTCGAGCTGCATGCCGTAGATGTACAGCAGGCTCTTGGGATCGCAGGCCACCTGGAAGCCGGGGGCGTCGGCGGGTTCGTACGTGTACACCTCGTCGTCGTCGCGGATGGCGTCGCGCGCGATGAAATCCATCGTGTAGCTCATGCCGCTGCAGCCCCCCGAGCGCACTCCCACCCGCAGCACGGCCTCGCCCGGCTGCTGTTGCATCAAGGCCGCGAGCTGCCGCATCGCAGGAGGGGTGATCAGGATGCCCTTGCCGTCCCGGTCGGTGTGGGCGGCGCCTGCTCCGTTGCCGTCGGGCGCGACGGTGGCGCTGGGGGCGACCGTGGTGCTGGGGGCGACTTCGCTCGTCATGGCGGGCGTGGCGGATCCATCTGATCTGCACTCTATGGAGCGCGGCCGTCGGGCGGGCCGGTTCTCCCGACCGCCGGCTTGCCCGTCAGGGCAGCCCGTCACTCCATAGAGTCGGGGCCGAACGGGAGCAGCAGGTGCGGGTCGCCATCGTGGGATCGGGTCTGGCGGCGCTGGCAGCCGCCGTGGATCTGGTCGACGCCGGCCATGGCGTGGATCTCTATGAGGCGCGTCCCTTCCCCGGCGGCAAGGTGGGCAGCTGGGAAGATGACGACGGCAACCACATCGAGATGGGGCTGCATGTCTTCTTCTACAACTACGCCAACCTCTTCGCCCTGATGGGCAAGGTGGGCGCCCTCGACAACCTCCTCCCCAAGGAGCACACCCACCTGTTCGTGAATCGGGGCGGCGACCTGCGCGCCCTCGATTTCCGCTTCCCCATCGGCGCCCCGTTCAACGGCCTCAAGGCCTTTTTCACCACCCCCCAGCTCGACTGGGTCGACAAGCTGCGCAACGCCCTTGCCCTGGGCACGAGCCCGATCGTGCGCGGCCTGGTCGATTACGAGGGAGCGATGGGGGTGATCCGCGACCTCGATCGCATCAGCTTCCGCGATTGGTTCGTGGGCCACGGCGGCAGCGAGCGCAGCATCGCGCGCATGTGGAACCCGATCGCCTATGCCCTCGGCTTCATCGATTGTGAACAGATCTCAGCGCGCTGCATGCTGACGATCTTTCTGATGTTTGCCGCCCGCACCGAAGCCTCCAAGCTCAACCTGCTCAAGGGATCGCCCCATCGCTGGCTCACCGGCCCGATCCTGGCCTACATCGAGGCCCGCGGCGGCCGACTGCACCTGCGCCACCGGGTCAGCGAGGTGCGCTACGAGGAACACGACGGCACGCCGGTGGTGACCGGCCTCACCCTCAGCACCCCCGAAGGCGAGCGGCAAGTGGAAGCGGATGTGTATCTGGCCGCCTGCGATGTGCCGGGCATCCAGCGGCTGCTGCCCGAGCCCTGGCGCCGCTTCGCGATGTTTGAGGCCATCCACCGGCTGGAGGCGGTGCCGGTGGCCACCGTGCAGCTTCGCTACGACGGCTGGGTCACCGAGCTCGGCGGGGGCGTCGATGCCGACTCCGCCCGCCGCGACACCCGCCGTCCGCAGGGGCTCGACAATCTGCTGTACACGGCTGACGCCGACTTCAGCTGCTTCGCCGACCTCGCGCTCACCAGTCCGGAGGACTACCGCCGCGAGGGCCTTGGTTCGCTGCTGCAATGCGTGCTCACCCCCGGGGATCCCTGGATCCCGAAGAAGCCTGAAGAGATCGTGGCCCACACCGACCGCCAAGTGCGCGAGCTGTTTCCCTCCGCCCGCGATCTGCAGCTGGTGTGGAGCAACGTCGTCAAGCTCGCCCAGTCGCTCTACCGCGAAGCCCCCGGCATGGAGCCGTACCGGCCTGAGCAGCGCACTCCTGTTCCCAACCTGTTTCTCGCCGGCAGCTACACCCGCCAGGACTACATCGACTCGATGGAGGGGGCCACGATGAGCGGCCACCTCGCCGCCGCCGCGATCCTGCAGCGGCCGGTGGCCCTGGCCCAGAACGCGGCTGCGGCCTAGGAGACGGGCAGATGGGACGATGGCTTGAACACAGTGTGACCACCGAGATTGAGGCCCCGGCCGAGCGGGTCTGGGAGGTCTGGAGCGACCTGGAGGCGATGCCCCGCTGGATGCGCTGGATCGAGTCGGTCGTCACCCTCGACGATCCCGACCTCACCGACTGGACCCTGGCTGCCCAGGGCTTCCGCTTCCACTGGAAGGCGCGCATCACCCGCCGGGTGGAGGCGCAACAGCTGCACTGGGAATCCGTGGGCGGGCTGCCCACCCGCGGCGCTGTGCGGTTTTATCCCCTGGGCTCCCGGCGTACCGCCGTGAAGCTCACCGTGAGCTACGAGTTGCCGGCTGTGCTTGCACCACTGATGGAACCCAGCATCATGGGTGGCATCGTGACCAAGGAGCTCCAGGCCAACCTGGATCGCTTCAAAAACCTGGTGGAAAACGGCTAGATCCATGGCGTTCCCTCTCCCTCGCGTCCGCGCCGGCTTCCACCGCCACCCCGCTCACCGCCGGCGTTGCCTTCTCGCCATCGCCGCTCCCTTGCCGCTGCTCCTGGGGGGATGTGGACCCGCCGTCCCTCCGCCCGATTCCGAGGCCCTGATTCCCGCTCCACCTTTGGCAGCGCCCGCGCCCCGCCCCGGCGACACCAAGGCCGATACCAAGTCCAAGTCCAAGGCCCCTGCTGCTGTGGCCCTGACGCCGTTGGCCACGCCCCAGCAGGTGGTCGGTGCTGTTGGCCTGGGCCGCCCGGATCCCTTCGGCGCTCTGCCTCCGGCCCTGCCCTCCCTTCTGGGGCCCGACGGCAGACCCCTTGCCCCCAGCCTCTCCGGTGGGACGGCCGCAGCCCAGGGTGTCGCCGCCGCCCGCCGTCGCCCGGCTCCCTTGCCGCCGCTGCAGCTGCCGCGGGGATTCAGCGTGAGCGGCGTGATCCGCAGCGGCGGCGTCAGCGAAGCGGTGGTGAGCTACGGATCCCTCAGCGGCAGCGTCCGCCCTGGCGACCACGGCGGCCGCACCACGGATCTGCTGCCGTCTGGCTGGAGCGTGGCCGCAATCGATGTGAACCGCGGCCTGCTGACGCTGAAGAAGGGCCCTCAGCGCGTCACCGCGGAGCTCTGAGCGCCGCGGCGCAGGCCGCCACAAGGCCCTCGAGATCGTGGGGGAGGGCTTCGCTGTCCACCCGGCCTAGCACGTCCCGGCAGCGGCCAGAGGTGGCCGGTCCGATCGAGACGACCTGCACCCCCTCCAGCCGCTGCCGCCATGCGTCCCCGAAGGCCTCGGCCAGCAGCTGGGCCGTGTGGCTCACGGTCTTGCCGCTGCTGAAGGTGATCGCATCCACCCGCCCCCGTTCCAAGGCCTGCAGGGTGGCGGTGGGGAGTGCCCTGGGGCAGCGGCTCTCGTAGGCCGGAACCTCCACCACGCGGGCGCCAGCCTCGGCGAAGGCGTCCGCCAGCACGGTGCGGCCGCCGCTCTGCACCCGCGGCAGCAGCAGCCGCTGGCCCCAGCCCGACACCGGGAATGTGTCCACCAGGCTCTCGGCGATGAAGTCCGGCGGCACGAAGTCCGCCGGGGCTCCCAGCGCCTCCAGCGCCGCCGCCGTCTTGCGGCCCACGGCAGCGATCTTCAGCCCCGCCGGAAGGTGGCTCAGGGCTCCGCCCCGGCGGGCATAGCGCTGCTGCACCGCTTCCACTCCGTTGGCGCTCGAGAAGATCAGCCAGTGGAACTGATCGAGCTCGGCGAGGGCGTCATCCAGCGGCCCCCAGTCGTCGGGCGGGCCGATCACCAGGGCTGGCAGATCAAGCACCGTGGCGCCAGCGGCCTCGAATAGGCGGCGGGCCGCGCCCAGCTGCTGCTGGGCACGGGTCACGGCGATGGTGCGGCCGGCCAGGGTGGGGGTGTCGGGCATCGCGGCCGCGGGCGGAGGGTTCATGGCTCCAGGCGTACCAGTTCCGCGGCCCGGCTGGCCAGGCCGGCGGCTTCGCCGCTCCGCCCCTGCTCCTGCAACAGCGCGATGGCGCGGCGGAAGCCCTGCCGTGCCGCTTCGATGTCGCCGCTCAGCAGCCACGCCACCGCCAGGTTCTGATGGGTTTCCGGATGGGAGGGCTCCAGGGCCAGGGCCCGCTGATAGCTGGCGATCGCCTCCAGCAGCCGGCCCCGCTGGCGCTCGATCAGGCCGAGGGCCAGCCAGGCCTGGGCCAGCTCCGGGGCCGCGTCTGCGGCCGCCTGGGCCATCTCGGAGGCCTCCGCCAGCCGGCCCTGCCCCTGCCGCAGCAGCGCCAGGTTCAGCCGGGCCGCCACCGTCACGCGCCGATCGAGCGGCAGGCGCAGCGCCTCGCCATACAGGCTTGCGGCCTCCTCCGGAGCGCTGGCGCCGCGAGCCATGGCGAGGGGAAGCAGCAGCTCGAAGCGCTCGGCATGGGCGTCTGCCGGGCAGGCTGCCAGCCCGCGTCGGAGCAGCGACTCGGCCCGCGGCCGAGCCCCTGTCTGCAGCTCCAGCCCCGCCAGCTTGGCGATCGTGTAAGGGTCGTCGGGGCGCTCCCGCAGCTCCGCCTCCATCGCCGCCCGCAGCCGTGCCGCCTTGCGTCCGTCGGCCAGCCGTTCAGGCCGGTAGCCGTCGTGAAGCAGGGCTGGCTCCGGGCAGTGGCGGATCTGCCAGTGGGGTTCGCGCGCCTGCAGGGCCAGGGCGCTGTCATCGATCTGGGTGTGGTAGGGGCGGCTCCACTGCAGCGCCGGATGGCGGCGGAACAGACGACTAACGCAGGAATAGGGCGCCTGCAGCGCCCCCAGCTCGCGCCGCAGCAGGGTGATCACCAGCGCTTCAGGTTCCTCCATGAGCTGCCGCAGCGGTTCCCGGGCCTCGGGCCGCAGCCGCTCATCGGCATCCAGCACCAGCACCCAGTCGCCTCGCACCCGCTCAAGGGCAAAGTTGCGGGCCGGCGCGAAGTCTCCGGGCCAGGGGATCTGGTGCACCGTCGCCCCCAGTCGTCGGGCGATTGCCACGCTGTCGTCGTCGGAGCCGGTGTCTACCACCACCATCTCATCGACGAAGCCCGCCACCGAGGCCAGGCAGGTCTCCAGCAGCGCCGCCTCGTTGCGCACGATCATCGACAGGCTCAGCATCGGTTTTGGCTCAGTCGGTGAATGCGCCTGCGCCTTCGGCTGCGGATCCAGCAGCGGTTCCGGCCTCGGCCCCTGCTCCGGTGGCGAAGCCGAGGGCGTGGAGCACCAGCCGCTGGGCTGCGGGCATCTGGGCAGGGCTGTAGGCGGCGGGGATCTGCGCCGGCAGCTCCTGCCGCAGCGACTCCCACAGGTAGGGGCTGCCCAGCACCGCCAGGCCCGCCAGCCGGTCGGCCTGCAGGAGCTGATGCAGTACCTGCGGCCAGGGTTCTCGGCTGCCGGCGCTGGCCCGGAACGGATTGCCGCGCACGAACAGCTGCAGCAGCACGGGGCCCTCGCCCAGCCTCTCCAGGGCGAGGGGGTGCTCCGGATCCTCGCTCCAGGGGGACGGGCTGCAGCCTTCGATCAGCCGCGGCTGCAGGCCCGCCGCCGCCGGCAGCTCCAGGGCCGGCGCGCCGGGGCTGAGGAACGGGCAGCCCAGGGCGGAATCAAGCCGCACCAAGTTGACGCCTCCTTTGCCGATAGGGCTCCAGCGGGGCCCCTGCCGCTCCAGGCTCTCGCGCAGCAGCTGCTCGGCCAGCTCCTGGTCCTGCGGCGATGGGCCATTGCTCAGCTCCGCCAGCGGCGCGGCGGCGGCTTCGGCCCATGGGGCCGGGCTGGTCTGTTCCAGGGCATGGCGGCGCCTCGCCAGGCTCTCCTCCAGCCTCTGCTCGCACAGCCGACCACTGCGAACGGCCGCCACCATCGCCTCGAGGGCGGCGTCGGCGTCCGCCGGCATCAGCACCAGATCGGCTCCGGCCTCCAGAGCCAGCACCGCCGCCTCTCCGGCCCCCCACCGCCCGGCGATTGCCTCCATCACCAGCGCATCAGTGACGATCAGGCCGTCGAAGCCGAGATCGCGCCGCAGCAGCCCAGCGAGCACCGCCGGCGAGAGGGTGGCGGGCCGCTGGGGGTCGAGGGCCGGCAGCAGCAGGTGCGCCGTCATCACCGAGGCCACGCCGGCGTCGATGGCGCGGCGGAAGGGGGGCAGTTCGATCGACTCCAGCCGCTCCCGATCGTGGGGGAGGAGCGGCAACTCCAGGTGGGAGTCGCTGGCCGTATCGCCATGGCCGGGGAAGTGCTTGGCGCAGCCCAGCACCCCCTCCGCCTGGGCCCCCTGGCAGAAGGCCTCCACCAGCGCAGCGACCCCCTCGGGCTCCTCGCCCCAGGCGCGCACGTTGATCACCGGGTTGGCCGGATTGTTGTTCACGTCGCAGACGGGGGCCAGCACCCAGTTCAGCCCCAGCTGGCGCGCCTCCCGAGCGGTGCAACTCCCATAGCGCCGGGCCAGGGCGATCGCCGCCGCAGGATCGCGTTTCCAAAGACGGCCCACCGCCAGCGGGGGGGCCAGCCAGCTGGCCCCCTCGAATCGCTGGCCCACCCCCTCCTCCACGTCGGCGCAGAGCAGCAGGGGGCCGCCGGCCCAGGCGCACAGCTGGCGGGTGCGCAGCCGCACCTCGGCGGCACTGCCCCCGAGCAGGATCACGCCGCCCACTCCGGCCGCCAGCAGCCGTTCCAGATCAGGATTCGCCAGTTCCCAGCGCGGGTAGCGGCGTTGCGGATCGGCCAGGTGGCCGCTGGCGCGCACCACCAACAACGCCGCCAGGCGGCGCCGCAGGCTCTCGTCGGCGGGACTGCCCATCGCCCCGGCTCAGCCCGGATCGGCGGCGGCGCCGCCGAGGGGAATCTCGCCCCGCTCCTGCCGCTCCTCCTCCAGTCGGCCGAGCAGCTCGAGCACCGAGGCGCCCCGCTCGAGGCCGCGGTCGAGCTGGAAGGCCACCTCGGGCGTACGGCGCATCCGCAGGCGCCGGCCGATCTCCCCCTTCACGTAGGGCGAGGCCGCCTTGAGCCCTGCCAGCACCTGCGCCCGGTCGTCGTCGCTGCCCAGCACGCTCACGAAGACGCGGCAGTGCTGCAGATCGCCGGCGACCTCCACATGGGTGATGCTCACCACGCCGCTGTGGATGCGCTCATCCTTGATGCCGCTCTGCAGCAGCTCACTCACCTCACGGCGAATCAGGGCGGCGATCCGCTCCACCCTCCGGCCCTGGGCCATCGACCCCCACTGCGGCTCAACTCACCATCGCACGCAGCACCAGGCCGAGGCTGACCATGCCGCTCACCAGCGCACCCACCAGGGCCACGGCGGTGACCGGGTTGCTGCGCCGGCGCGCCAGTGGCTCCACCACCGAATTGATCACCCCGAGGCTGAAGGCGATCAGGTAGCGGGGGTAGCGGGTGACGTTGACCAGGAAATCCTTCATCGGCCTGGGCGCGCTGGGGCGACATCGCTGCGGAACTGCCCGCTACTCTGCCGCGGGCAGGTCGGGATCGGCCGCCCCGCTTCGCCCCCCACGCCCGCCCCGATCCCCGTGGAACTGCACCAGTTCAGACACTCCGCCTTCTGCGAGAAGGTGCGACTGATCCTTGCCCGCAAGGGGCTCGACCACACCGTGGTGGAGGTGACCCCGGGCCTGGGCCAGCTGGAGCTGTTCCGCCTTTCCGGCCAGCGCCAGGTGCCCGTTCTGATCGACGGCGGCGAGGTGATCGCCGATTCCACCGCCATTGCCCTCCACCTGGAGGAGCGCCATCCCGAGCCCGCGCTGCTGCCCCGCGAACCCCGCGCTCGCGCCCGGGTGCTGTTGCTGGAAGATTGGGCCGATACCGCCCTTGCCGCCGGCTGCCGCCAGGCGCTCGTTCAGGCCGCCGCCGCCGATTCGGTGTTGCGTAGCGCCCTGCTGCCCGACACCACGCCCGCCCCGCTGCGCCAGTTGGTGTCGGCCCTGCCTTCCGCCATGCTTAGCCCCTTCAGCGAGGCGGTGGTGGAGGTGGTCGCCCCCTGCGAAGCGCGGCAGCTGCGCCGCAACCTCGAGCAGCTCAGCCTGCTGGTGGATGGGGCCCCCTATCTGGAGGGTGATTGCCTCAGCCTGGCCGATCTGGCGGTGGCTGCCCAGCTGACCCTGCTCCGTTTCCCGGCCTCAGCCGGCGCTCCCCTGGCCGGCCGGGGCGTTGCCGGCATCGCCGACAACCCGGTTCTCGAGCCCCTGTTCAGCTGGCGGGATCGGATTCTGGCGGAAGCGGGTCGAGCCTGAGCCGCCAGTGGCTGCTCGCCAGTGGTGCCGCCACCAGTCCCTCGGCGGGGGAGGCATAGCGCGCCTGCCACTGCTCGGCCGCGATCCAGCGCCTCGGCCCCTCCGCCTGCAGCTCGTAGCGGCTGAGGGTTTCGATCCGGCTCACACGCGGATCGCCCGCCGCCCCATGCAGCACCTGCAGGCTCAACTCATCGCTGAGAAAGGTGCGACCGTCACCGGCGGGTTCGCTGCGGCGTCCCACCACCGTGGATTCCAGCCTCCGGCCGCCGCGCAGCTGGGCCAGCTGCCGGTTGGGGTTGCTGGGATCGTCGCGCACCTCCAGCAGCGTGTCCCCCAGCAGGGCGCGCCCCACCGCCGCCGCGTTCGCGGCCCGATCGCCCACCACACGCTCCGCCGTGCCAGGCAGGAAGCGAACCCGCCACTGCACGGCGCTCTCGGGCGAGGCCCCCGCCTCCCAGCTGCTCACCTGCCAGGCGCCGGCGAACCAGTTGGGGTAGAGGAGGTCGCCCCGGCCCGGCCGGGGCAGGGGGGCGGGCAGACGCCAGGCCGGCCAGGAGCTGCGGCGCTGCTCCAGGGGACTGGCGAGGGTGGCTTGCGAGGGGGGCGCGGGGACCGGGCTGGCCGCGGCGGCGGGGGCGGCGGCGACCGCCAGCCAGAGCGCCAGGATGGTGCAGAGCAGTGTTCGTGTCCGGCCCATGTCTGATCCGCTGCTGCGGGAACTCGATCATTACGTGGTGCTCGAGCCAGGCGGCGAGGAGAGAATCCTCACGGCGGCCGAAACCCTCGCGTGGCTCGGCAACCAGCTGGAGGCGATGGCCGAGCCCCCGGCCGATCTACAAGGGCTGAACGGGGCCGAGCTGCGAGCCCGCCGCCTGCTGGAGACGGCCTGCGAGCTGGAGACGGCCCCCGGCCTCACAATCCGCTGGTTTGCGGTGCGCCTGGAGCCCCCAGGTCGCCCGGCTGGGCGGGGGTATTGATCTCGCGGCGGATCCGGCCTTCCCCATCCACCAGGGACGCGGTCTGCGGCGGGGGCGCCTGGGGCGCACGCAGGATCGTGGGAAGCGCCGCCAGCACCCGTTCGGCCACCGTGGCCGGCGGTTCTCCGCCCTGGGTGATCGTCAGGTCGGCCTGGGCATACAGCGGGCGGCGGGCCGCCAGGAGGTTCGCCAGCCTCGCGGCAGGGTCGGCGTCCGCCAGCAGGGGCCGCGGCGTGGGGTCGGCGCGCAGACGGCGCAGCAGAAGATCCTCAGGCGCATCCAGCCAGATCACCACGCCCTGGCGCAGGTGGCCCCAGTTCTCCGGCCGGCCCACCACGCCGCCGCCGGTCGCCACCACCAGCGAATGCCAGCCCGCGACGCGATCGAGAACAGCGGTTTCGAGGGCGCGGAAGGCCTCCTCCCCCTCCTCCGCGAAAATCGCGGCGATGCTGCGGCCGGCCGCCTGCTCCACAACGGCATCGGCGTCGAGGAAGCGGTAGCCGAGGGCTTCGGCCAGGGGGCGTCCGACGCTGCTCTTGCCCGCCCCCATCATCCCCACGAGATAGAGGTTGAGCCCCTGCAGCCGTCGGGCAAGGCCCTTGTGCGGAGGGGGGGACCCAGGCCCGGTCCCGGGGGCGGAACCAGACGCGGTGTGGGCGGGCTCCATGGCGGATCGGCCGGAGAGGCGGTGGCTGTTTCTAGGATGCCCCCCTTCGAACCCGGCTGATGACCCCCACAGGGCTCACGGCACCGCCCCCGGTGCCCCCCGCCGTGCCCCCTGGGGTACCCCAGGCCAGCCCTCCGTGTCAGGGTCCCCACGGCCAGGGCCGGGGCTGCGTGATCACGCGCCGGGCCTGCTTCAGCGCCAGCCACCTCTACCGGCTGCCGGAGCTCAGCGATGCCGAGAACGAACGGCGGTTCGGCCCCTGCAGCCTGGCCCCCGGCCACGGCCACAACTATGAGCTGGTGGTGGCCATGGGTGGCCCGCTCGACGCCGACGGGATGGTGCTCAACCTCTCGGATGTGAAGCACGCCATCCGCCGCGAGGTCACCGCCCCGCTTGATTTCCGCTTCCTCAACGACGTCTGGCCGGAGTTTGATCTGCAGCGGCCTGAGGGCCGCTTGCCCACCACCGAAGCCCTGGCCCTGGCGATCCGCGATCGCCTCGCCCCCCATCTACCCCTTGTCGGCCTGCGCCTCTACGAGCAGCCCAGTCTCTGGGCCGATGTGCTCACCGGTCCCACCTCCGAACCCATGGAAGCCTTCCTCTCGATCCGCACCCACTTCGCCGCCGCCCACCGCCTCGCCCGGCCGGAGCTGAGCCAGGCCGAGAACGAGGCGATCTACGGCAAGTGCGCCCGCCCCCACGGCCACGGCCACAACTATCTGCTCGACATCACGGTGCGCGGCCCGATCGATCCACGCACCGGCATGGTCTGCGATCTGGCAGCCCTGCAGGCGCTGGTTGAGGAGCTGGTGGTTGAGCCCTTCGACCACACCTTCCTCAACAAAGACGTGCCCCACTTCGCCAGCACCGTGCCAACGGCCGAAAACATCGCCCTGCACATCGCCGACCGCCTGCGCGAGCCGATCGCCGCCAGCGGCGCCTGTCTGCACAGGGTGCGGCTTCAGGAGAGCCCCAACAACGCCGCCGAGGTGTTCGCCGAGGCACCCCGGCTCGGCATGGAGCCCGCCGCCCTCGCCGCCCTGGCGGCGGGCTGAGCGCTCAGGGGGAGCTACGGCTGGCAAAGCGCCTGCCCAGCTCCCGCAGGGGCACCTCCCGCAGGCTCTCTGCCGGCAGTCCAAACATCCGGGCCAGGCAGCGCTTCACCACCACCTCGCTGTCATCGCCGAAGCGGCCGCCGAGCATTTCGGTGAGCACCCCCAGCCCCCGGCCGGTGCTGTCGGTTTCCTCAATCAGGCAGCGGCTGGTGGGGATCGCCAGCTTGCGGCAGGGATCCTGCAGGGTGCGCTCCAGGTCGGGCCTGCCGCCGGCGGCTGCCTCGACGCAAACCTGGGCCAGGCGGTTCTCTAGCTGCGGCCGCATCAGCATCAGCACCGGCCGCAGCAGGCCTGCTGCCGCTGGTCGCGCTTCGCCCAACCCCGCGGCCCCGCTGGCCAAGGAGAGGCAGACCACCAGGAACCGCTGCCGTGCCGCCATCGTCAGCCCAGGGGGAGGGGAAACCCGGTTAGTTTTGCGCCTCCGCCGCCCCCATGCATCTCTGGGCCATGGCCGAGCTCACCGCCCGCTGGCACCGCGCGATTTCAGAGCTGCCCGAGGAGCAGTGGCAGGGGCTGCTGGCGGCAACCGCCGCGGCTTCGGGCCCGGAGGCCCCGCCGTTCTTCTCCTGGCGCTGGTTGCACCACCTGGAGGCCAGCGGCAGCATCGCGCCCCGTGAGGGCTGGCAGCCCTGCCACCTCAGTTTCTGGCGCGGTGAGCAGTTGGTAGCCCTAGCCCCTCTTTACCTCAAGGGCCACAGCTACGGCGAGTTTGTCTTCGACCAGTCCTTCGCCCAGCTCGCCGGCCAGCTCGGCCTCCGCTATTACCCCAAGCTGGTGGGGATGAGTCCGCTCAGCCCGGCGGAGGGCTATCGCTTCTGGTTCGCCCCTGAGGAGGACGCCGCAGCGCTCACCGCGCTGATGCTCGAGCAGATCGAGGCCTTCTGCCGGGCCAACCGGATCCTGAGCTGCAATTTCCTCTACGTCGACCCCCTCTGGCGCCCGTTGGCGGAGGCGGCGGGCTGGGCGCTCTGGCTCAATCAGCAGAGCCTCTGGATCAACCCCGGCCACGCCGACTTTGACGACTATCTGGCCAGCTTCAACGCCAACCAGCGCCGCAACATCCGCCGCGAGCGCCGCTCGGTGGCGGAAGCGGGCCTCACGGTGACCCCCCTTGCCGGTGCCGACATCCCGCCTGCGCTGGTGCGGCGCATGCATCACTTTTATGCGCAGCACTGCGCCCGCTGGGGCCCCTGGGGGAGCAAGTACCTCACCGAAGCCTTCTTCACCGCCGCGGCGGCCGAGCTGCGCGATGCGCTGGTGCTGTTCAGCGCCCATCGCGGCGATCCCGCCGACCCGGTGGCAATGTCCTTGTGCGTGCACGACCGCCAGCAGCTTTGGGGCCGCTACTGGGGAAGCGACGTCGATCTGGACAATCTGCATTTCGAGGTCTGCTACTACGCGCCGATTGAGTGGGCCATCCAGCGCGGCATCGCCGCCTTCGACCCTGGAGCCGGCGGCAGCCACAAGCGCCGCCGCGGTTTCCTCGCCCAGCCCCGCGCCAGCCTGCATCGCTGGTTGGATCCGCAGTTCGAAGCGATCCTGCGCGACTGGCTGCCCGGCGCCAACCGGCAGATGCTGGGCGAGATTGAGGCGATCAACGCCGATGTTCCGTTCACGGCTGCCTACGATCCACCGCATGTCCCAGATTCCTACGGCCAGCGATCGGCAGCGGCTGGATGAGAAGCTCTCGCAGCGCTTCATCGCCCTCGATCCGGCTGGCTATTTCCTGATTCGCGTCGATGCCGCCCGTGGCGAACTGGTCGCCGAGCATTACGGCAACAACATCGATGAGCGCGGGCTCGCGACCGATCCCGAAACCGGCGAGGTGCTGGCTTGCCGGGGCGCCGGACCCCGCACGCCCCTGGCCACCTACCGCGGGCGCAGCGCCAAGGAGCTCGGCATCCTGCTTACCGAAGCGGAGAGGCCGCTGCCCCTCAGCCGCCTCGACCATGCCCTCTACCTGGGGCGCGAGCTGCAGAAGGCCGAGCATTGCCTCCAGGCAGAAGTCCCCTACATCCAGGACTGAGGCCTGCGCCCCCAGGCCGGCTCAAGCCGGCTGCAGCTCCCGGCTCGGTTGGACGGGTGCCGTGGGCGGGTCGGGCGGGAGGGCGGCGAGCTGATCCTGGATCTCGCGGGTGACGATGCTGCGGTATTCCTGGAAGTGCTCGTTGTGAGCCAGGGTCACCAGGAACTGTTCGAAGTTGTCGGGGTTGACGCGGGCAATCTTCAGCAGCGAGCGCCAGAAGCGCCAACGGGTGTCGCGCACGATGCCCTGTCGCCAGATCACGATCAAGAGGGCGCGGACGTCAGTCCAGCTGGGCAGGCCTGCCTTGCCAAGGCTGACCGACTTCGCGTACTTCTGCCAGCGAGGCTTGCCTACCTTGGTGTAGTAATGGGTGACGCGATCAATGTAGGCGTTTGGTTCGTAGAGTCGACAGAAAGCATCCACGTACTCGTTGGCAATCTCTCTGATCGGCCGGCTTGGCACGAAGTTGAGCAGATTGGTTTGGTTGACACCCTTGGCGTCCGTTTTCTCTTGAATCAGCCGGCCCTCCTTCTCGAGGCGATGCCAAAGGCCGGTGTTGGGTAGCGCCTGCAGCATTCCCATCATCGCGGCGGGAATGCCGGTGCGGCTCACGAAGGTCACGATGCGATCGCCGGCGCCACTTTTCTCACCGTCGAAACCAATGATGAAACCAGCCATCACCCGGATGCCGTGGTTGGTGATGCGGTCGACGGCCTCTTCGAGCGAGCTGCGGGTGTTCTGGTGTTTGCCGGCAATCGAGAGGCTTGCCTCATCCGGGGTCTCGATGCCGAGGAAGACGCTGTCAAAGCGACATTCGGCCATCATGGTCATCAGCTCATCATCGGAGGCGAGATCCACCGAGGCTTCCGTCGCGAAGCTGAAGGGGTAATTGTGCTCGATCTGCCATTGCTTCAAGGCTGGCAGCAGCAGCTTGGCGTTGCGTTTGTTGCCAATGAAATTGTCGTCGACCAGGAAGATGGAACGCCGCCAGCCCAGATCGTAGAGAGCCTGAAGCTCGGCAATCAGTTGGACGGGCGTTTTGGTGCGCGGCTTGCGGCCGTATAACACAATGATATCGCAGAATTCGCATTGAAAAGGACAGCCGCGCGAGAACTGCACCGACATCGAATCATAAGCCTCGAGTTGTAGTAAGTCGAAGCGAGGAATCGGCGTGGTTGTTACATCTGGTTTTTCTCCGTTAGCGCTGAAACGTCCAGTGCTTTCGCCATTGTTGATCGCTTCGATGAACATCGGCAGGGTGATTTCCCCTTCATCGAGAATCTTGAAATCAGCCAGCTCGATCTCAGGCGCATCTGGGGTGGAACTGGCGAAAGGCCCGCCCACGGCGACAGGCAGGCCCCGCTGCTTCGCCTTGGCGATCTGTACGGCCATGTCTGCCTTCTGCACGATCATTCCAGAGATGATCACCAGCTCCGCCCAGGCCCACTCCTCGTCCGTCACCTCACGTACGTTTCGATCCACCAGTTTCATGGGCCATTCCTGGGGCAGCAGTGCTGCCACCGTGACCATGCCAAGGGGTGGCAGCAACACCTTGCGATTCACCAACTCGAGAATCTTCTCGTAGCTCCAGAAGGTTTTCGGGAACTCGGGATAGATGAAGAGGGTGCGCATGCGTGGGGGGCCGGAGGGAAGCCGCGGCCGGCCTCGTGGTCTGGAGCGGCGCGGGGTGGGAGCGGTGAGGAGGCGGGGTGGAGCGGGGGCGCTGGCAGCTGCGGGGCCGCGGAGGGCATGCAGCGAGAGACGAAGTCTCGGCGAGTTTGCAAACCTTAGTTGGTTTCGGCCTTGCCGGTGCCTCCAGCCGCCTTCTGTCTGCTGTAATGACACCTTCCTCTTCACAGGCAGGGTCATGGGCGTGGCGATCTATCTGGGGCTGGTCGGCGGCGGCCTGGTGGCAGCCTTCCTCGCCGCCACCGTGCTGCGGGCCGTTCGCCTGATCTGAGCGCAGGCCGGAACGCAAGAGCCCTGCACTCGCTCAGGCCGGCTCCAAACGCAGCCGTCGCCGGCCCAGCTCCGCCAGCCCCATCGCCAGGCCGGCAAGGCCCAGCAGGGCGAAACACCACAGCAGCCCCAGACGCATCGTGAGCAGAGCCGCCAGAAGGCCGCTCAGTCCACCTCCTCCGAGGAAAGCGATCTGGCCAAGTCCCGCCATGCGGCCACGCAGCACCTGGGGAACTCCCACCTGGGCGATCAGGTTCGTGCCTGACAGCAGGCAAGCGGTGCCTGCGCCGATGAGGAAACTCATCGCCAGGCTCAGCACCGTCTTGCTGCCGGAGGCTGGCCAGGAGAGGGCGAGGGCCATGCCCAGCTGCGCCAAGGCTGTCAGCAGGGCACAGCCTCCCAGCAGCAGTGCTGGCCGGCGGCTGAGCGCCTGGCTGTGGCGCTGCAGCACCAGGCCGCCGCTGACGCTCCCGGCCGCCAGCACGCTGGTGAACAGCCCCAGGGCCTGGGGCGAGGGTCCCAGAAGCTCCGCCGCGATCAGGGCCGCCAGGCCGGGATGGAAGAAGCCCACCAGGCAGGCAAGGCCTGTGAAGCGCAGCACATGCCGCAGCACCGGCCCGCAATCGCGCCAGGCGGTTCCCAGGCTGGCGGCGCTACCGGCGTGGCTGCGCTGCTCGGCGTCACGCCGGGGTCGCAGTAGCCAGACCACCGTGGCGATCGGGATCAGGTAGGTGGCGGCGTCGATCGCCAGCGCCATCGCTGGTCCGGCCAGGGCCACCAGCCAGCCGCCCAGGGGAGGCCCCACCAGCTTGCCAACGTTGAACACCACCGAGAAGCTGGTGAGGTAGGGGGCCAGCTGTTCCGGGCCCTCCACTAGCAGGGCGCAGTATTTGTTGCGGGCCGTCAGCTCATAGGTGCTCGACACGCCCACCAACAGCGTGCTCAGCAGCAGCATCAGCACCTGGGCGCGGCCCTGCAGCAGCGGGATCGCCAGCGCCCCGAGGCAGCCACTGGCGAAGAGGGCCCACTGGGCGCGCACCAGCACCCGCTCGCAGCCGAGCCGGTCGGTGAGCACACCGGCGGGCCCGCTGATCAGCAGCGCTGGCAGCGACAGGGCGGCGAAATGCAGGGCCAGAAGAAACGGGCTGCCTGTCCCGTGCAACAGGATCCAGCCCTTGGCCACCAGGCCGGCAAAGGAGCCGGCGGTGCTCAGGCCGGAGGCCAGCAGGAAGACGCTGCGTTGCCGGCGCCTTAGGCCAGCCGCCAGGGTTCTCAACGCGGGGCCGCGCCGGGACGTAGCTCGGCCACCATCGCCGCGGCGCCCACCACCTCCCCGTGCAGGTCGTAGGTATCGGCGCTGGTGATGCGTACCGGCACCATCGTGCCAGGGGCCGCACACAGCCCACCCGCCCCGGGCTGCACATGCACCTCCCCGTCCACCTCTGGGGCGAAGCGCGCGCAGCGTCCGATCATCGCGCCGCTGCTGGGGTTCTCCTGCTCGATCAGCACATCGACGATGCGCCCTACCCAGGTGGTGTTGCGTGCGGCGGCGATCGGCTGCTGCAGCGCCATCAGCCGATCCCGGCGCTCTTCCGCCAACGCAGCCGGCACCGGATCAGGCAGCTCCGCCGCGGCGGTTCCCTCCTCGGCCGAGAACCGGAACACGCCCACATGGTCGAAGCGCTGCCGCTCCACAAACGCCTCTAGGTGCTTGAAGTGGGCCTCGCTCTCCCCCGGGAAGCCAACGATGAAGCTGGTGCGCAGCACGGCATCGGGCAGCTGGTCACGGATGCGCTGCAGCAGCGAGTCGTTCACGTCGGCTTGCCAGGGGCGGTTCATCGCCCGCAGCACCTCCGGATGGCTGTGCTGCAACGGCAGATCCAGGTAGGGCAGCACATTGGCGGTGTCGCGGAAGGCCGCCAGCACATCGGGGGTGAGGCCGGTGGGGTAGGCGTAGTGCACGCGGATCCAGGGGATCTCCACCTCCCCCAGAGCGCGCAGCAGGTCTGCCAGTCGAGGCCTGCCGTAGAGGTCGAGCCCGTAGTTGGTGGTGATCTGGCTGATCAGGATCAGCTCCTGCACCCCCTGGGCCGCAAGCGCCCTGGCTTCGGCCACGATCGACTCGATCGGACGGGAGCGTTGGTCTCCTCGCAGCCTGGGGATGATGCAGAAAGCACAGCGATAGTCGCAGCCCTCAGCCACCTTTAGATAGGCCACCGCCTCGGAGGTGGTGCGGTAGCGGGGTAGGTGCTCGTCGGCCACGAAGGTGGGAACGTCGCTCACCTGATTCACCCGCTCGCCCGCCTCCACCCGCCGAAGCACCTCCACGATGTGCTGGTAGTCGCCCGTGCCCACGATCGCCTTCGCCTCGGGAAGCGACTCCAGCAGCTCCTCTCGGAACTGCTGGGCCAGGCAGCCGGCGATGATCAGCTCCTTCCCCTGCTCGGCCAGTTCCACCAGGGTGCGCACCGATTCGGTGCGCGCGTCCTGGATGAAGCTGCAGGTGTTCACCACCACCACCGAGGCCTGGTGTTCATCGGCGCTCACCGCATAGCCGGCCTCCGCCAGAAGCCCGAGCATGTGTTCGGTGTCCACCCGGTTCTTCTCGCAGCCGAGATGGGCGAAGGCGACGCTGGGACGGCTCGGTTCGTTCATGGCACAGGCGGGGCGGAGGCCCGATCCCTCACCCTACTGAGAGGGGCCTGCCAAAATCCCTGTCAGTGATGCGCGTCCCTGCGTTGTGACCTCCACCCGCCTGGCCAGCCGATTGAGCAGTTCGCGCCGCCGCAGCGATCCAGGCCGCCGCTGGGTGCGGGTGGCGATGGCCGTGCTGGCCACAATCGGCGCGATCGACACAGGTGCGATCACGCTCAAGCGCTGGGGGCTGATCGGTCCGCTGACCTGCCCCGGGGGTGCCGAAGGCTGCGACAAGGTCCTCAACAGCGCCTGGGGCAGCCTGTTCGGCCAACCCCTGTCCCTGTTCGGCTGCCTGGCTTACCTGGCGGTGCTGGGCCTGGCCCTGCTGCCCCTGGTGCTGGGCGGCGAGGCCCGCAGCCGGGCCACCGCTCCCAGCTGGTGGGGCCTGCTGCTGATCAGCACCGGCATGGCGGTGTTCAGCCTGCTGCTGATGGGCGTGATGGTGTTCAAGATCCAGGCCATCTGCGCCTTCTGCATCCTCTCGGCCCTGCTCAGCCTCTCCCTGTTCGTGCTGGCCCTGATCGGCGGCGAGTGGGAGGACCGGGGCCAGCTGATCTTCCGATCCGTTCTCGTGGGCCTGGCTGTGGGCCTGATCGGTCTGGGATGGGCCACCGCTGTCGACCGCCCCGCCGATCTGGGCAAGGGAGTGCCGATCCCGGTGACCGGCCCGAGCACCCCCGGTACCCTTGCCCTGGCCGATCACCTCAAGGCCGCCGGCGCCCGGATGTACTCGGCCTACTGGTGTCCCCACTGCCATGAGCAGAAGGAGCTCTTTGGCAAGGAAGCTGCCGGCCGGCTCATCGTCATCGAGTGCGCCCCGGATGGCCGCAACAGCCAGGCCGCTCTCTGCGAAAGCAAGAAGATCCAGGGGTATCCCACCTGGGAGATCAACGGCCAGATCGATTCCGGCGTCAAGAGCCTGCAGGAGCTGGCCCTGCGCAGCGGCTTCAAGGGCAAGCTCTGACGCCGGTGTCCTGCCCCACGGGTCGGGTCTGAATGGCCTGGTCGCGCTGTTGGATCGTGTGGCAGCGCCAGAAAGGCTGGGCGGCCGGAGCGTCGGTGCGGAAATGGCCGCCACGGCTTTCCTCGCGAAAAGCGGCCGCCTCGATCAGCAGTTCGGCCAGCACCAGCCTCTGGCGAAGTTCTTGCTGCAGGCGCAGGAGGCCAAGGCTGGGCCGGCTGAGAGCGAACTGCTCGCCGGGTTCGAGCGCCTGGCAGCTGCGCAGGAGCGGTTCGCATTCCAGCGCCTGTCGTTGCCGCCGCACCAGCGCCAGAGAGCGCCGGAGAGCCAGCCCCTCGCGCTCCACCCCTGCCACCTGCCAGCAGAGCGCACGCAGAGCCACGATTGCCTGGCGCAGGGCAGCGGCGGCTGCGACCGGGTCGGCGCCGCTGTGATCGAGGCCATGGCAGGGCTCGGTGCCTCCAACCCGCCCGCTGTCCCCGCCCGCTCCGTTGACCGCCACTGGCAGCTGTCGCAACTGCCGGGCATACACCAGGCACTCCATCAGCGAATTGCTCGCCAGCCGGTTGGCGCCGTGCACCCCGGTGCTCGCCACTTCGCCCACCGCATGGAGGCCGGGGATCGAGGTGGTGGTGTCCAGGCCTGTGGCGATGCCACCCATCCAGTAGTGGGCCGCCGGGGCCACGGGGATTGGTGCCTGCAGCGGTTCGATCCCGAGGGCCCGGCACCGCCCCAGGATCGTGGGGAACTGGCGCTCCAGTCGCTCCGGCCCCACCGGACGCAGGTCAAGCCACAGGTGGTCTACCCCCTGACGCTGCATGCAGCGGGCCAGGGCTCGGCTCACCTGGTCGCGGGGGGCCAGGTCCCCGCCGGCCAGAGACGCCACCGGGCTGGTGCCGCTGGCGTCGCAGAGCCGGGCGCCCTCGCCCCGCACGGCCTCGCTGATCAGGAAGTGGGGCGCTCCCGGCAGCATCAGGGCCGTGGGGTGGAACTGCACGAATTCGAGGTCGCGCACCTCGGCGCCAGCGCTCCAGGCCATCGCCACGCCATCGCCACTGGCCTGGGTGGGGTTGGTGGTGTGGGCGAAGAGATGGCCACCGCCGCCGCTGGCCAGTACCACCGCCCCCGCCCGCAGCCACCGCAGGCGATGGCCATCGAGAACCTGCAGGCCAACGCACCGGCCGCTTTCGATCCAGAGCTGCAGGGCCACCAATCCTTTGCGCTGCACCAGGCCGGGGCGTCGCAGAACCTCACGCTCCAGGGCGTCTACCAGGGCCCCACCGGTGCGGTCCTGAGCGTGCAGCACGCGCCGGTGGCTGTGGGCGGCCTCCAGGGTGGTGCTCAGCCGATCGCCGTTGCGGTCGAAGGCCATGCCGAGTTCCACCAGTCGCTCCACACAGGCCGGCGCCTGATGCACCAGTAGCTCGACTGCCGCCGGTTCACACAGGCCGGCGCCGGCCCGCAGGGTGTCCTCAATGTGGCTGCTGTAGCTGTCCTCAGGCCGGGTCACCGCCGCGATGCCCCCCTGGGCCCAGCGGCTGGCCGAGGGGGGCGCGGCGCTCTTGCTGAGCAAGAGCACCCGCAGCTGCCGAGGCAGCTCCAGGCAGCTCATCAGCCCAGCGGCGCCGCTGCCCACCACCACCACGTCCCAGGTGGTGGATTCCCCGTGGTCGGCCTCGAGGCAAAGATCGGCTTGCGCTCCGCTCTGCCGGTGCCGGTGCGCCAGGTCGGACGAAGGTTGCGTTGCCATCCTTCCGTCCAGCTGCTGCTGAGCCTATGGGAGCGCCGGCGGCAGTTTGGGCCTCTCTGGACAGCGAAAAGGGCCGTCCCTGGAGGAACGGCCCCTGCAGGCCAACGCAGCCACCCTGGCGGTTCGCGAATGGGATCAGCGGTACTGGCCGTCGTTGATGCGGTCAAAGCCTTCGTTCAGTGCGATCGAGGGCGGGGTCACGGTGAAGTTGTCCTTGTACTTCTCGAACAGCTCCTTCTGGCGATCGGTGAGGTCGAGGTTCAGAACGTCTTCGACGGACTCATAGGGGCCGCCCAGCACGATCTTGCCGGCGAGGGTGGGGTACATGCCCGGGTACTGCTGGAAGCGCCTCACGGAGGAGTTGTTGAGATCCACCTTGTCGCCGCGCTCGGCGATCTTGTCATCGGCGAGGTTGCGCAGTTCGCCCGTGGCATAGGCCGGGCCGGGCAGCAGCAGGCCGAAGAGCAGACCGGCCAGGACCACACCACTCATCAGCCAGGCAAGCAGCCGCTTCATCACGACACTCCAGAGAAAGGGAAGGCGGGAGACAGAGGCGATGGACCACCGCTGCCACCCCACAACGTTACAGACCGTGCCACAACGGGCCCTGGGCGGTTGCCCGCCGTTTGCAGTTCTTCAGATCAGCCCACTCAGTCCCGGCGCCAGGGCTGCCGCCAGGAGAAACGCCGCATCGACCGCCAGGGTGGTGATCAGAGTGGCTCCCGCCACGCGCGAGGTCGGGTCGCCGCGGCGCCACAACCCGAGGCCGAGCCGGATCAGCAGCAGCGCCGCCGCAGCGGTGAGCGCCAGGGGGGCGGGTTGGATCACCGCGGCCGCGGCCCCCTGGAGCAGAACGGCGGCCTCTGCTGGAGGAGCTGCCAGCACCGCGGGCCAGAATCCCATCACGCCGCAGAGGGCCATCACCGCATCGGTGGCGGCAGTGCCCAGGAGCGACGCCAGATAAAAACCAGCGGCAAGCCGCCAGCGGCTGCCCAGCCCAGCGAGGGCCAGCGGCAGGGCGAAGGCCTCAATCGGCAGATGCCAGAGGGGATGCAGCCGGCACCACCCCCAGAACAGGCTTCCCCCCAGCCAGCTGCCGGCGAACCCCACCAGCAGAACCCCCAGCTCGCGCTGCCGGCCCTCCGCCCGCTGTTCGAGCATCACCCCGAGCGCCACCAGCGGCACGCTGAACAGGGCGGCGGCCATCGGCGCCAGCCGCACCCAGGGGGCTTGCACGAACACAGGCACCGCGACCAAGAAGGCGGCCAGCGCGGGCAGGTTCAGGGCCCGGCGGGCAATGCCGCGCAGCCCCCCCACCCCTGGCAACCCCGCCGGGCCCTGCGCCACCAGGTCGGCAACCACCGCGCGGGACGGGCTGGGGAGGCTGGAGGGGACCCCGATCACCTGGAGATGTGAAGAAAGTTGGCCAACCTTAGGGGGTCTGAGGCTTGGCGCCCCGACCGGCCGCGCCATAGGGTTTGCCCAGTCTTCCCTCAGGGCATGTCCGTCAACGCCGCTGCGGAGCCGCTCTCCCTCGGTGCGGCCTGCTGGCATGCCCTTGTGCTTGGGGTGGTTCAGGGCCTCACCGAGTTTCTGCCGATCAGCAGCACCGCCCATCTGAAGGTGGTCCCGGTGCTGCTCGGCTGGGGCGACCCCGGCATCGCCTTCACGGCGGTGATCCAGCTCGGCAGCATCGTCGCAGTGCTCGCCTATTTCCGCCGCGATCTTGCCGATGTCGGCCGCGGCGTCGGTCGTGCCGTGCGCCATGGCCAGTGGTTCGATCCCTCGGCCCGCCTCGGCCTGGCCATCGCCCTGGGCACGCTGCCGATCCTGCTCGCCGGGCTGGTCCTCAAGCTGTGGGTGCCCGGCTACGAGACCTCGCCCCTCAGAAGCATGACGTCGATCGCGGTCGTGTCGATCGTGATGGCTCTCCTGCTGGCTCTGGCGGAGCTGGCCGGCCGCCGTCGCCGCCTGCTGCAGGAGGTCGTCCCCCGCGACGGTCTGCTGGTGGGGCTGGCCCAGGCCCTGGCCCTGGTGCCTGGCGTCTCTCGATCCGGAAGCACTCTCACCGCCTCGTTGTTCGACGGCTGGGAGCGGGCGGACGCCGCCCGTTTCTCCTTCCTGCTCGGCATCCCCGCGATCACGCTGGTGGGTCTTGTGGAACTGCGCGAGGCGATCCTCCATCCCTCCAACGGCGGTGTGCTGCCCACCCTGGTGGGGGTGGTGTCGGCGGCGGTCGTGTCGTGGCTCGCCATCGCCTGGTTGCTGCGCTTCCTGCAGCAGCACAGCACCTGGGTCTTCGTTGCCTACCGCCTGGTGTTTGGCGTCGTGATCCTGCTGTTCTTCCGGGCCAGTGAGGCGGTGCCACGCTGAGCCCCAACGCGCGGTACCCCGCTCCGGCCTCTCCCCTCAGCAGACTGGAGACGGACCCCGCCCGCAGCCCTCGTGTGGAACGAACCATCCGCCGGCATCGCCCTGGCCGCGGCCGAGGCCAGGGATGCCGGCGCTGATGCCCCCCGTCTCCCCCAGCCAGCCGTGGTGGCCGGGGTGGAGCCGGGCTCGATCGGCGAGGAGCTCGGCTTCCAGCCAGGCGACCGCTTGTTGAGCATCAACGGCATCCGACCGCGCGATCTGATCGATCTGCAGGTGCTCTGCTCTGAGGAGGAGCTGGTGCTCGAGGTGGAGGATCCCGACGGCAGCCGCCACGTGGTGGAGCTGGAGAAGGATGCTGACGAGGGCCTGGGCCTGGCCTTCAGCGAAGCCCTGTTCGACGGACTGCGCCAGTGCAACAACCGCTGCCCCTTCTGTTTCATCGACCAGCAGCCCCCCGGCCACCGCAGCAGCCTCTATCTCAAGGACGACGACTACCGCCTCAGCTTCCTCTACGGCAGCTACCTCACGCTCACCAACCTCACCGCCACCGATTGGCAGCGCATCGAAAGCCAGCGCCTCTCCCCCCTCTACGTGTCGGTGCACGCCACCGAACCCGAGCTTCGCAGCCGTCTGCTGGTCAACCCCCGGGCGGCCCTGTTGCCGGAGCAGCTGCGCTGGTTCGCCGAGCGGCGCCTGCAGATCCATGCTCAGGTGGTGGTCTGCCCAGGCCTCAACGATGGTGGGGCCCTGCGGCGCACTCTCACCGATCTGGCGGCCCACGGCCGCGGTCCCTGGCCGGCGGTACTCTCCACGGCCGTGGTGCCGGTTGGTCTGACCCGCTTCCGCCCGGCTGGCGATGCCCTGCGGCCGGTCACCCCGGTGGATGCGGCGGCGGTGATCGAGGCGGTGGAACCCCTGCAGCGGCAGTTTCAGGCGGAGATCGGCAGCCGTTTCGCCTGGCTTTCCGATGAGTGGTACCTGATCGCCGGCCTGCCGCTGCCGCCCCGGGCCAGTTACGAGGATCTGCCCCAACGGGAGAATGGGGTTGGCAGCATCCGCGCCTTTCTGGAGGAGCTGGAGAGGGCCACTGCCTCCATGCCCGCAGCCATCCCCGCCCCCCGGCGCCTGAGCTGGGTGGTGGGGAAGCTGGTGGCTTCCGCGCTGCAGCCGGTCGTCGAGCGGCTGAACGCGGTGGAGGGGCTGGAGCTGATTCTCCATGGCTTGCCCAGCCCGTACTGGGGCCAGGAGCAGGTGGTCACGGGTCTGCTGACGGGCTCCGATCTTCTGGAGGGTCTCAGGGATCGGGATCTGGGCGAGGCTTTGCTGCTGCCGCGGGTGATGCTGCGAGAGGGGGCGCCTGTCTTTCTCGATGACTGCACGCTGGCGGAGCTGGAGCAGCAGCTGCCGGTACCGGTTTGCCTGGTCGGGGGTGCGGACGATCTGGTGGCCGTCTGCCTCGGCAGAGACGGTGCCACTGCCTAAGCTCTTGCAAATTGTTTGGGTTCGGTTGTGAACCGCTGCCATCTTCTGCTCGCTGCACTGATGGTGGCGCCCGTCATGGCTCCGCGGGCTTTTGCGGCACCACCCGATCCGGCCTCGGCAACGGCCGCATCCCCGGCCCCCGCAACCCCTCCGGCAGCTACCGCCACTCCCACGCTTCCTCAGGAGGCTGGCGCTCCGGCGCCGGGGATCAATCCCCTCGATCCCGCGGGAGCTGCCATTCGCCGCTCCATCCCCCTGGCTCCTGCCGTCAAGGGCAACCGACCGCGCTCCAACCCCTCGGTGCTACCCCCGGCCGCGACCGAATTGCCCGCCTCCGAGCTCGATCTCTCCGCTCCTGCCTCGCTCTCTTTGCCCGTGAAGCCCGAGCAGGTGCGCATCCGCGAACTCAGGCCGCTCGGCATGCCCGAGGCCGAAACCCTGGCCGAGGTCAACAATCCCAACCTGAAATCGCTTGCCAGCCGTGTCGAGCAGGCGCAATCAGCACTGCGCGCCGAAATTTCCCGCTGGTACCCCACCCTCACCTTCAACGCTGGCAACTTCCCCGTTTATCGGGCCGGTGAAAATTCCCAGGGCAATGCAAGCGGCCGCCAGATTCTTCCGCCCACCGTCACCAAAACCAGCATCCTGCAGATGGATGCGGCTCTGCAGCTCAACTGGGCTCTGATCGATCCGGCCCGCACCCCGGCCATCGCCGCCGCCCGTGATCGCTACGAAAAAGCCAAGAACGACTACCTGATCGGTCTCCGCGAGCTGAGGCTCCAGGTCGCCGAGGCCTACTTCGAACTTCAGAAAGCCGACGAGCAAGTGCGCATCGGTCAGGAGTCGGTGCGGGCTTCGCTTGTGAGCCTGCGCGATGCCCGCGCCCGCTTCCAGGCCGGGGTGGCCACCAAGCTGGAGGTGCTGGAGGCGGAAACCCAGCTGGCTCGTGACCAGCAGCTGCTCACCAACGCCCTGCTGGGCCGCAGCGCCACCGGCCTCGGCCAGGCCGCCGCCCGTCGCAACCTGGCTTCCCTGCTGGATCTGCCCCAGGACGTCACCCCCACCGCCAAGGATCCGTCCCGGCCGGTGGGGGTCTGGCTTCCTTCCCTGCAGGAGAGCATCGTGGCTGCCTACGCCTTCCGCGAGGAGCTCGACCAGCTGCTGCTCGACATCTCGATCGCCAACAGCACCGCCAACCAGGCCCTGGCCCAGGTGCAGCCCCTGCTCAATCTTTTCAACCGTGTCTCCGGTGGCCGCAGCTACGGCTATGCCAACCAGTTGCAGCCCACGGCGGAGGTGGAGAGCTGGAGCATCGACAACACACTCGGCCTCAACCTGAGCTGGACCCTGTTCGACGGTGGCCGTGCCCGCGCTGAATACCGGGCCCGCAAGCAGCTTGCGGAGGAAAATCGCTACAACTTCGCCCGGGAGCGCGACCAGATCCGCCGGGAGGTGGAAGAGAACTGGTACACGCTCGAGCAGAACAACCGCAACATCACCACCACTTCCCGCGAGGTGCTCTCGGCCCGGGAGTCGTTGCGTCTCGCTCGCCTGCGGTTCCAGGCCGGCGTCACCACCCAGCGCGAGGTGGTCGACAACCAGCGCGATCTCACCCAGGCCGAAGTGCGTTGGTCGAATGCCATCGCTGACTACAACATCAGCCTTGCCCGTCTGCGTCGCTTCACCGGTCTCGATCAGATCGCCATCTGCCCACGGCCCACCCTGCCTGCCGCCCGGCCGGGCAGCGAAGCCACCGACCAGGTGCCGGTGGAGCCCAGCCCGCTGCTACCTGCCTGCAGCGCCGACATCACGCCGAAATCCCGCCGCTGATTCCCTTGGGCCAGTCCCCCCCCGGTCTTTCCCTGCTCGACACGCTCCGGCTGGGGCTGTTCCAGGGGTGCCTGGGGGCCCTGGCCGTTGTCTTCGCCGGCATGTTCAACGGCGTCATGATCAGCGAACTGGCCTTTCCCGGGTTGCTGGTTGGTGGGGCCCTGGCCTTCGAGCAATTCGTCTCGCCGGCGCGGGTGCTGTTCGGCCAGATTTCCGACGCGCACCCCCTCGCTGGCCGCCGCCGCGTTCCCTACGTCCGAGCGGGCGCTCTCCTGTTCTGCTCCCTGGCGGTCCTCTCCGTGCCGCTGATCTTCCAGGTGGGTCGCCTGCTCGACGCCAATCGCCAACCCCAGCTGGGCCTTTCCATCGCGGCTCTCTGTGGCCTGTTCGCGCTCTACGGCCTGGCGATCTCGCTGGCCAGCACGCCCTATCTGGCCCTTGTGATCGACCGCACCAGTGAGGCCGAACGTCCGCGGGCCGTGGGGATCATCTGGTGCATGCTCACGGTCGGGATCGTGGTCGGGGCTGTCGCGATCAGTCTCAGTTTGCGTGGTCTTGATGGCATCAACGACCCTGCGGTCCTCGAACCGGCCCTGCTGCGGTTCATGGCCACCGTCGCCGTGCTGGTCATGGCCCTCACCATCGTGGCCACCTGGGGTATGGAACCTCCCTGCCCTGGTTCCGCCAGCGCCGAGTCCGCCCTTCCCGGTGCCTCGGCGGCTTCGCGCCGGGAAGATTCCGTCACCCTGGGCCAGGCCTGGCAGTTGATCACCTCCAGCCGCCAGGTGCTGGTGTTCTTTTCTTTCCTGATCCTCTTCACCCTCGGCTTGTTCCTGCAGGACCCGATCCTTGAGGGGTACGGAGCCCAGGTGTTCGGGCTCCCGATCGGCGCCCGTACCATGCTCAATGCATTCTGGGGCGTAGGCACCCTGATTGGACTGTTGCTGGCCGGCTTCCTGATCGTGCCGCGCCGCGGCAAGCTCCCCACGGCACGGCTGGGCTGTCAGATGATCGTCTTCACACTCCTGTTGCTGCTTGCCAGTGGCCTCACCGCCAGCTCAAGGCTGCTGTTCGCGGTGATGCTGCTCTTCGGTCTGGCCGCCGGCATCGCCACCAACAGTGCCCTCTGCCTGATGCTTGATCTCACTCTGCCGCAGGTCGCCGGCACCTTTGTCGGTGTCTGGGGTCTGGCCCAGGCGATGTCGCGGGCCCTGGGCAAGCTGCTGGGTGGCGGCCTGCTTGACATCGGTCGGCGGCTTCCCTTCGGCGAAAGCCACTATCCGGCCTATGCCCTAGTGCTCGGGGTGGAGGTGGTTATTGCCGCATTGGCCCTTGTCCTTCTCTCGCGCCTGAACGTTCAGCAGTTCCGCCAGGACACCGGCCGCTCCCTGGCCAGGGTGTTGGCCCTGGAGGTGGGATCGTGACTGCTGGCCTCCCTCCGGTTGTACCGGCTGCCCTTCACGCCCTTGTCGATCGCGTGGCTGAGCGCCAGCGAGCCGATTTCGGCCACATGGTGTCCGATCTCAAGGCGGATGGCACTCTGATCACCGCTTGCGACCGCTGGAGCGATGCAGCTCTGGTGAGCGGTCTTGCCGATCTGTTCCCCGATGACGGAGTGCTGAGCGAGGAGGGCGACAAACGCGTGCCCGCCACGGATGCCTACTGGGTGGTGGATCCCCTCGATGGCACCACCAATTTCGCCGCCGGCATTCCGTACTGGGCGATTTCGTTGGCCCGCTTCCAGGCGGGCGTGCCTGTACTCGCCGTTCTCGATGTGCCACCGCTGCGTCAGCGGATTGTGGCGCTCCGCGGTCGCGGCGCCTGGCGCAACGGCAAACCATTGCAGCCTCCCTCGCTCCATGCCCACCCCGCCGGCTGCGCCTCCCTATGCAGCCGCTCGATCGGCGTATTGCAGAAGCTCCCCGACCGCCGCTTCCCCGGCAAGATCCGCATGCTCGGTGTGGCTAGCCTCAATCTGGTGAGCGTGGCCATGGGGCAGACCGTCGCAGCTCTGGAGGCCACCCCCAAGATCTGGGACCTCGCGGCGGCCTGGCTTGTGCTCCAGGAGCTCGACTGTCCTTTGCGTTGGTTGCTGCGCGATCCGGGCAGGATTCCCGCCGGTACCGATCTCTCCTCCACCGACTTTCCTGTTCTGGCAGCGGATCGAGCCGAAACCTTCGACCGTTTCGCGCCTTGGGCCGAAGCGCTCGTGGCTTCAGAGGCTTGACTCCCGCCCATGAGGTGCTACATTCATGGACTGCGCGGCCGAGAGGCAGCGCAGTCCTTGGGAACCCAAGGGAAGCCCAACCTGCTAGGTTGAGCGAGCCTGAGCCGAAAGCCGAGGAGGCTTGAGGAACAGGTGCCTACCAGCCGGAAGCGAC
>JBKDSQ010000036.1:0-57464 GCA_046340895.1 Synechococcaceae cyanobacterium | reverse complement strand
AGAGGGGGATGTCGCCCACCTGGGTGGTGAGCAGTCGCGGCCGGCTGCCGTTGCGGTAGCCGCTGCGTTCCTCGCTGCGCTCGTGCCGATCGGCACCGAGCACAGCGGCGACCTCCAGTTCGATCAGCTGCTGCAGGCCGTGGCGAGCCAGCTCGGGGATCAGCTCCCCAGCTGTGCTGCCATCCGGTAGCGACGCCAGTGCTGAGGCGCCAGAATCCGTCTTGGGCATGGTTCGTCTGGTTGAGGTGGTACTCGAACCAGGGAAGCGGGCCTGCCCACCCCTTGCAACGACTGGCGTTACCGGAGCGCACGCTCAGCCCCGGCTACGCCGGGGCTGAGGCCAAGGGAATTTCCACCACTTGGCGGGACTCAGGCCCCAGATCCATTGCCGTCACTAGGATCTGGGCAGATTGGAGGGCGTCTGTCGAAAGGATGGTGGTGGGGGTATGCGCGACGGGCTCCTAGGTCCCTCAGTAGCTCAGAATACACCAGTCGCTCTGAGATCTGATCCCCCTGAGGCATTCCACTCAGGAGTGGATTCAATCTGCCAACATCACGACTCTTAACCGGTATGGCTTGTGTTTGAATCGTGGCATTTTCCTGGCACAGCGCGAACTGCGCTAAAATTGCTATCGTCCCCGCGAGAGTCGTGCGAGGGTGGGTGGGAGTGTTGTTTATGCCGATGACTATTCCTTCCATTACCCAACGCGTTTCTTGTGGCATCTCAGTCAAGACAAGTATCAGAATCTCCAAATCTTACTGCGTAACCTGCTTAAACTCTATTTTCGTACACACTCTTGCTAAAAAAAAAACTAAATTCCCCTCTTCAGAATCTCACTAGCAAACAACTAATCCAATGTCTTTGCTTCAAGGTTCCCCCTGGCTCATAGCACACAAGTCGATGCTACCCGCCAATCAACCACGAAAAATCTCTCTCTACGGTAAAGACTACGTTCTCTGGAAAGACTCTGCTGGGAACGTCAAAGCTTTACCCAACGCTTGCCCCCATATGTCGGCTATGCTGTCAGAGGGATGGTGTGAAAAACGGCCTGATGGTACCAGTGTGATCGTCTGTCCTTTTCACGCGTTGGGATTTGATGGTGATGGTTGCACGTTCCTGCCTGATACTCAGAAAAAGACATTACCGCAGACTGAGCCCCTTGAGCTTTTGCTGCAAGGAGATTTCATCTGGTCATACGGGGGGTTTTCTCCCGAAGTTCCACTGCCTGACATTCTTGAGAAAATTGCCGCAAACTATCAATACGTTGGCCACACCGCTGATATGAGTGTGCCCACGGATATGCTATCCATGCTCCTTAACATGCACGATTATAATCATCAGAATGGAACCCATCGTCCATTGTTCAGGGTCAAAGAAGTGCGATTTAAACAGTTCGATGATCTTGGTCATCATTCACATGCTTTTTACGATCTGCCTAGAGCTCCGGTTGCTCTTAGTGATATCTGGCAAAACCCCGGGGTTTTGGCCGTCCCTGGAGTCGTCAACGTTCATCTAGAGAATATCTTCCCTTTCTGTGTCATCTTTCATGCAGATATGTCAGTAGCAAAGATTGCTCAAATCCATCTATTTATCCCTGAGTCCGACAACCAAACCCGCACCTTTGTTCTGCTCTACGCCATTCCCCAAAATCCTTGCTTTCCTCTTCTGAAGAATAAATTCCTTGACTTTGCTAAGCTGATAACAGAGCAGGATGCTGATATCCTGGGCAAGATCTATCCTGATTATCCTCAGAAAATGAAGCTTAATAACGAAGTCGGAATGGAATGGGTGCGACGGAATTATAGTAGTTGGCCAAAGATTGTTGAGCCACAGCTCTCAAGAATGACATAAGCCTCCTTCGCTCTTGTAAGAAACTGGCGATGCTAGTGAACATTCTTTTCTTCAGTGGCCTAGGAGTCATCCTGTTGGCAGCCGCCTCTGCAAATGGCTGGTGCCAATTTGCCTTTAATGTCAGTTTTACAAGATTTCCCTTTGTAACGTGTGTTGGTGTTAGGAGTGCTGGGTAAGGTTGCCATTGACTCCTGCGACTTCAGTCCTTGTAAAGGGCACTTGGAAAGAAAGGAGTTCTGCGTGGGCCTTCCAGCTTCAGCCACGCTGGCGATTGGAATGGATGCAGCCGAAGGACCACACTTGAGGCGATTCTACGAAGTTCCCTAAAGCCTGGGCTGCCCCGCTACGATGGTCGAAGCGTTACTTCAACCCAAACGAACCATGCCTAAAGCAAATGGTGGCTCCACCCCAGGCCCACCCGCGTCTGATACTTGGAATCATCCCTGGTGTACTCGCCGGCCACTCTGTCTAGGTACAAAACCCGAATCGTCTTGCCGTTAATGCCGAACGTTGTCAAACAAATACATAGATAGGAGACTTCAATGGTAATGTTATTTCTTTGCAAGATTACCAACCATGCTAGACAGAACTGAAGTCCAATCAAAAAGGTTGTTTTTTCATCGCCATCGCTGGACCCTTCTGAGGATCCTACCCATTATGGTGCTCGTCGGTGCTGGGTTTATCTACTTCAAGCAAGAGCCTGAGATGGCTGCAACACCACGGGTACCAGCGAATGTCCCAACACCAACCAAAATTACGGCACTAGGGCGGCTCGAGCCCGAGGGAGAAGTATTTGCCGTTTCTTCTTCGGGCAATGCCAACACCGGTGACCGGGTAGCCCAACTCTTAGTAGAAGAAGGAACCCAGGTTAAAGCTGGTCAAGTGATAGCGATTCTGGATTCTCGAAACCGCTTACAAGCTATCTTAGAAAGGGCTCAAGGAGAGGTTAAATCTCTCGACGCACAATTAGAAGGAGATACAAAAGTTCAATATGCAACTATCGAAAGACTCAAGGCAACTTTGCGCGTGTCCCGCAAGGATTGCCAACGTTACGAGACCCTCTATAAAGTAGGAGCCGTCCCAGCCCAGGAGAGGGACAGCTTTTGTTTACATGCGGAAACAGCTGCAGACAGTCTTGATGAAGGGATAGCCAACTTAAATCGTATCATCAGAACAGGACAGGAAAAACTAATTACAGCAAAAGCGGCTCAGAAGCAAGCATATGCTGAGTTAATGTTGGCCTATGTCAGGGCTCCCAGGGCTGGGGAAATTCTCAAGATCCATACCAAAGAGGGAGAGCTCATCGGCTCTAAGGGTATCGTAGAGATGGGACAAACAAATCAGATGTTTGCCGTAGCAGAGGTATATGAAACCGACATCACCAGGGTTAAGCTTGGTCAGCCTGTAGTTGTGGCTAGCGAAGCCCTATCAGAAGTCTTGCGTGGTAAAGTGGCGCAAATTGGTAGGTTGGTTAGCAAGCAGAACATCCTAGATACTAATCCCACGGCCGATTCCGACGCTCGCGTAATCGAAGTAAAGATCTTGCTAGACTCTGACTCCAGTCAAAAGGCCAAGAATCTCACGAACCAACGCATTCGGGCAACAATCACCATCTAATTAAGTACGTTCTGAGAATCAAGCGATGAAACCCGGAATTCCTCTTGCTTGGCTGCAATTGACACGATCACGCAGTCGATTGTTTGTTGCTATAGCCGGAATTGCGTTTGCAGGTTTTCTGATGTTTATGCAGTTGGGTTTTCAAGCAGCCCTATACGATAGCAATACCATCATGCATCGTAGTCTCAAGGCAGATCTGATCTTAATGAGTCCTCAGGCTCAAAACATATCTAACATGGAAGGCTTCCCTCGTCGACGTCTTTATCAAGCCATGAACTTTGATGGAGTTGTTTCTGCCGTCCCTCTTTATACAGAAAGGGGGAACTGGAGAAATCCTGAAAATAAGCGCCAAACAGAAGTCCTATTCTTTGCCTTTAATCCAGCGGATCCAGTTGCTGATTTACAGGGAATCTCTGAAAACCTCGACAAGATAAAAATTACCGATACAATGCTTTTTGACAGGCGTTCTGATGGAGACTATGAGGGTATGTTTGCTGCTTTGGCAGAGGGAAAGTCTCTCGCCACTGAAGTGCAAAACCGCCAAGTAAAATTAGAGGGACTCTTTACCTTGGGTGCTTCGTTTGCTGGGGATTCAAATGCTATTGTCAGCGACCTCACTTTCCTTCGTCTTTTCCCCGGTCGAACCCTCTCGGAAGTAAATGTTGGTCTTGTTACTCTCAATCCAGAAACAGATTCGCAGCAAATGGCCGCGGCCCTCCGGGCTTACTTGCCGGGGGATGTAAAAGTCCTTACTCTTCCGGAATTCGTTGAGTTTGAAAAAGATTATTGGGCTAATTCAACACCCATTGGTTTTATATTCACTCTAGGGACCGCTATCGGCTTTCTTGTTGGATTGGTTATCGTCTACCAGATTCTTTTCGCTGACGTTTCCGACCACTTGTCAGAATACGCCACCCTCAAGGCTATTGGTTTTCGTGATGTGTACTTCCTGGGGGTGATTCTGCAAGAGTCCTTAATATTGGCAGTTCTGGGTTTTATCCCGGGGTTGGTTATTTCTGCTGGTCTTTATCATGTTGCCGCTGAGGCTACTATGCTTCCAATCGCCATGACTGTCAACCGAGCAATTCTGGTTTTAATCTTGACGATTGTTATGTGCGGCGTTTCCGGTGGGATTGCCCTGCGTAAACTTCGGTCCGCAGATCCTGCAGAAATCTTCTAGTAGCATTCCACAGAGTGTCTTGACTGCCAAGCTCGCACCTCACAGAATGCAGCAAGGGCGTAGAATAGTTCGGAAATAACACTATGGTCTTGGTCCGGCGCGCGATTCACTTCCAAAAGGGCTTTCTCTGTCCGAGTTCCAGCAGCTCTACGGCACAGCGGAGCAATGTGAGGCTGCCCTTGAGAAAGCCCGCTGGCCCGATGGGTTCCGCCGGCCTCGCTGCGGAGGCCACGAGCACGGCCTGGTCTATGGCCGGCGACTCAACCGCTATCAGTGCCGCACCTGCAGTCATCAGGCCATACTCATATCAGGCACGATTATGCAGACCACTAAATTGCCTCTGACCACATGATCTCAGGCTTTCGATCGAATCGGGCAGGCGAAAAACGGGACCTCCTCCCTCGAACTCAGCCGCCATCTGGATGTGAACTATGACACGGCCTTGTTGCTCCACAACAAGATCCTGAGGGCTGTGAGTGAGCGGGAGGCCTATGCGCTGCGGGGAAAGATCCAGATGGATGATGCCTGCCTCGGAGGAGAACGTTTGGGCGGCAAGGCAGGTCGAGGATCGGAAAACAAGATCATCATCGTTGCTGCCGTTTCCCTGAACGAGGCAGGGCATCCGTTTCACGCCACAATCTCGCCGGTTCCTCGGTTCAGTTCTGAGGCGGTCGGCTCCTGGGCAAGAAATACTCTGGCCCCTGGTTGTGAGGTGCTCTCCGATGGCCTGGCCTGCTTCCGCTCGGTAACTACGGCAGGCTGCAGCCATCAGGCCATCGTCACAGGTGGTAAGCACCCCAATGATTTGCCCCAGTTCCGCTGGATTAACCCGCTGTTGGGCAATCTCAAGACAAGCTTTAGTGGCACTTCCCATGCCTTCAACTTTGACAAGTACGCCAGGCGTTACCTCGGAGGCTTCTGCTTCCGCTTCAACCGGCGCTTCTTGCTTGCGGCAATGACCGAGCGGATCGCCAATGCGGTCTGCTGCTGTATGCCTTGCACGGAGCGGGACCTCAGGGTTGCGGAGGCTTATGGGGAGTCAAGTCTCCTTTTGCCATTCGCGCACCAGCTGGCGTTTTCGCCGCATCAGTTCCTGATCCGTGCGTTGCCGTTCCCTCGGGTCCGCCATGCCAGGTGCGTGGGGACCTCGGGATCCTCACCGTTCTGGCGCCAGCGGGCAACCTGTCTGCGATCCAGACCTCGCTTGCGGCAGACACTGTCCAGTTCGGATCCGCCCAGGCCCGCGGTCGGGCTCACGGCTTCCCGCAGAGCGGCGTCATCTGGTGGTTGCATGGCCTGCGGTTGGTCCCCCAGGCGTACGGGGCAGCCCAGCGGACTGCTTGGCTGACAGAGGGGGCATGCGGATCTCGGCGCTGCCAGGGCGACTCCTGCGTCGACGCCTGCGGTCCTGGAAGCCTCAGACGTGGAATCGTCTGGAAGCCCGCTCAGCGCGCCGACCCGCCGCCTCCACCGCCGAAGCCACCGCCCGTCCCGCCAGGCTTGTTTTCCTGCCCCTCCGTTTTCGGCGCGGCGCGCGGCAGCTGGCGACAGGCCACCATCACTTCCCGCCCCGCCGCATCGATCGGTTCGCGCCGGCTGAGGCTGTTGGCGGGCGCCACCACCGCCTTCTGGCGGATCTCCCAGAGCACGTCCTTGCAGCGGCCGGGCAGGCGTGGGTGGTCGAGCAGGGCGTCGGCGTCGCGGCGGGCCTGCTCGCAGGGGGTGGCGCTGTTGTCGCGGCCGCAGTTCAAGGTGGCGAGCTGCAGGGCGCGCAGTGCGCTGGTGCTGGGGTAGGGCGGATCCGCCGGGGCGGCCTGTAGCGCGGCGCCGGCCAGCGGCAGCCAGGCGAGCAGGGCGCCGAGCAGGAGCCGGTGGGGAAGGCCGCCGGCGACGGGCACAGCCATGGGGGGGCGCAGGGGGGCGCCCATCATCGCCGTTTCGGAGCGTTCAGGGGCGCCAGGCCATCGCGCAGCACCCGCTGCGAGGCCCGCCAGCGCCGCGCCAGCAGCGGCCCGCTCAGGGGGGCGGTGGCCGCCAGCAGCGCCCGTAGCGCCGGGTTCCGCAGCAGCGCGGCCCGGTGCGCCTCCTCGGCCTGCAACGCCTGCACCGCCTCGATCTCCGGACGCCGCGCCGCCTCGATCCGCGCCAGCGCCTCCGCCAACGCCCGTTGTCGCCGCCCGGGATCGGGTTCCGCCAGTGCCGGGGTGAGCGCTGCGGCCGCCACCACCGCATCGCGCAGGGCCATGTTCAGCCCCTGGGCCCGCAGTGGACTCATCGGATGGGCCGCATCGCCGAGCAGCAGCAGGCCGGGCCGGTGCCAGCGCTCCGCCAGCCCCACGCGCCCCACCAGCCGCGCCGGCCCGCGCACCGCCCGCGCCGGCAGCGCCCGCAGAAGGGCGGCCAGTTCCGGCGGCGCGGCGGCCGCCCAGCGCTCCGGCCACGGCCCTGCCTTCGCCCCAGCCGTCAAGCCGGTGGGCGCCTCCCCCACCGGCGTCCAGCCCACCTGCACGCCCCCGTCGGCGCGGCAGAACAGGGCGCCGCTGCCGCTCGGCCCCACCAGCGTCACGAACCGATCGGCCAGCCACGCTTCGATCGCCGCGCCGTGCGGCCGCCGCAGCCGGAACCAGAGCAGCGCAAACGGCGCCGGCCCCACCGCGCCGGCCAGCCCCGCCAGCCGCCGCACGAGCGACTCCTGCCCGTCGCAGCCCACCACCAGAGCCGCCCGCAGCCGCCGGCCATCGGCCAGCACCACACCCTCGATGCGCCCGCTGGCCTCCAGCAGCCCTACCACCGCCTGGCCCACGAGCAGACGCACGCCACGCGCTACCAGCTGCTGCCGCCAGTGGCGTAGCAACGTCCCCGGCTCGATCAACGTGCAGGGCACGGGGCTGCCCATCGGTTCGCGCACCGTGAACAGGGCCCGACCGTTGAGCACGAAGCTCCAGGCGCGCAGCGGCCGCCGTGGCACATCCGCCGGCCACGCTTCCGCCGTCTGCTCGGCCCCCGGCCACGCCGCCAGGCCCAGGGCCGCCAGGGCCTCCAGGCCACTGGGCATCAGGCCCTGGCCGCGGAAGGGCCGCTCGAAGCGGCGGTTGGCTTCCACCACCGTGACCGCCAGCCCGTGATCGGCCAGCTGCAGGGCCAGGGCCGCGCCGGCGGGCCCCGCCCCCACGATCAGCAGATCAGCGGGCCGATCAGGTGAAGGAGTTGTAATTGCGGTCACCCTCCGCAGCGGTGCTGTCGAGCCCGAGCAGCTGGTGCTTCTTGGCGAGCAGGTAATCCACCAGCTCCTGCTGCACGGTGAGCAGCTCGCTGGTGCAGCCCCGGAACGCCGCCCGGTGCCGGATCTCGTCGTGGCGCGTGTGCAGATCGCGCAGCATCAGGTTGATGGCGTCGAGCTTGGACGAGTGGGCTTGGCTGCGGGTGCTGGGGGCCGGATCCATGGGTGCACAGGCCTGGCGGCGCTCGGCGACGGCGTTGGATCGATCGTACGCCTGGGGTTTCGGCGGCGCCCCTAGGGTTGGGGCCCTGCCGCCAGGCCGGGCTGATCTTCGAGCCGCTCAGCCCCGTTCCCTCCCGCGTGCAGGCTGATCCAGCCCTGTCGTGGTGAAGAAAGCTGTGATTCCCGCCGTTCCATGACCCGTTTCCGCATTGTCCGCGACGACGGCCACCGCGACGGCATCGCCGGTGCGGTGTATGCCAGCTACGAGGCGGCGTACGACGAACTGGAGCTCTACTACGGCGATCTCTGCTGTTCTGACGATCGCGAGTTTTACCGGATTGTGGAGGAAAGCGATGCGGACTGAGGATCCTGGAACTGCGCCCGCGTTCATCCTGATCACCGGCGCCTCCAGCGGCATCGGGGCCGCCCTGGCCCGGGCGTTCGCGGCACGCGGCGAGGCGCTGGTGCTCACGGCCCGCCGGCTGGAGCGGCTGGAGGCGCTGGCGGCCGAGCTGCGCCAGCTCCATGGCGTCGCCGTGGAGATCGTGCCCTGCGACCTGGCCCAGCCGGGAGCCGCCGCCTGCCTGCACGCCGAACTGCAGCGGCGCGGCTTGCCGCTGAAGGGGCTGGTGAACAACGCCGGCTTCGGATTGCGGGGCGATTTCGAGGCGCTTGATCCCCGCGAGGCGCAGCGCATGCTGCAGGTGCTCGTGCAGGCGGTGGTGGAGCTGAGCCAGATCGCCCTGCCGGAGATCGGCCGTCAGCCGGATGGCTTTCTCCTCAATGTGGCATCGCTGGCGGGAGTGGTGCCAGGCCTGGCGGGCAGTGCGCTCTACAGCGCCTGCAAGGCATTCCTGATCCGCTTTTCGCAGTCGCTGGCGGCGGAGCAGGGAGAGCATGGCGTGCGGGTGCTGGTGCTTTGCCCCGGCTATGTGCACACGGAATTCCACGCCCAACTCGGCGCCCAGGAGCGGATCAAGCAGCTGCCCGGCTGGTTCTGGATGGAGGCCGACGACCTGGCCCGCCGCTGCCTGCGCGCCCTCGATGGCCAGGCCGTGGTGGTGGTGCCGGGCCTCTGGAACCAGGCCATCGCCCTGCTGGCCCGCCTGCTGCCCGAACCGCTGGGGCGCTGGCTCAGCCGTCGCTTTTCCCGGCGCTATCGAAGGGTGGATCGGGTGGGGTGAGGGTGGGCGCCAGCGGCTGCCTTGGGCATGGGTGGATTGCCGTGGCGTGCACTGCGTTGCTTGCCATGCGGGGCCAGGCGATTGAATGCTCCCTTGTGGCTCGCTGAAAAGAGACGCATTGCTGTCGCTCAAACGCGGCTATCTCTGCCCTTGGGATTGCCGCTCAGCTGCTTCCCTGGTGCGCGCAAGCATTGATCCGGGGATCGGGCTTTTGGGGTGCCAACCGGCGAGGGCCTGTGGGTTGGCGTTTTGCTGTAGGCAGGTTGAAGGCTGGCGCTGGCCTGAATCCCTCCCGCTAGCCTTCGCCCAGCCCGAACCCGTGGCAAAGCCCGATGAATTGGTGTCCTGCTGCCCAGGAGGGGGGAAGCAAACGCGTTGGTGATGCGGTTGCTTCTTTCCCCCGCCCAGCCCATGGTGCTGTCATAAAGTAAAACTCCGTCACGTCTTTCCTGCTTCCTTGCCTTCCGTTTCCTCCACAGGTTCCCAGGGTAATCTGAAGTACCGCATCTACTGCACGGCCCGATCCGGTGTGCATGCCCTGCGGAGGAGCATCCCTTCCGCTCTGCTCCCGCCGCGTCGCAACCTGGGATCGTCCTTCGCTGTTGGCATCACCACCTACAGCCCCCGTTATGAGCGTTACTTCCGCAGTCTTTACGCCGCGGTCAGCCGCATCCTGCCGGAGGTGCCCGTCGCAGTGGCGGTGAACGGCCACGGCACGGCTGCGGAGCAGGCGTGCTACCTCGATCGCTTCCAGCGTGAAATCTGTGCCGCGGCACCCTCGCACCACCGCTTTGTGCTGTACGACCAACCCCATGGCCTCACCACCCTCTGGAATGCCCTTCTCGCTGCCTCCCCGCAGGATCTGCCGCTGCTGATTCTCAACGACGACCTCGCAATGAGCCCATGGTTTCGTCGCTGGGCTGAGAGGTTTGACTGGCACTCCCATCAGCTGGCGATGCTCAATTCCTCCTGGTCCCATTTTGTGATTGCTCCAGGTGCGCTGCAACGCCTCGGCGCATTTGATCCGGGGTTTCCAGGCATTGGCTTTGAAGATATGGACTACACCGCCCGCGCCGGAATTGCCGGTGTGCCGATTGCAAATCCTGCCTGCGCCTACCTCCGGCACGATGACGACAAGCCCGCCAGCACCTCCTTCGATTCCCGGTCCGGGCGCGTGTGGGGCAAGTACACCTCCGCCAATCAGGAGCACTTCTCGGCCCGCTGGGAACCGTGCTCCGAGGGGGAGGGGGTGTGGATCAAGCAACTGCATGGCTGGGTGCGCCCGCGGCAAGCCGTGACCCCCTTTCCCTTGCCTGCGATCCCGCCGCAGGCCTGGAACGGCACCTTGCTCTATCCCGATCGTCCGGCCTGAGGCGCCCGCTCCAGCCCCCGCCCGCACAGGCGCTCGCGCCGCAGCTGTTTGCGGCGGATCCGCTCCGTCACCCCCAGTTCGGCGCCGCGCCAGAGGCGGTCCATCTCCGCTTCGAAGTGGCGGGCCAGCAGCGGCGAATCAAGCCGCAGCAGGGTTTCGTCGTTCTGATGGGCCGCGGAGGGGCTCCAGTTGAAGCTGCCGCTGATCACCCGCCGCCGATCGAGCACGGCAAATTTGTGGTGCAGCTTGTCGCCGCCGGCCAGCCGCGGCGTTCCCACCCCCTCCAGGGCCTGTTGCCAGGGGCGGTTGCCGGCTTCGAGCCGGCAGCGGTGGTCGGGCAGGCGGATCGCCAGCAGGTCGAGCACCTCGCTGAACGAGCGGTGGGCGAAGCCCGGGTCGGCCAGCAGCCGGATGCGCACACCCCTGTCCCGCAGCAGCGCCATGGTGTCGGCCAGGGCCTGGCTGGAGAACACGAACAGGCTGAGGTCGAGTCGGTGCCGCACGCTGCGCAGCTGCCGATCCAGCCAGGCCAGGCCGTGCTGGGGATCGCTGCGCCGGTGCGGGCTGAACAGCACCTCCACCCGTGTGGAACCGATCCGCACCGCCTGTGGCCGGGCCTCGCCCTTGCCCAGCCCGAACCGGCTGTCGGGGGCGCCGCCCGGGCCATCGCCCCACATCCGCGCGAACTCGCGCCGGAACAGGCTTGCCAAAGCCGCACTCTCCAGGCGCAGCAAGTGGTTCACGTTGCCGCGGCTCTGTGGATCGTCGCCGTCGCCGTGCACGCAGGAGGGGCTGAAGTTGGCCGAGCCCGTCACCACCACCTGCCCGTCGGCCACCAGAAATTTGTGGTGCATCAGGCCGCTGCCCCGGCTGCCGTCCGCCGTGTCGTCGAGCAGGGGCACGCCGCCGCGTTGCAGGATCAGCACCGCGTCGCCCTGCCCCAGGGCCCGCAGCTGCTCCACTCGCCGTCGCTGGTGCGGCACCAGGTCGGCCGGATGCTGTTGGCTCCAGGGCGTGGCATAGGTGTTCTCCAGCACCACCTGCACGCGCACGCCGCGGCGCTTGGCCGCCACCAGCGCCTCCGCCACCCGGCTCAGCGACAGCTCCTGCACCGCCACCAGCACCTCCTGGCGCGCTGCGCCGATCGCGCGCAGCAGCATCGCCTCCAGGTCGTCGCCCTGGCGCCAGCGGCCGCTGATCGGGCTGCGGTAGCGACTTGCGCCGTGGTGGTTGAAGGCCACCTCGATGCCCGGCGGCAGCGGGGCGCGGGGCAGGGGGCTGCCCTCGAGGGCGGCCGGGGCGGCACCACAACCGCTGAGTGCGGCGGCCAGCAACGCGGCCAGGGGGGGGAGAACGGCCAGGGGGGCGCGGGGCAGGCCCATGCAGGGCGCCGTTGGCGGGGGGCGATTCAGGATTCCCCGAAGCGGTCAGCCTTCGACCGTCCCCACCTCGGCCGCGCGCCGTTTTCCAGCCGGCGTGGGCCGGTCAACGGCCTCGCGCCCCAGTTCGCGCTCCAGCATGCGGATGCGGCTCTCGCGCAGGCAGAACTTGCAGCCGCCGGTGGTCTGCAGATGCTTCTCCGGCGTGATGCAGATCTCCTTGACCGGGTGCTGGCTACAGCGGATGCGAATCGGGGTTTTGTAGCTCTTGTAGATGATCGCGTCGTAGAGGTAGCGATCGCCGAAGCGGGCTCTCGCCCGGGCCAGGAACACCTCTTGGCTGATGGGGCTGCCCATGGGCCCGACGGCGTGCGAAAAGCAGAACGGTCTGGCTGGAGGGTATGGCGAAGTGACCAGCCCGGCACAACGGCCGGCCGGAGTTGCAATCAATCGCCATCTCAACACCGCCCGGGGGGCGCCGCGCTCATTCGTGGGCGGGCATCTCCGACGTGCGCAGCATCGCTACAAACCAGAGGCTGCCGATCAACACAGCCGCCAGCATCCCTGCACTCAGGCTTACGCGCACCATCAACAGCGGCACCACGATCGGAAAAGCCAGCGAGCCGAGCACGGGTGTTGCCGCCACCAGCACCCGCAGCGCAGCGCGTCCGTCGCCGGCGGAGGGGGCCATCAGAACCACTCCGCCACGGCCTGGCTGGCCGGGTTGCTGTTGTCTTCCGGAGTGCTGCGGCGGAATTCGAGCGTGATGCTGCGGCGCTGCTCGCCATCGGCGGCCACCGCCTCGATCGGATAGAGCTGCTGGCCGTCGCGGAACGGAACCTGGATCCGGAAGGTGCCTTCGGAGCTGAGGGGCACCTCCTCCCCGCCGATGGTGAGCCGGGCCGAGGGGTCGGTGGCGCCGTAGACAATCAGCTCGGCATCGGCCACCAGCCAGAAGGCGCGCTGGCGGGCGGGCACGCCACCGGCTCCGCTCTCGCTGCGTCCGCTGGCCCACAGCCCAACTCCGGAAGCCTGGTCGCCGGCACCGGAGACATCCTCCAATGCATGGAAGGCCTCGGAACCGCGACCGAGCTTGCGCCACCGTGCGGTGGCGGTTTGGTACAGGCGCTCGTGCAGGCCGGTATCAGCCGGCTCCAGTGGCGCGCTGGAGGGCAGGGAGGTGGGGCTGGCGTCGAGCGAGAAGGGCACAAACTGATCGAGGATCTGCTCGCTCGGGTGCAGGCCGGGCACGCGCGCCACGGAGGAGAAGGCCAGCGAGATCCACCCGCCGCCTGCGCCCTTGCGGTAGCCGAGCTCCACCCGGTATTCACGGTCACTCAGCGGCACCGGCAAGTACCACTCGGTGGCATGGCTGTCGACCACGACTTCCTGCAGGGTGTGGGGGTGTACAGAACCGCCGCTGAGGCCGGTCACATCGGCCACGCGCAGACACAGCTGGCTCGCACCTTCGGCCAGGGCCGACTCGCGGTCGGCCTCGGCAATCTCCCAGAACACATAGGCCCACTGTGGATCGCGGGGCAGGAAGACAACGCGGGTTTCCGCCTCCGGGCGGGGGGCGGGAGTCATTTCCGCCTCGATCGCCGCGAGGCTGCGGCCGATGTCCAGCTGGGAGGCGCTGATCGCCTCCACCAGCTCCTCTTTCGACTTACGGCTGTACAGGCTGACGCCGACGTCGCTGGCAATCTGCCGCAGCTGACGCAGGGTCATCACGGCGAGGTTCTGCAGCGAGTTCTGGCTCACGTCGTCGGAATTCGTTTGGGATCATTCTGCAGGACCCGCCACGGGCAATGGCGCCGGCTCGGGCACGGGTCAGCATCCACTGACCAGTGCGGCGCGCTTGGGACTAATGCCGCCATCGGCGAACCCCAGCAGAAAGCCCCCGGGGCCAGCAGGCCTCGGGGGCAGGAATGGCGGTTGGGATTGCCGTGCCGCCGCTGGGATCAGCGGCCGATGCTGCGGTAGGGCACCTTGGCCAGGTAGTCCATGCCGGTGTTGCCCTGGGGGGCGCCCACACCGCGCAGGGCGGGCAGGCTGCGCACCCAGGGGAGGTAGTCCGCGGGGAAGCCACCGCGGCGCTGCTGGGCGCGGGCCGGCAGGGTGCGAGCGGTGCCGGTGTACACAATCTGCGGGAAGCCGAGAATGCCGCGGTAGTACTCGTCGTAGCGGGGAGACGTGATGTTGAACGGCGTTTCGCCCACTTCCCGCGAACCCACCACGCGGTTGCGGTGGTACGGAACGGTGTCGTACCCGAAGGCGTCGAGATATTCCTGGGAATCGAGAATGTCGTCCACCATGCCGCGCACGCCGCGGGTCATCAGCACCGCCGACCAGGCGATCTCTTCCGACTTGCCGTGGGTGGGGCGGCCGAGGAGCTTCTCCACCAGGTGGCGGGCCACCTTGTAGTTGTTGTTGAGGTTGTTGACGCTGCGGGTGAAGGTGTCCGACAGGCAGAGGGAACGGATGAAATCGCGCACCGTGATCTGGCCGTCGCGCAGCTGGCTCTCCAGCGTGCGGTCGCGGTCGACCTTGAAGGCGTGGAAGAAGATCTGGCGATAGGCCGATTCGATCACAAAGTTCTGGTCTTCGCGATCCATGGCCTTGTCCATGGATGCGGCCCTGGGGTCCTCGTCGGAGCCCACCCGCAACGGGTTCACCCGGGAGTTCTGGGTGGTGAGGGCGTAGTTGAGGAGGGGAACAGCCACGCGTGCTTCAGCATCCGTCGCTGGGGATCGTAGAAGTGCGGCGCCGGCTGCCTTCCCCGCGCCGCACCAGGGCTCACAGTCCGTAACGTTGGTCGGGACGCCGGTAGCGCCTCACCATCCAAGCGGGGAGAGGGTCTCCGCCTCCGTCCCGTCCGTCGCTCCCGATCCCGCGTCCGCGCCCGCGCCCTGCTCGGCCGGATCGCCAGCCGCCGGCAGCCGCGTCTCTACGCAGAACGAGGCCGTGTTCGAGAGCCCCTGCACCGTGCTCGTGCGCAGACGCACGTCGGGGCCGGCGAACCGGAAGCGCTCCAGCGTGCTCATCGTTTCGTACTCGGTGGTCAGCACCAGCTCGTCGCGCTCGTCCATGGCGAACTGGCCCGCCACCGGCGCGGTCTCCGCGTAGCCGCGATCCCGCAGCAGCAGGCCGGCGCGGCCCCGCTCGTCGGTGGGGATCAGGCCGAACACGCTCTCGCCGCTGTGGGCCTCGCCGGCCTTGTCCCAGGCCATCGAGCCGCTCCAGGTGACGCGGCACCCCCCCACCAGCGCCGCCGGATCCTGCCCATGCAGGGTGGCGATCGCCTGCAGGCGCGGGTCTTCGGGCGTGAGCTCCACCACCTCGATGAACGAGCCGCCGGCCTCGGCCCGGCGGTGCAGCAGGTGGTGGCTGCTGCGCTGGGAGCGCCAGCGGCCGCAGCTCAGCCGGAAGAAGGCCAGGGCGTCTTCGATCGATGCGCTCACGAGCCGGGTGGTACGGGGTGTGGGCCATGATCGCAACCCAGCCTCCGTTGCCGTGTCCGCCGCTGCCGCTGCGCTGGCCGCCGCCCTCTGCTGGACCCTCGCCAGCCTGCTCTGGCGCCGCATTCCCACCTCGCTCAGCGGGGCCCAGCTCAACCTGCTCAAGAACCTGATCGCCCTGGCGGTGCAGCTTCCCCTGCTGGCCCTTCTGCCCTGGCGCGTCGATGGGCGGGCGGTGGCGCTGCTCGCCCTCAGCGGCGTGATCGGCATCGCCGCGGGCGACACCTTCTTCTTCGAGGCCCTGCGCCGCCTCGGCACCCGCCGCACCCTCACCCTCGACAGCGGTGGTCCGGCCGTGACCACCCTGGCCGGGGTGGTGCTGCTTGGGGAGGTGCCCCGGCTGGAGCAGGGGATCGGGGTGGCGCTGATCACCCTGGCGGTGCTGCTGGTGGCGCGCCAGCGGCCGCCGCAGCGGGTCGGCGCGGCGGCCGGTCCGGCCGGCTCCGGCAGCGCTGCGACCATCGACCGGCTGGGCCTGCTGCTGGCGCTGGCGGCCCTGCTCTGCGGCGTGGGTGGCGCCCTGCTCTCCCGCGCCGCCCTGGCCGGCAGCACCATCCCCCCGCTGCAGGCGGCCAGCCTGCGGTTGCTGGCGGCCAGCCTGGTCCTGGCCCCCCTGCTCCCCGGCCTGCCCCGGCCCGGGCGGCGGCCGCTGCCGGCCCGGCGCCGCTGGCCCTGGTTGCTGTTGGCCACCCTGGTGGGCACGAGCCTGGGCATCGCGCTGCAGCAGGTGGCCCTGGCCGGACTGCCCGGCGGCCTGGCCGTGGCGCTGCTCTCCACCGCTCCGGTCATGGCGGTGCCGCTGGCGCCGCTGGAGGGGGACCGGCCCGGGGTGCGCGGCCTGCTGGCGGCCCTGGCGGCGGTGCTGGGGGTCAGCCTGGTGGTGGGCTGGCCGATGGCGGCCGGTCCGGGGGGGTGAGCCGCCGGTCGGCCTGGGCGCGGGACCACTGCACCAGATCGGCCAGCTCCAGATCCAGCGGGCCGCAGCGGTGGCGAAGCCCGGCGGCGATGCTCTCCAGCTGCACCCCGGCGGCGAGCAGCTGGTCGACGAGGGCGCTGCGGAAGGGAGCGTCGCCGGCGATGGCCGGCTGGGCCGCGGCCCAGGCCTCAAGCGCCGCCCGCGGTGGCAGCCCGCCGCTCGAGCCTGCGCCCACCGCCTGCAGGGTACGCAGGCCGTGGGCGAGCAGGCGCAGGTGGTGGCGCTCCAGCGCCGGCAGCAGGGTGGCCTCCAGCTCGCGCAGTTCCGCCTCGCTGATCACGGCACCACAGATGACGGCATCAGAACGTTGGCGCGGCGATCAGGCGGGCTCGGCGGGGCGCAGCCGGAAGCCGCAGGAGTGGCCCTCCTGCAGGCGCCAGTGCACCCGCTCCACCTGGCAATCGGGGAAGGTGCGGCGGATCAGCTGGAGCTCCTGGTCGCACACCATCGGGAACTCCTCGGCGATGCGCATCACCGAACAGTGGAATTCGCTGATGATCCAGGCGGAAGGGCTCTCGGGATCGGGGAGCAGTTCAGCCACGAAGCCCTCATGGCGGCGCAGCTCCACCAGGTGCTGCAGGCGCTCGGCCAGGGGGCCGGCGCCGATGCTGGTGCGGTAGCCGGCGGCCTTCTGCTCCGCTTGACGCCCCATCAGATCTTCGATCTGGTCCGGGGACAGGCTGCTGGAGAGGGAGTGCAGCAGGCCGAGGGCAAAGTCGCCGCTGCCGTCGGTGAAGCGCCCCCGCCCGGCCTCGGTGAGACGCCAGCGGTTGCTGGGGCGACCCGGGCCTTCGCTGCTCGGGCTGGCTTCCACCAGGCCCTCCTCCTCCAGGCTGCGCAGATGGCGGCGCATCCCCTGAACGGAAACGGACAACTGCTGGGAGAGGTCGCCGGCCGTGGCTTCGCCCTGGCGCAGCAGGCGGGCCAGCACCGCCTCGCGGGTGCGGGCCTGCTCGCGGCTGGAGGCAGCCTCGCCACCGGGAGCAGGCCCCTGGGGGGGCGGGGAATCGGAGTGGCGGGTGGGGGCAGGAATGCCCATGGCTCTGCAGGATCCCGCCCACGATGCCACGCACCGGAAGCAAGTGGGGCTCCGCCGCTGGGGACGGTTGGGCACAATGGCCCTTCACCCCCACGGGCCGCGCCGTTGCCCTAGGCTCCTGCGGTAACGAAACATCCGTGTTTCGTAATCGTGTCCGCTCTGCGGCGAGAGCTCCTCCGGCCACCGGCGCCTCCCCCCGAGATCCCATGTCCGACGCCCCCCAGTCCAGCTCCCCCGCCACCGGCGCCGCCGATGCTGCCGTTCCGGCCGGATCGGAGAGCCTCGAGGTGATCCGCAAATTCGCCGAAACCTACGCGCAGCGCACCGGCACGTACTTCTGCAGCGATCCCGGCGTCACCGCTGTGGTGCTTGAGGGCCTGGCCCGGCACAAGGATGAGCTCGGCGGCGCCCTCTGCCCCTGTCGCCACTACGAAGACAAGGAAGCCGAGGTGCAGCAGGCGTTCTGGAACTGCCCCTGCGTGCCGATGCGCGAGCGCAAGGAGTGCCACTGCATGCTCTTCCTCACGGAAGACAATCCCTTCCGCGGTGAGCGGCAGACGATCTCGCTGCAGGAGATCAAGGAGTTGACCGCCAACTGAAAACCATGAGCAGTGCCGTCGGAGATCTGGTGAGTCAGCCGTACAAATACGGCTTCGTCACCGATATTGAAACCGAGAAGATCGCCAAGGGCCTCAGTGAGGATGTGGTGCGTCTGATCTCGGCCAAGAAGCAGGAGCCGGAGTTCCTGCTCCAATTCCGACTGCGCGCCTACCGCCAGTGGCTGCGAATGGCGGAGCCCGACTGGGCAGCGCTCGGCCACCCGCCGATCGACTACCAGGACATCGTGTACTACGCCGCTCCCAAAGAGCAGGCGAAGAAGCAAAGCCTGGATGAGGTGGATCCGAAGCTGCTCGAAACCTTCGACAAGCTCGGCATTCCCCTCAGCGAGCAGAAGCGCCTCTCCAACGTTGCTGTCGATGCGGTGTTCGACAGCGTTTCGATCGCCACCACCTACAAGGAAAAGCTTGCCGAGCACGGCGTCATCTTCTGCTCGATCTCTGAAGCGGTGCGCGAGCACCCTGAGTTGATCGAGCGCTACCTTGGTACCGTCGTTCCCAGTAACGACAATTACTTTGCTGCCCTGAACTCTGCGGTGTTCAGCGATGGCTCCTTCGTATTCATCCCGCGTGGCGTGGCCTGTCCGATGGAGCTCTCCACCTACTTCCGCATCAATTCCGGCGACACCGGCCAGTTCGAGCGGACTTTGATTGTGGCGGAGGAAGCGGCTTCGGTGAGTTATCTCGAGGGCTGCACAGCCCCGATGTTTGACACCAATCAACTGCACGCCGCCGTCGTGGAGCTCGTCGCCCTCGACGATGCTTCGATCAAGTACTCCACCGTTCAAAACTGGTACGCCGGAGACGAAAATGGTGTCGGCGGCATCTACAACTTCGTGACCAAGCGCGGCCACTGCCGCGGCGACCGCAGCCGCATCAGCTGGACGCAGGTGGAAACCGGTTCGGCGATTACGTGGAAGTATCCGAGCTGCGTGCTCCTTGGCGCAGACACCGTCGGCGAATTCTATTCGGTGGCGCTCACCAACAACCGCCAGCAGGCCGATACCGGCACCAAGATGATCCACGTGGGTCCGCGCAGCCGCTCCACGATCGTGAGCAAGGGCATCAGTGCTGGCCATTCCGCCAACAGCTATCGCGGCCTGGTGCAGATCGGCCCTAAAGCTGTGGGCGCCCGCAACTACAGCCAGTGCGATTCGATGTTGATCGGCGACCAGGCCGCCGCCAACACCTACCCCTACATCCGCTGCCAGCAGAGTGAGTCCAGCATCGAGCATGAGGCCAGCACTTCCCGCATCTCCGCGGACCAGCTCTTCTATCTCCAGAGTCGTGGCATCGGGTTTGAGGAGGCGGTTTCGATGATGGTCAGCGGCTTCTGCCGCGATGTGTTCAACCAGCTGCCGATGGAGTTTGCGGCCGAGGCCGACAAGCTGCTCTCCCTCAAGCTCGAGGGCTCCGTCGGCTGAACGCGGGCCCGCCGCTCGCCGTTGTCCTGCTCCCTGCCCCTTTCCCCCTGTCCTGTTCGCTGTGATCCGTCCCGACGCCCCGGTGCTGCTTGAGATCCGCGGTCTGCACGCCCGCGTGGACGACCAGCCGATCCTGCGCGGGGTTGACCTCACCCTGCGCGCCGGCGAGATCCACGCGGTAATGGGCCGCAATGGCAGCGGCAAGAGCACCCTTTCCAAGGTGCTGGCCGGCCATCCCGCGTACACCGTCACCGGCGGCAGTGTTCTCTACCGCGGCGACGACCTGCTCGCCCTGGAGCCGGAGCAGCGCGCCCGCCTGGGCCTGTTCCTCGGCTTCCAGTATCCGATTGAGATTCCCGGTGTCAGCAATCTCGAATTCCTGCGCGTGGCCACCAACGCCCGCCGCCAGGCCCGCGGCGAAGAGGAGCTCGACACCTTCGCCTTCGAGGATCTGGTGCGCGAGCGTCTGCAGGTGGTGCAGATGGACCCGGCCTTCCTGGAGCGTTCGGTGAACGAAGGCTTCTCCGGCGGCGAGAAGAAGCGCAACGAGATTCTGCAGATGGCGCTGCTGGAGCCGCTGGTGGCGATCCTCGATGAAACCGATTCCGGCCTCGACATCGACGCCCTGCGGATCGTCGCCGGTGGCGTGAACCAGCTCGCCGGGCCCGACAACGCCACGCTGCTGATCACCCATTACCAGCGTCTGCTGGAGGAGATCACCCCCGATTACGTCCATGTGATGGCTAGGGGCCGCATCCTGCGCACCGGTGGCAAGGAGCTGGCCCTGGAGCTGGAGGAGCGCGGCTACGACTGGGTGGATGAGGAGCTCGCCCGCCTGGAGCGCACCCCGGCGGAGGTGGCCTGATGCCTGCTGTTTCCTGCGACACGGAGCGGACGGAGGGGCTGGGCACCGCCGGTTGGAGCGAGGCGCTGCTGGCGGCCCTTGCGCACGCCGGGGCCGGTACCGAGTCCCTGGCCGCCGTCCATCGCCGTGGCCGCGAGGCCCTGCGTTCCCAGCCGCTTCCCAGCCGCCGCCAGGAGGCCTGGCGCTTCACCGATCTGGCGGCCCTGCTGGCGGTGCCCCCCGCGCCGCTGGCGGCGGCCCCTGCGGCCGATGCCGTTGCCTGGCCCGCTCCGGCGTCCGGCAGCCTGCGCCTGCGACTGGACGGCGCCACGGATCCCCTGGCGGGCCTGGAGCTGCCGGCGGGCTTGGAGCTGGTGGCTGAGCCCGAGCGCGCCCAGGCTCTCGGCCAGACCCTGGCCGCCACCGGCTGCCGGGAAGACTGGCCGGTGGTGCTCAATAAGGCCTGTGCCCAGCGCGTGCTCGCCCTGCGTGTGCGGGGGACCGTGGCCGCGCCGCTGGAGTTGCTCTCCGATGCCGGGGCCGCGGCCGGGGTGCTGCCGCTGCGTGTGCTGCTGTTGCTCGAGCCCGGCGCCAGCCTGGAGCTGCTGCAGGTGCACCGCGCCGCTGGCGCCAGCCTCAGCTCGGTGGTGGTCGAGGCCCATCTCGGCGTCGGCGCCAGCCTGCGCCACGGCCTGCTGGCCGAAGCGGCCGATCCCTCGGTGCTGTTCGTCCATCTGGCCGTGGCCCAGGAGCCCCAGAGCACGTACAGCCTCACCAGCGTGACCGCCGGTTGGGGCCTGAGCCGGCTCGAGCCGCGGGTGGTGCAGATCGCCGGCGCCGCCCATACCCGCCTGCGCGGTCTCCAGCACGTGTCCGACCACCGTCTGGCCGACACCCATAGCCAGGTGATGTTCGCCGGTCCGGAGGGGCATCTGGAGCAGCTCCACAAGGTGGTGGCCGATGGAGCCGGCCGCAGCGTCTTCAACGGCGCCGTGCGCGTGCCCCGCGCCGCCCAGCGCACCGACGCCGCCCAGCTCAGCCGCAGCCTGCTGCTCTCCGACCGGGCCCGGGTCGACACCAAGCCCGAGCTGGAGATCGTGGCCGACGATGTGCGCTGCGCCCATGGCGCCACCGTGAGCCGCCTGCGCCAGGACGAGCTCTTCTACCTCCAGAGCCGCGGCATCGGCGCCGACCTGGCGGCCCGCCTGCTGCTGCGCGGCTACTGCGAGGAGATCCTGCGCGACCTGCCGGCGACCGCCGCGATCTGGCATCCTCTGCAGACGCTCACCGGTCCCGAGGCCAGCCGATGACCCTCGCCCCAGCACCGGCCTCCACCGCCGAGCCCGGCCTCCCCGATCCAGCCATCGCTCCCGCCGCGGCAGCGGCCCCACTGGAGGACCTGGCCGCCCTCACCCGCCCTGACTTCCCCCTGCTCGGGCAGACCGCCTGCCTCGGCCAGCCGCTGATCTACCTCGATCACGCCGCCACCAGCCAGAAGCCCCGGCCGGTGCTCGACGCCCTGCAGCAGTACTACGGCCACGACAACGCCAACGTGCACCGCGGCGCCCACCAGCTCAGCGCCCGCGCCACCGAGCACTTCGAGGCCGCCCGCAGCGCTGTGGCCGCCTTCATCGGCGCCGCCTCGCCGCGTGAGATCGTCTACACCCGCAACGCCAGCGAGGCCATCAACCTGGTGGCCCGCACCTGGGGCGAGGCCAACCTGCGCGAGGGCGATGAAGTGCTGCTCACGCTGATGGAGCACCACAGCAACCTGGTGCCCTGGCAACTGCTGGCTGCCCGCACCGGCTGTGTGCTGCGCCACGCCGGCCTCACCCCCCACGGCGAACTCGACCTCGACGACTGGCGCAGCAAGCTCAACGAGCGCACCCGTCTGGTGAGCGTGGTGCATGTGAGCAACGCCCTCGGCTGCCTCAACCCGATTGAAACCCTGGTGCCCCTGGCCCACGCCGCCGGCGCGCTGGTGCTGGTGGATGCCTGCCAGAGCCTGCCCCACATGGAGGTGGATGTGGCGCAGCTGGGCTGCGACTTTCTCGTGGGCTCCTCCCACAAGTTCTGCGGGCCCACCGGCATGGGCTTCCTCTGGGGGCGTGAGGCGCTGCTGGAGGCGATGCCCCCCTTCCTGGGCGGCGGCGAGATGATTCAAGACGTGTTCCTCGACCACAGCAGCTGGGCCGACCTGCCCCATAAGTTCGAGGCCGGCACCCCGGCGATCGGCGAGGCGGTGGGCATGGGCGCCGCGATCCGCTACCTGCAGGGCCTCGGCATGCGGCGCATCCACGCCTGGGAGCAGCACCTCACCCGCCATCTGTTCGACCGGCTGCAGGCGATCGAGGGGCTGCGCATCCTCGGCCCCAGTCCCGAGCGTCAGAGCCACCGCGCTGCCCTGGCGGCCTTCACCGTGGAGGGTCTGCACGCCAACGACCTGGCCGCCCTGCTCGATTCAGCGGGCATCTGCATCCGCAGCGGCCACCACTGCACCCAGCCGCTGCACCGCCACTACGGCCTGGCGGGCACCGCCCGGGCCAGCCTCGCCTTCACCAACACCCTCGCGGAGATCGACCGCTTCGCCGAGGAGCTGCAGAGCACGATCGCCTTCCTGCGCGAACACGCCTGAGTGGCGTTGGTCGCGCTGCTGGCGGCGGTGGAGCTGGTGGCCCTGCTGCGGGTCGACCTCACCCGCCAGCAGCTGCGCGCCTACGACGCCCGCGGCCGGCTGGTGTATCAGGCCCCGGTCTCCAGCGGCCTGCCGGCCAGTCCCACCCCCAGCGGCCGCTTCCAGGTGGCGAGCAAATACGCTGACACCGCGCTCACCGGCAGCGACTACCGCATCCCTCACGTGCCCGATGTGCTTTGTCTCGGCGGCGGCGGCCTGCGCCCGGATGCGGTCTGCCTGCATCCGGCGCCATGGCAGGAGCGGGCCGGCGAACGCTTCGGCGTGCCCCGCAGCCATGGCTGCGTGCGCCTGAGCAGCGCCACAGCCCGTTGGCTGTTCGCCCACACGCCGTTGGGCACCCCGGTGGAGATCCGCCCATGAGCCGCCCGTTCCGCCTGCCGCTGGCCCTCGCCGCGCTGCTGGCGGGCTGCGCGCCGCGGGCGCCCTGGCCGGTGGCGGATCTGCCCGCCGCGCCCCTGCCACGCCGCAGCGAGGCCGAGCTGGCTGCCTGCGCCAGCCGCCTCGGCCTGCCGCCGGAGCTGCCCCGCCCGGCCCACGCCACCAACTTCGGCGAGCGCCAGCGCCGCGACATGTGGGGCCGCAGCGTGCCGCATGAACCGCGGCTGATCGTGCTGCACGAAACCGTGATTTCCGCCCCGGCGACCGTGCGCCTGTTCGCCACCCCCCACCCCCGCGACGAGGACCAGGCCAGCTACCACCTGCTGATCGACCGCGCCGGCCAGCGGTTGCGGATCGTGCCCGACGCCGGGCGCGCCTTCGGCGCCGGCCTCTCGGCCTTCGGTGACATGACCGTGCGGGTGCGGCCCACGTCGCTGGGCTCGATTAACAACGTGGCCCTCCACCTCGGCCTGGAAAGCCCGCCCGATGGTCGTGGCGACAGCGACGGCCACTCCGGCTACAGCGAGGGCCAATACCGCACGGCTGCCGCCCAGGTGCTGCTCTGGCAGGGTCGCTGGGGCATCCCCCTGCGCCGCCTCACCACCCATGCGGCGGTGGACCGCAGCCGCAGCCGCTACGACCCGCGCAGCTTCCGCTGGGAGCGTTTCGAGCCGGCCTGGAGGCGGGCGGCCGGCCTGTGCGGCTGGAGTGGCTACGACACCGGCAGCGCCGGCCCCTGAACGCGGCGCGGCCGATAGCGTGGAGCTGTTGCGCGGCCCCTCCATGCACCGGCTCCCGCCGTTCCCTTCACTCCGGGCCTGCCTCCACTCCCTGGCGCCGCTTGCGGTTCAGGCACCGCTGCTGGCACCGGCGCTGCTGGCCCCCAACCCCGCCACCGCCCAGGCGATCGACGACTGGAGCACGGCGCCCCTGGCGATCCCGGCCGATCCCGGCGGCGCCCCGGCGGCGGCAGGCGCCGCCGAGCCGTCGCCGGTGCTGCAGGCCCCGGCCGAGCTGCGCCGCCCCCAGGCACCGTTGTTGCCTGGCCAGGAATCGCCGCTGCCGCCGCGGGTCACCCCCAGCGTGCGCATTGCCCCTGGCGCCGGTGTGCGCCCGCGGCCTGCCCCGCTTCCCTCCCGGCCCCCCGTGGTTGCCCCAGCCCCGCTGCGCTTTCCCGCCGCCCCGTCGCGCCCCCCGGCTGCCGCCCGGCCGACTCCCGGCGTCACCCCGCCCCTGAGCACCCTGCCGAAGCCGCCCGGCCCCTCCGAAGCGGAGCTGGCCCGGCTGCGCGCCCAGCTGCGCCAGCAGGCCCGGCCGGCGGCGCGGCCGCCCGTGCCCTCGTTCCTGGAAACCCTCCCCCCCGGCACGATCCGCCCGCTGCCCGGCGAGGTGCTCCCGGGCAGTCAGATGCCCGGCGGCGCTGCGCCCGGGGCGGTGCCGCGGGAGTCCCTGCCGGGTCTGCCCCGGCCGCCCTTGCCGCCGCAGGCGGTGCCACCGCCGCCCTGGGCCGATCGCAAGCCGGCGCGGCCCCTCCAGAACACCCCCCTGGCCTGGCTGCTGCTGGGCCTCGGCCTCGGCGGTGGCGGCGTGTTCCTGCTGCAGGAGCGGCGCCGCCGGCCACCGCAGAGCGATCCCCTGGGTTCCCTCGGCATCCGCGTGCTGCCCCGCCCCGATCCCGGCGAGCAGAGCCTGCGCCCGGCCGATCGCGCCGCGGCCGCCCCGCTGGAGTGAGCAACCGGTGGACACCCTCGCCAGCCTGTTCCGCCTCGACCCCGAGCGTCTGCAGCGCCGCCTGATCGACACCGAGCTCGGTGGCGATCCCTGGTTGCGGGAGTGCGGTCCGGTGGCGATCCGGGAGGTGGCCGCCGCGATGGTGCAGCGCCTGCCCGAGGCCCTCGCCACGCGCCTCGATGGGCTGGTGGTGGCAGGCTTCCGCCAGCAGCCGGATCTGGCGGGGCTCGCGGCGGCGGCGGATCCGGCGGCGCAGCAGCCGATTCCCCTGCCGCCGCAGCGGCTGCAGTCGCGCCACCGGCCGGCCCTGCAGCTCCAGGTGGGGCGGGAGCTGCTGCTGGAGGTGGCCTTCACGGTCACACTGGAGCTGGTCCTGGAAGGGGTGACCCTGTACGTGCGCGAGGGCCGGCCGCGGGCGGTGGCGATCGAGCGCGCCCTGGCGTCCGGGGTGTTGCTGCTCGAGCGCCAGATGTTGGCCCGCTGCAGCGAGGAACCGGTCGCCCTGCCCCCGTTGCTGGACCTGGAGGGGCCGGCCGTCCGCGAGGATCGCCCGCAGGGTTCTCCGCCCCCCTCCTGAGCCCGCCCGCTTCCTGATCCCGACCCTTCCATGAACATCGACGGCAAGCCCTGGCGCACCATCTGGCTGGAGGAGGGCGGCCGCTCGGTGGCGGTGATCGACCAGACCCGCCTGCCCCACCGCCTGGAGGTGCGCTCGCTGGCCAGCGTGGAGGAGGCGGCCGAGGCGATCCGCACGATGGTGGTGCGGGGGGCGCCGTTGATCGGCGTCACCGGGGCCTACGGGCTGATGCTGGCGCTGCAGGCGGATCCGGGCGATGGGTCGCTGGCGGCGGCGTTTGCGGCGCTCAACGCCACCCGCCCCACGGCGGTGAATCTGCAGTGGGCGCTGGAGCGCGTGCGCGATCGGGTGCTGCCGTTGCCGCCCGAGCAGCGGGCCGAGGCGGCCAAGGAAGAGGCGGCGGCCATCGCCGAGGAGGACGTGGCGATGTGCGAGGCGATCGGCGAGCACGGGTTGGGGATCTTTCAGCAGCTGGCGGCCGATCGTCCGGCGGAGCGGCGCGGCGAGCCGTTCCAGGTGCTCACCCACTGCAACGCCGGCTGGCTGGCCACGGTCGACTGGGGCACGGCCCTGGCGCCGATCTACAAGGCGCACCGGGCCGGCCTGCCGATCCATGTGTGGGTCGATGAGACCCGCCCCCGCAACCAGGGCGCCAGCCTCACCGCCTTCGAGCTGGGCCGCGAGGGGGTGCCGCACCCGGTGATCGTCGACAACGCCGGCGGCCACCTGATGCAGCACGGCCAGGTGGATGCGGTGATCGTCGGCAGCGACCGCACCACCCGCTGCGGCGACGTGTGCAACAAGATCGGCACCTACCTCAAGGCCCTGGCCGCCCACGACAACGGCGTGCCGTTTTACGTGGCCCTGCCCGGCTCCACGATCGACTGGACGCTGGCCGACGGCGTGGCCGAAGTGCCGATCGAGGCCCGCGCCGATCGGGAGGTGACCCACATCGCCGGCGCCCCTGAGTCGGGCGAACCCACCGAGGTGCGGCTGGTGCCGGAGGGCAGCCGCGGCTTCAACCCGGCCTTTGACGTGACACCGGCCCGGCTGGTGACGGCCCTGATCACCGAGCGGGGCGTGGCCCCTGCCAGCGAGGCGGGGTTGCGGGGGCTCTACCCGCAGGGCTGAGCGCCGCGCTCAGGCTTGGCTGGCGATTCCCAGGGCTTTTTTGTAAGCGGGAATGATGTGGTTATCGGCGATTGCCCCCTCGTGCAGCGTGAAGTAGATGGGGTCGCCAATGTGGTGATAGTCGAGCTCGGGAAGGAGGGCTGATAGCCGGGACAGCCTTGTTTTCCGCAGCGACTCGCTCGTGATGTCCGTGGCGCTCGCCGAAGTCATGTCAATGCTGGCTAATGGCAGGGTCGGTACGATGTCCTCGCTGTTGGCAATGCGGAAGCAGTCGAGGTCGACAAACTGTTGGAAAAACTGAGCGTCTCCGGCGCGGGGATTGGCGAAGGCGTAGAGGATCGGTTTCTGCTTGAAGTGATTCAAGGAGTGGATGTGTGCCGTGGCGAGGGTGGCCAGGGCTCCGCCGAGGCTGTGGCCGGTTACATAAACCTGGGCGTCGGCCGGGCACTCCTGCAGCGCTTCGGCGGGCCAATTGTCGTTGATCGCCAGCGACGGGCAGCCAAGGATGGTGTTCTCGATGGTGTCTTTCATCGAGGGCAGGTCGTCCTTCGGACGGAAGGGATTGTCGCCCCTGTCGAGACGTGTGTAAATCGTGTAGAAACCGCGGTGAACTCTGCCAAAATCCTTGTTGTTGAGAAAGGGGTCGTCTCCTGGCTTGAACTGAAAATTGATAATCCATTCGGCCGGCGTGGCCGTGCCTCGAAACACCACGTATAGCGTGTTGCTGTCTGTGTCGTGGGCGATGAAGCCGAAGGGCACCCGATCGTGCAGTAAGTCGAGCATGCCCTGAATGTCTGCGAAGGGGGAGTTGTGGAGGGTATGCAGCCGCTCGGCGAAGCCGAATCGCCTCCTGATCGCATAGGTTTTGCCGGCAACCGTGATGCTGCTGGTGTCATTGTCCCAGTCCCAGCTGGGGTGCTCCTGGGAGCGGGTGAACTCCACATGCGCCTCCTCCACTAGCAGCAGAAGCTCCTGGGCAAGTGAGAGGTTGAAGTTGGATTGCTGGGGAGTCTGTAGGATCATCGACGTTGCAGCTCCGGCATTGGAGCAGGCGATTGAATCTGCCTTCACTGTATAAATAGTGGCGACTGCCCCGTGCTGGCACAACAAATGTTCATTGGCCGTGGCGCGGTGCGCTGTTGTCTGAATCGGCTGTTCGTTGCCTATTCCCAGCCCTCCAGCGCAATTTTGCCGATCGTGCGCCCCGTTTCCAGCTTTGCGTGCGCCTGGCGAAGGGTGTCGGCGCTGATCGGTGTCAGGCTTTCGCGCAAGGTGGTGCGTAGCGTGCCGGCGTCGAGACGTTCGGCCACCGCGCGCAGAATCTCACCCTGGCGGGCCATGTCTGCTGTGGCGTGGCGCGGCCGGGTGAACATGTATTCCCACGCGAAACCGGCGCTTTTGTCCTTGAGCAGGTTGAGATTGAGCGGTCCACGGCTGCTCACGATCGCCACGATTCGGCCCTGGGGACGGATCAGTTCGGCCATCGCCTCCCAGTGGGCGTCCAGGTCGGCGAAGTTGGCGATCGCATCCACCACCGGCAGGCCCAGCTCCCGCAGCTGCGGCGGCAGCGGCCGGTGGTGATCCACCACCGAATCCGCCCCCATCTGCCGCACCCAGGCGGCGCTTTCGGGCCGTGAGGCGCTGGCGATCACGCGCAGCCCCGCGGCGCGCGCCAGCTGGATCGCGATCGAGCCCACCCCGCCCGCGCCGCCAAGGATCAGCAGGCTGCGCCCCGCATCGGCGCCCTCCTCCGCCAGCGCCAGGCGCTCGAACAGCGATTCCCAGGCCGTGAGCGCCGTGAGCGGCAACGCCGCCGCCTCCGCGGCGCCCAGCGACGCCGGCCGGTGGCTGCACAGGCGGGCGTCCACCGCCAGTCGCTCGGCGTTGCCCCCCGGCCGGCCGATGTCGCCCGCGCACCACACCCGATCGCCCGCTGCGAAGCCCCGCACCGCATCGCCGATCGCCAGCACCGTGCCGGCCACGTCCCAGCCGAGCACCCGCGGCGTCCCGAGATCAGCCGGCAAGGACAGGCGCACCTTGGTATCGAGCGGGTTCACGGCCACGGCCTCCACCGCCAGCAGCAGGTCGTGGGGACTGGGCGCGGGATCGGGCAGCTCCATCTCCTCGAAGCAGGCCGGATCGGCGCTGCTCCGCGGGCCGGTGGCGACGATCGCGCGCATCATGGGGTCTCCTGCGTTCTTGCAAAGGGGCGGGGCTTGCCGGCAGAGGCGGCGCTCAGGTACGGGCGGGCTCCAGCGCCGAGCGCTGCAGGGCCTCGATGCGCCGCTCCAACGGCGGATGGCTGGCGAACAAGCCCAGGAGCGAAGGCGGCGCCGCGATTTTGAAGCTGGCCATGCCCATCTCGCCGCGCGGATCGCGCACGCCGCTCGCCTGCCCCAGCCGCGCCAGCGCCCCCACCATCGCCTCGCTGCTTGTCAGCTGCGCCGCGCCCGCATCGGCCCGGTACTCCCGGTGCCGCGAGAACCAGGCCGTGATCAGCGAGCCGCCGATCCCAAGCAGCACCTCCAGCGGCCACACCAGGAAGCCCAGCGGCGGTGCCCCCAACGGGCGCCCCTGTTCATCGCGTGGCGGCGGCACCAGCAGCGCCACCGCCCGTGCCAGGAACATCACGAAGGCGTTGATCACGCCCTGCAGCAGCGTCATCGTCACCATGTCGCCGTTGCCGACGTGGCTCATCTCGTGGGCCAGCACCGCCTCCAGCTCCTGGGGTGGCATCCCCTCCAGGATTCCGCTCGACACCGCCACCAGGGCGGCGCCGGGATTCGGCCCGGTGGCGAAGGCGTTCCACTCCGGCGAGGCATACACGCCCACCGCGGGCATCGGCAGACCGGCTTGCTCCGCCAACCGCGCCACCGTGTCGCGCAGCCAGAGGCCGGCCGAGCCGCCCTCGCCCTCCTCCAGCAGCTGCACCCCCATCGCGCGGATCGCCGACTGGCGCGAGAACTGCAGCGAGATCCACGCGCCGATCACCCCCCAGCCGAAACTCCCCAGCAACAGGGGCAGCAGGGGCAGATCCGGCGGCAGCAGCCCGGCCGCTGCGGCCAGCTGCAGCAGGATCGAGATCGTGAGCACCACCACCAGGTTGGTGATCAGGAACAGCACCGTGCGCAGGGCCATGGCCGGGTCTGCGGGGAGATGCCGGCACCGTAGCCAGGCTGGGCCGGGGCGTCCGCCGCCGCTCAGGGGCGGCAGGTGCCCACCTCGCCACGCAGCGGCGGACGGCAGGGGAAACGCAGCGGCACCACGATCCGCTGGCCGTTGGCCACGTTGGTGAGCACCGTGTTGCCCTGGATCAGCACCTCCCGCTCCCAGACCCCGCCGCGCCGATCGCGCAGCCGCTCGGGCCGGCCCGGCACCGCGGGCAGGGCCACGTAGCGCATGCGCAGCCCGTCCTTCCAGACGATCTCCAGCCCGTCGGGACGCTGGCGGTCGAGGCAGGGGAGCACGCGGTCGTTGAAGGAGCAGTCCTTCCAGCCATCGCGCGCGATCTGGGGCACGGGTGGGGCCGGGCCCGGTGGGGGCGACGCCAGCGCGGCGGCGGCCGTCAGGGCCGCGGCGGCGGCCAGCACCCCAGAGGCGTGACTCAGATTTCGGCCGGTGGTGGCTCGCACCAGGCCTCCCGCTGCCTGCTGGCCAGGCTACGGCCGGGTCCCCTGCGTAGCCTCGCCCGATTCCCGGGAGCCCCCGCCATGCCCGTCGCCAACCGCTGGTCGGACGCCGCCGCCGCCGAGGCGATTGCCCACTGGGGCGCGCGGGGCGTCGCCGAGCCGCTGGCGCTGCGCACCTACTCCGCCCGCCTGCTCGGCGCCGATCCGGCCCTGGTGCTGCATGGCGGCGGCAACACCTCCGTCAAGACCTCCGTCACCGACCTGCTCGGCCAGGAGATCCCCGTGCTCTGCGTGAAGGGCAGCGGCTGGGATCTGGCCACGATCGAACCGCCGGGCCACCCCGCCGTGCGGCTCGAGCCCCTGCGCGCCCTGCGCGCCCTTGAGCGCCTCAGCGACGAGGAGATGGTGGCCGCCCAGCGCCGCAACCTGATCGATCCGGCCGCCCCCAACCCCTCGGTGGAGGCGCTGCTGCATGCCTTCCTGCCCCACACCTACGTCGACCACACCCACGCCACGGCCCTGCTGGCCCTGGCCGACCAGCCCGATGCCGAGGCGATCTGCCGCGAGGTCTATGGCGATCGCGTTGTGCTGGTGCCCTATGTGATGCCGGGCTTCGCCCTCGCCCTGGCCTGCGCCGATGCCTACGAGAAGGCGGTGGCCGCCGGGGCGCGGCCCGAGGGGATGGTGCTGCTGCGCCATGGCCTGTTCTCCTTCGGGGATACGGCGCACGAGAGCTACACGCGCATGATCGAGCTGGTGGCGCTGGCGGAGGAGCGCCTGGCCCGGGGCGAGCGGCGGTTCGAGCCGGTGGCTCTGCCCGAGCCGCCCCTGGCCGCCGAGGCGCTGCTGCCCCAGCTGCGCGGCGCCCTGGCCCGCGCCGCCAGCGCCGAGGGCGCCCCCCGCCGCTGGATCCTCGATCTGCGCGATTCCCCCCAGGCCCGCGCCGTCAGCGACGACGCCCGCCTGGCCGAGTGGGCCGGCCGCGGCGTCGCCACCCCCGACCATGTGATCCGCACCAAGGCCGCGCCGCTGGTGCTGCCGGCTGAGGCCAGCCCCGCCGCGATCGAGCAGGCGATGGAGGGCTACGGCCGCGCCTACCGGGCCTATTTCGAGCGCCAGAACGCCCGCGGCGGCGGCCATAAGCGCCGCCTCGACGCCCTGCCGCGCGTGATCGCCGCCCCCGGCCACGGCCTGATCGGCGTCGGCCGCTCCGCCGCCGAGGCCGCCATCGCCGCCGACCTGGCCGAGAGCTGGGCCACCACCCTGCTGGCCGCCGAATCGATCGGCCGCTTCCAGCCCGTGGGCGAGGACGACACCTTCGACATGGAGTACTGGAGCCTGGAGCAGGCCAAGCTCGGCCGCGCCGCCGAGAAGCCGCTCGCCCGCCATGTGGTGGTGGTGACCGGCGGTGGCGGGGCGATCGGCGCCGCCACCGCCCGCGCCTTCGCCGCCGCCGGCGCCGAGCTGGCGGTGCTCGACCTCGACCTCGACGGCGCCCTGGCCACCGCGGCCGCCTGCGGTGGCCGCGCCCTCGGCCTGGCCTGCGACGTCACCGATCCGGCCCAGGTGCGGGCCGCTTTCGCCCGCATCGTCCGCCACTTCGGCGGCCTCGACATCGTGGTGAGCAACGCCGGCGCCGCCTGGACCGGCCCGATCGCCACCCTGCCGGAGGCCGACCTGCGCGCCAGCTTCGAGCTCAACCTCTTCGCCCACCAGGCCGTCGCCCAGGCCGCCGTGGCCAGCTTCCGCCAGCAGGATCACGCCCCAGGGCGCGCCGTCGACCAAGCGCCGCTCGGCGGCCAGCTGCTGTTCAACGTCAGCAAGCAGGCCCTCAACCCCGGCCCCAACTTCGGCGCCTACGGCATCGCCAAGGCCGCCCTGCTCGCCCTGATGCGCCAGTACGCCCTCGAGGAGGGCGGCGCCGGCATCCGCGCCAACGCCATCAACGCCGACCGCATCCGCTCCGGCCTGCTCGACGACGCCATGATCCGCGAACGGGCCGCCGCCCGCGGCATCAGCGAGGAGCTCTACATGGCCGGCAACCTGCTCGGCCAGGAGGTGCACGCCAGCGATGTGGCCGATGCCTTCGTGGCCCTGGCCCTGCTGCCGCGCACCACCGGCGCCCTGCTCACCGTGGATGGGGGCAACGTGGCGGCGATGGTGCGCTGAGCGCCGCCGCGCGACCGTCTCACAGGGTCGCTGCGCCGGCTCAGAGGCCGAAGCGGCGGCGGAAGAACCGTTCGGTGGCCTCCAGCACGCGCCGCTGCACCGCCCCGTCGCGGAAGCCATGGCCTTCGTTCGGGAACAGGTGCAGCTCCACCGGCACGCCCCGCTCACTCAGCGCCTGCGCCAGCCGCTCGCTCTGGGCGGGCGGCACCACCCGGTCGTCGAGGCCGTGGAACAGCAGCACCGGCGCGGTGATCCGCTCGGCATGGTGCAGCGGCGAGCGGGCCAGATAGGTGGCCCGCGCCTCCGGCCATGGCCCGATCAGCGTGTCGAAGTAGCGCTCCTCAAAGCGGTGCCCTTCCCCCGTCAACGCCGTCAGGTCGGTGACCGGATAGCGGCAGGCGCCCGCCCGCAGCACCGTTTCGAAGCAGAGCAGGGCCAGCACCGTGAACCCGGCTGCACTGCCCCCCTCCATCGCCACCCGCTCGGGGTCGGCCCGGCCGGCGGCCACCACGGCGCGGGCGGCGGCGGCGCAGTCGGCCACGTCCACCACGCCCCACTGGCCGTCGAGGCGCTCGCGGTAGGCCCGCCCGAAGCCGGTGGAGCCGCCGTAGTTCACATCGAGCACGCTCCAGCCGCGGCTGGTCCAGAACTGGATCGCCGGGTTCAGCCCCGTGCGCGCCATGCCGGTGGGGCCGCTGTGGGCCCGGATCAGCAGCGGTGTGTGCGGGCCGTCGCCGGCGGCCGCCGGGTGGAGCCAGGCGTGGGTGGGCTGGCCGCCGTGGCCCGCGAACCAGAGGGGTTCGGCGGGGCTCGCGTCGACGCCGCCGGCGCTGGTCGCGTCGGCCGGGGTGTGGCGCCAGGCACCGCTGTCGATCTCCAGCTCCAGCAGGCCCGCGCCCTGCTGCGGCCCGGCGGCGATCGCCACCAGCCGCCCCGCTGCCGCCACCGGTGTCTCCAGATCGTCGAAGGGCAGGTCGTAGGGCTGCCAGGCCGGCTCCGCCCCCGGCCGCACCCGCCCCAGCTGCCAGCGGCCCTCCCGGCAGGCGCTGGCCAGCAGCGTGCAGCCGTCCCAGGCGATCGTGCGCAGGCCGAAGATCCACTGCGGCTGGCCGAATTCCGCCGCCATCGGCAGCAGCGGCTCCCAGGCGGGCTCCCGCCCTGCCAGCAGCTCGTCGGCCTGCGCCTCCGTCTCGGCCAGCCGCTCCAGGTTCCACCAGCCGCTGCGATCGTTGGCCACCACCAGGTCGGGCCCGGCCCAGAGCGGCTGGAACACCGACACGCCGCGCCCGTCCCCCGGCCCGGAGCCCGCCAGCGGCCGCGCCCCCTCCAGCGCGCCGTTGGCGCCGATCCGCGCCAGCCAGAGCCGGCTGCGCTCCCAGGGCATGTGCGGCCGCTCCCACTCCACCCAGGCCAGCAGCCGCCCAGAGGGGCTCAGGGCCGCGTAGCCGCAGAAGTCGGCCGGCTGCCAGAGGGGCTGGGGATCGCCCCCCGCCAGCGGCACCGCCACCAGCTGGTCGCGGCCGTCCTGTTCCAGCACCCCGATCCAGCGCTGGCGGCGGCGGTCGATCAGGCCGTCGGCGAAGGACCGTCCGCCAGCATCGGCAGCCTCCGGGGTCAGGCGCACCGGCAGCGGCGCCGGCGCCCCCGGCGCGTCCGCCCCGGCCAGATCGAGGCGCCACAGGGCCCGGTCACCGTCGTGGACGAACACCGCCGTGTCGCCGTCGACGCACCAGGCCCCGCCGCCGTATTCATGGGCGCGGCTGCGCAGGTTCCATGGCCCGGGCGTCAGCTCCCGCGGCGCCGCCTCTGGCCCGCCTCCGAGCAGCAGGGTGGTGCGCCCTTGCTCGGCCGGGCGCTGCTCCAGCCACAGCGGTCGTCCGCGCCACCAGCGCGGGTCGCGCCAGATCGGCCGGGCCCCCACCACCGCCTCCAGCGGCAGCGGCCCGCGGCGACTGCGCCCTTGCATCGGGATGCGACTCCTAGAATCCCCTTATCGTTTCAGGTGACCCCTTGGCGCGCAGCTTCGCCCAGATGGCCCGGTCCGCCGAGCAGGGCAGGAGCACCGTGCTCGTGCCCAAGGAGGCCCTGCCCGAGCCGCCCCTGCCGATCCACACCCTCGGCGCCCGCGAGCTGCGCACATCCGCGCGCCGCATCAGCAAGGTGGATGAGAGCGTGCGTGACCTCGCCCGCGACATGCTCCGCAGCATGTACAGCGCCAAGGGCATCGGCCTGGCCGCGCCCCAGGTGGGCGTGGCCAGGCAGCTCCTGGTGATCGACCTTGACCTGGAGGAGGCCGCCACGCCGCCGCTGGTGTTGATCAACCCGGAGATCACCGCCGCCGGCTCCTCGCTCAACACCTACGAGGAGGGCTGCCTCAGCATCCCGAAGGTGTATCTCAACGTGGTGCGTCCGTCGGTGGTGGAGGTGAGCTTCCGCGATGAGCTGGGTCGCCCCCGCAGGATCAAGGCCGATGGCCTGCTTGCCCGCTGCATCCAGCACGAGATGGACCATCTCAACGGCGTCCTGTTCGTCGACCGCGTCACCGATGAGCTGAGCCTCAACGAGGAGCTGCAGCAGCACGGCTTCGCCCGCGACGACGTCCGCTCGATCCGCTGATGCCGATGAAACCCCTGGCGGGGCTGTTCCTCGCCCTGGCCTGTCTGTGCGGCATCGCCGCCACCGGCTGCGTGTTCGAGCTCGCTTACGGCGATCCCGACCTCGGGGTGGGTCTCACCCGCGCGATTCTCGCCGCCAGCCTGCCGGGCACGGTGATCGCCCTGCTGGTCGCGATCCGCATCAACCGCCCGGCCTGATCTGGCGCCAGTCCCGTCGGCCGGCCCTCGGATTGGGCCACAGCTGCCGATCGGGCCCCGCTTGGCTCCATACGATCGGAGCGCTTCGGCGCACGACCCGGTGACCACCGCGATCCCCTCCCGTCCCCTGCCGCTCGCCCGGGCCGTCCTGGCCGGTGTCGGTCTCGGCGGTGCCCTGTTCGCGGCGGCGTTCCCCGCCGCCAGTTCCGCCCAGGCCCTGTTCCAGGCCGGTGAGCTCGACCAGAGCCGCTTTGTGCTGGTGGCCGCCCCGATCGGCAAGGGGGAGCGGTCCCAGCTCAACATCTACGAGCAGATCCGCCCCAGCCGCGCCTGCTTCGCCGTTGGTGAGGGTCGTCCCGCGGCCGTGAATCCGCTGCTGGCCACCTTCGACTTCACCGGCATCTGCGGCCGCTACATCGATGCCAACGGGTATTCGGTGCGCGTCGGCGGCAGCGATCTGGCCACCAGCTACCGCCTGATGGTGTCGCGCTCCGGCAACGACACGCTGCTGCTCGCCATCCCCACCCGCGCCAGCGGCCCGGAGATGGTGGTGGCCCGCACGGGTGGCAACGCCAGCGGTTTCGTGAAGCTCCACCTCGAGCCCGGCTGGCGCCTGAAGCGCCGCCAGTTCGGCGGCCGCTCCCTTGGCCACGTGTACCTCTACAGCGACAGCTTCCCCGGTGCCGCGGCTCCGGCCGGCTCCGCCAGCGCCGTCCCCGCCGTCCCCGCCAAGCCCACGAGCCCGGCCGCCCCGACCGCCCCGGCCGCCGTGGCGCTGCCCCCGCTGCTGCCCCCCACCACCCCGCCGTCCTCCGGGGCCAGCCCCACCCGGCGGGCGCCGATGCGATGAGGGGGGCCACCCCCCGATTGCTAGGCTCACGGGCTACGCCTGTTCATCCAGCTCATTCATGACCCAGGTCACCGTCGGCGAAAACGAAGGGATCGAATCCGCCCTGCGTCGCTTCAAGCGCCAGGTGTCCAAGGCGGGCATCTTCGCTGACCTCAAGCGCCTGCGGCACCACGAAACCCCGGCGGAGAAGTACAAGCGCAAGGCCCAGCAGCGCCGTCGCCGCCGCTGAGCGAATCCCGTCCAGGCCAAGCCTGGGGCGGCTCGAAACCGGTGCTTCTACCGGTTTCGCTGCGCCGCTGGCTGGAGCACGCTGGAGGAGCCAGCGCCTTTTTCGCCATGCAATCCGCCCCCTTCACCGGCCTGCTCGGATTTGGCCAGTGGTTGGCTGAGGCCGTGGGCCACGCCTTCGGCAATCCGCGCGAGGAAGCGGAGCACCAGCCCCCGCTGGTGGGTGTGCAGCCCTACCGCGACCGCCCCTCCCGCCCCCATCGCCGCCGCTAACCGTCCGGGCCTTGGCCCTCGCCCTGCAGATCGAAGCTGCGGTAGGTCAGCGCTTCGGCGATCGCGGCCATCCCCACGCGGCGCCGTCCGTTGAGGTCGCTGATCGTGCGCGCCACCCGCAGCATCCGCAGGGCGGAGCGCCCCGAGAGGTGGCGCTGCTCCAGCGCCCTCTCCCACAGGTCGCGTGCGCCGCTCTCCAGCTCCAGCACCGCGGCCAGCCCCTCGGGGGCCAGAGAGGCGTTGGCCACCCCACCCGGATTGCGCCGCCCCATCCGCCGCCGGGCCCGGCCCACCCGCTGCGCCACGGAGGCGGTCCCCTCCAGGTCTGCCGCCGCCGGCCCCTCGCCATCGCCGCCGAATCGGGTCAGCGACGCCAGGTCCGCCGGAGTGGGTCGGCGCATCACCACCTGCAGATCGAGCCGATCGAGCAGGGGTCCGGAGAGATGGTGCCAGTAGCGCCGCCGCTGCCCTTCACCGCAGACGCAGGCCCGCGCCCCATCCCCGTACCAGCCGCAGGGGCAGGGGTTGGTGGCCGCCACCAGCGTCACGCGGCAGGGGAAGCGACAGCGCTGCCGCGCCCGGCTGATCCACACCTCCCCCTCTTCCAACGGCTGGCGCAGGCTCTCCAGCACCTCGCGGCGGAACTCCGCCAGTTCATCGAGGAACAGCACCCCGTGGTGCGCCAGGCTCAGCTCCCCCGGCCGCGGCAGGCTGCCGCCTCCGAGCAGGGCCCGCACCGAGCAGCTGTGGTGCGGACTGCGGAACGGACGCCGCCGCACCAGCCCTCCCCCGCTCGCCCCGGGTTCCGCCAGCAGCCCGGCCACCGAGTGCAGGCCGGTGATCTCCAGCGCCTCCGCCCGCCCCAGCGGTGGCAGCAGACCCGGCAAGCGGCGGGCGAGCATCGTCTTGCCGCTGCCAGGCGGGCCCACCAGCAGCAGGTGATGGCCGCCGGCTGCGGCGATCTCCAGGGCGCGGCGGCCGTGGGGCTGGCCGCGCACATTGGCCAGATCGGGCGGCGGAGCCTCGGGGCAGGGCAGCCGCCGCGGCGCCGGCCGCACCGCCCGCGTCGGATCGGCCAATACCGCCAGGCACCCCGCCAGGGTCTCCGCCCCCCAGACGCACAGCCCCTCCACCAGGGCGGCCTCGGCCGCGTTGGCCGCGGGCACCAGCAGCGCCCGGGCGCCGCCGCGCCGGGCGGCCTGGGCCAGCGCCAGCATCCCCCGCACCGGCCGCAGGCGCCCGTCGAGCCCCAGTTCGCCGGCGCACCACACCCCCTGCAGCCGCCCCGGCGGTACCTGCTCGCTGGCTGCGAGCAGGCCCAGGGCGATCGGCAGGTCGAACGCCGGACCGGCCTTGCGCAGATCCGCCGGCGCCAGGCTCACCACCACCCGGGTGAGGGGCACCCGCAGGCCGCTGTTGCGCAGCGCCGCCCGCACCCGCTCACGCGCCTCCTGCACCGCCGCATCGGCCAGCCCCACCATCTGCAGCGCCGGCAGCCCGGGGCCGATGTCCACCTCCACGCTCACCGGCAGGGCGTCGAGGCCATGCAGAACGGCGCTACTGCAGCGTGCCAGCATCGGCGAAAGGGGTCACTGAAGGATCAGTGCCACCGGCCGGACTGCGACCCGTTCCCGCTCCGGTGCGCCGCCGCTCCTTCCCTCCCCTTCCCGCCACTGCCAGCCCCTCCCCGGCCCCTCGACCATGACCAGCGACACGATCTTCGGGCGCATCCTGCGCGGTGAGATTCCCTGCGATGCGGTGTACAGCGACGACCGCTGCCTCGCCTTCCGCGATGTCGCCCCCCAGGCGCCGGTGCACCTGCTGGTGATTCCGCGTGAACCGCTGGTGAACCTCAGTGATGCGGGCCCCGAGCACGGGGCGCTGCTGGGCCACCTGCTGCTCGTGGCGGCGCGGGTGGCGCGCCAGGAGGGTCTGGAGGCCTGGCGCACGGTGATCAACAGTGGCGAGGGTGCTGGCCAGACGGTCTTCCACCTGCACGTGCACGTGCTCGGTGGGCGCCCCCTGGCCTGGCCGCCGGGCTGAGGACGTCCCCCCGTTGCGGCCAGGCGGCGGCGACAATGCCTGCATCCGCCCACGCCCATGTCCCCCCTGAAGGCCTTCCGCGAGCAGCTGGGCAAGCTGCAGCGCCTGGCGCAGCCCTATTTCCTGCCGGTGGCCGACGGCGACGGGGGCAGCGCCGGGGAATTCTTCGTGCTCGTGCTCGCCTTGCTGGCCTTGGTGGCCGGCAGCACCCTGCTGCTGCTCACCGGGGCCGTGGCCCTCAGCGGCGCCTTGATCCCCCGCCTGCGCGACGCCTTCCTGCCCGGTGTGGCGCAGCAGGTGGCCCAGATCTGGGGCAGCCCCATTGGTCCGGTGCTGATGGTGCTGTTCACGGGCGGGGTGGTCTGCTTTCTGGCCTTCCGCAGCAAGCTGCGCCAGGGGCGGTGGCTGCCGTGGTTGCTGCTGGGCATCATCACGCTGCTGATTCTGGTGATCAACGGCATCAATGTGGGCATCAGCTTTGTGGCCCGCAATATCGAGAATGCCCTGGTTCAGTACCAGCAGGAGGAGTTCTGGAAGATCGTGGCGATCTACGCCTTCTGCCTGGTGCTGGCGCTGCCGATCCGGGCGCTGCAGAGCTATCTGATCCCCAAGCTCGGCCTGCTTTGGCGTGAATGGTTGAGTGGGCGCATGCTGGGGCGGTACCTCACAAACCGCGCCTACTATGTGATCAATCCCAACGATGAAAGCAGTGAGGAAATCGATAACCCCGATCAGCGCATCTCCCAAGACGCCGCCAGCTTCACCGGCACCAGTCTGTCCGTCACGGTTGAGATCCTGTCGGCACTTCTGACCTTTTTCAGCTTCATCATTGTGCTTTGGAGCATCAGCCAGAAGCTGGCGCTCTGGCTGCTGGCCTACTCCGTGATCGGTACTGCTCTGATTGTGTTCGCCAGTCGCAAGCTGGTGCAGCTGAACTACCAGCAGCTCAAGCTCGAGGCCGATTTCCGCTACGGCCTCGTTCACATCCGCGACAATGCGGAATCGATCGCCTTCTACCGCGGCGAAGACCAGGAGCGTCGCGAGGGGGAGCGGCGCCTCGGCGGTGTGATCCGCAACTACAACCGCCTGATCATCTGGGAGGCGCTGATCAGCGTGATCCAGCGCTCCTACGACTACTTCTCGCGCTTCCTGCCCTGGTTGGTGATCGCGCCCATCTACTTCGCCAAACAGGTGGATTTTGGTGTGTTTGGGCAGGCCAGCATCGCCTTCTCGCAGGTTCTGTTCTCCGTCAGCTATATCGTCAACAACATCGACCGGCTGGCGGCCTTTTCCGCCTCGATCAGCCGTCTGGAGGGCTTCCAGGGCAAGGTGGAGCAGATCAGCGGCGAGATGGGCGCGCTGCTCGCCAGCCAGGTGGCTCTCGCCCCTTCCCCCACGGGGGGGGCATCGCCGGTAGTTCCGGATTCGATCCTGGTGCGCAACGCCGATGTGGTGCCGCCGCGTGGCGGGCGTCTGTTGATCCGCGATCTGAGTGTGGAGGTGTCGCCCGGGCAGCGGCTGCTGGTGGTGGGTCCGTCCGGGTGCGGCAAGACGTCGTTTCTGCGGTTGGTGAGCGGGCTGTGGCCGCCGACGCGGGGGCAGGTGAGCCGTCCGCCGGAGGGGGAGCTGATGTTCATCCCCCAGAAGCCGTACATGCTGCTGGGCAGCCTGCGGGAGCAGCTGTGTTACCCGCAGGCGGTGGAGCGCTGCTCGGATGCGCAGCTGCGGCATGTGTTGGAAGAGGTTCGCCTGGGGGAGCTGGTGCGGCGGTATCCGGATCTGGACATCAAGCAGGACTGGCCGCGGCTGTTGTCGCTGGGGGAGCAGCAGCGGCTGGCGTTTGCGCGGCTGCTGCTGAACGGCCCGGCGTTTGTGGTGCTGGATGAGGCGACGAGCGCGCTGGATGTGGCAACGGAGAAGCGGCTGTATGAGCTGCTGGTGCAGCGGGAGATGGCGTTTGTGAGCGTGGGCCACCGGCCGACGCTGAAGGACTACCACGACACGGTGCTGGAGCTGGACGGCGGGGGCGGCTGGCGGCTGCTGCCGGCGGGCAGCTATACATTTGGCCTCCCCACCTGAGTGCGGCCGCATCCCCTGTCTCGATGAGCGAAAGCACCACCCCCAGCACCAGTGCCACCACCGCCGAGGTTCCGGCCTTCGGTTGGAGCGGCTACGCCGAGCGCGTCAACGGCCGCTTTGCGATGGTCGGCTTCGCCGCCGTGCTGCTGATCGAGGCCCTCAGCGGCGACACTTTCTTGCACTGGGCTGGCCTGGTGCCCTGAGCGCCCGCTTCTGGCTCCACGGCGACGGGGCCAGGGCAGCGTCCCTCACGGCAGCGCGATCAGGTCGATCTGCCAGAGCCCGTCGCGGCTCACCTCCACCGCCAGCTCGCGGCCGTCGGCCCGCAGGCTGACCCGACGTGGCACCCCGGCAGGCTGCATCGCGATCCGCTCCAGCCCTTGGGCCGAGCGTCGGTACAGCACCAGTTCGGTGCGCCCCTCCAGCTGCCGCACCAGCGCCAGCCGCTGGCCGCTGCCGTCCACCGCCACCGCCAGGGGCTGGGCATCCGGCCGGTTGAGTCCAGGCAGCGGCACCGGACCCTGGCCCTCCAGATCCACCAGCAGCACCTGCTCCCGTGCGCCGCGCTGGGCGATCATCGCCAGCCAGCGGCCGGAGAGGCTGGGGGAGCGGCCGGCGCCCGCCTGCTCCAGCTGGCGCTCGAGACCGCCGAGGGGCTGGGGCACGGGGGCAAGGCAGCTGGCCAGCAGCAGTGCCAGGCCCGCGAGCAGGCCTCCCAGGCCCACGCCGGCGGACGTCATGGCGCCTGCCCCGCCGCGGAGCCCCGCACCGCCAGGCCGGCGGGGATGTCGGGCTCCAGCAGGGGCGAGAGATCGAAGAGCCGCAGCCGCAGCCGCCCATCCACACTGGCCTCGAGCGCCAGCCGTCGCGCATCGGGGGCCAGGCTCAGCCGCTCAGGCTGCAGATCCGGCGGCAGCGGCAGTCGGTGCAGACGCCCGGTGGCCCGGTCCTCGATCAGCACAAGACGGCGGCGGCCATCGCCGGCGATCACCGCCAGATAGCGACCATTCCAGCTCAACGACGGCGAGCGGTGCGGCGGGTCGCGCCGCAGCTGGCGCAGCGGCAGAACCCGGCCGCTGGCCTGCTCCTGCAGCACCACCATCGGCTGGCCGTCCCGCTCGATCAGGCTGGCCAGCAGCCGCCCGTCGCCGCTGAGGGCCGGATCCGCCCGGCTTTGCCGCGCCAACCCCAGCGGCGCAGCCCCGCGGCGGCCTGGCTCGAGCATCGCGCAGCCCCCCAGCAGCAACGTCAGCAGCGCCAGGACTGCACTCGCCCGCGCCACCCAGCGGCCGCGGTGACCTGCGTTGCCGGCGGGGGGCAAGGGGCGGGGGGTCGGAGCGGGCGGCAAGGACCGGAAGCCGGGTGGGCTCAGTCGTCGAAACGGGAGCTGTTGTCGCGGGGACGCGGGGGTTCCGCACCGGCGGAGGGGCGAGCGCTGGGGCGCCGGATCGGCGTGAAATCGGCATCGCTCACCGAGCCGGAGGCACCACTGGGACCGGTGTCGGCCCTGGCGCCTGGAGCGCGGTTGCTCGGGCCACCGGAGACCTCGGCGGAGCGGATCGGCGCCCCCTGGGGGACTCCAGGCGGGCCCGCCGGGGCCTCGGGCGGCCGACCGCCCATGGCCTCGCTTCCCGTGCCGGGGCGGCGGCTGGAGCGGGGCAGGTCGGAGGCGGCGGTGGGGCGACTGCCGCGGCGCCCATCGCTTCCGCCTTCCCGCTCTCGCCGCCGGGCGCCAAACTCCGGCGATGCAGCGGCCCGAGAAGGCGCGGCGCCGTAGCGGCTGCGAGCGGAGGCAGGCGTTTCCGGCGGCTCGTCCTCCATGCGCGCGGAACGGCGTGGGGATTCCCAATCGTCCTGCTCACGAAAGCGGCTGGCAGCGCGTTCGGGAATGGCGGCGCGGCTGGTGCGGCGCGGGCGGTAGAAATCTTCGTCGCTGTCGTCGCGGGGGCGGATGCGCCGCGAAATCCGTTCGGGCTCCTCGAAGCGGTCGTAGTCGGGCTCGTAGCCGCCGCCGAGGCCGCCGCGGGGCCGGAACGGGGCGGGCTCTTCCTCATCGAAGAAGGAGGAGCGGCGAGCCTGCTCGGTGGTGATCCCCCGCAGCCGCACGCTCTCGTAGGCGAAGAAGACGGTGGTGCCCGCCAGCAGAAACTGGCCGAACTGCAGGATCGGATCGAGGCGCCAGCCCTGGAAGAACAGAATGCCGCCGCAGAGGAGGCCGACGGCCGCGAAGAACACGTCGGTGTCGCGGGCCAGGGCTGGCTTGAAGTTCCTCAGGAAGAAGAGCAGGGCTCCGCCCACCGCCAGCACAATGCCGACGATGCTGGCCCAGTTGAGGCTGGCGTTGACCAAGGCGGTTGCCGGGAGCTCCCGGGCACAGGCGGGGATCCAGGCAGTCTAGGGAGGGGGCAAGAGCCTCCCCGCATGGATCAAAGCTTGCGATCGACGCGGTCGTTCTGGCTGATCAGGAACAGGGCGATCGAGATCGGGATCACCACGATCAGGGCTCCATACACGAGGCTGTTGAGGAAGTTGGCGAGCGAGGGCGTCATGGCGGCGGCTTCGTGTCAAGCCCGGCGATCCTAGGCAGAGCCGGGGACTGCCTACGATTTCAGCCCACCTGCTTAGAGCTTTGTGACGGCTGCGCTGCCCACGCTCCATCTGCTCCTCGGGCTGCTGCTCGGCGCCTGGACCCTGCTGTTCCTGTTCCGGATCGTGCTCACCTGGTACCCCCAGATCGATCTGCGCCAGGGCTGGATGCGTGTGATCGGCCTGCCTACCGAACCGCTGCTGGCCCCCACCCGTCGCCTGATCCAGCCGATCGGCGGCGTGGATGTGACGCCGGTGGTGTGGGTGGGATTGGTGAGCCTGCTGCGCGAGCTGCTCGTGGGCCAGCAGGGGCTGGTCACCCAGCTGCTGCTGCGCCATCCCACCCCACCGGTGGCCTGAGCCGCGGCTCATGGAGGTGCGGCCGGCGTCAGCCGGCGCCGAGCATCTCCTGTTCGACAAATTTCGTGTAGACCTCGCCGCGCTGAAACTCGGGTCGATCGAGCAGGGCGAGGTGGAAGTCGATCGTGGTGGGGATGCCGGTCACGGCGCATTCCGAGAGGGCGCGGCGCAGGCGGCGCAGGGCGTGGTCCCGGTCGACCCCCCACACGATCAGCTTGCCGATCAGCGAGTCGTAGAAGGGGGGGATTTCGTAGCCGGTGTACACGTGGCTGTCGATGCGCACGCCAGGGCCGCCCGGTGGCAGCCAGCCGGTGATGCGCCCAGGGGCGGGGCGGAAGTTGTGGCGCGGATCCTCGGCGTTGATGCGGCATTCGATCGCATGGCCACAGAGCTGGATCTGCTCCTGTCGCACCGAGATCGGTTCGCCGCCGGCGATGCGCAGCTGCTCGGCGATCAGGTCGATGCCGGTGACCATCTCGGTGACGGGATGCTCCACCTGAATGCGGGTGTTCATCTCCATGAAATAGAAGGCGCCGCTGCGATCCACCAGAAATTCCACGGTGCCAGCGCCCTCGTAGCCGATGCTGCGCGCCGCGGCCACGGCGGCCTCGCCCATGCGGCGGCGCAGGCCCTCATCGAGGCCAGGGCTGGGGGCTTCTTCGAGCAGCTTCTGGTGGCGGCGCTGGATGGAACAGTCGCGCTCGCCCAGGTGGACAACGTTGCCATGGCGATCCGCCAGCACCTGCACTTCCACGTGCCGGGGCCGGTCGATGAATTTCTCCATGTACAGCCCGGGGTTGCCGAAGGCCGCCTCCGCTTCCCCCTGGGCCGCCTTGAACAGGTTTTCCAGCTGCTCGGCGGAGGGCACCAGGCGCATGCCGCGGCCGCCACCGCCGGCGGTGGCCTTGATCATCACCGGCTAGCCCATCCGCTCGGCCAGGGCCGCGGCCTCGGCCGGATCGCGCAGCAGCCCCTCGCTGCCCGGGATGGTGGGCACCCCGACGCGCTGCATCGTGGCCTTGGCGGTCGACTTGTCGCCCATCGCCAGGATCGAGGCGGGCGAGGGGCCGACGAAGGTGATGCCGTGGTCGAGGCACTTCTCGGCGAAATCGGCGTTCTCCGCCAGGAAGCCGTAGCCAGGGTGGATGGCATCGGCGCCGCGGGAGGTGGCGGCGGCGAGGATGTTGGGAACGTTGAGGTAGCTGCGGCTGCTGGGCGCCTCGCCCACGCACACGGCCTCATCGGCCAGCTGCACGTGCAGGGCGTTGCGATCCACCGTGCTGTGCACCGCCACCGTGGCGATGCCGAGCTCCCGGCAGCTGCGCAGGATGCGCAGGGCGATCTCGCCCCGGTTGGCGATCAGCAGCTTGCCGATGGACATCCGCGGCGGGTGGCAGGAGGTGGCCTCAGGCCATCGCGGACTGTATCAGCGCTGACCGACCCCCCCTTGGGGCCGCGGACCGGGGACCCGGCGATGGGTATGATCCTTCGAGGAACGCGATTCGCTCGCGGATCCAGCCACGCGGATGTGGTGGAATTGGTAGACACGCACGTTTGAGGGGCGTGTGGCTTCGGCCTTGCGAGTTCAAGTCTCGCCATCCGCATTTTTCTTTCATCACCGGGATCTGGGGTGGGTGTAGCCACCGTGCGCCAAATGCCCTCCCAGGGGCCCCCGCCCCCCGCAACGCCCGAAACCGCCGCGATCGTGCTGGTCAGCAACGGCCCGGGCGAATTGAGCACCTGGGTGCGGCCCCTGGCCCGCCGCCTGCATGCCGAATTGGCGCTGCGGCCGCTGCGTCCCGAAGCCGCGCTGGGCCTGCACCTGGTGCTGGTGCCCTGCCCCAACGCCACCGGCCAGGAGGCGCGGGTGGCGCGCGGATGGGGCCTGTTCGAGCGGGTGCTGCCGGCCGGGCGTTTTTGGTTCCTGCTGCTGCGTCCCCGCCGCCATGGCCCCTGGCCGCGCCGGGGCGTGGTGGTGTTCCTTGGCGGCGACCAGTTCTGGACGGTGCTGCTCTCGGCCCGGCTCGGCTACCGCCATCTCACCTACGCCGAGTGGGTGGCGCGCTGGCCCCGCTGGAACGATCGGGTGGCGCTGATGGGGCCCCAGGCCGCCACGCGTCTGGCGCCGCGCTGGCGCAGCCGGGCGATGCAGGTGGGGGATCTGATGGCCGACCTGCAGGCCTCGGCCCGGGCCGAGGCGCCCCTGCCGCCGGGCGACTGGGTGGCGCTGCTGCCCGGCTCCAAGCGGGCCAAGCTGCAGGTGGGCGTGCCCTTCCTGCTCGATACCGCCGACCGCCTGGCCCGGCGCCGGCCAGGCTGTCGCTTCCTGTTGCCAGTGGCCCCCACCACCAGCGTGCGCGAATTGCTCGCCTGGGCTTCGCCGGCCAATCCGATCGCCCGCCACTACGGCAGCGGTGAACCCCATCTGCAGGGCACGGAGCTGGTCACGGCGGCGGGTACGCCGATCCGCCTGATCGAGGCGCACCCGGCCCACGGTCCCCTCAGCCAGTGCGCCCTGGCGCTCACCACCGTGGGGGCGAACACGGCCGAGCTGGGGGCGCTGGCGGTGCCGATGATCGTGCTCGTGCCCACCCAGCACCTGCACGTGATGCAGGCCTGGGATGGCTGGCTGGGGCTGGTGGCGCGGCTGCCCGGGCTGCGGGCGCTGGTGGGGGTGGCCCTCACCGCCTGGCGGTTGCGCCAGCGGGGCTTCCTGGCCTGGCCGAACATCTCCGCGGGCCGGGCGGTGGTGCCGGAGCGGGTGGGGGCCATCCAACCGGAGCAGATCGCCGCCGAGGCCGCCGACTGGCTGGAGCACCCGGAGCGCCTGGCCGCCATGCGCGACGACCTGCGCAGTCTGCGCGGCCGCCCCGGCGCCGTGGCCGCCCTGGCGGGCCTGGTGCGCGAGCTGCTGCCCGCCGCGGAATCTGCGTAAGGTTGCGCCAGCTTGCCGCCGTGCTGATGCCCGAGCCCGATCCCGCCCCCTGCAGCCTCGACAGCGGCCTGGCCCGCGGCCTCGACGAGGAGGCCTGGCGCGAGCGTCTGACCCCTGAGCAGTTCCGCATCACCCGCCAGGGCGGCACTGAACGGGCCTTCACCGGCGCCTTCTGGAACCACAAGGCCACCGGCCTGTACCGCTGCGTTTGCTGTGGCGCCGAGTTGTTCAGCTCCGCCACCAAATTTGAGTCCGGCACCGGCTGGCCGAGCTTCTGGGATGCGATGAACAGCGGCGCGATCCGCACCCTGCGCGATACCTCCCACGGCATGGTGCGCACCGAAATCCGCTGCTCGGCCTGTGATGCCCATCTGGGCCATGTGTTCGGCGACGGCCCGGCACCCACCGGCCAGCGCTACTGCGTGAATTCGGCCTCGCTGTCGTTCGAGCCGCGCTGAGGCGCGGCGGCGTACCTCACCAGGGGTCGTCGTCGAAGCGCTCCGGGTCGACGTCGATTGGTTCGTCGCTGCGGCTGCCGTTCCAGCCGCCGGAGCGGCGGCCATCCACCATCCGCTCGCTGCGCCGCTCCTCCACCAAGCGCTCGTTGCGGCGCTCCTCGAGCAGGGGCTCGCGGCGCGGCTCCTCCGACCAGCCCCGGCGGGGTTCCGGCTCGGGCTCCTCCTCGAGGTAGCGGCGCTGGCGCAGGGGTTCGCGGCGGCGGCGCTCCTCCAGCTCCACATAGTCGAGCTCGGATTCCGGTTCGAAGGCGCGGGCGCTGGCCGGCTCCAGCCGCCGTTGGGGCTCCGCCACGCTGGGCTGGCCGGCGGGCAGCTGGTTTTCCGCTGGCACCAGACCGGCGCGGAAACGGTCGCGCTCCTCCTGCTCCCAACCGCCGCCGCCGATGCCCAGCTTCTCCAGCAGGCCGCTGCCCAGCTGCTTGAGCTTCTCCTCGGCCCCCTCGTAGACGATGATCCGGTCGGTGCCGCTGCTGACGATCTCGAGCACCGGCAGCTCCCAGGTGCTCAGCACCCCCTCACCGAGCAGGGGCACGCCCAGGGCGCCGATCACCAGGGTGGTGAGCTCGCCGGTTTCGATGTCGAAGCTGAAGCCGAGCACCCGGCCGAGCTGCTGGCCGGATTCGGTGATCACCTGGCAGTTGATCACCTTGCTGTAGCGCTCGGGGTTGAATTCCTCCACCAGGGAATCGGCGGAATCCACCAGGATCACGTCGCCCACCTGGCGGATGCGATCGAGCGGCATCCAGCGGGGCAGGCCGGGCAGGAAGCGGGTGAGGGGGTTGTCGCGCAGGCCGAGGGCCACCACCTCGCGGCGATCGATGTCGACCACCACCTCGCCCACCACTCCGAGACGCCGGCCGGTGTCACGGGTGATCACCTGGGTGCCCATCAGCTCCGAGCGCAGCCACAGGCGGTCGCTGGGAACGGCGGCGGGGTCGCCGGCGGGGGAAGGCGAGGAGGTCAAGTCCGGTGGCTCGGTCGGCCCATTGTGGCTCACCCCATCCACTCAGGCCGCCGGCGGCAATCCGACCACCTGGGTGTGGGCGCCGCGGGCCTGGGTGACGCCGATCGTGCGCCGGGCGGCGGCGATCATCGGCCGCCGGTGGCTGACCACCACGAACTGGGCGGCGTCGGCCTGGTTGGCGATCAGGCTGGCCAGGCGCTCCACGTTCACCCCGTCGAGAAAGCTGTCCACTTCGTCGAGGGCATAGAAGGGTGAGGGGCGGAAGCGCTGCAGGGCGAACAGGAAGCTGAGGGCGGTGAGCGATTTTTCGCCGCCCGACATCGCCGCCAGGCGCCGCACCGCCTTGCCCTTGGGGTGGGCCACCAGGGTGAGGCCGCCCTCGAGGGGTTGCTCGGGGTTCTCCAGCTGCAGGCAGCCCTCGCCATCGGAGAGGCCGGCGAAGATCTCGCGGAAGTGGCCATCGACGGCCCGGAAGGCCTCCAGGAAGGCCTCCTGGCGCAGGGTGGCCACCGTTTCGATGCGCAGCAGCAGCTCCTCGCGCTCCTTGCTGAGCACCTCCAGCCGCTCCTCCAGCTCGGCCAGGCGCTGCTCCAGCTGCTCCAGCTCCTCCAGGGCGAGCATGTTCACCGGTTCGAGCGCTTCCATGCGCTGCTGGAGGCTGCGCAGTTCGTTCTGGAGCGCCTCCAGGCCGGCCTCGCGCACCTCCTCGGGGATTTCGGGCAGGGGCTCGGGCAGTTCGCGCTCCAGCTGCTCGAGGCGCTGCGACTGGCTGCGGCGCTGTTCGGCCAGGGTGGCGCGCTCCTCTCCGAGGCGCTCCAGCTGCCACTGCCGCTCCTGCAGGGTCTGGCGGCGGGCGGCGAGGCTGGCCTCGGCCTCATCGCGGGCGCGGCGGCAGGCGCCGACGCGGCTCTCCAGCTCCTGCTGGTGGCGTTCGAGGCCGGCGCGGCGCTCCTGCTCGGCCTGGTGCTGCTCCTTCCAGCGCTGCCGCTCGCCCACCAGGGTCTGCACGGCCTGCACCAGCCGCTGCTCCTCGGCACTGAGCGCCTCCAGCCGGCTGGAGAGGCGGTCGGCCTCGAGGCCCCGCTCCCGCTGCTGCAGCACCAGCGCATCGCGGCGGCTGCGGGCCTCCTGCAGGCCCCGGTCGGCGGCCTCCAACTCGGCCTGCAATCCTTGCCAGCGCTCGCTGTCGCCGCTGCCCGCCGCCGCCGCCTCGGCGGCCTCCAGGGCCGCCAGAGCCGTCTGCAGCGGTGCGATCGCCGCCTGCAGCTCCGTCAGCCGCCGCTCGTCGTCGCTGAGGCTGCGCAGCAGCTGTTCCAGGCGGGCATCGCGCTGCTGTTGGCGTTGGCGCAGCGGTTCGAGGCTGCGCGATGCCGCCCCGCGCTCCGCCTCTAGGGCGGCCTGGCGCCGCTGCTGCTCCTGCAGCAGCGGCCGGAGCTCCTCCAGCTCGCGGGCCAGCTCGGCCTCGCGCCGGCGGCAGGCGAGCAGGCTTTCGCCCAGCTCCAGCAGCCGGCGGCGCAGCGGTTCGGCCTCATCCAGGTCGCCACTGCGGCCGAACCCCAGCTGGCCGGTGCGGGCCTGCAGGCTGCCGCCGGTCATGGCGCCGCTCTTCTCGAGCAGCTCCCCCTCCAGGGTGACGGCGCGGCAGCGGCCCAGCTCGCGCCGCGCGTTCGCCAGTGTGTCGAACACCAGCGTGTCGCCGAAGACGTACCGGAACACCTCCGCGTACACCGGCTCGTGCTGGATCAGGTCAACGGCGCGGCCGACCAGCCCGGCCGCGCCCACCGCGCCAGCGGGTCCACCGCCGCGCTGCAGGGCCGCCGCACCACTGCCGCCACCACTGCCACCGCCGCGGATTCGGTTGAGCGGCAGGAAGGTGAGCCGGCCGGCGCGGCGGCTCTTGAGCAGCTCGATCGCCCGGGCGGCGATGCGGTCGTCTTCCACCACCACCTGGGCCAGCCGGCCGCCGGCGGCCACCTCCAGCGCCACCCGGTGCCGCTCCTCCACCTCGCCGAGCTGGGCCACCGGCCCGTGGATCCCCTCCAGGCCCGACTCCAGCAGCACCCGCAGCGCCCCGGTGCCGCGGCTCTCCTGAAGGGTTTCACGGCGGCTGTCGACGCGGGCGATCTCCCGCTCCAGGCCGGTCTGCTCCTGCTCCAGCCGGCTGCGGGTGCGCTGCTGCAGCGCCAGGGCCTCGGCCAGCTCCTGCACCTGGCTCTGCCGGCCGCTCAGCTGCTGCTGCAGGGCGCCGGCCTCCTGCTCCAGCTCCGCCATCCGGCCTTCGGCGTCGGCGTCGCGGCTGCCCTCCTCCCGGGTTTCCGCCTCCAGCTCCCGGCGCCGCTCGCGCCCCTGGCGCAGGCGCTCGTCGAGGTGCTGCTGCTCCGCCTGCAGAGGGCCCAGTTGCCCCTGCAGCTCCTGGCGTGCGCGGCTGCGGCGCTGCTGCTGCTCCAGCCAGCTGCCCGAGCGCCCGGCCACCTCCCCCCGCCGGCGCCGCGACAGTTCCACCGCGGCCTCGGCGGAGCGGCAGTCGGCCTCCGAGCGCTCCAGGGAGCCGCCGTCGTTGTGCTCCTGGAGCTGGCGCAGCTGGCCGCGCAGCTCGCCCTGCTGGCGCTGCAGTTCCTGGCGTTGCTGTTGCAGCGACTCGGCCTCGCGCTGGTGGCGCTCCGCCTGGCGGGCCAGCTCGCGGCCGCTGGCCTCCAGCCCGGCCAGCTCCGCCTGCACCGCCAGCAGTTGGTCCTCCCCGAGCGCTTTCACCTCAGCCGCGAGCTTCTCCAGCGTGGTGGCGGCCTCCTGGGCGGCCTGCTCGGCCTGTCCGATCGCCTCGCGCTCCTGCTGTTCCTGGTGGGCCAGGGCGGTGGCGCGGCTCTCCAGGGCCCGCAGCTCCTCCCGCAGCGTCTCCACCACCAGCAGCTGCTCCTGGGCGCGGCCGCTGTGCAGGCGCTCCCGCAGTTCCTGGTAAGCGCGGGCGCGGGCGCAATCGCGCTCCAGGCGCTGGCGGGCGGAGAGCAGTTCCTGCTCCACGATCCGGCAGCGCTCCTGGCGCTCCTGCACCTCATCGAGCTTGGCGCGGCTCTGTTCGATGCGGCTGTCAAACAGGGCGACGCCGGCCAGCTCATCGATGATGCCGCGCCGCTCCTTGGCGCTCATCGTGACGATGCGGGTGACATCGCCCTGCATCACCACGTTGCTGCCGTCGGGGTCGACGCGCAGGCGGCGCAGCTGGGTCTGGAGCTGCTGCAGGTTGCAGGGCACGCCGTCGGCGCTGAAGCTGCTGCTGTAGGTGCCCCCGGGCGCCACCCGCAGGCGCCTGCTCACGCTCCAGGTGGTCTGGCCGGCGCGGATCCAGGGGCCTTCGGCGGGGGGCTCGAGGCCGGCTTCGGCCGGATCGGGCTGCCAGTCGCTGAGGTCGAAGTGAACGGTGACTGTGGTTTCGGCCGCCTTGCCGGCGCGCAGCAGGGCGCTGTTGATCAGGTCGGGGAGGCGATCGGCGCGCATGCCGCGGCTGCTGGCCAGGCCGAGGCAGAAGAGGATGCCATCGAGGATGTTGCTTTTGCCGGAGCCGTTCGGGCCCGTCACCACGGTGAAGCCGGGCTCGAGGGGAATGCTGAGCGAGCCCCCGAACGACTTGAAGTGACTGAGCTCGACCTGATGGATGTGAACCAACCGGCCCGGCACGGAGCGGCCGAAATGTAGCGGAGCCGCTGACGCGCACAAGGGGCCTGCCTACAGTTCGCCCAGGGCCCGCCACCGCCACCCGCAACGCCAGTGGCCAGCTGCGGTCCCGCTCTCCCACGCCCGCACCCCGCATGGACCAGGAGACCCACAACGGCACCCCGCTCGCCCCCCTCGCCGGCGGCACCGACCAGCCCGGCGCCCCGGTGGCCGACAAGCCGGCCCCCACGCCGCTGCAGGTGGCCTTCCGCGAGCGCTTCGAGGCGCTGCTTCCCGCCCTGCAGAAGGAATGGCCCGAGGTGGCCCGCCACACCCTGGAGGCCACCCGCGGCAGCTTCGACAACGCCGTGGAGGTGATCAGCCGCCAGACGGGGGCCACCAGCGCCGGCGTGCGCCGCCAGCTGGGCGAGCTGCTGCAGACCACGGGCGATCAGGCCCACCAGGTGGTGGATGCGCTCAAGCCGCTGGAAGACCAGCTGGAGCACCTGCTCGATGAGCTCAACAGCACCCTGCGGCCGAAGATCGAGAAGCCGGTGCGCGAGCGGCCGCTGCTGGCGCTCGGGGTGGCCGCCGGCGTGGGCCTGATCGTGGGCCTGTTGCTCAATAGCGGCCGGCGGTCGGCATGAGCGGGGGCAGGATGGGCCGCGTCACCGCCTTGATGTCGTCGGTGATGGACCTGCACGTGCGCATTGCGCTGCAGGAGGTGGGCAAGGAGAAGCGCCGCGTGATCGGCGGCGGCATCTTCCTGGCGATGGGGGTGGGGCTGGCGAGCATGGCGTCGCTGGCCCTGCAGCTGGCCCTGATCCTGTGGATCCGCGAGCGCTTCGCCCTCAGCTGGCTGCAGACCGCCCTGGTGGTCACGGCGCTGAACGCGGTGCTGGCCACGATCTTCATCCGCGTGGGCAGCCAGATCCTCAAGGGCCCGTACCTGCCGGAAACCTTCGCGGGCCTCTCGCGCACCACGCGGGCGCTCACGGGGCGGTTTCCCTGACGATTCCCGGCGGCAAGCAGGTCGCTCCGCCAGCTCCGGCACGCCTTGGCAGCTTCCTTACTCTTTATCAGCGTTGCGCCGCTGCTGCTTGTATGGCCTCCTCCGCCGCCTCACGCGCGCAGGCCACACCCGAGCCAGGCACCACCAGCGTGGGAGCACGCCACCATGCCCGCTTTTCGGTGGAGGAATTCCATCGCCTCTGCGATCTGGTGCCGGAGCGGCGGCTGGAGCTGATCGATGGGGAGGTGCTCGAGGTGATCGCCAAGGGAACGCGTCACACCGCCATGGTGCATCGTTTGGCACGCGTGATCGCCCCCCTTCTGGAGGCCGATCTGGAGGGAGCCACAGGCTTGCCGCGGCTGGAACTGCGCATTGAAGCCCCGTTGACGTTTGGCGAGCTGCAGGAACCTGAACCGGATCTGGCGGTGGTCACCGCCCGGGCTGATGCCTGGTGGACAGCCCACCCCGGAGCGGCCGACACGCTGCTGGTGATCGAAGTGGCCGATGCGAGCCTTGCCTACGACCTCGACACCAAGATGCGCCTTTACCGCAGCAGCGGTATTGCCAACTACTGGGTCGTGGATGTGCTCGATCCGGCCTGCTTCTTCCTGCTTCAGAGGGATGCGGAGGCGCCCCTGCTCACCAAGATGCGGGAGCGGGTGGAGGCTGTGGTGGCGGAGCTGCGCGGGGGCTGAGCCCCCGTCTCCTAGGCCCCATCAGCGCCTTGCCGCAGCTCATAGCGCAACCAGCGGCAATCGATGCCGCCGTTGCTGATCGGCACCCGGCGGCTGGCCTTCAGGCGCAGGGCGCGGGTGAGCTCCGGGTTGCCGCTCAGCAGCCAGAGGGTCCAGCCGCCGCAGCGCTGGCGCAGGCGTTCGCCCAGCGCCGCATGCAGCGCCTCGGCCTCCTGGCGTTCCCCCAGCCGCTCGCCGTAGGGGGGATTGCACACCACCAAGCCCACACCGGGCGGCGGCTCCAGATCGCGGGCGTCGCCGAGGCGCAGCTCGATCCAGTCAGCCACGCCGGCCGCCTTGGCGTTTTGGCGGGCCTGCTCCAGCACCGCCGGATCGCGCTCGATGCCCACGATCGGCGCCAGGGGCCGGCCATCGGCCAGCGTGGTGCGGGCCAGGGAGCGCGCCGCCTGCTCTTCACGCCGCCAGAGCTCGGGGTCGAAATCGGGCCAGCGCTCCAGCAGGAAGGGCCGATTGAGGCCGGGGGCGCGGCCGAGGGCGGCGCAGGCGGCCTCGATCAGCAACGTGCCGGAGCCGCAGAGGGGATCGAGCAGCGGCACGCTGCCGTCCCAGCCGGTGAGAGCGATCAGGCCGGCGGCGAGGCTTTCCTTCAGCGGCGCCAGGCCCATGGCGGTCCGGTAGCCGCGGCGGTGCAGGCTGGCGGCGCTGCCCTCCAGGCTCAGCACCGCGGTGCTGCCCGCTCCGGGCCGGCCGGGGCTGAGGTGCAGGTGCAGCACCAGGTCGGGATCGTCGAGATCCACCGTGGAACGCTGCCCCCACAGCTGCCGTTGCCGATCCACCAGGGCGTTTTTCACCTGCAGGGCGGTGAAGTGGCTGTGGTCCAGACCCGGGAGGCTGCCGCTCACCTCCACCTTGAAGCGATGCGCGGGCGGCAGCCAGCGCTCCCAGGGGGCCGCGGCCTGCACGCCTTCGTAAAGGTCGCGGCGGTCGCGGCAGGGGAAGCGGGCCAGTTCCCGCAGCAGCCGAAAGGGCAGGCGCGCTTGCAGATGCAGGCGGTACAGGCCGGCGAGATCGGTGCGACAGGCCACGGCACGGCGCAGGGGCCGCACATCGATGGCCCCGAGGGCCGCCAGCTCGGCGGCGGCCACCTCCTCGAGACCGGGTGCCACCACCGCCACGATGGAGATTCCAGGGGCCATCGGGGCGGGTGGCAGGGGGCTGTGGGTCAGTCTCCCGCCTCCCGCGCTGCGCCTCAGCCCAGGCGATGCCGCAGGCGGCGGCTCCAGCGGAAGGCCGCACTGGCGCCGAGCAGGGGCAGGGGGCCGGGTACGGGCGTTGCGGCAGGCAGCTGAGCGATGCTGAGGCCGTTTGTGGTGGAGGCATACAGCTTGTCGCCGCTCGCGTAGACGCGGAGAACCGAGTTGCTGCCCAGGCCGTTGGCGGTGGTGGTGTTGGTGAAGGAGGAGCCGCCGTTCGTGGAGAGTCCCAGGCCGCCGTCTGTGGCAGTTCTCATCGAGGTTCCGGCATAGACGCTGCTGCCGCTTGCGTAAACGCTATGGACGAAGGTACTGCCCAATCCCTGATCGGTAGTGCGGTTTGTGAAGGTGGATCCGCCGTCTGAGGAGATGGACAGGCCGTCGATTGTGCCGGCATAGATGCTGCTGCCCATGGCGTAGACGCCCATCACCTGGTTGTCGCCCAAGCCGTTGGCGGTCGTGCGGGTCGTAAAGGAGGATCCGCCGTTTGTGGAGATGCCTAGGCCGCCTTCGGTGGCTGCATAGATGGTGTTGCCATTGGCGAACACGTCACTGATGAAGTTGCTGCCAAGTCCGTTGGCGGTGGTGCGATTGATGAAGGTGAATCCTCCATCTGTGGAGATGCTCAGGCCATTGAATGTGGCGGCATAGATACTGTTTCCGCTCACGTAGAGGGCAAACACGGAATTGCTGCCGAGTCCGTTTGCGGTGGTACGGTTGGAGAAAGAGGCGCCGCCATCGGTGGAGATGGCGAGGCCACCGTAAGCGGCGACATAGACGTTGTTGCCGTTTGCATAAACATCTCTGATGTCATTGCTGGGCAGGCCGTTTGCAGTGGTGCGGTTCGTGAAGGTTGATCCGCCGTTGGTTGAGATGCCGAGGCCGCCATACGTGGCGGCATAGATGGTGCTGTCGCTGATCGAGATGCCGTATATGGTGTTGCTTCCTAGTCCGTTGGCGGTGGTGTAGTTGGTGAAGCTGAGACCGCTTGCCCGGGCTGCCGATGTTCCGCAGGCCATCGTGAAGGCGATGCTGGCCGTGGCAACAAACGCCGCTTGGCGTTGCAGGGGCTGCTGCCCTGCTCTGCGGGTTGCGGATTGGGCCTGAAGCTGGGTCATGAGAGGAATGAATTCACCTTTGTAGTCTCTCTATTCGCAACTTGTCTGTCAATAACTTTCGGCGATTGCAGGCAAGAGCTAGGCTGCTTTTAACCCCTTGCGGCGGGGTTTCAGGTCGCTCTTCCGTTCCGGTTGGATGGCCTTCATTCGGCCTGATGATGGTGATCCAGTTGCTGCTTCTGGGCGAGAAGGGAAGCAGGAGCCTGGCGAGCCGTCGGCCGTGACGAATGTTCAGAGGGAGTCGATGATGCACAGATCGGCGGCGCAGGCACTGGGCACCACCTCCACCCCGATTCGCTGATCAAAGGTCACGAAGCGGCCTCCGTGGCACACCGCCAGGGCCAGCAGGTAGGCATCGGTGATCTGGCGCGGGCCCAGAACCCGTTGCCAGTGGATCAGGCCGTCCTGCAGCAGGCTGATCGGCTCCGGCCAGAACACATGGCTGGGGTGCCGGCAGGCCTCCGCCAACCGTTCGGCCACCAGACCGCCGCTGAGGGCGGCCCGCAGCAGGCGCGACACCACGGTTCCGGCGGATGTGCCCTGGCGGCGGGCCAGCTCCTTGCATCAGCGCATCTTCGCTTCGGGGCGGCCATCCGCCCCCTCCGGTCGCTCAGCGCCAAGCTGCGGACGGTGCCATACTTCCAAGGTCGGTCCTCGGGCCGACTAGGTGGTCCACACCAGTGTTTCGGACAGCGGTTCGATTCCGCTCAGCTCCATTCCCCCGCCGCCGGCCTCCGGGCCCGGCCTTCCCGGGGCTGCAATGGTTTCGACGGGGCATGAGGAGGATGACTGAAGCCTGCTCGGTCAGAGCAAACCCGTAACAGCGAACAACATCGTTCGTTTCTCCCGTCAAGCCGCCCCCGTGGCTGCCTGACACTCTTAACGGAGACGGGGTGAGGTCAGCCTTGTCACCCAAATGACCCATGGGGCCTGGAAGGGCCCCTTTCAACCGCACGGCGAATTTCAGGCGCTGAATTGCTTCTCCAGCGCCCCCGCCACCGCCGCCTGGATCTGATTGCCCAGGTCTTCCCGCGCCCACTCTTCCGAGATCACCTCGGTCTGGCGCAGCACCAGCTCCACGGCTGAGGCCTCCTGATCGGGAGGATACTTGTAGCGCTTGAGCAGCGCCTTGATCATCGTGCGCAGTCGGGCCCGCCCGTTTTCCTTGTACTGCCAGTCGATGGTGAGGTTCTGGCCCCCCAGTGTCAGGAAAGTTGTCCGCCCGGTCTGACCCGTCCACCTGGGGGCCCAACCGACGACCATGCAACCGCCCTATGACGCCGCTCTGCACCTGCTTCACTTAGAAGGGAAGGGGAAACGCCCGCTGGAAGTACC